>CANKBS010000007.1 GCA_947480015.1 Sphingobacteriaceae bacterium
CGTTGCCACACATCCTAAGGCACTCGTGCCGGTTACCGAATAACTTGTATTTGTTAATGGACTCACCACATTGGTTCCTGATGAATAGGTATAGGTGTTTGCACCACCCGGAAGCATGGTGAAAGATTGGCCTGTACAAATGACCCCGGAGTTTACTGTAATGGTTGGTGTTGTGTTAACGGTTACGGCACTTACGGCGGTATTCGTTGCTACACAACCCAAGGCACTCGTGCCTCTTACCGAATAACTTGTATTTGTTAATGGACTCACCACATTGGTTCCTGATGAATAGGTATAGGTGCTTGCACCACCCGGAAGCATGGTGAAGGATTGCCCTGTACAAATAACCCCGGAGTTTACCGTAATGGTTGGCGTTGTGTTAACGGCTACTATACATAATGCAGGGCTCGTCGCTATACAACCCAAGGCACTCGTTCCGGTTACAGCATAAGAAGCATTTACTAATGGACTCACCACATTGGTTCCTGAGGAATAGGTATAGGTGGATGCGCCACTTGGTGACATTGTGAAAGATTGTCCTGTACAAATTACCCCTGAGTTTACCACAATGTTAGGCAGTGTGTTAACGGTTATGGCTAAAGCAGCTGTATTACTACTTAAACATCCAAGAGCGCTGGTTCCTGTTAAACCGTATGTCGTATTTACTGCCGGAGAAACTGTAATGTTATTAGCGTTGGAAGCATTACTCCAAGTATAAGTGTTTGCTCCACCCGCTATAAGGTTAACTGAAGCGCCAGCACAAAGTGCGTTTGTTCCTGTTATGGTAACAATTGGTAAAGTATTCACTGTTATGTCAATTGTTCTCGAATCTATACATCCAGGGGTATACGTAGATGATACGGTATAAACGACAGACGTTGCGGGGCTTACAGCAACGCTTGCGCCTAGGGCGCCAGTACTCCAAGTATAATTTGGGGCCCCTGCGGCAGTAAGCGTAATTGTTTGACCAGCGCAAATAGTTTGCGAAGTTGCAACCGCAGTAAAAGAAGGGGCGTAATAAAGATTTTGTATTTCACAATCGGTAAGTGCGCGACTCCAAATACCAATATCATCTATCTTTCCATTCCAAAAATAACCAAATGGCGGGATTGAAGCATTCGGGAAATAACCGATTGACAATGGATAACTTGATGACGTTAAGCTACCGGTAATTGGCGCTGAAATATATGTAGTCGTATTGCACTTAACTGTTGCAGTAGTGTTATCATAGTTGAATACAATATGGTTCCATCCAGGAGAAACAGTTAACGTTGAGTTGTAAGCATAATACGTGTTATTACTCCTTAATTCTAGACATATTGTTCCCCCGGTCCCATTTATTCTAAGTGCCCAATTCCTATTAAGTGGCCCAGGATTAAGATCTAACGATTTATTTATGATGTAATTTTCTGACGGCCCTAGTTGCGTAAAATTAAACCAAAGAGAAACGCCAATCGCAGTAGGATTTACAGTAGAAAATCCGGAACTTACAATAGAATTATTTAGACCATCAAAATTGTAGGCTGAATTATTATCGCCAAAACGATTTGTTGTAAGGGTACATCCATTTACCGCGCCATTATAACCATTGCCACTTATATCATTGGCGCTTCCGCTAAATGGATACCAAGCCACTAAACTGCTTGTTGGCACATATGAGGGGAGTGTTTGCGCAGACCCTACAAAAAAAGCAAATATATTGACTAGAAAAAAAGACAATAAAATACTTTTAGTTTTGTTTTTCATAATTATAGGTTTGAAATTGTTTAAAAAAAATCATCGTTAACAATAAAATTAATCAATTACTCATGAATACCCAAATAAATTGATCTTATTACGTTTTATTTAGCTTTTTGGGGGATTAGACGCCCTAAATAGCAAGTCCTTTCAATTTAATTTGATGGATGTTGTTTAAAGCATCCCAATTTGCTTCTGAGTTGTGGCGGAATTTAATTTGACCAGCGACGATGTACTTTTTTTTTCATAGTGAAATTAATAGTGTATTTTTGAAATACACAGTGTGAAAAATCGTTTAACGGGTTCTGCAAATTTTTATTCAAATCTCTAAAAATGCATTTTTTGGAGCCCGGTGCCACCATTTTTTAAATAACATTCATGACAAATTTTAAAGATCACTTTTCTCAATTTTCAAAAACTTATGCCAACGGTCGTTTGCGCTATCCTCCAGAATTGTTTAGTTATTTATCCTCTTTAACTACTGAACATGAACTTGCCTGGGATTGCGGAACGGGTAATGGACAAGCAGCCATTGGCCTGAAAGAGAATTACAAGAAAATAGTTGCCACAGATCCAAGTGTCCAGCAAATTGAACATTGCACTCCTGAGCCTAGAATTACTTATTTGGTTGAACCTGCCGAGAGGTCGTCACTAACTGATGGGTCGGTGGACATTGTAACCGTGGGGGTTGCATTGCATTGGTTTAATTTTGAATTATTTTATCCGGAAGTAAAACGTGTCTTAAAAAAAGGCGGCATCATAGCTGCCTGGGCTTATTTTTTACCAGCTATATCCGTTGAGATTGATCTCATTTTGAAAGTATTTACAGAAGGAGCCTTGAGCAGTTTTTGGAAACCTCAAATAAAATTCATTCATGACGAGTATAAAACAATTCCGTTCCCTTTTGAAGAAATTAAAACACCCGATTTTGTAATTAAAAAAAGGATGAGTCTTAATAAGTTTATTGAACACATGTATACTTGGTCGGCGGTACAGTTTTACATAAAAGATAAAAACAAAGATCCTGTGGAATTAATTTATACGGAATTACTTGCTGCCTGGGGCAGTGCAAAAAAAGAAAAGGAAATTATTTGGAAGATGCCCTTACGGGTGGGTAGACGTATTTAAATTAAGATTATTTTTAACTTTCGGCGCTAATTAGTTCATTCATCATTGAATTGGATGTGAGCATAAGATTCGCGAGATGCATCGGTGAAAATTCATACAACGAAGTTTGTGCACTCACGAGTACTTTAGATAAATCATTTTCGTTAAACATGGCAGGAACGATGCAATGTTTTGTGAATACTGCTATCGGACAGTTCCTTTTAAATTCAAGAATTACATTTCCGCTTAAAATCAAAAAGGGTTTATTCTTTGGATTTCCTATCCCGGCAAGTTCTAGGGTACCAGCGTAATTTTTCAATTCTATTGAAAACGAAAATTTAATAAGATCGTCGAATGAGGTGTTCCTGAAAAATACATTTGCTTTCAGTGTTTTGAGACAATGATATAATTCTGTTCCCTTTAAATTACTGAGTTTGTTTTTAGCATTGCTTTGTGAAAACTCGTCTTCCTTTGGCACCAAAGGATATATCCTATTACCATCCATCATTTCGCTGTATTCGCGTGCAAGTGATCGCAGCAGTGCATCCGGGTGGTAAATGAAGCTGGAAATGATATGCTTATACTCTTTATTTTTATCTCGGAGCATCACTCTTAAAGCGCAGGCTTTGGTCCATATTCCCATTTTGGTGTAATCGTAAAAGAGTATAGTTTCTAATGTTTCTTTTAAATTTAATGGCGTGAAATTATACCATGTATTTAATGCTGAGAGTCGCCAGAGATAAGCGCCGCTTTCGAATACCGTCATGATTCTGGATTTTATTTCACTTTCCACCAGATTATCGATTAATTCTAAGGCCAGAATGTTGTTCGTGTTTTTATACTCTGAACTTCCGGAAAATATATTTTCTCTGATCACTTTTATAGAGGCTTTGTCGTATTTCCAGGTTAAAATAGAAAGTAGCCTGTTTTTAAGAATGCTCTCCTCTACTAACAAAGCGTTCATCAGATCAGAAAACTCTTGCGTATTCGGAATGCCGCTTAAAGCAGAGATGATGTATGTGAGATCGGAGAGAGTGGATTCGAGCGCAGTTCTATAAAAAATATCTCCTTTTTGACTGTATTTGAAATTTTTGTTTTCCAGCGCTATAAATATCTGCTTTCGTGTATAATAATCGGGGTAATCCAAATGGTTTAATAAGATTTCCGTTGAAAGTGGATTGGTGGATTTTTCAAGAATAGTTAGCACTAATTTTTTTTCGTGATCCTGTTTTAAATCATCGAGCTTTTTGCCCAGCGCTTTTATGGTACTTTCATTGGGTTGATTGGGAGACAAAGCAAGGTGAAGTAGTTCTTTTTCATCGAGGTAATCAAAACTTTTTGTTTCTGTAATTTCCGTTATTGATTCCTTAGGTGGCATGACAAGGAGAGGTTTGTGTAACTGCAACTCTAAATTGGAATGATTAGGCATTGGAAGGAGGTGTTTTAAAAATGGGGCGGGCATGTAAGAATTACTACTGTCAGGTTTCTTTGGCTTCGTACTTGCCTGTTTTTGATCGCCAGGCAAATTCATTTTGTAGCTCAATAAATTTAAAAGAATATTTTTTGAACTATCTTGTTGGGTAGTTGAAAAAGCGGAGCGAAGTTTATCGAATGGTGTTTCCGAATCTTCGGCTTTCCCCAAATTTTGCGGATTTAAGATGTCGCGCAATTTTTCCTTAAAGGTGTTTACAAGTTGTTTCGCCGAATACAACCACATTAAAAATATAGGAACACTAATATAAAGCAGGCCTATTTTTAAATGCGTAGAAGGCATGAAGCGGCTATATAAGAGAAGAATGACACCACCTAAAATGATAAATATCTGTTTTGTGCCGCCATCTATTTTGGCCTGAATGGCAAGCCTATCGCTGGCATTTAAAAGTTGGTATAAATTTTTGTAGGTAGGTTCTTCAATGGCTTTGCTGATAATACGTTCAAAAAATTTGAGCGAAAATATGATAAAAATAAATGCGCCAGCTTCTGAAATAGTGTGAACTACTATTGCGCAGATGGTTATAACTACGCAAATGGCAGGCAATACAATAATTCCTAATTTAAGTCCGAAGCTTCTAAATATTCTACCGGAAAGAAGGGATAAAATTAATTCAGCAGATTTTATAAACGCAAAAAAAACTGCAATGACAGCCGTAAGGTTTTCAGGCGAACTTGCCTGTGCTTTTGCATTAATTAAAAAACTATAATCAATAAAATAAAAAGCCATCATGGAAATGCCGCCGCAAATGGCGATGTAGCGTATATACCTTTGTCTTAATAAACCCATAAGGCTGATGTCACTTTTTACAACTGCCGTTTTTTCATTACCTTTTTGTTCGTCAAAATTAAGCACTTTATGAATTTTGATAAGAACATAAAGTGCTACTGAGATTCCGAAAATGGCGATATAAAAAAGATCGTAGCGGGACTTTAGAAAAGGAATTAATAATGGAATGGATAAATAACCAACAATAGATGACGCAGTTCCGCCGGAGCTGACAATTCCCGCATATTTTTTTCCTTCGCGAATGTCATACATTTTTAACAATAAACCCGATTGCTCCAGCCCTGAAATGGCGAGAAAAGGCATGGCGAATAAAAACATAACAAAACTTAGCCATTTTGTTCCTTCAGGGTTTGTGAAATAGAGCGCGCATCTAAAAAGTAAGGTAGCCGATAATAGAAAAATGATTCCGCCAACAAAAGCGCTGTAGCCGCTCTTTTTTAATAAACGGCTATACCCTTGTACAGTAATATAACCTACGATGCCGGAGAGTAGATAACCAACCGGTAAAAAATCACTTCCAAAATTATTAACGAACTCGGCATTGGCCACCGAAAAAAAGATGGAAACAAAAATGGCGGAAAAAAAAGAATGAAGGATTAGTAGAAAGAGTTTATTAAATTCTATGTTATCGATTCCTAATTTTTTAATACTAACGTTCATGCTTTTAAAGCTTTAAAGACTGCCCTTTTAAAACGAATATGGATGTTATTTTCTTTTACTTCTAAAACTAAATTCTTTCTTAATTGGGGTGATAACAACTCAGCTATTTTAAGAATATACGCATTCCATTCCTTTAAGTGTTCGTCGTTATCATGAAATTCAGCTTTTAACCTCAACGACGTATGCAAATCGTAGTTGAAATCAAACAGTTTCTTAATATCCGTAAACCCTGCAGTTTTAAGGTGCGCGACTAATTCAGTAGTTAAAAGAAAATGCCTGTTCTTAACCAGGGTAGTAAATTTCGCGAGTTCGTCTTTTTTGCGGATTGTGTTCTTATAAAAGCTATGATCGTTTTTATTGAGATCTGGGTTCCAAAAAATAACTTGCCCCCCAGGCTTGAGTGCTGAATAAATTTTCTTAAAAACGAGTTCTTTTTTTTGTAGCGGGATTTCGTGAATGAACATCTTACAGACAATAACATCATAGCTATTGTCAGGTAAACTCATTTTAGAGGCATTCTGGTGAATGTAATTTATTGTAGCATTATTTTGGTTGTGCTTCAAAAAATTGTTGATGTGTTTTTTTGCTTTTTTTAATTGAAGCTGACTACTATCAAGAAGATGGTAATTAAATGCAAGTAGTGGGTCGTTTTCTAAAATACTTACAAGCACTGAGCCATAGCCGCCACCTAAATCGAGAAGTGTTGAATCTGTTTTTAAATGCAAGGCCTCAACAAATTTAGAAAACACATCCTTTGTTTCACCATGTATCAGTGAATAATCCACGTCTCTTGTTTCGTAATCACTTTGTTGACTCACTTTCATAGTTTAAAATTAAGTGTAACCAAATAATTACGATTTTGTTGCGGAACCCAAGGAACAAATCCGTTATAGAAATCGGTGCTATTACCATTTGCTGTTCTGGGACCAGGAGAATAATACATTGTATTTAAAAGGTTATTCACTGTAAATTGAATGGTTATAAACTCATACTTTTTATTGTGATACATCAACGATGTGAAGAAAACCATGTAAGCCGGTATTTTTTTCGTGTCGTCAACACCCGAGTTTAAAGGCACGGTGGTGGTAAGGCCCACCGGTTTACTGCCCACATAATTACTTCTCAAATTAATATTAAAATCGTGAACGTGAATTAGTTTGTGATAGTTGACTATAAAATTGGCTTTGAATGAAGCAATATCTCCAATTGTTTTTGATTGAAAATTTACGTCGCCTTTAATCTTCGTTTGTTTCGCGTAGGTGTAGGTAGTATTAAAATTAAGAGTGACGTTGCTTTTTTTAGGTGTGTATTTTAAAGTAGCCTGTGAACCCATTACTTTATATGTGCCTATATTTTGGTTTTTTATTTTGGTCGGTTCGTTCAGATCAACAGCACTTGCAACAACATCCTTAATAGTAGAATAATAAGCCGAAACATTCCAGTTTAGCAAGGACCCTTGCCTGTTTTGTAAAACCAGTTCAATGTTTTGTATTTTTTCTGGTTTTAATGTTGGATTGGCGTTTCGAGAAGCCCCGGTTGCATACTTGGTAAACTGAGCAGGATTTTGTATTCCGTGCGCATAGATGGCTTTAAAAATTAGTTTCTGAATGGTAAAAACGGCTGCTATTTTTGGATTGAATACGCTTCCAAATCCTCCGTTGCTTCTGATCTTGTTGTAATCATGGCGCCCACCCGCAGTTATGTATAATAAAGAATCGATGGCTTTATATGTAAATTGCGAATAGAAACCGGCGTCAATCGTATTGTATTGATTTCCGCCTTTGTCCTGGAAAGCAACCGTACCGTAATTTTCAGCAAGTGAACCGCTTGATTGGTCTTCTTTCTGTGCTCCTGCAAAAGACTTATATTGAAGATAATCGCCTTGTAATTGACTGCTTCTAAGATCAAGGCCAGTTAAAAGACTCATTCTGTTTTTTGTGTAATTTACCTTAAGATCATTTCTAAATTGGCGCGCCTTGTAATAAAAATACGTATTCTGCCAGCCATGTTTTTTTCCATCAACGGTTGAGTCGGGAAATACAAGATTAAATAAAGTTGGATTGGAATACGAATTGTTGTTTAGTAGGCCATAAAAAGAATTGTAGGAAACAAAATCGGAATTATTGGCGAGCCCTTGAACCACATACGATGATGTGTTTGAAAAGGAAATGTTTTTAAATTGTTTATTGAAAATTGTATAAAACGTTGAATTGGTCGGTGTCCACTTACTGCCATTGGCTGTTCCGGCAGCAAAAAGATCCTGATAATAGTTAAATCCTTCCTGCGTTTTCCAGGTTCTAAAACCAGCCTCAAAATTTTCGACATTTATTTTCCCCCCGAAATAATAATTGGAAGCGCTATTCGAATAACCAACGTTGGCACCATTTACTTTTTGCAAATAACGCTCTTTATCAATTGTTTTTGCTTTCGCTAGAAGCGATTTCAAAGAATCGGGATTTACAGTTAATGTTCCGGTTCCATATCCGGTGAAGTAATTATAATTGGTGCTTCCGGGTGTGAGGCCAAATCTTGAAACGGTGGCGTTTAATTCATTTGCTGTTGTTGCAGGATTATCGCTATAACTTAAGCCCCGCAGCTTTAGCATGCTGTAACTTAAATTGTCAAGGTCATTTGGGTCGTAATTATAAAAGGGGGTGCTGCTATTACTAAGATTACGGCCATCCGTTAAAAACACACGGCCGGTCAGTAAAAAAGAAATATCCTTATTTTTACCGCTAACATTTACATCTGCGCTTTGTGTCCCGTAGCTTCCACCCAGCACTTTTGCAGTAGCTCCCATTCTAAAAACATTAGATTTATCAGCATTTTTCTTCACAAATTCACGATGTGTTTTTGTGATGATATTTATAGCGCCTGCAAATGCTCTTGCTCCATAGATGGTGGATGCGGGTCCGTAAACAATTTCGACTGCACTAATATTAGATAGCGGATATTGACGCGATAAATAAGCTATATTAGACCATACATCATTCTCTTCAATGCCATCAATCATTACCAAGGTCCGTTCTGTATTTTCCTGTCTGAATCCACGCTGGTAAACATTTGCATAAGTGGCAGAATAAATTCGTGAAATATCAAAGCCGGGTTGGTCCGACAATAGATCAATAATATCGAGGTAGCCACGTGTTGAATACTCACTTTCTTTAACCACAACTACGGTTGCAGCGGCAAGGTCCACGTCTTCAGGTTTTTTGGATACCGAAGTAATCTGCCGCCCCGAAATGCTGTCCTGCACTTCATAAAAAAGGTCTCTAAATAATTGCGGATCTTCGTCCGAAATATAATTTCCTGTTCGCGAATTAATGTAACGCGCTACGTTATTTTTAGCTTCCTGTTTTTTATCCTGAACAATAAATATTTTAGAAATTAATTTATAATAATCACTATTTTTAACTCCAGCGCATTCCTGGAACTGATCCAGCAAACGCAGCGCTTCGTCAAAATCACCGGATGCATAGAAGTCCTCAGCCAAGCTCAGTTGTCCCTGGCACTCCTTCTTTTGCGCAGAAAGATTGCCGGAGTAAAACCACAAGCTGATAAAAACTATTAAACTTAAATTCTTCATTGTAGCATTAATTTAAATAGTTAGTCTGTAAACTTTCCCACAGATCTTTAAAGTTTTTATTTTTCGGATCCAGTTCCCAAATACTTTTAAATAACTCATCTCCTAGCTCTTCTTTTAAGCCGGATTCATTGATTGATCCGTAAAGAAAATCTTTGTATTTTTTTATTCCTTTAATTTCCTTTAATACGTAGTCGAGCGTTACCGGCCAAACTTGTATCAAACCCGACTGTCCGACCGACACAACATATTTGTTATCGGGAGAAAGACACAGATTACGAATCCATGCATCTTTTTCTTTAAAAACAAGATCATCTTCTTCATCCACTGTTTTGAATAATCTTTTCACACGCATGGAATGATCTAAAGAACCCGTGATTAGCAAAGAATCGTCGGATGAAAAAGTTAATCCGGTAATTGCGGAAACATTTCCTCGTAACTGATTATTAAAAGTGTAGTTCGTTCCGGATAATTTATACACTTCTATGGCGCCATAAGACCCGCCAATAGAGATAAAACGTCCATCTTTACTTACAGATAGTGCGGAAATGCTTTCTGAAAAATCAATTATTTTTTCGGGGGCGGAAATAGTTCCTTTGTTATCTATACTAATTTTGCTGAGTCTTTTCCCTTCGCTGATAAAAACAAACGTTGTTCCGTCTTTCGTAAAGCAAGTTGCCGTATTGATTATCGAATTTTCAGGGGAACCAAGGGTTTGATCATTAATTAGGTTAAGACTGATTTTATCGAGGCTGATGAGGTGGGCGCTTTTCTCAAAAACACAAACTACTGAATAATGGGCCTCTGAGGGAATAAAATAAATGCCCGTACATTTGCCCTTAGCTTTATATAAGGGGGTCAGAATAGACGCGGCTTTTGCAGGATCCCATCCTAGCAGAGCACCCATAGTTGATCCGGCGATAAGCAATTTATTATCGGAACTAATCGCAACAGTGGAGAAATTTTCAGGGATTTTTTTGCTGGAAGAGATGGCTTTAATCTCCATCGGATTACCAGAGATCTCCCATCTTTTTAAAACACCTTCGTCTCCCGCAGTGATAAATTGATTGTTCGATATAAACACCAATGCACGTTCATCATAAGAGCCCGGTTGAAAGTTGATGTCTTTCCGCCAACGGATTATTTTAGTATAATACCTTGTTAACTGATTTTTTAAAGCGTCATAAATCACCCTGTTCTGAACCAGCCCGCCGAGCTTGCGATTAAGGGCATACGACAGGAAGGCGAGTTGTAAACTTAACGTATCTTTATTGGGATCAGTAATTAATTGGCTCGATTTGAGAGCTATGTTTTTTGTTTCGGCAAGCATACGTAAACGATCGACTTCTCTTTTTGAAGCTACAGCTTTTTGAGTTTCAACTTTTGCCACGTTTGCGCTATTCACCGCATCCTTTCTTTGTTTAGCGGCCACCTCAGCTGAATCTTTAGCGCGTTGCGTTGCATTTTCAGCAATCACTAGCGATGTTTTCACCTGAATCAACGCACCTTCAGCAATTTTTTTCTGTTGATTTGCAAACACTAAACTCTTTTCAGCTTTTTCTTTTTCCTGTGATGCGATGTCCCGTTCCTTGTCAGCATTGTCTCTTTCAAGCGTAGCTAATTTATTAGACATGTCGGCCTCACGTTTTTTGATCAAGGCTTTTCTCTCTGAAAGTCTGGCTTTTTTTTCATTCTGATAAGAGCTTACGCCGAAATAAACAGCAAGACAAAAGGCTCCTGTTATGATTGAAATAAAAATACGCAGGCGAAGAATCGCTGCTTTCCTTTTCTTTTCAGTTCCCTGTATCGCGCGGTTTTTTTCCGATTGCGAATATTCTAAAAAGTTAATGGCCCTATCGAAAGAAGGGTCATATCTTTTTGCCCATGCCTGGTTTGGATTTTGATTCACTTTCCAGTTCATCGCCATCTGTAATTCAGGATCTCTCCAAATGCCCGTTTTACCTTCCTGATAAAGCGCAGCTGAATGCGCAAGCCTTGTGTATAATTCCGCCGATTCAACTTCTTCATTCACCCAAGCAATCAGACGTTCCCAAACGCGCATTAAACTTTCGTGAGAGATGTCAATTATGGTGTCCTCTTTTAGTTCCTGCTCCATAGGAGGCATTAAGAAACTACGCCCAGGTGACCTGAAAACATCTATTATCTTCTTTACCTCTACAAGCGATATTTCTGCAAATTCGCAAATTTCTTTAATAATGGTTGGCCTTCTGGTTCCTCTTCCGTCATCACTTTTTTCGGTAAGTGCCCTAAATAATTTTTTGCAAATTTCCCGCCCTTTATCGTCGGCAATTTCAAAATAGGCCTCTTCCGCGTGAAGTGAGAGCGCTTTCGTCATTGTGCCAATCGACTGGTAATGCAGCAGGTCGATGGGTTCACCTGGCTTACTGTTTTTTTGCCAATATTCCCATGTACGCATTAAGGCATGCTGCAAAATAGGTAACTGATCTGGATTGTCGCCCACATCATTCAACAAACGGGTCAAAAGTGCCTGAGAGATTTCTGCTCCCCCAACAGCGATTGGTCCTGTAATGGCAACTTTTCTTTCTTCGCGGGTCATTCGTGGTATTAAGTACTGCCCGTCGTTTATGGCTTCCGGCAAGCCGCGAAATTCTGTGCAATCGCCCAGAAAATCTGAGCGCATGGTGAACACAACATAGATTGATTTACTAGAAAATTTTGATGCTGCAATTAATAAGTTAATGAATGTGACCGAATCGCGGGTCCCTTTATTCTCTGTCTTTTCATATTTGGAAAAACGAAACAGCTCTTCAAATTGATCAACGACGATGAGAATATTCTGAGTGTTTTCTGTGGAAAGCTGCTGAATAACATTGCCTATACCCTTATCATTGCGTCGTAGTATGGATTCAATGACCTCTGGTGAGGTTTGATTTTCCGTGTCAACCCCAAGAATTTCCTCAGAACATAATGCAACAGAAAGGTTGCCTATTGGATCGCTGCCAGGCCTGAACGTACATATTCTCCATCCAGATCCCGCTTCTACCAAATATCCCGAATGAAGTGATGGCAGAAGACCTGATTTTACAAGCGAAGATTTACCGCTACCCGATGCCCCAATAACGGCAAGCAATCTGGTTTTACTGAGCTTATAAATCAGTTCATCTATTTGTTTTTCACGGCCGAAAAACAAATATTCCTCTTCCTCCTCAAAAGAGCGAAGACCCGGAAACGGATTATAATATTCGTTACTAGACATTTACTTAATCTCGTTAATAAATTCTTCCAAAACACCCAGATTTCCATCCACCACAGAGATGACTTTAATCTCGTGTGATCTGAATCTTTCCTTCTGGGGTGATAGTGGAGCGCCAATACAAACCGACTTAACATGTAATGGTTTTTTTCTACCGTAGCCGGCTATCTTTAAAAGATCGCGTGTTTTCGACCTTAACCAAAGGTCATTGCCGGCACCATAGTAAATCAAAACAGCATCGCAATTCTTGAGGTTTTCCTGGTGATCAAGACGGAGTTCAGTTTGATCGCCTTCAAAAGCAGGCAGTATTATTTCAAATCCCTTGTCGAATAGAAAATTTTCAATTTCTACGATATTTTCAAGATCCGCCTGATCACATATCAGATAGATCTGCTTCGGTCCTCCCGCGTCGGATTCTACTTCATCTGCTGGCATTTCTTTTTTTGATTCCGCTAATTTATCCTGAATGGCAAATTCAAGATCTTCAAGTGGTGATACGATTAAGTCGGCCCCCGATAAGAGAGTTTCGCTGTTTTTTAGTTCGTCAATAAAATTAATCTGTCTTTCATCTTCTATTTTTTGATCGGGGGCCATCCAGATCAATCGACTCAAATTCTTTTCCGTGCTGATTTCTCCGGATATTTCATTTTGTAACTGAGTTTTAGATTTTTCGGTGCCTTCGAGCACCATACCAAATTTGGAACCAATTATATGAATGCTCATCTCACATTCAAGGAGTATCTTCTTTACTTCAGCAACGTATTC
Source organism: Sphingobacteriaceae bacterium (assembly GCA_947480015.1). GTDB lineage: Bacteria > Bacteroidota > Bacteroidia > B-17B0 > Aurantibacillaceae > Aurantibacillus. Next base: position 13,369 of record CANKBS010000007.1, read on the forward strand.
ATCGGCTTCAATCGGCAGGTTTCTATCCGGCAAAACCAAATACCCCTTATCTAAAAGCATTCTGCCAATTGATTCTCTCTTCTCTTTCATTTCAGAGCTTGTTTCAGCCAAATAAATCTTTCGCGAATCGTGAGTTTTTTGCTTACCAGTCGCCTCACTAGCATTAACCTGTTTTGCGCCCCCAACGGATGAAACATTAATCTGCGCCGGTGATGCTGTGTTATTTCCAATTTCCTCGAGTAATGCAGCTAAATCATGCGCTAAATCATCGAGTTTCGCCCAATAGGCAAGTTGCGCCTCTTTACCATATAATTTACTAAACTCCCTCGGTTTACCTGTTTCCGGATCAATTTTAAAAAACTCGTATCCTAATAAACCTTGTATTACTTGTGGATGTTGTGATAATTCGACCGGTGTTTTGATGACTTTAAAAATTCGTGATTTTGTGCCTATCATTGCGCCAATGTTACTTTCGGCAATTCGGTGAAATTCATTTACCTCTCTTACACACCAGTCCGATTTCACGTATCTTGGCGAATGTATTGAAACTAATACTGCTATTTCAGGAAGTTGCGTTAGTATTTCATCACTGAAATTATGATTGCCATCTAATGCTTTATCACGCCAGATAGTAGGCCTGTAACCTAGCAACTGAGCAAGCCTAATTTCAAGAGATCTGTGAAACTCCGAGATCCACCCCGGTTCACCTTCCATCAGAGCCTCATCGTCAATATGAGCGTAGCTTATAAATATATCCTTATTGAATTTCAATCTTTACTATTTTCTTTGATTTTTTGAAGTAAGGGTAGCAGGAAAAACATGTCCAGATCCTTTTCCTTATTGGTTTCATCCAACATATTGAAAGGGACCAATTGATCATGGATTTTCAACGTATCCTTTAGTATTTTTTTTAAGTTCTTATCCGAAGTTGGCAAGGATCCATATGAAAAATCAAAAGCGAATTTTTCAGCCGACCATCGGTTATGTTCAATCGGGGCAATTTGTTTTAAATGAAGCCTGATTTCTTCTTTGGTGAAATTTTTTATTCCAAGTTTTTTTAAAACAAAGAGCTTCACCTCCAGATGTCTTGCAACATAACGATTGGATTCTTTTTTCCTGTCAGTTAAATTACACCATAATTTGTTTACACCAAAAACAGATCTTATCTTTTCGATTGAGTTTTTCGTATAGGCTTTTGTGAAATCCAAAACCAGTTGTTCAATCTGTGCCAATGGTTCGCCACGCTTCACTTTGAAATCTAACATTTCCCGCTCCAATTTTTTTAAAAAATCGCCATTCGCGCTTTTTTTAAAGTGCGCATAAAGCAAACCATCAAATTCGTATTTGATCGAATAATAAAAATTAATAGCCTTTGCTAGAATTTCATTTTCACCTGACCCATCAATCATGCGCTTCACGCTACACGTATCCGTATATTTTCTAACAAGGTGAACTACCACCTGATCTCTGAATCGATCCGTCAAGGATAGTTTGCCCGATTTTTCCTCTTCCCCATCCAACATGTTTACAACTTTGGTTTCCTCAGGAAGGCAAACTACTATAGGCACCTTTCGAATATTCAATGTCTTTTCATAGAGAAACTGTCTCAGATGAAGGGCGCTGTTTATCATCTTGGCATCTTTGTCGCCGAAAAAATAAACGACATCAATGGAGTTTATTGAATTCAGAAATCTTTCATCCCATGGATGCTTTGATGAAAAATTGTGGTTTCGTAACTCAACCGGAATCATTTCAAGAAAATCACCCAAATTAGGGTACTGTTTTGTGATTGTTTTATAATAGAGTTCGGCATTTTCTGTGATCAAAAAAACTTTCAATTTTTTCGCATCACCATACTGACTTAATATACTGTTTTCGATCAAAAAAGATCGTGCTATGTCGTTGTCGCCAACAATACAAATTATCTTCTCGGTATCTCTGGATGTTTCATCGCTAAGGTATAGGTGCGGAGGGAACTGATCATATACTAACTGCGCAGTAATTTCGTTAATATTGAATGGCTGCACATCAACTGAGTTAGTTGTTGATACATCAAGATAATCTGAAAGCAGGTTTTTGAGATCATCATCATTTATATGCACCATTAATTTTAATGGTCCCGAAGAGTATTTCCTTTTTTTCAACCTCGAAATAAACTGGGTCAATTTAATATTCGTGTCATCATCGTCGGTTGCAATAAACAAGGTAGACGCATTGGCCAGCCCTGCTTTTCTTAGCGCGCTTTCATCAAAACCGGGGCTTGACAAAACAAATCCACCATTGTCAATAATACTATCAGCATCAGGACCCAAGGACTCATTTGTCAGAACCACAACCTTGCGGCCGTCTTTTGCGAGATTTAAGGCTACCTGCCTTCCTATCCTTGAAAGCCCTATAACTATAACATGCTTTTTAAAGAATAAAATTTTAACACGTTTCACAAGCCTCCTTGAAAAGAACACGATAAGCAAAAGCGATAAAACAACAATCAAAAACAGCAATAAGTTTGTTTCCAAAATTTAAAATATCCGTAAATAACAATTTTCAATAGTGACCGAAAATAACAAAATTAATCGTAAACTTACCGTTTGTTTCGGATATTTTTCAAACATAAAAAAACCGCGTTTTTCGCAGAACACAACACCTGTAAAACCACTATTATTCTTTACGGACGGTCTTCTTGCTGATTTTTTCGTTGCCTCTTCTTTATCAAAAATGGAATAACCGACCCGAATAAAATTCCAAGCGCAAAAAGAAATACTGTATTGTTAATGATGTTTATATTTTTCAATAGAACAACGAGACCGACAAGGCTGAACAAAATGAATAAAAAAATTGCATTTTCACGGGTAATGATTGATTCTCTCAGCGACTCAGAGAATAGGGCAATAATAACGCCTATGCATGCGAAAAAGAGGAAAACAAGAAGGCACAAAACTACAATATGCTGAATAATTATAGCCTCTTTATCGAAAGCTGTTTTGTAATTGAGGCCTTCAGAAGATGGCAGGTCTACCCGCAATACCTCAGGAAGCGGGATGCTTGCTTCAGACAATGTGTCTGATATTGGAAAAAACTCTGCAATGGCCATGGTAAGCGACTTATTTTCAGCAATAAGTTTTTCCATTGCCTTCAACAGATTCTCATCTTTCTTCAAGCCACCTGAAATGTAAGCGGCCAGCAGCCCATGAATATCTTTGACACCCACAGAATTGTCATACCCCATAGACCACAACGCAAGCCCCTTAAGGTTTTTAAGGCTCGCATACGTCAGTTTTTCGTTAAAGGATTTCAGATAACCGCCATCGAGTTTTAATAATTTCAGATCTGAATACCGCACTATTTGAACGGAATCGACTCCAAGCACTTTTATTTCACAAGCCGGCAAAGAAAGTAAAAGTTTATCAGCGATTACCCGTTCAGAAGAAATGATAGAGTCGCTCGAATTTTTAGCTAGTAAACTGTAATGATTTATTCCATCATCCACAAGCAATACATTCCATAATACATCGCGCGTGATGGATGCCGCCAATGTATCCTTGGCAGGATTATACAATCCTGAATATGAACTATAGCCCATTACTATGAAACGATCTACCAATGAATAGAGATCGATAAAATTTTTGTCGGACATCGTGTAAGGAAAGTATTCGCTGTAAGATGGCAAAACCATTGATATCTGGTATTTGTTAGGAGAAATTGCTTTAAGTTTATCATAAAATAATTTAACCAGTTGAATAAATTTAGAACTATCCGTGATTGGCACCTGCTGAAAATCCAGACAAATTCCGGCAGCGTTGGCTGTTTTTACAAGTGCAGTAACTTCATTGGTGAGCGCTTCGGCCCTGGCTTCCCAACCGCTACTAGAAAACAGTGTTGCATTATTCGCAATGCCATAACTTGCCACACATAAATCTATTTTGCATCGACCACCTGAGCGTTCATTAGCCTTTCGCACAATTTGAGAGGTCGCAAAACTATGGGCCGGGAAACGGGTAACAGAAAGGCCTGTAGCCGGATCAACGGAATATCCAAAATAGGCAACCCTGTCGTATAACTCAAAATTATATTGATAATAGCTCAAGCCCATCCAGAAAGGATGGAAACCATATAACGTTTTTCCACCATGTTCACGTTTTATGAGCGGAAGGTCGTTTGCTGGATCGGCCCTTCCAAGATAGTCTGCCCATTGCCGTTCGGTTCGGTAATAATTTTTGCTGTCAAAAAGAGAGAGGTATTTAGATTGCTCAATAGCATGAAGGCTGAATTCAATAAGTTTCTGAGGCGGTAAAGGCGTTAATCGCTTAAGCAATGAATCTAAAATTGTAATGTAACCATTGAGTGTAGCAATCGAATCTTTTAGATTTTGTTTTGTGGGTTTTTTAACCGCATGCTTTTTAATAATTTCGAGAAAATCTTTCAAAAGGCCTGGAGGCTTCACTGCTGGAACTTTTGGGATCGCCACTTCAGGTTTTTTTGGGACCTCTAGCGCAGGCTTTTCAAGCGGCGTAAACTGAGGTGGACCGGCATAAAGAACAGTTACCGATGCAAACTGCATCAGGCAAACTACTATTACTGCCAATTTTTTAAACATATTCATAACATGTCAGCTCTTATATAGAACTGATGATAGCCAACCGCTAAAATAACAATTCCCTAGTTTTAAAGTAATTAAGTTAATAGTTATATTTTTACATAATTATTACTTTTGTTAGTTTGGTATTGAAAAATAACATTAAATACATAGTTACCGTTTACATGGCCGGTTTTATTATTTCCTGTGGCCCATCGCCAAAGGCGCTAATTTTGTCGGGCGACGAAAAAAAATTGGCGCTTGATTTTGCCGGGGCCTTGGTCGACTATTCTGCTGCAATAACGGCCAAACCTACACTATATCAAGCCTGGCAAAACAGGGGAGAATGCCAGATGAACCTCGGTTTTTATGATCTTGCCATTAAGGATTTTAGCCAAGCTATAGCGCTAAAAACTGATTTTAACCTTTCATTTTACAACATAGGCCTTTGTTACTTAAAACTTAAGAAATACTCTGAAGCCCTGCAATACATAGAAAAAGCCTGTTTAGCAGATACTTCAATAAAAGGAAATATTGCGCTTGCCGAATGTTATTTTTACGCGGGTAAAAACAATTTGGCAGTAAAACACTTTAACTTGGCTTTGTCAACCATGCCTGATTCCATTGGTTTATTGCTTGGGCGTGGCCTTGCCTATTACCAGTTAGGGAACGGTTTAGCGTGCAAAGGCGATCTTACTAACTATGTAAATAAGGGAGGGGTCAATGCTGTAGCATGCCGTCAGTTAGGCTTAACTTATCTCCGAATGGCTGATACACTATCCGCGCTGGATAGTTCTGTGGTTTTTTTAGAGCAGTATAAGGCAAAAGTTTCGGTTTTAGACCCCGAAGCCTCTAAAGCACTGCTATTCGCATACTTAACAAGGGGCAAAATGCTCATGCGTGCTGATAAAGAAATTGAAGCCATGGCTGATTTCTCAAAGGTGATAGAACTGGACGTTGCAAATGCAGAGGCTTATTTTCAACGTGGTAAAATTATGATATCGCTTGGCCAGAATATAGAGGGTTGCCTGGATTTGCAAAATGCGTTAAAAAATGGACATGTAAACGCTAAAAAACTCATTGCGCTATATTGTGGTGACGATTTATAATTTTGCTGTGAATAACTTATAAATTTTTGCTTTAATTTTTATTTTTTTATACCTAAATTTAAAAGAGCGGTAATTTGTTATGAGCGTTTTTTATAAAAAAATAAAGAATTGAAAGAAAATAATAAAAAAATTAGTTCTGTTTCAAAAGCTATTGCCAACCAGGCAATACAAAAAAAACAACATGGCAAAAGCTTGCCATCGGCTACTAGCATTCAATTAAAAGAAGATACTGTTCAGATGGCTGAGGAAGAAGAACCGCTTCAGGCAAAATTTGATACTACGCAATTAGCTGAGGAAGAAGAACCACTTCAAGGTAAATTTGCTGCTATTCAAATGATGGAAGAAGAAGAACCGCTGCAAGGTAAATTTACTGCTATTCAAATGATGGAAGAAGAAGAGCCGCTGCAGGGCAAGTTTGCTCCTGTGCAAATGGTAGAGGAAGAAGAACCGCTGCAAGGTAAATTTAATACTGCTCAGCTAGTTGAAGAAGAAGAACCTCTTCAAGGAAAATTTGATACTGCTCAATTAGTTGAGGATGAAGAACCACTCCAAGGAAAATTTGAAGCGGTTCAAAAACAAGAAAATAAGGTAGAAAATAAAACAGGATTACCAGATAATTTAAAATCAGGTATTGAGAACCTTTCAGGCGTTGACATAAGTGATGTTAATGTACATTACAATTCAGATAAACCCGCACAACTTAATGCGCATGCATATGCTCAAGGAACAGATATACATGTTGCCCCAGGACAAGAAAAACACCTCGCCCATGAGGCCTGGCACACCGTGCAGCAAAAACAAGGGCGAGTTCAACCGACCACTCAATTGAAAGAAACTGTGCCTGTGAATGATGACGCGGGTTTGGAAAATGAAGCTGATGTGATGGGCGCTAAGGCAATGAATTTTAAAAAGTAATTGATTTTTCGTGAAAGTTAATACCAAAGAAAATAAGAATTCAAATGCTATTGCTAATCAGTTACTGCAAAAAAAAAGTGAAGGTGTTTCTTTAGATGCACCTGCTAAAAGTAAATTATATTCTTCCTTATCACCTCCGATTCAAAAATTAATGAATACTGCCGAACAAAGTGAAAGTGCAAAAACAAATTTTGGTAAACTGCGCGGTAAGGTAATTGGCAACACCAAGCGAGTTGCTAATGATGTTGCTAAGGCTGGTATAGCACCTGAAATGGTGGAAGAAGCTGAAAAACAAACAAGGGTAAAACGATTAGTTGGCGGAGATTGGCAACAAGATAAAGAGACGGTTATTGACGCGGATGGGAAAAGAATTGCAGGAGAAAAAGAATCGAAACATAAATTATCTGATGAAGAAAAAGATGGGCTTGGAAAAAAATACGCGCATGAATCTGCAGAAGCGGCATTTGGCGAAGATAAAGTTAAGAATCATCTTGACCAGTTTCCGCAAGCACACGCATGGATTTCTGAATGGGCATTTACCAATATTGTAAGTAGAGCCTGGAAAGGCTGGGGTGCAGGAAGTAATTTTGTTACGCCACTTGGAGTAGGCGATGCTTTATTTAACGCTGCAAAAAATGGAGATGGAATTGCTACACTGGAAAAAAAACTAGGGGTACCGCCAGGCAATTGGTCAAATAAAGGTGCCACAAATACTATTTACAGGTTTATTGTAAAAAATCCAAAAGCCTTGAAAATTCGTATGCCTATGGGAAAAGAAGGCGGAGCCTACCAAAACGAATGGGTATTTGGAGGTAAAACTTTAGATGGTACTATGGAAGCTATCGTAGATAGCTTAAGCTATGAAGAGTTAGCCAGTAGTGTTGGGACAGGAGCTCTTCAAATAATAAAAGTAACTTTTGATGGAGACAATTCGAATGAAACAGAATTTTACCTGTAAATGATGATGCTGGTTTGGAGAATGAAGCCGATATAATGGGCGCCAAGGCCATGAACTTTAAATAATTTATTTATTAGTTGTGAAGGATAGTAGTGACATAGAAAATAATAATTCTAAAGCAATAGCAAATCAACCTGCTCAATTGCAAAGTAAAGGCGCTGCTTTGGTTCCACCATCGCAACCTAGATCGAATGTATCACCGCCACCAAGTTCAAACCAAGAAGTTGTACAAAAACAACTCGATTTAGACGCAGAATTAGTAGTATTAGGTGGGCAATTAAGTTTTGGCTCCAAATTTAAAGGCTTATTTGGTTCCGAAACTTCTTTTAGTAAACTACAAAAATTAGTAAAAGAATATTCAGTTAAAAAAACGCCGAAAACCAAGCAAGAAATTATCGAGCAGTGCGATTTATGGCTAAACAGCGACAGCAGAATATCTGTAAAAGAAGGCGATGATGTTAAAAAGGCATCGATTACCAGAATTAAAGAGGGTTTAGAGGGCGCTAAAGCAGACGCTATTGACTTAACCGTTTTGTCTGATAAGGTTACAACCACCAATAAAATAAAAGAAGCCTTTACCGGCGAAAAATCAACGTATCAACTTATTGAGTTAGCTTATTTGGAATATCAGCAAAAATTTGCGAGTTATGATCTTACAGTTGGTAATTTATATACCATTCTGGCAGAAGTTCAAAAAGTAGAAAACTTAATTGATTTGTGGAAATCAAAACACCCTGAAGAATTTGCCAGCGATAAAGGCAAAGAAGTAATTAAAATGGAAGCGCACATAGGAGCACTTTCATTTGATATTAAGATGTCAGAGAATTTATCTTTACTAATAAAGAGAATTAAACTGTCGGAAATTAAAAAAGGAAATTTTGAAGCGGAATACGCCGAAATAAAATTAATAGCATTTGAAACCACGTTAGAAGGCTCTGTTATAAATCCATCGATCATCAATAATGGCATTAATTGGGATACCGCGACATTTTCATTATCGGCATTAAAAATTGGAACCGTATCAATGTCTGATTTGGGCGGCTCAATAAAAGGTAAATCTCAAAATTACGAATACACCCTTTCTGCTAAAACATTTGAAGCAAGTGTAGCCGATAAACTAACTGTTACAGGTAAAGAAATTGCTTATGATAGTGCGGCCGGAAAATTTACTGCCTCTGAAGCTGGAGCAAAAATATCTTTTTTTAATACAGAAGTAACAGGTACGGTTACCAACTTACAAGCTTCCATTACTGAAGGTTTAGACTGGGAAAAGGCCTCTATAGCTGCTGACGAAATTAATATTATGTCGGCACAAATAAAGGATCTTAAAGGAGAAATTGGTGGCAAAGCGGAAGAATATGCCTATACCATTTCCGCAGGTAGTTTTGGGGCCAATATTGACAATGTAGTTAATGTTTCAGGAGATAAAATCTCATATAATAGTGCAAAAAAAGAACTTGAAGCAGAGTCAGCCAAAGTAGACTTAAGTGTTTTAGGCGAAACGGTTTCAGGAGAATTAGTTCGACCAAAAGTTAATAATGAAGGTATTGATTGGGATACTGCAACATTAACATTACCTAATATTAAATTAGGCATGATAAATATTAACGGTTTGACTGGCACTCTTAGTGGTAAAAAAGTTGGGTATGCCTATACCATTTCAGCAAGTAGTTTTGATGGACAAGTGGCCGGTATCTCTTATTCTGGTTCTGAAGTGGTTTACGATAGTAAAACCGGTGAACTTTCTGCTGAATCAGCCGGCGCAGAATTTTCTCTACTCGATAAAACAATTGTAGGAGAAATTAATAAGCCTGTCATTTCTAAAGAAGGTGTCAATTGGGAGAGTGCTTCCATTTCAGTTGATAGCCTTTCATACGGGGATTTTGAAGCAACAGCGTTAAGCGGTGAGCTCGGCAATAAATCAACTGAATATGCCTATAAATTATCTGCTGAAAGTTTTACCGGCTCACTTGTAGGACTTTCTTTTACAGGAACTGAAATTGCTTATGATAGTAAAGCGGGTGAATTTTCCGCAAAATCTGCATCCGCTAGTATTAATATGTTAGGTAATAATGTAACCGGCACCATTAATGATTTGGTTAGCTCACAAGAAAATGGCTTTGATTGGAGCACTGCGCAGTTAAAAGCCGATCCCGGAGTAATAAGTTTTGGCGATAATTTAACCTTTACCTTACCCACTATAATTATTAATGGTAAAAAAGAGAATTATCTTTTATTAATTGACAATGCTAAAGCAAGTTTAACCATTGGTGATTTAATTAATGCCGAAGGCGCAGGTAGTTTAAGCTGGGATTTTGTTGGAGGTAAAAGTCCTGAAATTGAAAGTGCCGAAATTGATGTCTCAATAAACAGTGGAAAGTCAATCCCAGGTGCTTTTCTACCTGATGGTATTTGGCCATTTAGTATTAGTTTTGAATTTCCGGTGGCCCCAGGGGCATATGCCGGCTTTGGTTTTGAAGTAGGAGGTGGGATAGGCTTTACCGCCAAAGGAAAAGTTGTATACACAAAACCAAACAAACTGATATTTGATATTGAAGGTGGCCCGGAAGGTTTTGTTGATTTTAGTGTATTTGCGAATGCTGGTGTTGGTCACCCTATTTTACTAGCATTAGAAGCAGAACTAAAAGCCACAATAAAAGCAATTGCTCATGCAAAAACAAATATAAAAGGAGAGGCCACTAAAGAAGGAGACAGTTATAAATTAAATGAACTGTTGGCAAAATATGATTTAATTGCAGAATTAAAGGCTGCAATAAGTTTTAACTTTAATGCAAGGGCACTTTACATTTTTAAGAAAACACTTTACGAAATAAAATTGGCTGAATGGGATTTAGGTGAGGGGTCTGCCAGTGGTGAGTTTGATTTAATCAATAATCAGGGTAATATTGGTGATCCTAGTACGTTTATGAATAAACCTAATTCTCCTTTTATTTCCGAGAAAAGTGAATACATGAAAAATCTGGCAGTTTTTAATGAAGAAATTGAACCCAGAGCGAATACTGCAGGTGCTATTGAAGAAACAAATAGTTTTATGGCAGCTGCGGATAGACCGGTTAGCGAAGAAGAGATTAAGGCTAAATTTGAACTTGCCAAAGCCATAATTAATGCGACCCCTCAAGAACTTTTAGAAAGAAAAACAGTGTTGGCAGAATTAAAACTTATAAAAGAGGGTCAATGGTTTATTCTACCTAGTAGTAGGGAGAGAAGGTTAAAACAATATGAAGATATTAGTGCTAGAATTACTGCTTTAGAACTGGAACTCGAAAGTATTCAACATGCTGTAAATGCTGGTTTAGAACCAGGCCAAACAAATGATATTGCACCTAATATACGGCAGTTATTGGAAAAACTGAATACGATGACAACAGCATTTGATGAAGCAGATAAGTATAAGAGATTGGGGAACAAAGAAGATTAGAAATTAAACTAATATTCATTCATTGTTGTTCGATAAAACTTTAAAAGAAGGATGACATTGCCTCTTTGTTCTTTTTTTTAGTCGTATTGAATTGGAATTCCTAATAAAATTGCACAAATTTTAGTTAGCATTTGCGCTACATTTTTTTTGTTATGATTACTGATTCATTAAAATTCTAAAATCCCCCTCCAAATAATCATCCTTTAATATTACATTCGAAGATAGTTTCTTGCAAAACTCTAGTATTTCATTTTTATTATAGGCTACCAATCCCCCACCCTTCATTTCAGTCTTTTCCATTAGGTTAAAAGCAAATGCCTTTTTACTTAAGCTAAATAGATGAGCTATCATCTTATAAATAAAATTCGGGTCGGCATTTCGATAACTCAAAGCTCCTGATGCAAGAACATAATCATATTTAGTCAAGTCTGCTGTCCAGAAATCACCTAACAAAAAAGAAACCTTGTTTTGAGCCTTATATTTCTCTCCGGCCAGTTCAATAAAATCTTTTATCTGATCAATACCGGTATAATTACATGCGTTTATTTTTTCGTTAAGAAAGGCAAGTAAATCTCCTGTGCCACAACCTACATCCAAAATGGAATGCCCTTTAAGTTTATCAGGATCTATTAAAGCTTCGAATCTAACACGTTGATTAAGCCTGTTTTTCCAGCCAAGCGCTTCATTTGAATGACGACCAAATTTTTTAATGGCATCGTTGTGATATTTTATAATATGCGCTCTTGCTAAAATATCCATTGTAATTATACGGTTTTGCCTTCTTTAAGAAATTCACTTCTGATGCCATCAATTAAATCTTCGTTTGTTATTACCGGCGATTTCTTCTGGGCAGCGCGAATTGAACAGAACTTTAAAACATTAACAATAGCACCACCCGATATAACATAATCTTTCGAAAGCTGTTTCAAGTCTACTTCCTCAGCGAGACTAATCCTACCATCGAATGCTTTTTGCCATAAGGTGAATCTTTCACGCTCTAAGGGCATCTTAAAATGCACCATACTCTGAAAACGGCGGGTAAAGGCTTCATCAATATTCCCCTTCAGGTTAGAAGAAAGAATGACAGTTCCCGGGTACTCTTCCGTGCGCTGCAGTAAATAAGACACCTCTTGATTCGCATAGCGGTCTTGCGATGATCCGCCATCTGAACGTTTTCCGAAAAGTGAATCAGCTTCATCAAAAAATAAGATCCAATCTTTATTTTCAGCCATATCGAAAACACGCGCCAGATTCTTCTCAGTCTCACCTACCCACTTACTAACCATCATCGAAATGTCAATTTTGTAAACGTCCTTACCTGCTGTTTTTCCTATTAAGCCGGCTGTGAATGTTTTTCCTGTACCTGGCGGACCATAAAACAATGCCCTGTAACCCGGTTTAATTTTATCCTTCATTTCCCAGGCATTCATGATCAAATCATTATTTTTTATCCAGGCATAAATATGATCAATTTGTTTCTTGATTGAAGGATCGATAACAAGATCGCTCCAATTTGCCTTTACATCAATTAAAGTTGCCGGAAATTTAGAGCTAAAGGTTGGCTTATGCGTTTTACCAATTGTAAAGAGGTCAAAATAGTCCTGATCAATGACAAGGGTACCTGACAGCAAGGGTTCGTTATCCTTCGTTACATCTAATTTAAGTACTTTCTGTTTATAAAACTTATGTGAAGAATCGAAAATCTGAAGAAGCTTTATCCGAGTTTTTACATGGTCTGCTCCTAATATAAAAGCTGCAGTTTCTCCGGTTGGTAAAAAGCCGCCAAAATTATCCCCTTTTATTCCTCCAAACTCCGAAAAGCCGCGGTCAAACGTAGAATTTTTTGTAAAAAAAACATCCAACAATTGAGGTTTAACATGAGGAGCCAGAGCCAAAATTGTAATTAAACGCTCTTCGAAAGACAAATTAAGTTTCTTTATGGTTTCCGAAAAAACCGATGAATCGAAAGAAAGATCAGGTGCCTTTATACTTGTGATCTCTTGTTTTTCTTCACTTTGCTTAAAATATAAGGCAAATCTGCGGTTTATCACTTCTGATAGCCAATCCAGTTCTCTGCTTAGGGATTCTGCATTTAATTCATAGCTTTCCATTCAACAAGTATTAAGTAGTTATTCCAAGGATATTTTATCATTGACAAACCCCATGGTAGTTTAAGTAGTATAAGATCAAAGGTGCTTTTTCCTACAATCACGGTCCAGTTCTCGTCTTTCTTAAACATCACCCCTTCCCTTTGAAGAAAGGTGCGCTGAAAATTCTCCATGGATGTATTATTCATTTCTTTCCATTGTAGCATAATAGAAGTAAATAAATTTCTGGCTTCCGCCTTTTCCTCAGTGGTTAAAATTATTTCTTCTTCAATTGGTTCTTCCAAATTCATGCCACAAATTAATTTATTAAGCATCAATGTATACTCTGGATTGTTTTCAGAAAAGCCAACTAGGTACTGCGATAAATAAATGGCCCTAAGTCGCTTTTCCTTATCTATAAACTGACCATTGGCCGTGTATTTTAGGTTATTAAATAATCGGCTTAAAAAAGGCCACAAGATTACTAAGCCGGCATTCGGAATGTAAATCCTTCCTTCCAGATCAAGTGCTACAGTCTTTTTTGGGCTTATCGCCTTAGGTTCCTGTTTTTTTATTGTATCCACCTTTAAGGCTTGTTTGCTATTTCTTACCTTTTCAAGCAAGGGCCTTCTTTCTTTAAAGAGCCTGATAATGGAATCAATTTGACTAACGATTTGATGTGCTTCCCCTTTTTGTTTCTCCTTAGGTTTTGTCGTCTTAGTGACATAAGTTTCCCTAACATAAATACCATTCAACGCATTGTGCATTAAACCAAAAATCTGTTTAATGTCAGGGTTTTCGCTATTAGTCGATAACTTAATTATGATGTTATCTAATTCAGACTTTTCTGTTCCAATACTATACAGGTAATTGAAAAACAAACTGAGTGTAAGTGACGTGTTAAAGTCAAGCTCATTCGACATCACAAGTTTAGAAAACAAATTCAAGCTAATTAGCCTTTGCCCGGGCTCAATTTTTTGCACTTGATCTAATATTAGGCTTAACGCATTCAAGTAATTGCTAAAATTCAATAAATGAACTTCAGTGCTGATTATTTCTACTGCAGCTATCTTAAGAAGTTCCTTCTCAATAAAAATCATCTCTTCCTGCTTTTTTTCGCTTTGAGATGTCACAACATCCTTTTTGATGTCTTCCAAATTAATCCCGGTTATTGTTTCCAGCATTTTCAACCATGAATTAATGAGGTCTTGTATTGGCTGTTTATCTTTTCTTTTATAAAGAGAAAATAAATTCTCAGTAATTGAAATACCCTTTTCTATACCGAGTTTATTATACTTTCTTTCCAAACCTTTCAAAAAACTCTTGGCCCCATATTCTTGTTTGTTCTTAATTATGGATTCTTTTACTAACATTTCAGAGAGCTTTAAATACTCCTGAGTTATTGGGAGTTTGTTTTTGTCTGAAAATTCTTTCAACAAATCAAAAAACTCCGGTAATGCTTCTTGAAGCGTAATAATAACTGTTCTTCTGAAAGCAAAAATGGTCTCGGAAGAAATAGGGCTATCTGATCTGAATTTAGAAACTACTTCACGCGTTAATATTTCAAATTGCGAATAACCTTTATTTTCACTCACAAAACCTGAAAGGAATTCAAGGTCTTTCTTTAATATTTCTTCAAGTTCTTCTTTTGCGAGAAATTCGATTTCTAACATTTCCTCCTCATTCAACATCCATCCGAAAATGTTTGCAATATAATCCTCATTCGTTTTAGCTATTTCAATTAGTCTTTGTCTAAGAATCAATGGTTGTGATAAAGATAAGCCTTGAAGTTTTTTTTCGAAAACCGAGAGGTCTTTTACTGATGACCACCAGGGTAATTCTAAATTTAACAGAAAATAGGCTACTATGTCTGCGATGTCAGCAGGTAATAAAGTGTCTTGATCACCAAAATTGTTACTTATATCTTCGGGTATTATTACTAACGGATTATTTAGGTCAAATCTTTGCTGACTTACATGCTTTCCTTCATTGTTCTCATTAGGTGTTTCTTGCTCTGAGGGCACCGTTTCCTTATTAACGTTTTCAACTTCTGAGTTATCGAATGTGTTATTATTCGTATTGCTCAAGTTAGAATTATCCAAGTTCAAATTAACTTTTGAATTTCCTGCTTCAGTTGCTGGAGATTTTTGAGCGAATTTTATCTTATTATGCGAGTTATCAAGAAATGAAAAAAACGAGGTGTTTTGTGCATCGCTGATATTATTTTTGTTTTCATGAATAGTTTTATCGTTTAAACTGGATGCGATAGTATTATCACTCTCAGGAGACGATCCGGAAAATTCAACGTTAATTGAGGTTTCAACATTCAATTTTTCTTTCCACCAAAGCATTTTTGTATTCAATTCTTTGTCCTTCATCTCATAGGGAGATACCGTAAAATCACTTTCAGTAAAGTTTGAATAAACAAATGTAAAAACTCTGTTTTTCACAAGTTGATTGGTTAAACCACTAAAGGCATTCGCTAAATCGTCTTTAGATGCGAAATTGCCGCTACGGATAAATTCAATAAACTCGTTTTTTTTATGAAAAGGGGGTTGCTGTTGTATGAAATTGATGAGTGATTGCCATTTATCTGCCAGATGATTAGAAAGGTTAGAAATTGGATTCAAAGAATTGACTTTACTTTGCTCCAAAAAGGTTTTTCTTACCGAAGTAACATCCAGTAATTCAAGCAAATTTCTTTTTATATCAACATTCGCAACTTCATTAATTATGTTCTCAACATCTTTTCTTTTCAGCAAATCATCCGATTCAATCAATTGCAAAATCGCCTTTTTTTCCGAAAATTCAAAATCACTTTGCAGATACGTGATCAGAGAATTCCTGCTAATTTCAGTCAAAAACAGATCACTTACATTTGCGTCACTATTTAATTTTGTTTTTGTAAACTCGGTTTTAATTAATTCAATTGTACTCCCAATTTGATTCTCATCATGTGTTTCACGAATTATGCGAAGCAACTCAGCCTTAGATTCAAATTCTGCCAAACGCTGAATCCAATCCAGCAATCCTTCCTTGTCTTTGAGTGCGAACAATGAACTAGTAACGTCGTTTATTGCTTGTTTATCAGTTATTCCGTTAAAAGCTTTTAATAACTCAATTACATTCTTTTTTGGAACAATTTTTAACGGATTCTCGACCAATTCAGTTGTTTGCGAAATCCTATCAGCTAGATCGTGTGGAAGTCTTAATTTGGCTTTAATCCTCTCAGAAAGTGTGTTATTTAGGCTGAGTTTCTTTATTATTACGTTTTCAAGGATATTTGGATTAATACCCACTTTGTCTGAAACGCTTACTATCGTATGCCTTAAATTTAGTGCAGTATACTCCTGATTTTTCCAATAATGTTCTTTAATGAATGTTATGCGAATCATATTTCTGATAACATTTTCATCAACCGTAATGGTGTCTTTAATTAAAACAAAGACTTCCTCCTGTATTTGAGTGTTCTCACTCTCGGGAAGAAGTTTATCAATAAAGGTCTCCTTGCATAAGTATTCCAGTTCGATTAACCTTTGAATTAATTTACTGTCTTTACCCAATAAAAAATGTTTTAGCGCTTCTCGAAACGAAACGGAATTTCTGATCCTTTCAGTAATAAACAGCCCTAAGGCCCATGGTGAGGGGAATACACGTATTGCTGAAATATTTCCGGATAAATAGTCGATTATATGAGACTCATGGTTATCTGAAATAAGTGTAAAGTCAGAACTATTACCGTATAAATAATTATTGCCTATTTTGTTAGTTAACTTCAGTTCACCGTATCTTTCTTCTCTTTCATTATTGTAGGAAAATAGCAAGTCCATTTCGGTTTTTGAAAATGAATTTTCTAATTTCAACTTAGCAGCATTATTTCCTATCAAGCCATAAACAGACCACAGTGGTAATTCAAATTTAACAGCAATAGTAATAATGACATCATTTATAAGCGTTTCAAATGTATCATCCTTATTGATTTTTTTATCAATCATAGACAAAATAAACTGTTGAACAGCAATATTCACGTTCATTCCAATTGATTTCTCAACTCTAATCATGTCTAAGATAGCTTCAACCGTATCTATGAATTTATTTTTAATAGACGGTAATGCTGCATTTAAAATTATTCTTGCACTCTCCCAATCCATTTTCGAAAAAAGGACCGATGGTTTTAAGTCTGACTGAATAAGCGTTTTAGAAAAAGCAACAAAATCGGAGGGATAGCTTGATTCAAAATTTTTAATGATGCTATTTATAACTTTTTCAAAATTGGTTTGCAAATTTTGAAGTCCATAAACTTGTATATATTTGTCACTCCACCAAGGCCAATTCTTGTATAGAATAACGTATTGAAGAATATCTGAAAAGTAGGCAGCGTTGATTTTAGAAAAGTTATCTAATTCCTTTGAAAAAGCTTCTTGTTTTAATTCTGATCGGAAGTCATTATTCGATAAGAGATTATCTAAGCGTTCGTTTTCAGAAGCCGTTAAAAGTTCTGTCGTTTGCTGTTGTAAAAAATGAAGTGATAAAGGTTGTTTCAATAACCTATTAATTATGATACCTGTTGAAAGTGCTTTCAATTCATTGGTTAAAGACGGCGATTCAATTAATTCAGATAAAAGAACCTTAAGGATTTGATCCGTGTCATCAAGTTTTGTAACAATAGATTTGAGTAGTGTTTTAAAATGATTTTGTGGTAAATTGATAAGTATTTTAAAAATGTTATCGCGATTTCCTAAGTTACTCCCAAAACTGCCGTTCACGGTACTTCCGTTCTTTATTATGAATTCCGTAATAATGCCATCAAGTTCATCTTTTGTTAAACTTTGCCAGCCGTAAGGCAATGACCCAAATGATAAATATTGAAATATTAATTGATGATTGAGATTTACATCTATTAAATGATTGCGAGACTGACTTTCGTGTTTGTTCTGTTCAAATATGATATGAGCGTCGTCAATCAATTTTTTCACTATTTCTACTCTATCCTTGCTATCATAATCGATCTGATTTTTATCAATGATGCCTTTGTACGCAATATTGTTATCAAAGTACTCAGTTATAAATACAGCGAACGGTTTTATTTTACCGCTATTTTTAACCAGTTCAACGATCACATTTCCCATTAAATCATTCGCTACCCTTTTCTTTGATTGGCTTTCAGATGTAATTAGTGATTCTATGATTTGATTTAATTCCACCAGCACCGCTTTATTGTCAGCTTGCACTAAGCCATTTGTAATTAAGCTTAATTCCAAGAAATTATACTGCCGTAAAAGTCTTTGAATAGCGGTTCCATTTTTATCGTGTAAAATATATTTACTAACCGCTGAAATTATGTCAGGATCGGCAAGCATGTTGCCGGAAGGCAGCCTGTTTGCATACCACGGCAAGTGTCCGTTTTTTAAAAAGAAAAGCAATATGTCACTTATGTTGCCTCGTTCCAATTCATTCTTCGCGTTTCTTAATTCTGATTCAACCTCATTGCTTTTTAGTGAATCACTAAAATCGTTTGTATTCAACGGCTCTATTTTTTCCCTTAAGCGATGTAGAATTTGTTCTTTATTAAGTTCGTCAATCAATTTTTTTATTGATTCTAGTCTGTTATTGCTATCATAATCAATCTGATTTTGATCAATGATGCCTTTGTAAGTTGGATTTTTTTCAAAGTAATCAGCTATAAATACAGCGATAGGTTTGATTTTACCGCCATTTTTAACCAAATCTGTAATTACATTTCTAATTAAATCATTTGCCACCCATTTATGCGATTGGTCATCAGATTTAAATAATGATTCTATGATTTGATTTAATTCCACCAGCACCGCTTTATTATCGGTTTGTACCAAGCCTGATGTAAATAAGCTTAACGCTAAGAAATTATATTGTCGTAAAAGTCTTTCAATAGCGGTTCCACTTTTATCTTGTAAAATAAATTTACCTATCGCCGAAATCATGTCAGGATCGGCAAGCTTGTTTCCAGAAGGCAGTCTGTTTGCATAATCTGGTAAGTACCCGTTTTTCAAAAAGAACAGTAATGTGTCAGTTTCGCTGCCCCTTTCCGATTTACTTTTCTCATTTTCTATTTCCGATTTAACCCCTGTGCTAGTTTCTGCATCACTAAAGTCTTGAAATATAAGTGGGTGAATCTTTTCTCTTAAACGATCAAGAATTTGTCCTCTATTAATAGGCCAAGCAATTTTCCCAAGGTCAATATCCCATTTTTCAATCTGAGCTTGTTTATAATTTTTAGACCCATCTGAATAATATTCCTCAATAACAGCGTTTAATGATTCATTTATGATTGACGATAGTAAGGCCTCATCTGATTTATAGTTCTCTTCATCACGATTTACTATTTCCAGAAGAAGTCGTTGTATTTTGAGGTCACCTGAATTCATTTCAACAAGCTAAGGCAGACATCACTTTATCAAGTGAATGCATTTTCGAAATAATATCGGATGAAGCGGAGTTATTCTGATATTCCTCCCAGCACAGTTCAAAAGCTTTCATCTCTTCCAGATCAAGCCATTGAATATTTACCGCTAAATGCGAGGGAAGCTCGTCATAGAAGAAATCTTCGGTGTATTTCTTAAAACCCTCCTTCTGGAACTTTGATGGCCAGGTAGGTAAAATTACTGTGACAATATGCGAAAACGGATTTGAAATGTTCACGAAATGACTCTCGTATTTTGTCGAGAAATGGAATTTTGGTCCGTGATTTTTAAGATTGTCGAGAAAATAATCAAGATGTTCTATCGCTTCTGTAACCGAAGAATAATAGGATCTGGTTAACAAACTTCCGAACGAACATTGAAGTCCAATTCTGAATTCTTTTAAAGCTGTCTCACTAATTTCAAAATTGTCTTTTACTTCGCATAAACGTGCAAACTCTTCAGAGAATAGATCACAGTTTTTTAGTGAGTATTTTCGTTCAGAAGAGAAAAATGTTTTTGTGTCGAACATAGCATCAAAGCCATAACAAGGCATGTCGTCTGCAGGCTTAATTGCGATGTGATCAACGATCAAGAAATTTTCGGAAGCCTTATCAAGATCGCTAATTTTTCGGTAAGCTAATTCTTTTAAATTTTTCGCTTTTGGTTCATTAAAAAATATGGTCGACGCAAGCTCATGATCATTATTATAGACGGAAATCTCGGCGTTTTTTGTTTCTACAAGATTTTCGGGTTCAATGCCATATTTTAGAAAGCAATTTAGAGGGTTCTCATCCGAATAGACTTCAATCCGCGAAATATCACCCGTGTTATTCGAGCTCAACAATTCGTTAACGTTCGAAATTTTAATGTCAGCAATTCCCTTTAAGTTTAAATTCTTGTAGAACCAATATTTCAAGCCTGAAGATCTTGGATCTATTGATGAAGGACCCATTGAGTATTTTTCGCTAGACAACTTCGGAAAGTTTCTCAGTAAATCAAGTTTGTAGGTTATGGCCTCTGATGGGCTCATTCCTGAAAGCACTTCAAGCTTTATAGTGTCCATGCCAAATCGAGCCAGTAAATGATCTAAAACCCTATTTCTTCTGTTTAAGAACTCATGTTGTGTTTCAAATGATTCCTGAATTTTAAGGGTTAGTTTTTCCTTGCTATTCTTTAAAAAATTAATCCATTCACTTTTTAGTTTACGTTTATCATCAAAATCACTATGATTAACATAATAATTTTCAATAAATTGTTTATACATGAATTCGATTCCAGGCATATTATCTATCAATTGAACCGCATAACTGGTGTCAATATCTTCGGTTGAGAATAAATATTTAACATGATTCAGTTGCGACAGAAAATTGGCCATAATCTGATCATAAATCATCAGATATCCTTTAAATTGCTTAATAGCTGCAAGTTTCTCCGGGCCTGCTCCTGCTGCCGGACCTTTTGCTCCAATGCCATAAGTTTCAGGAAAATCATTCTGAATGCTGTAATATTTACTCAAGTTCTTTTCATTCCCTGCACTCTTTAATAATATGTTTTTTGTGTGCGAGGAGTGATGATTTATTTTGGAGGAAATTAGTAATTCGTTTGATTTTGGTTTACTTTGGAAAACTATGGCATTTTTATATCGGCAGATAAAACTGGTGCGAACTGGGTCGGTTTTTGGAACTTTGCCGCTGCTTATAGTGTAAATCCAATTATGTTCTTCATTGCCATTTCCAATAACTTTTAACTGTCTAATGAATGACACGCCATTTATTCCCATTGCCAGACTCATAAGCTCCGAAATAAATATCTGTTGCCGAATCGTATGGTTTTGAATATCCTCATCCAGCAAAAAACCATTTTTAAGAAGCGGCCCACTAAATATCATTTCCGTGGGTGTTCCCCTATCTATAAGGTCTTGCAAACTTCTGAATGTAATTTCTGGCGAAAAATAATTCTGAAGATATTTAAAGAATTCAGAAAACACTTTTTTAGGCTCAACATCTTCCTTTAATTCGACATCAATGATGATTCCAATAGGGTCGAAATCAAGAAAGTCAACCTTATTGAATACCACGGCGATCGGCCGATTAGCCTTAACTAAGTCATTAACAGCCTTATTAATTTCAGCTTTGTATGCTGCTTCATCATAATCCGGGTGAATTTCAATGTTTATATCAAATGTGCCGGGAAGGACTTTTTTATTGTACGATGGCACTATTTCGCAATTCTTTACACCTTCTATATCAAGTATCAATCCTTTAAGGTCAAGTTTTGATACTGGTGAAGAGGTAAATACTTCATGAGGAAGAAAAAGTGAATTTGCGATTTTCTTTTTAGCGGGAGGATGAAGAATATCTGCTATATCGAATTCAGCGCGATAGGCAAGATCTGCCAAGGCATAACATAAAGTTTCTAAAATTGTAATGCCTGGATCATGAAAATTATAATCTGTCCAGTTATTACCTGCTAATTCCTGAATCCGCTTTATTCCAAGTTGTTTAAGTTCTTGAAGGTTTACAGAACTATCCGTAACGATGGATTTATCTATGACAGATGACTCATTCATTTATTTTTTTGTGGAGTATGCTCTGATTTGGCATTTGCCTGTAAATGGATCTTTTCAATAATTTTGTATACATCCATAAAAGGCTGCTTAGCCAAAGCTTCCAAAACAATGTTCAATTCGTTAATTGTTAGTTCAATTTTAATGTTGGATAATGGCTTATTCGTTGGCATGGTCGTTAAATAAGTTTGGCAATATTATATCGAATTAAAACGCCTTCGCCATAGTTGCTTTTTGTTCTTACCTGTAATTGGTAACTGAAATAAGAGCCCGTCCAGCGAATATCAATTTTATTTCTAACCCAGCCAAAATGACCACAGGTTTTGGTTATTTTACTTTTAGATTTTCCATAGGTACTCACGGCAATTGCATGTAAGATGGAATGCGCACCTTTTTTTCCAACGGCCGCTACCACTTCAAACGCCTGATATTCATTAAGATCAGACAGAACATCATGCCATTGCCCATCAGCAGGTATTTCTCCGAATGAAAAATTTCCTTTTCTCCCTTCCATACCTACCACACCGGCTACTTCAAGCTTACTGGAAGGGCGTGTTGAGCCAATTCCAATATTCCCCCCCTTTTCTATAAAAAATCTGCTACCGCCATTAGGCTCACTAATATTTAAACCATCATTACCGTCTTCACTTTTTTGATTTATCACCCAAGTTGGATTTAAATCATTTATATTATCAAAAAAACTCATGATCTCGCGGTTTGGACCGTCTGCCAGAATTTTAATTCCTTCTCCTTTCATTTTAATTAGTCCATCATCCAGTTTATTAATACCTGAATCAATGAAATCATGAAAATCCTGTTCAGTTGGAATGTTCCCCTTTAGAAAATAATTTTTAAGATTCGCCCGCGTTTTTTGTGCCATCCTACTCTTTTAAATACAGTGTAAAAATATGTTTTTCTCGTTCATTATTGTCATTACTAGTCGAAAGCTTGAATGTCTTTTCAAGCACATCGAAACCCAGTCCGGAATTAGTAACATCGCTATTTGTTTTTATCAAAAAATCATTCCCAATCATCATGTCATTAATACCTGGTTTATCCGTTGTGATTTTATCATTAAAAGGTAGCAATTTATGCTCAATATCCGGAATTAAAACCGAAAATGGTGATTTAGCACTGATTACCAGATCGTTACGTTGGGCCGTATTGAGATTAATTATTTGATTATCCACTATATGAAATACTGAGAAATTTGTAATATAATCGACATACGCTTCCAGTTCAATTTCATTTAGTATGACTGTAGAAGGAATTAAACCACCTTGTTCAATTAATTTGTCACTCGTCCATGGATTAAGAAATGTAATAATTTTATCGTGTAATTTCTTAATTGCAAGGCGTTCATTAAAACCATTTCTAAACTTAACATTGAATTTTAATCTGATTTTTTCATAAACAGGGTTAACTACTGAAATTGTTGTTCCTGCCAAAGCCTTGTTTATTAAATAATTCTCCATGAGAAGCAATTCTTCTTTTGGAAAATACCTCTCAATCTCATTAATTTCTTGACTCCCCTTTGGGACCACAACTATTGTTATATGACCCGGAGTAAAATTTATATTTGGATCCAGATGATTCATACATTTTAAACTCTGAATATCTGTGAAATGGCCTAACAAAATCTGCTCAATGTCTTTGTTGGAAATTCCTCTAGCCTTATGTCTTATCCTTTCACTCGCCCTTAACCTGAAATTATCTTCAGATTCTGGTTTCTGACCGCCAAAAGATTTATATGGCTGTTCTATCCGATCGATTTGAACAATAGCATTCTTTAAAGAATCAATAGAAAATTCGGGAACTACATCAGAATTACCAAGCATGTGGCTTTCTCTATGCAGAAGCAAGGCATTCAAATGAACATTTTCTATGCTACAACCAATGTTTCCAAATGGAAGATCAAAACGTAACCAAATACTCTCACCATCGAACGTGTTTTCATTTGGAATAATCTCGGGCAGTTTTAATTTCAAAATACCAGTAGATTGAAAACGTCGGGTGGAATCATCGGTTATTCTTTCTGAAGGCAATTCAATCCAATTATTCTTGTCAAGGTAGCTGATTCGATGACCTTGCATTAATTCGTTATGTTCACTTTCTCCATAGTACCTCAACTTAAACAAAAGTGAAATTTCCTTGCCATTCAACAAAGGATTCAACGCAATGAAAAAGGAGCCTGCGCCCGGAATGTGAGGAAGCAGGGTCCATTTCGAATCGGTTTCAATGCTTTCTGTTGCGAATGGATGAAACTTTCTGAATTTGATTTTATTTCCTTGGCCGCCAATTTCTAGCCGAGACTTATATTCCAATGAAATGGATTTAATGGAAGGGGTATAGGGTTCGTTAATGAGTTCGGGCTCTCCCTTAATTTTAGAAGATTTAAAAGCTGCTTTCTGAACAAGCTCCAGATACTGATCATGGCCAAAACTAGCTATTGGATAACACAATTCCATTTTTATAAACCCATCAGTACTTGCATTGCTAAATTCAAGCAGTGGGCCAATAATTCGGGACTCCAGATTCATTCCCAGGGATTGAATATCTATTTCATTAAGACGACGGATTACTGAAACTGCATTGTTTTCATATGACGAATCGGAAGGAACGCCCGTAAACAGATCAATAACCTGTTTGTTTTCAGTAGGTATCCAGTTCTTATCCTTCAAAAAAGAAAGTTTTGCTTTAAAAGAGGAGTTGTCGTCGATGTCCTGATAAGCTTTGTAATAACCCTTAAAACCATTTTCATGAAGCGGTAAATTATGCCAAGCGATGTTGATGTTCAGTTCATTTAAAGGTTTTAAAAATAAATTTTTGTGCCCTACAAAGAAGTTAGAACCTAGTTTTGGCCTTGTTCCAAAAGGTTCAAACGGTAAACCTATGGGCAAAGGACCATAATCGTTGCTAATGATGAGGTTTTTAATACCAATAACCGCAATATCTAGTGACGCATTAGAGAAAGAGATGTCTCTAAAAATTGTATATAAATTAGCACCTTCTTTAGTGAGACAAAATTTTAAGGTTGCCTCGTTCCGAATGTTATCTTTTTCAAGGGGAATAAACGGGAGTTCATGTTTTCTAATAAGAATATCAAAACGCAATTTCATCGTTTCTATTTCGTTATCACCATGAAAATAAATAGCCACGGCAGTCGCATCCACCTTTTGAAATCCTATTGTGTTGCTATAAGAAATCGACCAGGCCCCAGCAATAATTTCATTTAATTTCACCAACTCGAAAGGCGGATGGCTCTTATTGATCATTTCCTTAATTCGAATCATTTCTATTCTGTCAATAGAAAAATCGAAGGTTAATCGCCTTTCACCTTCTTCTAGAATCAAACACTCGGAAGATAATTCAAACCCCAATTCAACATCATGGGTGTGGCTATTAAAAAGATCATAAATAGCAACGTCAGTGTTTGAGTGATTCATAAAAGAACCAGTCCAAACTTCAGATGAAATATTAATGCCGCATATTTTCCGAATATTTCCTTCATGCAGTTCTACAGGGTTATCGAGAACAAAATCTTGAGCCTCGGAATTGTTTTCAGGTTGAAATGCAAACTTAGTTCCTGCATCCAATTGAACTGAATTTGCGCCAGCGTTGAGGTCACAATTCACATAAACTGAATCTGTGGAGCCCTGAGCCGGTTTTAATTGAAGTATTTCATTATAGTAATACAACAAATGGCGCTCTGAAATATTATTTAGTTTACCCTTAGCTTCCTGATACAGCTCACAAAAAGTAATAAACAATGCGATATGAGGTTTAATATTTCCAGAACCAATCACCTGCATATTTAGGTAGGAAGAGGTCTCTTGTTTAAGCGTTTCTACATGATGAATCATCTTTGGGAGGCCTTTACCAATAAGTGATGTAACCTTATCCATCCAATCCTCATCCTGAGATATAATAAATTTAGTATCGGCGAACCAATAATTTTTGAAATTTAAGTCAAAATTCCTTACAATCGGATTAAATAAATTGACCGATTCTGACACTCTTTTATTAGCCTCCACGAGCACGGAAAAGAACCTGCTAAACCTGTTATGAATATACTTAATCAGCGAATCATAGAATTCATTGAATACATGCAAATTTGTAATGGACTGTTCGACTTCGTCAAGTAAGGTTGCAGAGAGTGCGACAAACTTCTGAAGGATGATCATTTTTTCATCTTGCGTTTTTGCCTTTTCGTACAAATGAAGCAAGTCAGAACATTGCTCCAAGTATTTTTCAGTATTTAAGGATTGAAGTATAAAGAGAGAAATGGTTGGGTCGTTTCTAAAAAAAACCGCCCAATCGCCATCAGGCCTATTTTTATCATTAAAATAAGAGATTAATTTTCCGTATTGTGCGGCGAATTTTGAAAAATCGGAAATCGTCTTATCATCAACACGAAAATATCCGGGCGACAGTTTTTTCTGCAACCTATCATGATTGCTGATCCATCTTTTTTCTGACCTTATATTTCTATCCTGACAATAATTCACTTTCAACAATTAACGTTCTGTTCCCTCTTTCAAATAATAAGGAAATGTCATATTAAATCTGCTATTATAACTTTTAAGCACATATTGAATTGATATGTAAACAATGCCTTCTTCAGGAGAGATATTAAAAACCACGTTTTCGAATTTTACTCTGGCTTCATATAAAATTATTGCCGTTTTAATCCGTTTGCTTAACATCGTTTTCAATGTATTATTTAAGGGCTGAAAAAGCAGAGGAGTTAGATCACAACCGAATTCCGGATCAAAAATACGTTCTCCCGGCAAGGTCGTTAAAATAATGTTTAAACTCTCAACAATGTCATCATTTCCTTCCCGTTGAACCACTCCTTTAAGCGTCTTATCAAAGGATGGTGGAAAGGACCAGCCTTTGCCGATAAAGGGAAATTTATTATTAGTCGATTCTATGCTCATTTATCCGCCTATCATTACCATGGGGAACCCGACGGCGATGGTACCTCCATGTGCCGTCGTATCGCCCATCCTTGCTGCAGGTTTTCCTCCTATCATAACCGTGGATGAGCCTTTAACTATAGAATCTGGCGGACCTACGCACAAACAATTGTCTCCCATAACGGCTGCGGGCATGTTACCAATTAGCACGGTGGAAATTCCAGGGCCTAAAATAGGGCCGCCCACATGAGGAATGGGAACAACGCCTGGGGTTACCATTGGACAACTGTGCATATCTGTAAGTCTTGCTGCAGGGGGCATAATTATTTAATTAATTGATTTTTACCAGTGAACCTTTAATTTCAGCTATGGCTGACGTTTTTAAATCCAAACCACCATTACCAGAAACCTCAAATTTTGCTTTAGCTGTTGATTTAATATTCGTTCCTTCAATAGTAACATCCCCACCTGAACTTGAAATAGTTATTTTTTTAGCCGCTGTAAAATTCAACTCACCAACAGACGTAATTTTTACGGCATCTTTACCCATTTCAAATATATTGCCGTGTTGATCTTTTAAAATAATATTCTTGTTCTTATCATCAATGGTAATGCTATTTGCGCCAGGTGTTTTAATTGTTATGGTCTTATTAACATCATCAAATTCTATTCTCAGACCATTTTTTGTAATAATAGCTTTTGTGTCTTTTTCCGCAGTTGGGCGCAACATCAATGGCGCTATTGCCTTACTGCCCATAGAGCCTAATATTACAGGGCTTCTTGGGTCGTCATTTAAAAATCCTACAAGCACTTCGTCATCTACTTCCGGCCAGAAAAAATTACCGTGAGCGGCACCTGCATAATCAAATAACATTCTTGCCCAAAACACTTCTGTAGCTTTGAACATGGTTAGTTTGATCTTGACTCTATGTTGGGCGGCTGGGTCATCTGCATAGGCCAGCACTTTTCCAATCTGCAATCCACTAACCCCAGGTAATAATCCTGAAGCTGCCGGTGCATTAATATTAAAATTTTCAGAATGCATACGTTGGTCCAATCCAAAATTAATGTAAGTGAACCAATCATTTAATGTGTATTCATGTTTAATTCCGGTGATCACAACGTTTCCGGTAAACTTTGATCCCACTCCGGCTAGAGCCACAACGTCACCAAGGTTTAGACTGTTATCTCCGTATATTTTAAAGGAGCCTTTAACTTTCGCTTGAGCCGCGCGCTCTAAAACACCCTTTCTCCAGCCATTCAACTCTGCGGCCACTAATCCACCACCGTGAATAAGAGACAAGGTGGCCGGCGAAGTAATTGTATTTAAATTGGTTTTGGTAATTCCGGCGTTTTCGAGTTGACTAAATGTGGCAGCATCGGTTTCTGTTGATTTTACCACAGCCTGTGATTCGCCGCCGCCCCAGGTCGAAGTTTCTACCGCGGTAAATTGTGTCTGAGCATCGGACTCGAAATCAAAATCGAGCAAATTATCACCAAATGTGTAGGTAGCTATAGCCGTATCCGCCAAAGGATTATCAATAACTATATTGCCGTAATCAGCACCTGGTTTTTTTATTAATACCATTTTACCGTTTACCTCTGCCCTGTTCAAAACAAAATCCCAATCTGTAGAATAAAATTGAGTAATTGAGTTTTGGGAAATATAAGGGGTTTTATTCATAACCAATCGCGATGCAAAACCGGCATCTGTGAAAATAGTCGTGAAATTTGCATTGTCAGTAAGCGCCGCTGCTCCCGTTCCAAACACCTTGTTTTTTTTGCCAATTGTCATTTTTACAATCGGATCTTTACATTCAATATAGGTATAAGAATTATTTCCTGTTAGTTTAACAGAGTGTTTAACTATTTTACCTTTAAAAACATTGACATTTACGCCTGCATATCCCAAGGAAATCGTTACAACTGCTCCGGGTTCAATCTTTGTCGTTGAACTTAGCTCAAAGTTAGAAGTAGAAGGGTCGCCATCAACAAACGTTATTATGGCATATGGTATTTTATTTGCTTTATACACAACACTAATGGAATGGCATGCGTTGGATCCAGAAGGTTCAAAAGACTCTCCGCCTATAGTTACTTTATAAGATAAATATCCCTCCTTGTCAGCTTCTGTCATTTCGTTGTTTATTGTAAAGGTGGGAAATATAATTTTTTTCCCGTTTCAATTCCGCGGAAAGAGTCCAAATTATTTGCGCGCGCTATTTGAGTAACATAATCCGTTGACCCATAAATTTCAAGCGAAATCTTGCTTAAATAGTCCCCTTCATTAAACGTAATTAAATGCGTAATATCGGGAGACTGCGGATCGCTGCCTTCAGGCCATAGTTCATTAAAACTTAATTTCACTTCAGCTGAAAGTGGGGCGCCTTCAAGATCGAAACTACTATAAGTTAAATCGAAACTTTTACAGTATCCCACAAAAATAATGCTTCCAAAGCTTACAGTTACACCATCAGGCTCATGCGATGAATCGAGAGGTGTCATTAAAAGCGTTTTTAAGGCTGTAACATTTGAAACGACGCTTGCAGATTCACTTTCTGAATCATCATACCATATCGAGAAATTCCACGTGAGAAAGCCACTCTTATTCCATTTAATGTTTTCAGCAGTTCGTGTTACACCATCAACCGAATATTCAGCCGTTGAACCATGGCTTACAGTGCTTGGATTATACTGCGCTGTTGCTTCTGTTCCCTCTGAAGATGTGAATGTTATCAAAGCCATAATAATTATTACTACTACCGATCCTTTTGTCTTTTTATGCCCTCACTCACTGCTTCAATGCATTGATCTATTATATCAATTCTAAATAGTTCGAGTTGCTTAAGAATCTCAGCTCTAACCTCCTCTGATGAAATTTTTTCATCAGTCACTGTTCCTTTGTCCAAAACAGTTCTTATGACTAATTCTTTAATTTCAATGGCCACTTCAAAAAATAGTTAAATCAAATTTATAAAGCATGTTTATTAGTTTTAAATTTCATGACCTTTTTCAACTCATCTTTACCCTTTTAAAAAAATCATATTTCAAGGTAATTTTTTCCATTAAAATTTTATTTTCCATAGCGTCAAAGCCATTTGTTTCCCAACTAATTGGGTAAGTATTTATAAAAAACCAAGAAAAAATAGGATCGTGATTGTGGTCCAAAACAGTAACAACCACAGGTATTTTTTTTATTTTCTTCGTGCCGGCTTGACCTGTTAGCCAAAGGTACAAATTTGAATCCGTGGTTACGCCCCGTTCCAAAACAAGATCGCCGTATTTAGCGCCTTGGATAACAAACTCAGAATTAACTGATGAGGCGCCAGCTTTATTTTCTTGAAGGTCTAAATCAACCTTAAGAATACCAACACTTTTAAAGGCTACATCTTTTATGTACTTATTGTTTACACAAAAATCTACCCTAAAATGATAACCTGCTATCAACTCACTCATTTAACAATATGGGATAAACAATATTACAACAAACACTAAAATCACGCAAAAATTCAAATAGTCGTTATTCCATTCCACATTCTTCACTTACGCTGTCGATCTGCTCAATAACAAACTTCAAAACGGTTGATTTCATTTAGGGACTAGGCATTTTTTAGGCCATGCATTCAAAAGTTTCGTGTCATAAAAGCTTTGCGCTCCTCTTCAAGTAAAGGTATCGCAATATCTTTTATCACTAGTTTATAAGTTACACGCCATCATACCAGGTGAGGTGTAGGACTTAACCATTCTTGAAAACTCACTTTTTTACCCTGACGTTTTCTGTTTAGAAAAAGGCCGACTATTCCCATCCCCCTATACATTCACCCTTACTTTAACGTTAAATACATCAAAGCACAGCAATTAATTACTATGTTCCTCCCAGATCCATCCACTGAAAGCGGAAGGTAGGTATTGAACAAGTCCATTCGGCAATCATTTAACGGCTAAACCATGTCATCTGTATACGAGTAATTAACCCAACAAACTACGCCGAACTTCTACTCCATTGTGCAAGCCTCGCAAACGATGTCAATTTGTTCGATAGCAACTTCCGAACCATCTGATTTCATGTTGGGACTTGTTATTTTCTTAGGCCACGCATTCAAAAGCTTCCAAGTCACTACTGGGGCATGTGCCTCATCAAGTAAACTAATCGTTACGTCTTTACGTTCCGGAATATTCATTGATACAGCATTAAACCAAGTGTAATATTGTTTATCGTCTTTGAAAACTCCTTTTTTAATGGAAATATCACCCGCCTTCTTTAATCCAGACATTTTCTGTTTAGAAAAAACCTGGCTATTTCCATCTCTATATTCAATAACATCTAATTCAATGTTTAATCCATCAACTGCAGAGCAATTAATTATAGTTCCACCCAAATCTACTGAGAAGTGGAAGGAAGGCATTGGATAAGCTAATTCAGCCATACTGTTTTATTTTTAATTTGTTAGTCGTTAATAAATATGATGATTCCAAATATTATGATTCCTGTAATTTATGAGAGAACTTAAGGATAATGAATTCGGCAGGGCGAACTGCAGCCATTCCAATTTCCACATTCATTCTTCCTTCTAAAATATCAATCGCTGACATGGTGCTTCCTATTCCAACATTCACAAAGAATGCAGCATCAGGAGTAGCTCCGGCTAAAGCGCCAGCCTGCCATAAATTAGTCAAGAAATTTTCAATCATAGCCTTAACCCTGATCCAGGTGGTGGCATCGTTCGACTCAAAAACAGCCCAATTGGTGCTTAATTTCACCGACTTTTCAACCATGTTGAAGAAACGACGAACCGAGATATATCGCCACTCATTATCGTTACCGGCTAAAGTTCTGGCGCCCCAAACTAAGGTTCCTTTTCCTGTAAAAGCACGAATCGCATTTATTGATTTACCTGCGTTAACATCAACGTTTAGGTCTTCCTGTTGGTCATTATCAATTTTTACCCAAGGACTGGATACCGATGACAAACTAACATTTGCCGGCGCTTTCCAAACACCGCGATTGCCGTCTACTTGAGCGAAAATACCAGCCATTGCGCCACTTGGAGGCAATAAAGCTGCTTTTTTCTGAACTTCATTTACAATGCTTTTATATAAAATATTTGTATCGTAAACAGCTTTATCAAAATTATCTTTAATTGAACGCGTATCTGCCCTTACAGAAATCAGTATATCAACCATAGATTCAAAAATGGATTTCAAGGCAGCTTTACCTTTATTAACCAGTTCGGCATCTTTTAAACCTGCAAAAGCTGTACCAGGGTCAACGCCCGAAAGATCAAACTCTAGGAAATCTTTTTTAGGATCAATAACTTTCAGTTCAGCGTCATTTGAGATGGCAGTTAGTGCGCGCGTTACTGTAGCTAATGCAGAACTATACGTTAATTTTTGAGCAAGTTCGTTGTCAATTAATATATTTGAAAGTCCTTTCGCCTTAAGCTCAAAAACACTTTTGATCAAAGACTTAATGGTGTTTGCATAATAAACCAATTCCTCTTTTTTTCCACGGATTTTTTCGTCAATCTTATAGAATGTATCGTTAAGCGATTTTTTATTCGCTAACGGATCAACAACATATTCACTCACAACTTTTAAGTCGTCGATAGCTTGTTTAACATTTTTAATTGCAGATGGATCTTCAACAAGATCTTCAATATTAATGTCTTTTCCGCTTTTGTCTTTTAAGCTAATATGCTCGAATCCGAAATTATTCGACAAAGTTGTCTGGATCCATGGATAATAGGTGGCGCCGTACTTCAGATGATTCACCCCAATTCCATTTCTGAAATCAAGAATGATATCTTCGTCTTTACGATCAATAAACCCATTATAAATGTCTAAAACAGCCACTCTATCTTGGAGTTTATTACACTGCATTAACATGGCCTGCTGTATCGTATAGGCCTGATCTTTTTTCTTTAGTAACATTGCATCGGCACATACCAATATGGTTGGATGATCTTCCTTTTCAAGTGTAGCCAAGCCGGCCATCAACTTATCCATTGTCACGTCATCCGCATATGTTCCAACTGCAACAACATAACACTGCCCTCCGCCATTGGCGAAAAACATTCTCACGCTATCATAAAGATAAAATCGTTTTTCAAAATCAATTGTTCCAACGCTTGAGTCAGCATTTAATGAAACACTAATCTTACCATAGTCGGCTGCGGTACCAAACATACTGTGGTAATCTAACAGCGAAGTAAGATGCGTAGGAACATTGATGATACTCTTACCGTTTTTAACGGCCTTTTCAGAATAACCAATAAAAGCCGGAACAGCCGTGGGTACTTGACCTACCGAAGGAGGTAAGGTTGATATTTCTTCAACATAGACACCGGGAGTTTTGTAATTTGCCATAATTTGTTATATATTATTTGTGTTAATTATAATTGTTACCAAAGTAGGACTTGGTTTAGAAACGAACGAAAAAACATAATTGATTATTCTAACAAATTATGAACTTGTTTTTGGAATTGTTAATAAGCGTCTAACAAGAATGTAAGGGAGGGGGCTAGATACTAATTAAAATTATTTTGAAAATACGACTTAACGACACTAATTCCTAAATGGTAACGAAGGTTTCCATGACAAGAGTTTTATCGACAGCGCTTAAAAAACGAACGTTCAAAAGCTCGGGAAGTGGGAGGAATTTCTTTACGATACTTTCTTGATCATACAAAACGAGACTTGAATTAGTATGTTGAGAAAGTTTAACAGGATCCTTTGAAAGAAAAACTACTCTATCACTCTCCGTGGAGGTAACTTCTTCAAAAACCATCTTTTCATTTTCATCAATTAGACTAAGATTTTTCGCCTTACTGTATTTTTTTAAAATTTGATATCGCCAGCGATACTGCCCTGCCGGCATGGTCATCTTTTGTACAACGTTTTCTTGATTAGAGTCAAGTTTAATACACAAAACTGAATCAAACTCATTACATGAATTGCATTTCAAAAAAGAGTGGTGCTCTACTTTATATATGCCGGTATCTAAACCAGTAAATCTCAATGTGGATTCAACTTCTGAAGTTAAAATCAAATTATTGTCATTGTCCAGTAATACATGATTTAATTCATTACTAAAATATTCGGGAGAATTCCGCACTGTAAGGACATTAGCTTCAGTAATGGATGTTTCAGGATTGGAATCCATCCGAACTACAATCTTCTGCTTTCTTAAATCATAATTTAATCCTGAACGTAACTGAAAATTCTGATCATTAAAATTAACACCGAACCATATCTCTGCGTTATTAAATACTATTGTTGCTTCCTTAGTTTCAAGGGAAGCCTCCTGTAATAACACATAACTGTCTTTCTTTTGTTTAAGCATCATTCTATGATTTTTTAAAAACAAAGAAGTTTCAGGGAGAGGTTTAAGAGTCGCTGTTGCGCATTTACCATCCATGAAGAATTCATGCTGCAAATGAATATTTAATACTATTTTATAATACTTATCCATTATTCTACTTTCGAATAACCCCTTGAGATACCAACAATATCTACCGCATCCGGCATCAACGCTTTTTCATCAACAGTTATTACCCTCACTTTATATAAAATTGACGGGAGATATTTGGCCCCTATAGTGCTCCAAAGATTGCTTTGTTCTTGGATGCTCATATTAAATATCTCGAAACTAAGTTTCTCCATGCCGTCTGTAAGCCCGGGACTATTTTGCTGATTGAAAACAGGTTTATTCTGAAAGAAAGCAATGACTGCTGAAATAAACTTTGTAGCATCAATATTGAGTTTCTCATTGAAAGAAGCTGAAAAAAGAAGAAATAAATTAATTGCAATTGGTTTAACACCCCCCGGAGAAATTGATCCAGACGCCTTGTATGCTCCCATTTTCTCCTCCTGAATGAGGGCCAGAGAAAGGATAATTCTGTTTTCATCCTTCACCGCAGCGGAACCATCCTGATTCACAAGATTAGAAATAACTACGCGTTCGTCAGAGATGCCGAATTTTAATTTGAAAAATTCGTTCAGCTCATTGGCTACAGTTTGCAGTACTGCTGAAATCATGGTTGAATAAGTTTTAACGCCCAAATGGTAAGGCGACTTATGTATACTCCCAGAACACTTATGGCTGATAGGAAATAAAAGAAATTTGAATCTTTCTCGAAAAGAAGGCTGATTAGAACTTTTTTACCGTCAGGAATCCAAATGGAAAAGATTTCATAGAACACGCAGCCTATCAAAAAGCCAATGGCTAAAGCAGCAAAAAACCACAAAACTTCCCCCGCTATTTTTATTTTTTTTAGCAAGGTTTTGGGGTTGTTTACGCTCGTTAGAGCTTGTGTCTGAGCTCTAAATACAGTTTGAGTTGTCTGGTTAAGCAGATCGCGTTCCGTTTTTTTTTCGAGTCTTTTAAACAACTCATCTACTACCATCTAACGATTTTTTTTCAAAAATATTCTTTTGCGGTAGTTTTACGCCAAGTAGTTATTAACATTTTTTATAGCCAGTCAATCTTTGACATCCAAATGTGGCAATGAATTTAAAGGGCCAAAACATTTATACCGGCTTATTTAGTTGCCTATTTCCATGTGTGCGGTTTTTATGATGTATGCGCATTAAAAAAGCAAAGTCTGAAATTTGGTTTTAAAGGGGGCTTAGGCACTAAAATAAAAGCCAAAAATTACCGTACTTTTACATGACCCGTTTTATGGCGTATTAAACAGGGCGAGGCGTTCGCGGGATTATAAACAGGGTATTAAAACCTTGTAAAGGCTATGTTTGCCAGTGACGATTTTAATCATTGAATGACGTAATAAAAAAAGCTACAAACAGGAAGTGGATCTAATGATCGGTGAAACGTTGTAAATATTTTCTTAATTTTATTGGCGGTACAATTTGAACTAAAAATACAAGCTAATTTTTGGTTATATTAACTTGTACAAAAACCACCTATGAATCCAAGTGTTGATTTTTATTTTATCAAAACCGAAAAATGGCAGGAAGAAATTGTGAAACTCAGACAAATAGCGCTGGACTGCGGACTGCAGGAAGAATTAAAATGGGGTGTGCCCTGTTATACCTTAGATAAGAATAACCTTGTATTGATACATGTGTTTAAAGACTATTGCGCCTATTTATTTTTTAAAGGTGCATTAATGAAGGACGCTAATGGTATTTTAATTCAGCAAACAGCCAATGTGCAGGCCGCGCGGCAGATCAGATTTACAAATATCCGCGAGATTCTTGATCAGGAAAAAACGCTTATCCGTTATTTGAAAGAAGCCATTAAAATTGAACAAGCCGGTTTAAAAGTAGAATTAAAAAAAACCACCGAGTATAAAGTGCCTGAAGAATTTCAAAGCAGGCTCGATAAAAATTCTGCTTTAAAAAAAGCCTTTTATGCTTTAACACCGGGCCGACAAAGAGGGTACCTTCTCTGTTTTTCGTCGGCCAAACAGTCACAAACACGCGAAGCAAGAATTGAAAAATTTATGCCGCAGATCCTTAAAGGAAAAGGCTTGGATGATTGATAGGGTTTCTAGTTTTAGAAATACATTTATTCTAGACGTAACTTGCCTTGATGCAAGTCAAACGTGCCAAAGCACGTTTGAGCGGGGTTATGGGCGGTAGCAAAAAATCAAGGCTATTTATCAGCTTTCAATTTTCTGTATGCCTAAAGTGTGATTTTATAGCATTATTAGGATTCTCCTATTTTGACAATTCCTTTTTTAGAACTTACTTTTCTTCCTTGATGCTTCGACAGGCTCAGCACAAGTGCAAAAAGGTAACAAAAGAAATCAAGGCGATTTGCCAACCTGATTTTTTTGCAGGGCTGCCTAAATACAAAACCCTATATTTAAAAAAAATCAGGTTCACACCAAATCGCCATCAGCCACCGCACTATCCGAGACGTGGCTAAATGCCTAATTTTTTGAGCCACGCTTACAAGCCTGCCAAGATTTCTTAGCGAAAATTTCTAAGGCCGCCATTCGAAAAGAGCTAGCTCGGTTTAGGTTCTCAAATAAACTTTCTCTTAGATTTAAAACTCAATTTTAATTGAATTATGGAATTTATATAATGGGTCATTGTAAATATTTTTTTTAATTGGATAATTACTATTTCCTTGAAATAAAGAAAGGGCTAGAGGACGCATTACCGCGCCATGGGATAGGGCATCAAGGCTGCCCCTTGATGAGCCAGCTAGAGTGTTGAACCGAAACGAAGTGGAGTCCGATAGCTATCGGACCGGCGCAGCCCTGTCCCAATAAGGCTTCTGGGAGTATTGAAGAGCCTGCTTGTGAGGCGCCCAAATAATTATCCTAAAAACCGAAAAAAACTACTTCAAACGTTTCCGCATATAGTCCCAGTATGATTTGGTATAATTCACAAAAATTTCTTCGCCGGCTTTAATATCGCGTGAGGCAACAATAAAACACTTATCACCAAAAATAATGTAATCGCTGTTGTTACGCAGACTTTTTACTTTAATGATACCGGCGGCATCGTTCGCGTAACGAGCTTTGTACTGGGGCGTGTGCATAGCATCGATACATAAATTCTGACGCAGAAAAAACAAATACTGATCTTGCTCCTTACGGGCACGCTTGCGGTATTCGTTATAGCCAATGATCTCGCCGCGGTAGGCGATAATTTTAGCATCTTTTGAAATGGCTTTTGTAGTGAACAAGCCTTTTCCGGCGCCGGGGAGTTTGGATTTTTTAACGAGTAATGCCATTTAAAAAATTCACAATGATAGTAAAAATGAATTGGGTTTAAGCTTTCATGTTTACAAAAATCGTTTCGTGCCTGAGAAAACAATACCTGCAAACAAGGCATGATTGTATTTACCTGCTTTGATAGTCACATTATAATTTTTATCGGTTTTATTTTTAATGATAAAAATGCGAGTATCTTTGGATTCTAATTCAATCGTAATGAAAATAAAGTTAGCCAGTCTACTCGTTTCTTTAAATTTAATTTTTAGTTTAAGTCAAGCGCAGGTAGCCTTAAATTTTAATGGCGTGAATAATTACGTTTCTACCAATGGCTCACCGGTGCTTAATAATCAATCGCGCACGGTTGATACCTGGATAAAAACTACCAGTACGGTTACCACTCAAAAAACCATCTGCGATTGGGGTGCCATGACGCCAAATGGGTCGCGTTTTACCCTTAACATGATTAACAGTAAATTAAGAATTGAAGTGGGTGGTGTAGGTATTGTTGGCACCACCAATATTAATACCGGGCTATGGACCCATGTAAGTGCTGTGTATGAATCGAGTATTACCACAGGGCCAAATGTATTTCTTTATATCAATGGCTTATTAGAACTATCGGGTAATTTTACCGGTTATGCAACGCTTACCACTACCACTACCACAGGCTTTAGAATAGGTACACGTTTGGATGGCATTAATTTATTTGAAGGTGCCATTGATGAAGTTAAAGTTTATAACTACGCACGAACGCAAGTTCAAGTGGCGGCCGATACGCTCGAGTACTGCGGTCCACAAGCCGGACTGGTTGCTTATTACAAACTGAATGAAGGTATTCCAAATGGCAGTAATACTGCATCAATTACTGCCTTTGATTATTCAGGCTTTGGAAATAATGGCACTTTAAATTCCTTTACCTTAAGCGGCACCAGTTCCAATTGGGTGCCGGGACGTGTCACTTCGGGGGCACCAAGCATTAGTGTAAGTCCGGGCACCAACCTCTGTTCAGGAGGGACAGTGACACTCACGGCCAATGCAACAACTAATTTTACCTGGAGTACAGGTAATACCACTTCCTCAGTCATTGTTGTTTCACCAACGTCGAGCGGCACCTATTCGATTGTTGCTACCAATGTATTAAATTGTATGACCACAACTTCAATTAACATTACTATAAATAATGCCGTTCCAAGTTTAACAGTGCTCATTGCTCAAAACCCCATTTGTTTGGGCGCTGCAACGAGTTTCTCGGCAAGCGGTGCCGCCACTTATTCGTGGACAGGTGGTGTTATAAACGGACAAGCCTTTAGTCCAACACAAAGCGGCAATTATACACTTACAGCAGCGAATGGTTGTGGCTCGGTGAGTTCTGTACAGAGCATTACTGTTGTACCATTAGCAATAACTGCGCTGGCAAGTCCAACATCTGTGTGTGCAGGATACACCGTAAATTTAAGTGCCACTTCTATTGCTACAGGTTATACCTGGGCACCGGGTGGACAAAGCGGAGCAAACATTGTTGTGTCACCTATATCTTCAAGCATCTACACCGTTAGTGCAAGCAATGGAACCTGCAGTGGTACACAAACTCTGCAAATTACAACAAAAACTACACCAAGCATTTCTATCTCCTCAACCTTAATAACACTTTGTAATGGACAGAGTGCAACACTCAGTGCTTCAGGTGCCGGTACCAACGGCACTTACAGCTGGTCACCGGGCGGAGGTACCGGAGCAAACATCAGCATCAGTCCAACTACTAATACCATTTACACGGCCTATGGCACTAATTCACTGGGCTGTACGTCAAGTGCACAAATTCCGGTTGTTGTCCTTTCAAAGCCTTCTGTAAGCATTATCAGCTCTAAAACACTTGCATGTAGCGGAGAAACCATTACTCTGAATGCCACGGGTGCCAACACCTATACCTGGAGTACCGGGGTTTTCACTGCCAGCACCTCGGTGAGTCCAATTACCGGATTAAACATTTATACCGTAACCGCTGCCTCAAGCAACAATAGCTGCACGGCTACACAAACCTTTGCTCTGGCGGTAATCACACCAAGTGTAAATTATACCTCTTCGGTAGCTGTTTGTGCAGGGGCAAGTGCTACACTCAATGCTAGCGGCGCCACTACTTACAGTTGGAATTCGGTTAGTGCCGGCACATTGGGTCAGGTTGTGTATACACCCAATTCAACTTCCACCTTCACCTTAGTGGCAAGTACCCAATCTCTTAATGCAACTTGTTTAAGTACGTATGTAAGCACGGTACTTGTGAATCCTATCCCGAGCATGAATGCGGTTGCCGACAAAACCATCAGCATTTGCAGAGGTGTAAGCAATACGCTTACGGCCACCGGTGCACTAACCTATACCTGGTCGGGACTAAATTCAAATGCAGCACAAGTTATTGTAACACCAAGCACTACCACTACTTATACCGTATTCGGTAGCAGCAGCGCCGGATGTGAGGGCAATGCCCAGGTGCAAGTGAAGGTGACTATTTGTAGCGGCATTACAGAAATCGCAACAACGAGTGTATTTGAAGTTTATCCAAATCCGGCGAAAAATGAAATCCACATTAAATCAGACATCCTCATGTTGCTAGAATTACTTGATATGAATGGACGCTTAATAAAAATGATTACTATAAATACCGGTGATTGTACGCTAGATATTAGTACTTTAAGCAGAGGTATGTATTTACTCAAAGCAAAAGATCAGACTTCAAACTTTTATAAAAAAATAAGTATTGAAGACTAATTTTTTGTGTGCTAGGTTATATTAATTGCAAACATTCTAAAACATGCTTTCCTTCATCAGTTATTATTAAAAACGAATATCTCAAAATCTTATCCTAAATTTGCTTCTTCAAATTTTTAAGACCATGAAAAATATTTTCGATCAACAGATAACTGATGAATTAGTAAACCGCATCAACAAATTAAGTGCTGAAACAAATCCCAAATGGGGTAAAATGGCTGTGGCCCAAATGTTGGCCCATTGTAATGTAACTTATGAAATGGCCTTCGAAAACAAACATCCAAAACCAAGTGGTTTTGTGAAACTGATGTTGAAATTATTTGTGAAAAATACCGTGGTAAACGAAAAGCCCTATAAATCAAACAGTCAAACAGCTCCGGCATTTATTATTAAAGACGATAAAGATTTTGTTGCTGAAAAAAGCAGACTGCTCAACTACATTAAAAAAACACAGGAATTGGGTGCCGATCATTTTGAAAACAAAGAATCGCTTTCATTTGGCGCGCTGAATAAAAACGAATGGAACAACATGTTTTACAAACATCTGGACCATCATTTAAATCAATTTGGGGTTTAATACAAGATTCTCATTTCGGCTATGATCACGATCATTCACCCTGAGGATCCATTTGGCAAGCCTTTCAGCTCCAATTGGTTTTAAAAACAAACACTTCTTCGTAATAAGAATCCATTTTGCCGGAAAAACAGTAACTTAATGTCGTGATTTAAGGTCACTGGTGATGATCCGCTTATTAAAATATTTCCTTGCGCTTGTTTTTATTGGTAGCGGCCTAATGGCCTTATCACAAAACCAAACAAAAAAGTGGTACTTCGGGCAATATGCCGGACTCGATTTTTCCACCAATCCCCCTACGCCCTTATCCAATTGCGCCATGTCAACGTGGGAAGGCTGTTCCTCAGTTTCTGATGCTTCAGGCAATTTACTTTTTTATACGAATGGTGTGGATGTGTGGAATCAAGCGCATGTGATCATGGCCAATGGCAGCGGACTTTTTGGCGACAACTCCAGTACACAAAGTGCCCTCATTGTAAAACAACCGGGTACTACCACTATTTATTTTATTTTTAGCAGCGACCCTAACAGCGGACTAAATTATTCGGTGGTAGACATGAGTCTGGCTGCCGGTATGGGTTCGGTGACCACAAAAAACAGTTCTCTGTCACTTTCCACAACCGAACGTTTATGTGGCACCACACATTGCAATGGTAACGACATTTGGGTTATTTCGCACGATAATTATTCGGATGTTTTTCGGGCTACGCTTGTTACCTCAGTAGGCGTAAGTAACACAGCTGTGCTTTCTTCAGTGGGTACCAATTTTGGAGGCACCAATAAAATTGGCAGTTTAAAAGTTTCACCTAACGGAAAAAAAATCGGCACTTCCTTTTATAATCCGTTTGCTTTTGAATTGTATGACTTTGATCCTTCCACGGGTACGGTTTCAAATCCGCTTACACTAACAGTAACCGCTTCGGGTTATGGTTGTGAGTTTTCGCCCGACGGCACAAAATTTTACGGCAGTCTGTGGGCCACGAGTACAGCCAGTTTTGAGCTGGTGCAATGGGACATTTGTTCGGGCTCCGACGCTGCCATTCAAGCCTCGTCACATAGTATAAATGCAACGCAGGCCGGACAATTGCAATTGGGTGCTGATGGTAAAATATACATGGCCCGAGCGCAATTAAGAAAAATAAAATTAAGTCCCGAAATAACCATTGAAACCGTCATTGGACAATCCATGATAGGTGTCATTCATAATCCAAATTCAAATTCTGTTACGCTTAATTTCAATAATACCGGGCAATTGGTGAGTCCGGGTTTAAGTTTATTCGGACTCCCAAATATCGTTTCGGGATTTTATAAAACACCGGTGGCGCAGTATAGTTATAGTCTTAATCCATCTATTAGTTGTGTTAGAGTTTTCTTTAATGCACCACCTTTAATAAAAAATACCTGCAGTGCAACGAGTTATACCGTTGCTTCGGTGAAGTGGTTTTTTGATGATCCGGCATCGGGGCTTGCGAACAGTTCTACCCTGCTTAATCCCTCCCATGATTATCCGGCGCTTGGCAATTACAATGCAAAATTAGTTTTATATACTGCTTGCGGAGGCGTGATAGATACACTCAAAAAAATAGTTGCGGTTGGCGCTTCTTTAGTGAACACCCCCTCTGCTTATAGTGTGTGTGCCGGCGAATCATTAACCCTGGCCGCTTCCGGCTCGAATACGTATTCCTGGAGCACCGGTGCCAATAGCAGCAGCATTGTGGTGAATCCAAATGTAAACACTACTTACACCGTGATGAATATTGATCAGTACGGTTGTTTACATCGCTCCGTTCAAACGGTAACGGTTTATGCGGTGCCAAATGTAAGTGTGGCCGGTATTTTCACCTTATGTGCGGGACGCATTGCAACCCTCACTGCCAGTGGGGCTTTGAGTTATTCGTGGAATACCGGCGCTACCAATTCGGCCATTAATTCAACACCGGCGGTGAGCACCTCGTATACGGTAACAGGTACAACGTACGATGGCTGTAGCCAAACAAAAGTGGTGACCGTTACGATTAACGAAGCCCCTGTTCCTGTTATCGTTGGAAACACCCTGGTATGTGCCGGTTCGGTGGCAACCGTTACGGCCCTCGGAAATAATAATTATACATGGAACAATGGCGAAATTGGTCCAACCTTTACTGTGGTTGGTAGCCGCGATTTATTTATTTTTTCCGTCACGGCCCATTACCCCAATGGCTGCACGCGATTTGCGAAAGTGCGATTTACAGTTATTCCATTACCGGTACTTAATCTCTTTGGTCTCGATACGGTGTGCGCTGGCTCCGCATTAACCTTATCCGTTTCGGGAGCCGTTTCTTACACCTGGAATTCTAGCACTAAAAATAATCCGGCAACTTTCTACCCATTATCAAATACCACCTATACCTTGAGTGGCTCTGATACCAATCATTGTGTGGACACGGAAGTAGTTCCGATTGTGGTTCGACCTTCTGCCACCTTAAGCGCCAATAGTAGCAAAGTTTGCAGAGATCAAGTAAGTCGACTCGATTTAAATTCACCCATCGTACCAAACGCCACCTATATTTGGAAACCCGGAGACATACCGGGCGATCATATTGTTGTGACCGCTTCGGCTACTACCCTATACACCGTGACTTCCAATTTGGATGGCTGTAAAAGTTCTGCTACCAGCACCTTGGAAGTATTACCAACGCCGAGTTTGGTGGTGAGTAAAGATATTGAGATTGTGCCCGGTTCAAGTACACAATTGTTTGTGAGTGGAAGTGATTCGGTGACATGGAAGCCGGTTGATTTTTTAAGTTGCAGCGATTGTATAAATCCGATATGTACGCCGGTCGAAAGCATTCAGTATTGTGTGAGTAGTGCTATTGGTCAGTGTTCGGCAGTGGCTTGTGTAAGTGTAACAGTTTCTTGCAACTCAGGCCACGATCTTTCGGTGCCGAATGCTTTTACGCCTAATGACGATAAACAAAACGATTCTTTTTGTTTACAAGGTTGGGAAGAATGTATTTCTAATTTTGCTGTCATCATTTTTGATCGTTGGGGAGAAAAAGTTTTTGAATCAAACGATCCGTCTTTTTGTTGGGATGGTTATTATAGAGGACAGTTGCTAAACTCAGGGGTTTATGTGTATGTTATTAACGCCAAAAAACATGGTGAGAAATCAGGTTTTACAAAAAAGGGAAACATTAATTTGATCAAATAATTGAAAAAAAATATACGATACTTCAGCCTTATTTATTTTTTATCGGTATATGTTATATACGGGCAAGATCCCCATTTTTCGCAATTTGCCGAACACAGTGCTTTAATCAATCCCGCTTTAACCGGAGTAGATCATTCATTAAAGTTTACAGTGGCTTATAAAAATCAATGGCAAAGTGTAAGTACACCTTACAGAACGTATGGCGCCTCAGTTGAGTCGCGACTAAAACCCGGTGGATGGCAGCAGCTAGATAAACACCGTGGCATGAGCTTTAAAGAAAGAACCGCAGGACATTTGGCTGCAGGCTTCTCGGTATATAAGGACAAAGTAGGTGATGGAAATTTAGAACGTACGCAAGCCAATCTTTCATTAGCAGCCTTTATACGAACCGGCAATAAAAGTTTTTTATCCTGCGGTTTACAAGGTAGTTTGGCGCAGCAAAAATTAAATAACGCAGCACTTATTTTTCCGAATCAGTATAATG
The DNA here is from genome assembly GCA_947480015.1 of Sphingobacteriaceae bacterium. GTDB lineage: Bacteria > Bacteroidota > Bacteroidia > B-17B0 > Aurantibacillaceae > Aurantibacillus. The sequence continues at coordinate 58,080 of CANKBS010000007.1, forward strand.
GTTTGGCTTATGACCCATCCGTTTCATCTGGAGAAAATTTCGCTTCCCAAAACTTTACTTATGCGGATTTGGGGGCTGGATTACTATGGTCGTATAACCGCACCAGTAAATTAGCCGGAGCCAGTCGCATCAAAATAAATATAGGGGCATCGGCGTTTCATTTAAATAAACCGCGACAAGCCTACCTCTTAGCCAGCAGCGACGCCTTTGTGCCAAAATATGTGTTGTATGGCGATATTTTATTAAGGCCCTCGTTTTCAAAACTGGCACTTGCACCCTCTTTTCTTTTTCAAAAACAAGGACCCTCGAGCGAATTGCTAGCCGGTTTTATGGTAAAATATTATACCGGTTATGGAGGTTCAAAATATACCGGTTTGGATAAAAGCTCGTGTATGAGTTATGGTGTATTTTATCGTAAGGCAGATGCATTTATTTTAATGATGTTAGTTGAGTGGAAAGAACAATATGCCCTAGGATTGAGTTACGATATTACTATTTCGAAATTAAGTAAAACTTCAACCGGACGCGGGGGCATGGAACTCATGTTACGTTATACACCACCTTCTACTTATTTATATCAGAAACGAAAAGGCGGGGGTTCGAGTTTGACTGATCATTAGTGCGTGTAGATTTCGCGGATTGCTGTGGCCAAAACAGACACGAATTTCACGAATAACGCAAATCTGTGTGACTAATAGAAGACACGACTTGCACTAAATACACAAATCTGCGTCAAAAAAAAACTGAGGCTGGTTCAACTGATTTCGAAAATCTTTATGCTTAAAAAGTTGCCCGCGGCATCATATCACCTATCTGAATTCAAATCGGGCCACAATAGTCCATTTCTATTCCTATAAATACATATACCATAAGTTTGCTAAACACAGATCTGCATAATTTTTATGCCGAAGGCATCTTTATGATTTCGTTCTATCTGCCTTATCTGTGAAATCTGCGTCAAAATGAAGACGAATTATCACAAGGCTATTTATATATGGGTTAAAATTATTAGTGCTAATTCGTGTCATTCGTGTCGTCCTTCTTCAACCAAATCATTTGCAGGAATTCGTATAATTACGTATGTTTGACTTAATGGGCCATATGTTGCTCTCGTAAACAATGAAAAAAAATAGAGCAGTCCTTTTACTTTTATTAATCGCCAAGTTTGGTATTGGACAAATCGATTCTTCCGATTACAAAGACCATTGTTTGTATTTATACAAAACAGAAGAAGATTTTTTTAATAAAAAAGGAACTTACCGCGGGCAGTATATTGAATCGGATGATAAAAAAATAATTAAGTATACCACCAGCAATGGGAAAAAGAGAAGCTTAAATTTGGGTGATTCCTGTATGTATTATTTTGGTTATGAAATTGGGGATGAGATTCAGATTAGACCCGATAAGGACCCGAACAATTTTACGTATTACAGTTTTGGTGGTGGCACGAAGGATTATTATTGTGTGGTTTACGGCTCTTTAGCCAATTACGACCGCAAGGGTTATTTGCAGGGCGTTTCAACTTCATCGGGTTTGTGTTTTATGTATTTTGTTGATCATGTTAATAATTTAATTATGGTGCAATTGCCTGAGTTTTTAAGTTCCAAGCCAAAATTACTTGAGCAATACAAAGCCGAAAAAGCCAAAACCGAAAAACTCGATTGGGATAGAAACAAACTAGCCATTGGCATCCGGTACCTGAAATGGTTTTTAGGGGCGAAGTAATTCAGGTTTCTCCATCCAAAATACAGAGGTCCATTCAACTGATTTCTTAAATCATTGACCCTTACTAAAACACGAATTACACAAATCTAGATAAGAGCTAACAGCCCTCGCCACCAAAGGGAATCAAGATGCATTGGTTTATTTTATTTCCATTCGTATCCTCTGCCGCTTTCCATTTTGGCATGTTTAAAACAGCATTTATAATATAATGGTCAATTAATACATTACCTGTACTGTTCGCCATTTTAACTTCTGTTACGTCGCCACTTTTATTGATTACAAATTTTACTGCGGCTTGTTGAATCATTTTTATAGAGGCTGCGTCCGGAAATTTTGTGATAATATGTTCAATTAAATACGCATTCAGTTTTCTATTTCCTCCCGCATACTCCGCTACTTTTTCCGGCACCAAGCTCACGGTATATTTTCCAGTCTTCAGTAAATGCATTTCACGATCTTCATTAAGCGGATGCTTAAACTTAAAGCTGAAATTAAAACTCAGGTCTGTTCCCACATCGGCCATGCTCAGCATTTGCCTTTGTTCGACACTCAGGGCAGTACCCACGGCTTTTAGTGACTCATTCTTACCGTTATGAATGACGGTCATTTCAATTGTTTCCACGTGCAAAATTCTTAAAAAATCAGCTTGGGTAAAATACGAGTCCTGGGGGTAAATACCTGCTCCATCCTTTGAATTCAGAATCGTTACTTGTTCATCAAAATACAAACGATCGTTATACGATAAAATTACGCGCTGACAAAAATCGGGCATCAAGTCCGAAAGGCTTTTGGCCTTCAGTGCTTTTTCTGATTTGAGTCGCGGGTTAAAACCGCCTGAATAACTAAACCAGGAATGTTGCGCCTTCACTAAAGTGCTCACAAAAATAAAAAGCAAAATACATGTCGTTTTTTTCATAAGTCGGTTTTAAATAGCAGCAAATAACTTTTACAAAATAAGTTTATTTTTTTTCATGTACCTGTTAGTGAGTCGTTATTGCTGTGTTAACGACTTGTTAATGTGGGTAAGAAACCGTTTTAAATGTCTAATTTTGATACAAAGCTTCATGAATCGCAATTACCTCATCATCAGTTTATCCTCTCTGGCCTTGCTGGTGGTGTTTCTCATACAACTCAACTGGATTTTTCAAACCGCTAAAATTAAAGAAGAACTCTTCAGCGAAAAGGCCAATATGGTGCTCTCTAAAACAGCCGAGGCTTTGTCGGTTGACTCTGCTACCATAGATAAACTGGTAATCAATACCACCAATAAAGATGTAAAAAAAATCGATTCACTGTTTAATAGTTATATGAAGCTATACAACATTCACATAGGGTATTATTTTGAAGTCACACCCGATTTGAGTGCTACCAAAAACCCACCGGGTTATACCAACATTCAACTTCCCTATACAGCTAACTGTTTCCAGCAATGTGTAAAAGAAAAAGGCGGAAAAAACGGTATCCAGTTAAAACTGGTTTTTCCGGCCAAGGATCAATTTATTCTGGAGGAGATGGGTGTGCCGTTCATTACTTCGGTATTACTCATACTTGTGGTAGGCGTTTTATTCTGGCGCACCACGGCATCGCTGCTTAAAGAAAAACAAATTTCGGAACATACCCGTGAGTTTTTAAATAACATGACGCATGAATTTAAAACTCCGCTCACGAATATTGCTTTAGCCGGCAACATGCTTGGCAAAGAAAATGTACTTAAACAGGAAGAAAAAATAAAACAGTATACCGGCATCATCCTTCATGAAAACGATAAATTAAGACAAGAGGTAGAAGCGGTGCTGAGTATGAGTGCCCTCGAACGCAATGAAGTGCCTTTGCAAAAAACCGAAATAGATCTGCATGAACTCATTCGTGATGTGGTGAAATATATGAATCTGCAAATTGAAAACAAAGGCGGTCAGGTTGTTTTAGATCTGAAAGCGACACAGTTTTTAATAATGGGTGATCGGGCTTTATTAAGCAAGGTGTTTTGTAACCTCATCGATAATGCACTTAAATATGCCACTGATAAAGCCCAACTAAGTATTCACAGCGAAAGCAGTTATGATACCTTACAGATCATGGTTGCAGACAATGGCATTGGCATTGAAAAGAAATTCCACAAACGTATTTTTGACACTTTTTTCAGAGTGCCTACCGGTGATATTCATGATGTAAAAGGTTTTGGATTGGGATTAGCCTATATCAAAAAGATTATGGACCTTCATGAAGGCAGCATTACAATAGAAAGTGAAAAAGGAAAAGGATCGGTTTTTACCCTTAGCTTTAAACATGTTTAAAAACAAACTAAACATATTGCTTGCAGAAGACGATCTTAATTTAGGATTACTTTTGCAGGATCATTTAGAAAGTGAAGCCTATGTTGTAAGCCTTTGTAAAGATGGTGAGCAGGCATTAAAAACTTTTCAGACTCAATCCTTTGATCTTTGTTTATTAGATGTGATGCTACCAAAGCTCGACGGCTTTTCCATTGCCAAAGAGATCCGCTTAAAAAATAAAAACATTCCGCTTATTTTTATTACGGCCCGTTCGTTAAAAGAAGATAAATTAAAAGGTTATGATCTGGGTGCCGACGATTACATCAGCAAACCCTTTGATGTGGAAGAATTACTCTGGAAAATCAAGGCTCTGCTCCGGCGTTTACCTCAGCAAGAATACATAGAAACAAAAGCGCTGATTCAATTAGGAAAGTATTGTTTTGATCCCGGCAATCAATGTTTGAGTATCAATGCACAGTCGAAACGCATCACTGAAAAAGAAAGTGAACTTTTAAAATTTTTATACACGCATCGCAATACCCTGGTAAAACGTGAAGATCTGTTGAAGGAAGTATGGGGATTGAACGATTATTTTTTAGGCAGAAGTCTGGATGTGTTTATTACCAAAATTCGCAAATACCTGAAAGAAGATCCAAGTCTGAGTATAGAAAACGTTTTTGGCGTTGGGTTTATTTTTAATGTACCTTCAAATTAGCATTTCATCTCTTAAAGTTTAAAGCATGAAAAAGATTCTCCTCCTCCTCCCCGCTTTATTTGGCTTCGGTCTACTTACTGCGCAAAACAATTATTCCAAAGAAGTGGAAGAACAAATAAAACAGGTTGAGAATAATTTGTGTGGACGTGTGCGCATTGAAGGTCAGGCGCCCTATAACATTTCAGAACGCATGGCTTATTATAAAGTAAAAGGTTTAAGTGTGGCTGTGGTTCAGAACTATCAGTTAGTTTGGGCCAAAGGCTATGGCTGGGCTGATGAAAAAGAAAAACGTCCGGTTACGCCCCAAACCTTATTTGAACCGGGCTCCATCAGTAAATCCTTTAATGCCCTGGGTGTTTTAAAACTGGCACAGGACAAAAAATTAGATCTGAATACCGATATCAATACCTATTTAAGAAGCTGGAAATTTCCTTATGATTCGCTGAGCAAAAATAAAAAAATCACACTCATGCATCTATTGAGTCACAGTGCAGGCCTTACGGTACATGGTTTTCCGGGTTACGACCGCAAGGCAAAAATTCCTTCTTTGATTGAGGTTTTAGATGGCAAAAAACCGGCGAATACTCCGGCGGTTCGTTCACAATTTGAACCCGGATTACGTTTTCAATATTCTGGTGGAGGCACAACCATTTCTCAATTATTGGTAAATGATATCACACAAAAACCTTACGATAAATTTATAGAAGAAACGGTTTTTAAACCTTTGGGGATGGACCATTCTTTTTATACGCAACCACCTTCAGAAAAAAACTTAAATCAACTGGCCAGCGCTTATTATGAAGACGGCACAGCGGTGCCAAATAATTTTCATGTGTATCCCGAACAAGGCGCAGCGGGCTTGTGGACAACACCTACTGACATTTGCAAGTACATTATTGAAACCCAGTTAACATATGAAGGTAAATCGAGTAAAGTTTTAAATCAGGAAATGACCAAATTACGGTTAACACCTTATAATGATAAGTCGGCTGCCTTGGGTGTTTTTATGGAAGATAGAGATGGCGCGAAGTATTTTCAACACGGTGCCGGTAACGAAGGTTTCAGAGGGATTTACTATGGCAGTTTAGAAAGTGGCAATGGTCTGGCCATTTTTGTGAATTCAGACAATTCCTTCATTTTTGACGAACTGATCAATAGTATTAGCATGGTATATAAATGGAAAGGCTTTAAAACGCCGATCACAAAAAAAACCGTGACAGTGCCCGATAGTACCCTGCAAAAGTATGTAGGTTTTTACACCATGGCCAGAAACAGATTTGTGACCATCTTAAAAAAAGAAGATGGTTATTATCAATATGCTGACGGTACATATGGTAAAATGTATTTTACCTCTCCAACTGATTATTTTAATATGGATTATCCCAGTGAAAAACATTTTGTGAGTGATGTTTCTGGTAAGTTAAGTGGTTTTGTGAGAACCGCAAATGGCGGTACTTTGTTTGCAGTAAGATTTGATCGTCCGGATACTTTAACCGGCAATGAAGACATGTTTAACTCTGCAGGCTGGCATTATTTAGAAACAAAAAATTACAAGCAGGCAGAGTTATTTTTAAAACGCGGATTGACCTTGCATCCAAAATCGCTTTTAATAGAAGGCAATCTGGCGCATGCCTATTTGTTTCAAAACGATTATGATTCGGCTATTAAAATTTATCTTGCGCATTTAAATGAAAGCATCAACCATGACTATAAATGGAAGGATATGATCAAAGATGACTTTTCATTTTTTAAAAAGAACGGGGTTGATGAAAGTCTGATGAATAAAGTCTTGAAAGAGTTAAAATTAAATTAAGTTTGATTAACAAATATGAAAAAAGGGTGGAAATCAGTCCCTTATTCATGAGAAAAATCAATATCTTTGGGGCCATAAATTTTTACTTTTACCCCCAAATTTTCAAGCATGAAACGTACTTTTTTTCTACTCCTCCTTCCCTTATTATTATTGGTAAATTCGGTTAAGGCTCAACTCAGCGGCACCTATACCATTCCGGGTTCTTATTCCACAGTGGCTTCCGCCATTAATGACCTAAACACGCAAGGCATAAGTGCTTCGGTGACCATATTAGTAAGCGCCGGTTACACCGAGACAGTTACGGCAGGAGGATTCAGTTTATATGCCACCGGTACTTCTACCAGCAGTATTACCTTTCAAAAGTCGGGCATTGGAGCCAATCCATTATTAATTGCTTATAGCACCGGCACTGCCATTCCGCTTTCGGTTGAGCAGGATGGGATCTGGCGACTGATAGGTTGTGATTACGTGACCATCGACGGCATCGATCTGTTTGATCCGAATACCGCAAATCCCGCTACTATGGAATTTGGCTATGGTTTGTTCAAATCCAATGTCACCAATGGCTGTCGTTATAATACCATTAAAAACTGCGTCATCACCCTTAACCGCATCAATTGTCAGAACGGAACCGGAGTGGCTTCTGAAGGTTCAAGAGGTATTGAAATGGTGAATGCCACCTCATCGGCGCATACCTCCTCGCTTACCATTACCACGGCATTAGGAGCCAACTCCTATAATTCCTTTCAGTCTAACCGCATCAGCAATTGCAATGTGGGTATTTCCATGATCGGTTATGTGCAAGCCAGTCCATTTAGTTTTACCGATCAGTACAACGACGTGGGTGGCTTAACAGCGGCCAGTGGTAACACCATTGTAAATTACGGCGGAGGAACAGATAACACCAATCCGAATGCATCAGGTATTAAAACCCTGGCACAATATTATGTGAACATTTCTAACAACATCATTAATAATAACGATGGTGCGGGGATCAATCATATTTTTCGTTTATTCGGGATTCTCAATCAAGCCGCTACCAGCGCCAATGCGAGCATCAACAACAACACCATTACGGTAAAGAGCAGCACTTCCTCCTTTACACTCACCGGCATCGAAAATTCAGCCGGTTCAACCCCTGCCAGTAATTCGGTGGTGATAAGCGGTAATGTGTTATTGAATTGCAGTTACAGCGCCACCTCTACTACCAACAGTACTTTTTTCGGGATCCGTAATAACGGAGCTTCCGCTGCCACCCTTAACATCAGTGGTAATACCTTCACCAATAATATCTGCAACAGCATTGCAGGTGATTATTACTGCATCTTTAATTCAGGTAATGCACAAAACGTGAACATCATTAACAACCTGGCCGGTGGATTAAGCATGACCACCCCTTCAAATTTCGGCACCCTCTTTTTTATTGCTAACACCGGGGCTTCTTCAAGCGGAACCGTGAGTATTAATGGCAATACGGTACAGGCCATCGACATGGGTCCGGGCTCCGGTAAATCATTTATGAATATCCGGAATTTCGCATCACCCGGCATTCTGGGCAGAAATAACATTGTTGGTAATGTGCTTAACAATTTAAGTCTGTCGACAAATAACACGGTTTATTTTATTGACAATTCAACCAACACCGGTTATAATTTTGTGAGCGCAAATACTATTTTAGGAACCTGCAGCAAAACGGTGAGCGGCGGTAATGTGTATGGTTATTATAACAATGGTATAGCGGCATCCGGTGCAGGGACCATCATCGCCAATAATTTTTCTAACTTTAGTTTAACCGGAAACACCAATTATTACGGCATTTACCAGACAACCACTGTTACCCACACCATGTCGGTTTTAAACAATACCATCAGCAACATTACGGCTGGCACCGGTAGTGTGAGTGGTATGTTTTTATCTTCTATCGTTAACAGTAATTTTCAGAACAACAGCATTTCTAATTATAGTCTGGCCGGCCCCGCCAAGGGTATTGAACTTTCGGGACCAAGCGGTTCTCTAACTGTTTCCGATAACAGTATTTCATCTTTTAGTTGTACGGGGGCTTCTACTGTTTATGGTTATTATCAAAACGGAGGTAATTATTCAGAAGTGTACCGAAATAAGATCTTTGATCTGGCCGGTGGCAGTGCGGCTTCGGAAGTAAATGGCTTGTGTATGAAAGGCGCTACCCTGAGTTTGGTTTATAATAACCTGGTTGGTGATCTGAGGGCTCCCTTGGCCAACAGCTGGAATGCCATTAATGGCATCAGTATCACAGGTGGTATTACGCACAATGTCCATTACAATACCGTAAGAATTAATGCCAGCAGCACGGGATTTGATTTTGGTTCAACAGCCTTATATGCCGAAAACACGGTAACCGTCAATCTCCGCAACAACTTGCTTATAAATACATCAACGGCCAATGGCTCAGCCTTCACGGTTGCTTATCGCCGAAGCACCATTGGTTTGGGATCTTATGGTTCTGTTTCAAACAATAATTTATTTTATGCAGGAACGCCTTCGGCCGCCAATCTTATTTTTTCGGATGCTACCAATTTTATGCAGACACTCAGTGCGTACAAAACCTTTGTGAGTCCCCGTGATGCAGCATCGGTAACAGAGAATACTTCCTTTTTAAGTACCAGTGGTTCTTCGGCAAATTTTTTGCATGTCAATCCGGCGCTGGTGTCACTTGCTGAAAGTGGTGCCGTGAGCATTTCAAGCGTTACGACCGATTACGACAATACCGTTCGTTTCGGTAACATCGGTTATGTTGGTGGTGGAATGGCACCTGATATTGGTGCCGATGAATTTGAAACCATTTACCCGAATTGTACTCTGGCCACTCAAGGAACCATTACACCGGTATCTTATAGTTTTTGTGCCGGTCAAACAGCTTCCTTTACCCGTGTTGCAACTCCTGCCATACCGGGCATTCAGCAGCAATGGCAAATTGCGAGTTCTCCGGGCGGACCTTACACCCTTATTCCTGCCGCTAACGGCTCATCATTTGTTACACCTACTTTAACTCCAGGCACCTATTATTATACCTTATTAAAAACCTGCACCATTACCAATGCCACCGCAGTTTCAAACGAAGCCACTGTAACTGTTTATCCTTATCCGACCCCTGCAGTTAGTCCCTTTAGCTCTACCACCTGCGTTGGAGCCATACCTGTTACACTTAGTGCAACCGGTGGCAGCAGTTATACCTGGTCGCCTTTCAGTGGGTTAAGCAGTACCAGCGGGGCAACGGTTAGCGCCTTGCCGTTCAATACCACCACCTATGTAGTAACAGCCTCCAATTTGGGTGGTTGCACAGGGACCACCAATGTGATCGTAAATATTATTCCTACCGGTGGTAATATCACTGCCTCAGCATCACCCACGCTCTTTTGTCAGGGTGGCTCGGCTAACCTGCAGGCAAGTGCAAGTAGTTCCATATATGCAGTCTCTTCTATTTCCTTTGCTCCAATTCCCACACCCACTACAGGTGTGTATACCTTATGTAATAACGGTTCTGCTATTACCGGATTAAGTTCGGGTAATCTGGATGACGGTAACTGGTACATTGTGACCATCCCTTTCAACTTTAAATTTTTTAACTTTATTCACACCGGTTGTGCCATTACTACCAATGGCTTTATGACTTTTGGTTCCATTGTTCCGAATACTTATACCGGTTATAATCAGACCTTACCGAATTTCAGTTCGGGCAGGCCTTGTGTTGGCGCAGTATACAGTGATCTTTCCTTTGTTTCGGGTGGCACCATCAATTTCTTCACTAGCGGGGTGATCCCGAACCGTAAATTTGTAGTGAACTGGATCAACGGAAAATTCGCGGCCAGTGGAACAGGTACCATTACCACACAGGTGATCCTTTATGAAACCAGTAATATAGTGGAAGTGCACACTGCCACCAACACAGGGCAGTATGCCGGTGTAGAAGGCATACAGGATGATTTTGGTTCTGTGGCTTATGTCGTGAATGGCAGAAACAATCAAACCTTTCCGGTTACCAACGATGCTTACCGCTGGAACCCTGCTCCTACTTTCACCTGGATCCCTAACACTTTCATCACTTCTCCGGGAAATGCCTTAACCAGCGCTACCAACGTACAGAACACCATCACTTACTCGGTTCTGGCCCAGTATGCCAATGGTTGTTCGGTGGTAGCACCCATCACTTTATCTGTAATTCCTAGTCCGACCATGAGTGTGAGCGGAGGCACTGCTGCTATTTGTGCCGGTTCTAACGTTTCGCTTACTGCCGCAGGTGCCAATACCTATACCTGGAATCCGGGTAGCACAAACACTACCACACTTTCAGCCAATCCGGTAATTACCACAACCTACATTGTTAGTGGTACGGGCACACTTAATTCCTGTGTTGCAAATGCCGTAAGAGTGGTAACCGTTATACCTAATCCTACTTTAAGTATCAGTGGTAATTCAGTTCTATGTATCGGTAACACCGCTACCTTAAATGTGAGTGGCGCCACTACCTATACCTGGAGCACCGGATCCAATGCCTCGAGCATTTATCCGAATCCTCTTACAACAAGTTCATATACCGTCGTGGGCACTTCCAGTCTGGCCTCTTGTACCGGCACCACAAACATCACTTTGCCGGTCTATCAAAATCCAACCTTAAGTATCACGGGTAATACCTCGGTATGTTCGGGACAAATGGCCATGCTCACTGCTTCTGGTGCCGATACTTACTCCTGGAGCACCGGTGCCATCACTCAAGTCATTTATCCGATTCCCGTTTCATTAAGTGTTTTTACGGTCGTTGGTACATCCAGTCTGGGTGGTTGCACAGGGACTGCCGTTCAAACCCTGAGTGTTGATCCCAGTCCTACCATCAGCATCAGTGGCAACACAGTAATTTGTGCCGGCCAGAGCAGCAGCCTTATTGCTTCAGGGGCCAACACCTTTACCTGGAACACAGGCGCCACTTCTTCACTCATTGTGGTATCACCTGCCTCAGCAGCCATTTATAATGTAATAGGAACAAATACCCTTAACACCTGCAGCGGCAGTGCTAATCAGGCCGTGGTAGTATTACCGGCACCTATCGTTGGTATTTCTGGACCAAAAGGTGTTTGTCCCGGTGGAAGTGCCACACTTACTGCTAATGGTGGTATTACTTATTTATGGGACGATGGCTCCAGTCAACCTGTCCTTATTGCTACACCCGTTGCAGCTACGAGCTACACCGTTGTTGGCACTTCAGGTACGGGCTGTACAGCTTCATCGGTGATTACTTTGACGATTCATCCTCTGCCAACGGCTAGTATCAATGCCAGTCCATCTGCTACCATTTGCCCCGGCGAATCAATTCAACTTATTAGTGTAGGTACAGGAGCCGATACCTTTACCTGGAGTACAGGATCAAATGATGGCAGTATTTCTACCACACCATTGAGCAGCGGCGATTATACCTTGGTGGTTGTTAATAGCATCACGGGTTGCAGCGATCTGACTTCCATTTATATAAAAGTTGACAATTGTACGGGAATTAAAGAAAACAGCAGCTCCGAAAAACTGAAGGTTTATCCGAATCCTTTTCAGGCTAAATTTTATATAGAGAATGTTTCTTCAAGCAAACTTGAATTTGTGATCACCGATGTAAGTGGCCGTACCATTGCACAAGGAATTTGTGAACCCGGCACACAGCTGGTTGATATGAGTGTTTATGCAAAAGGACTATATTACATGAAAGTGAATGAGTCGATCTATAAAATAATCAGTTACTAATTTGCAACTGATCAAATGTATAAGTGAATTGAATCCGGGATCTATTCCCGGATTTTTTTTGTGCCGGAGTCTTGTAAAATCATTCGAAGCTTGTCGATATTAGGGCAAAATTCATCTTTCCTAAAAGGAGAAAATAAATTACCTTGTAAAAAATTTGTTCTGGTTACTTTAAAACATCTCAAAAATTCATGACAAAACAAGAGGCCATAAAATTATTTGAAGATAAAAGGGTTCGTACAATATGGGATGAAGATGCTGAAGAATGGTACTTTTCAGTTATTGATGTGATTGCTGTTTTAACTGATTCCGATCGTCCTCGGAAATACTGGAGCGACCTTAAATTAAAACTACATAAAGAAGGAAGTGAACTGTCCGATAAAATCGGACAGTTGAAAATGCAAGCTAATGACGGCAAAATGCGATCAACCGACATCGCAAATTCCAAACAACTATTCCGATTAATTCAATCTATTCCTTCACCTAAGGCAGAACCATTTAAATTATGGTTGGCCGAAGTAGCAACTGAGCGCTTAGATGAAATGCAGGATCCTGAATTAAGCATTGATAGATCACTTGAACAATACTTAAAATTGGGCTATTCGGAAAATTGGATCAATCAGCGCCTTAAAAGTATTGAAATTAGAAAAGAACTTACTAACGAGTGGAAAAAAAGAGGCTTGAAGGAAGGTTTACACTTTGCAACTTTAACCGATATTATTACGAAAGCCTGGTCTGACAAAACAACCAAGGAATACAAACTATTAAAAGGATTAAAAAAGGAAAATCTGCGTGATAACATGACCAATACTGAACTTATTTTGAATATGTTGGCAGAGGCTTCAACCAAAGATATTTCGCAAGCGCTTGAACCCGGTTCATTTGAAGCCAGTCAAAAAGTGGCAAAGCAAGGAGGAAATGTTGCCCGAGTAGCACTTAAAGAATTAGAATCTAAAACAGGTAAGAAAGTTGTCACTGCTCAAAACGCTAAAAAACTAAGTACTCAAGTTGAAACAAAAATCAAACAGAAAACACTTCAATCAAAAAAAAACAAATAAACTTTTCTAATTTTAACCTACATGAGTGACATCAACGAAATAACCGAAGCCCTGATCAGTTTTCGAAATGCCAGAGACTGGGCGCAGTTTCACGATTCAAAAAATCTGGCCACGGCTATTTCCATTGAAGCCGCCGAGCTGAATGAGCTTTTTTTATGGAAGACCATCAAAGAATCGGAAGAGGTAAATAAAGATAAATTAAAAGAGGAGTTGGCCGATGTACTCGCCTACTCCTTTATGCTGGCGCACCGCCATGGATTTGACATCAAACAGATCATGCTCGACAAAATAAAAAAGAACGCAGAAAAATATCCGGTAGAAAAAGCCAAAGGTTCTGCTAAGAAGTATAATGAGCTATAGATACCTATAGCAACAAGCAGGAAAATTCACCACGAAATAGGTCCGACAATTAATGAAGAAAAATTAACTAATTTCCTCAGTAACCAAAACGGTATCGCATTTGCCGGGGGACTTCACCATTATAGAATTTCCGTTTACGTCAAACATTTCCGTTTCAACCGAATCACCACAAACAATTTTCTTAATTTGTTTTGGTTCATCTTTATGCGAACCCGAACAAGAAACCAAAGCCACTAAGGCTAATAAAGTGAATAGTTTTTTCATGATTTTTGTTTTAATAGTATAATGCTAAACTAAGAGAATTTAAAGCTTAATCAAATTTATTTTGTTATCAAAGCTTCAAACATGTTTTTCGTTCATTTTAAATCTTTTTAAAATTTAAATCTTTCAACAGTCGCCTAATTACTACAATCTGTAGCACGACAGCGCCATAAAAGCAAGCTAACTTTGTGGTGTGGGAGAATTAAAAAAATTACTGAAATTACTAGAGAAACTCGACATGTATGGCGATCTGGAGCGGCTCGAAACCCTCATGAACAGAATCATCGCAGCCTTACCGCCCGCGCAGTACACCACCTTAAGGATCAACATCGAAAACTGGAAGTCCTTTTTTTCCGAAAAATGTGACAATAGTCTGCAGAACCAAACTATTTTTTATCAAAAGGTTAAACCGGCTGTAATACAATCACTCCGCGGCATTATACGCATGGAAACAAAAATAAACAGCGATTTTAAAAAACGCCGGGGTGGCAATATGGGCATGATCATTATCAAAGAAAAAAAACCAAGCAAAAAAAAGTATGATCCCTGGCGGGATGATTAGAAGGAGGGTGGCTTCGTCCGATAGCTATCGGACTCCGCTCAGCATCGGTGACTTCGACTACGCTCAGTCACCAGGAACACGGACCCTGAGCACGGCAAAAGAGTTAAGACTCTTTTGAGCGGGCATGTGTGATAGGTTTGAAGTGGTCGAAGGGTCCGTATGTTAAAGACATACGCTACCAGTCCCAAAACTTATTTTTTATCTTTGCCTGAACAACACGAATCATCTCGCCCACGCCGTGGCCATATAACTTTAACTGCCATCAAAAAATGAAAGGTGACAAAATTTTGTCGATAGGTCTGCAGGCGTTTATTGCAACTTACCGCAGTATATAAAGTATGGAAGCTAGGTGAGGGCCCCTAGTAAAATAAAGAAGGACCAAACGAAGCCCCGAACTAAATAATCCCCTTAAAGCCTTATTTTATAAATTTTCTTAAAAAAATTTGCAGATTCAAATTCTTGCTGTAACTTTGCGCATCAAAGTGCTTTAATATGAAAAACGAAAAAGATCAGTTAGAAGCCCTGCAGGATATTCGCAAGATGATGCAGGACTCTTCCAAATTCCTTTCCCTGAGCGGCTTGTCGGGTGTTTTGGCCGGTTGTTATGCTTTAATAGGTGCTTATTTAGGTCACCTGGCCATTCATCAGTTTAATGCCGGTTACCCCCGGGGTTGCGATTCGTTTCAGGCCGACTATGTACATTTGGTTCAACGCATTCTGCTTATTTGCGGTTCCGTGCTTGCCCTCTCTATTATTACCGCACTCCTTCTTTCTAAAAGCAAAGCCAAAAAAACCAATCAGAAATTATTTGATCATAGCAGTAAAAAATTATTCTGGAGCATGTTTGTTCCTTTATTCACCGGGGGCTTGTTCTGTCTGGCCCTTGTGTACCATGGCAATGGACTGATCATGCTGGTGAGTCCTGTAATGTTGATTTTTTACGGCTTAGCACTTATTGCCTCCAGTAAATTCACTATCCACGATGTAAAATATTTAGGTTATCTCGAAGTGTTACTCGGTTTATTAGCCAGTTTCTTTTTAGGTTCGGGATTAATTTTCTGGGCCCTGGGTTTTGGTGTTCTGCACATTATTTACGGCAGCATCATGTGGTATAAATACGACCGCACAATAAAATAGTATCTTTAACCATGCACAAACCTAACATTCATAAACTAAATAAGGCCTTCGAAAACAGGGTCCGCTTGGGCATTATGAGTGTGCTCATGGTTAACGACAGCATGGATTTTAATTCCTTAAAAGATCTGCTTCAGGTTACCGACGGCAATCTGGCCAGCCACACCGCGGCTCTTGAAAAAGAAGGACTCATCCATATTAAAAAAGAATTTGCCGGCAAAAAAACACTCACTACTTACAGCGCCACCAAAGTGGGTGTGAAGGCCTTTGAAGAACACCTCGATGCCCTCGAAAAATTGATCAAACGAAAGAACTAGATTTTTTTTAACCATTTACTTTGTGTTGCAAAGTGCTTTTAAATGTAAAACTATGAAACCAATAAGAATCCATCTGACTGTCTTTATGAGTTTGGTGCTTGTAAGCGGACTCACTGCCTTTCCACTAAGAACAGAAATACGCTTCCTGCACTTACATCAGGATATTTTTCCGCCTTTTTTAGTTTTATGGATTAATGAGGTGTATGAGGCCATCGGACAATGTCCCGACCTGATGTTATACGGTACCGACTGGTTAGCCTTTGCACACTTCATCATAGCTTTATTTTTTATTCCGGTATTTATCGATCCCTTTCGTTACAAACTAAATTTAAAAATAGGCATGCTTGCCAGTTTGCTTGTTTTTCCGCTGGCCTTTATTTGTGGCCCCATCCGTGGCATTCCCTTATTTCATCAAGTCATCGATTGTTGTTTTGGAGTTCTAGGCTTTTTATACCTCTCTGTCATTCTATTAAAAATAAATAAACTACAACACACGCATGAAAACCATCACTAAAAAACTACTCAGCCTTTCCGTTTTTGCCATCGCCATGGCTTTTCTCGAAAGCGCCGTGGTTATCTACCTCCGGGCACTCTATTACCCCGAAGGTTTTCAATTTCCCATCAAACCAATGGATAACTTGCTTGCCCTAGTAGAAGTTTTGCGTGAAGCGGCTGCCATCATCATGCTCATTGGCATTGCTTACCATGCGGGAAAAACAAAACTCCAGCGCTTTGCCTTTTTTTGTCTGGCCTTCGCCATTTGGGACCTCTTCTATTACATTTTCCTTTTTGTGTTTTTAGGCTGGCCCGAATCCTTATTCACCATGGATTTATTATTCCTAATTCCCACACCCTGGATCGGTCCTGTTTGGGCACCCTGCCTGCTCTCCCTGTTAATGATTTTTGGCGCAGTACCTGTTATTATAAGAAGTGAAAAAAATCAAAACTATCCTGTCCATCGTCTGCATTGGTTCTTACTCATTTCCGGCGCGCTGCTCTGTATTTTTTCTTTCCAGTGGGATTATCTGAAATATTGCGCCAATGCCGACTTATTAAATTTATTCCTGGGTAATGCGCTCATAGATTCCATTCATCACTATGTTCCGCTATCATTTAATTATCCGCTCTTCTTCTGCGGCTTCGCTTTCATGACCTATCCAGTAATTATTCACCTTAATTTAAAACAAAATCACCTATGAAAAAGAACGATGTGTTACTTCTCTGCTCTGCCATTGGCTTTAGCGGACTTTTTTACCAACAACTTGCCGGCATCAATTATGTTATCTTCACGTTAATGGTCCTGCTGTGTTTACTCTTGTTTAAACCCGAAAATAAAAACAACCCGAGCTGGTGGATCTTGGCAGCCTGCAGTTTAGTCGCTGCTCTCTCAGTTTATTTTACAAACAGCCAATTAAGTGTGCTTGCTACCATTATAAGTTTACTGGTACTAAGTAGCAAAAATATAAACCGCGAAAACTCCATACTCTTGTCTTTTCTTTTTGCTTGTTTCTCGCTGCTCTCAGCGCTGGTGTTTTGGATCGCCTCCTTACTCGAAAACAATACAGAGGACGGTGCAACAACAACTAAAAAAAACTGGAAATTTATTGGCACCATCACGCTTAGCGCTTTGTTGCTCCTGCTCTTTTTTAATCTGTACCGACTTTCCAATCCGCTCTTTGCCGATTTCACCAAATGTATCAACCTCGATTGGTTAAGCATAGGCTGGCTGTTTTTTACCTTTTTTGGTTTTCTGGTTATGTACGGATTATTAAAAAGTAAAAGTATTACACGCCTTCAGCTTTTCGAAAACAAAGCCAAACAGGATATTCAGAATGATTCTACAAACGATGAGAAACACGATGAACAATTGATCTGGATAGGCAGTATTTTATTTGCCTGCCTCAATCTCATGCTTTTATTTTTAAATGGTTTGGATGTGGTGAACATTTACATCAGTCAAAAACTTCCGGCCGGCATTACTCTTTCTAATTTTGTGCATGAAGCCGTGTGGAGCACCGTGTTCTCCATCATCATAGCCGCGGGCCTGATTGCCTGGTTGTTTAAAGGAGAATTAAATTTTGTAAAGGCTGCTCAAAAAATAAAATACCTCATTTATTTCTGGATCGCGCAGAGTATGCTGGTCGTGATTAATACCATGGTGCGCAACAGCTGGTACATTCAACAGTACCAATTGAGTTATTTAAGAATTGGTGTGTTTGTGTTTTTGATCCTTTGCCTGGCCGGACTCCTACTCACCTATTATAAAGTAGCCAAACAAAAAAGTGTCTGGAATCTTTTTACGTCCAATGTGGCCATCTGGTATACCCTGCTCATAATAGCTGCGCCATTCAACTGGGACCAAGTAATTACACGATACAATATTGAGCATGCTAGTAAAACAAAGCCACTCGACCTTTATTACCTCTACTATCTTTCTGATGCCAACATTCCGGAACTTTGTTCGCTTTTGAAACGTGCGGATGTGAATAAATCGGATAAACGTTTTATTTACACCAAACTAAGAGCTACTTATTTGCACGATCGCTACAGAACCTGGCCAAGTAACAATTACCGCATTACACAAAACACAAAAGCCATGTTACACTTATTTGAGAACTAATGAAAAAAACCGTTTTAATAAAACTAGGGCTATTCTGCCTGGGTCTGCTTATAGTGCGCGTTGTCACAAGCGCCAACTGGTCATTCGTTTTTATGTTTTGGAATTTGTTCCTGGCCTGGTTACCTTATTATTTTATCAGACTTTATCCGAAAACAAAATCAAAACTAAAACAAGTCTGCTTTTTGTTGCTCTCTTTGTTATTTTTACCAAACGCGCCATATATCATTACTGATCTTTTTCACCTGCATCAAAGTCCGGTTGCACCCCTGTGGCTGGACCTCTTGCTCATTCTTAGCTTCGCTATGCTTGGCCTGAGTTATTTTATTTTAAGTGTAAAAGAAATTCTTTTGATAGCGGCTGAGTTTATTTCCAATAAAACTTCTTATTTTTTTGTGAAGCTGAGCATTATGCTCTTAAGCGCATATGGCATTTATCTGGGAAGATTTTTGCGCTTTAATAGCTGGGATGTTTTAACCGACCCTTTAAATTTAATTGATCGCATTTTCCATTCACTTTGCGATAACTCACAAATAAAGGAAACCCTGAGCATCACCCTGAGCTTTGCCATCTTTTTATTTTTAATTTATGAATTATATGAAAGTCTTCGTTATGAAACATCAGATCCGAAAAAACTTTTTGAAAAAACGACTTAAGGCTTTTTCTTACGCTGGTACGGGTTTAAAAAAAGCCTTTGCAAGGGAAGCCCCCTTTAAAATTCATTTGTCGGTGATGGCACTTGTATGCTTAAGCGGTTTTTTAGTTGGGCTAACTATAAACGAGTGGGGGCTAATTATTTTCTGTTTTTGTTTAGTGTTAAGCAGCGAACTTTTTAATACCTGTATTGAAAAGATCTGTGATTTTATTCATCCGCAGCCCGGCGATGCCATGGCTTATATAAAAGATGTGGCTGCAGGTGCCGTACTAATCTGCGTTATAGCTGCCATCATCATTGGTTCACTTATTTTTGGAAAACATGTGATCTAAATTTTTATTTCAAAAATTAAACGTTTCTAAAGTTAGAAAGTTTATCAGGAAATTGATTTAAAAAAAGATTGATGTATGCCTATGGATAAAAATTATTCTTTTAACTGTATCAACGCCATGTTTATTTATGGAATGATGCGATAAAATTAGTAGCTGTGGCCTAAAAACACTGTATTCCGCAGCCACCATGCAGTCTAGCTCTCTAAAGTAAAAACACCTTTAGACAAAAACCTCTGGGTTTAATTTGCTCATATCGTGCAGGTATGCTACTTGAAATGGCTTAGTATGAAAATTCTTGACAAAGGGATATTTAAATGCCTTTTTTTTATCACCAATGTTATTGGATGATGTAAGCATACAGATTCTTACATGAAAGGTTGATGCGTATTTTTTTTCATACTCTTTTAGAAAATCAAAGCCGTCCATTACAGGCATATTAATGTCCAGATATATAAACAATTCGTCTAACGCAAGTTGTTTCGAATTTGATCCAAAATACTGAAGCGCCTCTTTTGCCGACTCAAATGTCAGAATTTTAGCATCCTTGTTGTATTGAATTAATTTTGTTTTAGAAATGAAATTACAAATCGACTCGTCATCTATAAAAATAAATATCTGGCTCATTGTTTCAAGTTTTTTAGTGTAATGATTGTTGTTGTGCCAACTCCAATTTCGGAAACCAATTTTACAGTGCCTTCTATTTTATCAAGGATTTCTTTTACAATGTATAATCCAAGGCCTGAACCCGAAACTTTATTTGTTCCCCTGTAAAACATTATAAAAGCATTCGCGAGTGCTTCCTCCGACATACCTATACCATTGTCTTCCAGTTGTATCACACAAGCATGGTCGTTAATTTGAATTTTTACTTTCAAATATTGTTTTTCCTTATTGCTATCGCTGTATTTTAAGGAATTCGAAATGACATTATCAATTACCGATATAACGCGCTTACTATCTGAAGTGAAAGCTGCGTTGCTGTCACATTCTACACTAAAATCAACATTTATATTTGTAAATTTCCTTTCTGAAAACGACTGAGTAACCAGCTCTTTTATATCAATACTTGAAAGTTGAATCTCATTATGTGAGTTCCTAGAATAATCAATGATATCTAAAATAGTGCCATCCAACTTTTCGACTGTTTTATTGATTGATTGTATAAAAAAGAGGCGATCTAAGGTTGTGAGAGGCGCTGTATACAAAACTATCTAATTCTGAATTTAGTTTTATTAATTCCATGTTTTTTCGCTTCAGTTCCTCCCTATGTTTCGTCAAATCCGTTACTTCAACACCATAAGTTAGAAGGAATATTAATTCGTCATTTTTAAAACAGGGACGAGTAATTCGTAAGTAGGCTTTTTCATCAAAGCCGCCTTCATTAGTCACCTCTTCAACAACAGTGGTTGTTTTTCTGGTAACGGCCTCGTGAAAGCCGTCCATTCTTTTTTTATCTAGTTCTAATGATTTATTTTTAGACTCACCGTAATCGATTTCGGATTTACCTATGAGCCATTTGCTAAATTCCTCGTTTTTTTCTGCGTTTTTATTTATAAACAAAAATTTATATTCAGGGGAAAAAACAGCTACATCCGCAGGAAGATTTTCGAATACGTCATCATAAAATAATTTCTGCGTTTCCAATGACTTATTAAGCGTCATTAATTCATCGTTCAATTCAGTATTCGATTGAGAAAGCTGAATGACATCTATTTGCGAATCAATGTGCCCAAAATCATGAATTTTCAAATTATGCAATTCCAAGTCCAATTCATTCAATAACCAAGGCGAACCACAAAATAAAAGGCAAGATTCCTCATTCGAATAAAGAAAACCTCCTTTCATCCTTAATGGATGTTGACTCGATTTTGAATTAAGTAGAAACAACTGCCCGGAAAATGATCGGATGCTTTCGAATTCATAAGTGATCCCTATTCCGGGTCTGACAAAAGAGAATAGATTTGTGAAGTTCGTCTCTTTGCCAAATAGCTTCTCAAAACTTTTCCCACATTCCCTAATTTGCAAGTTCTTATCAAGAATAAAGTGAAATGGAAATAATTTATGCAAGAAACCCTCACTGAATCTCATAAACTAGGTCATTAATTTAATTAAAAGTACGTCGTGATCTGCGCCAAGAGATTTTTCGAACTTTCTTTCAATTAGTATTTCAGACTGAAACAAGTCGCCTAGACCTAAAATAATGCCTTCTAGGAAATCGACCAGACCCCTTCGTGTAGAATAGTAATGTAATAAAAATGTCTTTTCTGACACTTGATTAACAATGAACTCCGGAGGAACGATGTCGGGAAATGTAAGCATTACCCTGCTATGAAAGTGTGGCAGGTTAAGTATGAATTCGGAAAAACTAGCCCCACCTGATTTCATCATAACGCTGTACCGCTCCATTGCTACCTGAGTTACCCAGTATTTACCTAAGTCTAATAATGTTTCTGCTAAAGACAGCCCAAGGTAATCTGACGCCGCTGATGCTAAGCTAAGGGTAATGTCATCGGGATAATTTTTTAAGGCCGAAAATGTGGTTTCAGGAAATGAGGATTTGACCAGTATCTCCGACCACACGGCCTTTCCATATTTTTCATTAATTAAACCTACAATTGCTTTATTTACGATTCCATTCACTTTCAAACTCCTCCATATGCTAACAACAAACAAAACGTCATAATGTTTAAAATAGATAGCCCTCCTCAAGCGAAGGTCTCTTTTATTTTCCTGCCCAGGGCATTTCATGCAATCACACATGCACAAAGTTTGGCACAAAGAGCACGGAGCTAGACGCCTAATTTTTTAACCACTAAGGACACAAAGAAAAAGGCACAAAGAGCACAATGTTATATCGATGACATTGTGTCCTCTGTGAAAAACTCTGTGGCCTTTGTGGTTAAACAGCCTAGAATTCGCTTGCGAAACAATTCCTGCCTATTAAGCACATCAAAACATGTAACACTAATTTTCTCTGTGTACCTCTGACTCTCAGTGTTTATCTTTCCCTCTGGGTTAAACAAAAAAAGCCCCTGAAAAATCAGAGGCTTATTTTTTAGAAAATAATATTAATCTGAAAAAATTTCTGAATCACTCACACATTTGCATTTAGGTGCTAAACGCGGATTCATCACCATGTCGGCGGTTTTAAAAGCCTTGGTTCCCTTGTCGAATTTTAAATTAAATTTCACTTCCGATTTTATTGCTAAACCATTCTTCACAGCACTGTTCCAAGGGTTCATCGCTTTTAAGGTTTCTTCAACCATTGCATTAAAATCAGTATTGGTGCCGGTTACAATCACTTTCTTAATTGTTCCATCATAATGTAATTGCAAACGTACATTGGCCACCCATTTTTTTCCTTTACGTTTTTGCTTTTTAGTTAAGGTCATGTTGTCTTTAAAGAAAGCATTCAAATCTTCATCGCCATAACCGTAACAAGGTTGACGACATACTTTGGTATCTTTCGAACGACGCGCTTTTACTATAGCCGGTTTTTTTACCGTACGCACTTCTTTTACACGCGCAGGCGCAGCTTCCGCCTCATCCACTTCCGTTTTAGCAGCCACCGCTTCCGGTTCTTTTACCGTTTCCTTTACCGCTTCTTTAGCCGCAGCAGGAGACACTTTCACAGGCTCGTCTTTAACCACCGGAGTTTCTTTTACCGGCGCGGCTTTTTCCTCTACCTTTTTTGCAGCTACCGCTTCGGCTTGTTTTTTCTCGTCTACTTTCGCTTTCGGACTCTCCACTACAGGTGCAGCAGGCGGTGGAGTCGGCGCTTTGGCTTCTTCCATTTTTGGCACCTCGCCATTTACATACACATAAAAGCCTTGTTTTTGTTTGAACATGGCACTATCGCCATTGTTATTACACTGACATACATTTTTATAGGTGGTACTGTATTGAAACAATTCAGGATAGGTGGATAAGAGATTTTCCCAACGCTCACGATTCGACTCTTCACGTTCGGCAATGGCCGAAGAGTTATGTTCTGAAAACACCAAAACAATCTCACTCACTTCAGCCGTTAATATGGCATCCACATTGGCCGATTTATTCATACCGGTAGTGCCACGTTTGGACTTCACAAAAACATAATTTTTTCCCGCTGGTTTATACGGCGAAAGGGTTGAATCGGGCTCAAATTCTAATTCTTCAAAAGAAGTTTGAGCAAATACAGGCATGCAGAGCGCAAATAAAACAGCAACGAGTAGAGATTTCATTTTGTATCAATTAATACTGTAATATTAACAAAATAATCCGGAAAAAATAAAAGTGCATGATTTAAATCAAAGTTTTTAAGCCGGATGTCCTTAAAGGAAGAAAAAGCAATTTTTTGATAAGAGGCGTCATTCGGCCGACAACCATTTCACCAAATCATTCAGCATCTCCGAACTAATGATATGGCCTTCGGGATACTCGTTGTAGTGCGGATGAACACCCACACTTTCTAAATAAGTTTTGCCTTCGCGCGCATAATGTATGCCTAACATGGCATCGTTGGTACCGTGCGACATAAACACCCTCAGGTCTTTTAACTCAGCCGCGGGTCTTACCAGGGGTTTAATTTCATCCATTAATCTACCGCTTAATAAAGCAATGCCTTTTACTTTATCGGGACGGGTGAGTCCCATACCATAATCCATAATAGCGCCCTGACTAAAACCACAAACATTAACCTGCTTTTCGTCGAAACTGTATTTCTTTTTAAGCACCTCTATAAAGTCGATCAACAACAAACGACTTTGTTCGGCTTGTTGTTTATTAATCACCGGTTTTCCGGTAGAAAAATTAACCTCATACCAAGCATAGGAATCTGGCCCGATAGTATTAGGACCTCGAGCCGATACTATTAACTAATTATCGGGTAATTGTTGAGCAAAAGAAAAAAGATCTTTTCATTACTGCCAACCCCATGCAATAAAATGAGCAAGGGGGTTTTAGGGCTCAGTAGTTTCGGCTCTTTTACCAAGTAGCTCAAAGGTTTCGCCTGATCCTGCAAATTAAAATTACGCATTGTTACTAAAAGTATAAAGCCAATTAAAAAAAACGGCTGCTATTAAACCTCACTAAATTTCACGGATGTCATGGTTAATGAACCACCAACAGCCTTATCGTTATGAATGGAAATTTTATCTTTCTCATTTTTTAAAGCTAGGGTGTAAATTAAAGGCAGGTAATGTTCGGGACTCGGTATGGCGAGGTTCCAGGACTGACCTTGTGAGCGGAAATTAATTAAGGATGGATGATCATCTGCCAAAATAAATTTTTTCATGTTATCACTGGCTTCCAAAGCCCAGTCGTAACCATAGGCGCCGGTATTTAATTTATCCCAGGCCACCATACCCAAATTATGAACCAAATTTCCGGAACCGATGATTAAAATTCCTTTTTTTCGCAGTGAGGCCAATTCTTTTGCCAGATCATAATGATACTGGGCATCCTTCGAATAATCGATACTCATTTGTATCACCGGCACATCGGCTTTCGGATATAAATGTTTAACCACGCTCCAGGTGCCATGATCCAATCCCCATGTTTGATCGAGGCCCACATCGGTTTTATGAATTAAGTTTTTTGTTTCTGTGGCAAAAGCCGGACTGCCCGGCGCCGGGTAGTGCACGTCGAACAAGGCTTTCGGAAATCCACCAAAATCGTGAATGGTTTCCGGTTTTTTCATGGCTGTAACAAAAGTACCCTTGGTTTCCCAGTGTGCCGAAATAACCAACACGGCGCGTGGTCGTGGAATCCCTTCCCCCATCGTTCTGAATCCGCGTACAAATTCATTTTCTTCAATGGCGTTCATCGGACTCCCGTGTCCCATAAACAATACCGGCATACTTGCTGTACTTTCGAGAGGTCCGGTAAATTTACTCAGTTCGTTCAGTTTCATGGCTGCTCCTGCTAATGGCACTAATGCCAGTGATTTTATAAATTGTTGTCTGTTCATTTTATTAGTTAAAAAAACTATAAAGGTTTTAAAGCCCTTATAGTTTTAATGATTTCCAAAAATTACGAAATTTTATTGAGCCAAATAACCACCGTCAACATTGCCTGCCCAGTGGTAACTTTAATAGTGCTGCGAAGTAAGCGGTACATCTGGTAAAGATAAACATATAATGGCTGCGAAGTCTTCTATGCTCTTGATTAACTTCATCAAGTAACTATTAAAAGAACAAGGTTAAAAAGCCAATGCAAATCCACTTTAGTCCGACCTTAATTTGAGTATCTTTGTTTTGAGCATGAATCTGAAGGCTGTTATTTTTATTATACTCGGTTTTTTTCTTCGGAGCGTTTGTTCTGCGCAGGATTATTTTTCCTATGGTAGCAGTAATTTCGCAGGTTTAAGTTCGGTGATCGCCAACCCCGCCACCGCCGCCGACAACCACTTAATGATTGATGCTACCCTTGGGGGCTACGATTTTAATTTTAATAATTCCTGGTTCAGTATTAAGCGAGAGGCGCTCAAGTATAGTGGAAGTCTATTTCATCCTTCAAGCATTACATTGCCCGATACCTGGAAAAATAAAACACCCAATGTGCCCGATAATGTGTTTAAAAATTTTAATGACCTCTCCTCCACCGCTACTCATGCAATTTTGATCGAGAACCGCATCATCATGCCTTCTTTTCTTTATCAGATTGATGCGAAGAGTGCCATTGCTTTTAACTGGAGCGTCCGCCAAATGGGTAATATCAGCGGCATCTCACAGCAATTAGGATTTTTGTTCGAGAAAGAACTCGATTTAAATGTGACCCAAAACAATCCTATCCAAAATAAAAATTTGTCAGCTGTACAAATGAGTTGGGCCGAATATGGTTTCACTTACGCCTGTGTTATCCGTGATAAGGATCAACATTTTGTCAAGGTCGGTATCACCCCAAAAATTTTAGTTGGCGTGCAAGCGGCTTACCTCAACGTAGAAGAACTGGGCTTTTTATTCAGCAATAAAGACACCAGCTCTTATTTAAACAGCAATTTTGCCTATGCCCATTCGGCAAGTTACCAGGTGCCTCAAAAAAATCCCCTGCCACTTTCCGACATCATGCAAGGTATCACCAAACCATCGCTGGGCATTGATCTTGGCGTCGTTTACGAATGGCGACCCAAATACGAATCCTTTAAAACAAAATCCAAAGAAAATAAATCGAGCTGGAATAAAAATCAAAACAAATACAAATTAAAATTAGGGGCTTCTTTATTAGACATAGGAAAAATTAAATTTAATAAGGAAGGAACCTATTACGACCTGAATGTGTCGGTGCATCAAAATGATGTGACCAAGTTTACCACCCTGCCAAACTTTAACAGCCTCGATTCGATGCTGCGTGCCGATTACTCCAATAAAAATCAATCCTCACAGTTTTCTATTTTACTGCCCACTTCCTTTAATACACAGGCCGATTATGCTATTAATAACTATTTCTACCTAAACCTAAGTACACACTTCGCCAATTTTTATCAATCTAATTTATACCGCGTGCACAATTATACGGCCATTTGTTTTGCTCCACGCTTCGAACATTATTGGTTTGATGCCTCGCTGCCCTTTACCTACAATACCCTCAACGCACAACGTTTTAATTACCTTACAGCTGGACTCAACATTCGTATTGGTCCGCTTTCATTGGGCACCAGCAATTTAAAACCCATTTTTAAAGGCGACATTTCTTCCTATAATTTTTATGCCATTTTAAAATGCAGCATCCCTTATCCCAAATTAAAAGACCGAGATGGTGATGGCGTAAAAGATCTTGCCGACGCTTGCCCCGATATAGCGGGTGATCCTGAACTGAATGGTTGTCCTGATAAAGACCACGATAAGGTTCCTGATTACATAGACGCCTGTCCCAACCAAGTGGGCTTGCCTGCACTTAAAGGTTGCCCCGATACCGACGGTGATGGCATTAGCGATGCAAACGATGTCTGCCCTACCGAAAAAGGATTGGCTTATTTAAAAGGTTGTCCTGATAATGATAAAGATTCCATTGCCAATAAAGAGGATGCTTGTGCGGATTTAAAAGGGCCGAAACAATTTAAAGGTTGTCCCGATACCGATAAAGACGGCATTCCCGACAAAGATGATTTGTGCCCTACCGTAAAAGGACTGGCCAAATACAAGGGATGTAACGATCGCGACAATGATCTCACGCATGATGGCATCGATAACTGTCCTGACCTTGCCGGACCATTAGAAAACAAAGGTTGTCCCTGGCCCGATACCGATAAAGACGGCATCATCGACAAACAGGATTCTTGCATTAATATCGCCGGTGTGAAAGCTTACAAGGGTTGCCCTGAACCCGTAAAATTGGCCGCAGTAGAAAAACGCATTCTTGAAAAAGCTTTTTCGACTTTAGAATTTGAAAGTGGACAGGACATTATTAAAAAAAATTCTTATCCGGCTTTAAATGCTTTGACTGCATTACTCTTAAAACATAAAAACGACTGGCAAATAAAATTAAGCGGACATACCGACAATGAAGGCGACGAAGTTTCTAACCTGTTGCTATCGGAAAAACGGGCAAAAGCGGTTCAGACCTACTTAGTAAAAAAGGGACTTATGGCTGAAACTATTCTGGTGGAATGGTTCGGACAAAACAGACCCATAGCGGATAATGCGCGTGTTGAAGGCAGACGCAAAAACCGAAGGGTGGAAATGCTTATGCTGGTGAGGATTAAAGATTAAAGATTTAGGTTGAGGCTAAGGTTGAGGATTGCAGATTAAAAATTTATGTTGAGGCTAAGGTTGAGGATTGCAGATTACAGATTAAAGATGAAAGATGAAAGATGAAAGAGGCATACTAAAAACTAAACACTAAGAACTTAACACTAATAACCTGCCCAAAACTAATGTTACAGCGTTTTGTAGCGGTCTCAATTAATCCTTAATAATCTTCTGATGATAGCATCCGGTTTTATTTTTTATTTCTAAAACATAAATGCCTGAGGCCAGGGTTGCAGTTTCGAAGCTGCTTAGTCCAACACTGCTTAACATTAACTGCCCATTTAAATCAAAAACCGAATAGGTGTTTTCAGTAGGTGTGGCATTGGTTTGAATGTAGAGTTGTTCATGAAAAGGATTTGGATATACCTTTACATTTGCAGCCTCCATATTGGCCTGTGGAATTCCGGCCACGGTGTAATAATTATTGCTGCCATATACATAGGCTGTGATGGTTGGTGTTCCCGCAATAAATTGGTAGGTGGTATAATTAATATTTAAAATGGGGAATTTTTTTCCGGGCATGTAAAAATTATAAATCGTTTGATTAAAAGTGCCAAAAGGAAAAACGTTTACACTTAAAGTAAGAATCTCAACACTTTTTAAACAAATAACATTTGGTATGGAAACATTGTTTGGAAAATTTACCGTACCGGTTGCCGGAGCCGAAATGCTAATGTTTCCATTGCATGCTCCGTTGGTTGTGTTATATCGAAACGAACCACTCACCGGGTCGATTATGTTATAGCCGAAATTAACCGGATACCCGGCAATGATAGCCGAATTGGTAAAGGTTAAGCTCATGGATGGCGAATAGGCGCCGAGTAATTCGGTTTGTGTTGCAGTCGTGTTAGATTTGTAATACGTATAAAGCTGATCGCGATGTTGCACAAAGCTGGCTCCAGGATAGGCAGTGGCGCCAAACGCTGCAACTGGAGTAATAAAAGAATCAATCACCATGGGGAAAGTAGCGGTTAAATTTGAAAAATTCCACACACAAGTGGTGCCGCTGATTGAAATCGGTAAACCACCGGTATAGGCCGACGTATCGAGCCGGTAATTTTTATCCACATCACCGATTACAGGTTCGTTAAAACTTTGGGTGAGGGTTTGGGCCTGTGTTGACAGGGCTAGCAGGCTTAATAAGTTTAAATAAAAAAATTTCATAACAAATCCTTTTTTTAGGGGTTTATTTTTGTTCATTCAGAAGGAGGCGAATCGGAGTCCTGACTCTATTAGTGATAACTAAAGATAGGGAAAATAATGTATTCTTTTAGATGGTCTGGCTTTTTTAACAGCACGATTTAATAAAACCCAATACCTGCTGTAAATCAACTTTTTTGCAGGAATTTAGTTTAATTTTACGCAAATCATTTACTCCAACTGATTTTAATCATCGCGTGTTTTATCAGACTACTGTAAATTAAATTTTTTCTTATGATCACTTTTCTAAAAAACGGACCAATCGGTTTGATCAACTGCCCTACCTGGGAGCCCAATTGCTGGGTAAACATGGTGAGCCCAACAGAAAGCGACAGAAATTATTTGATCGACGAATTAAAAATTCCCCTAGCTTTTTATAATGACATTGAGGACGTGGATGAACGCCCACGTATAGAGCTCGAAGACGGCTGGTACCTCATCATCATTCGGGTTCCCTTAAAAACAAGCGACACCTCACTGCCTTTTTCAACCATCCCCTTGGGCATCATTTTTAAGGATGAAATATTTGTTTCTCTGTCTTTTCACAGCATTGAAATGCTGCCCGACTTTATAAAATACACCCAACGCAAAGCCATTAAAAAAGAAAATAATTTTGATCTGGTTTTAAAGCTCCTGTTATCTTCCAGTGTGTGGTTTTTAAAATACCTCAAACAAATAAACCAACAAATTAAATTAGCCGAAAAACAACTCGAAAAATCAATCCGTAATGAGGATCTGCAGACCTTATTACAAATTGAAAAATGCATGGTATACTTTACAACCTCTTTAAAAGGCAACGATATTTTAATCCATAAAATAAAACACATTAAAGAGAACCGCGAAAATGCCGATTTGGAATTGTTGGAAGACGTGGAAATTGAACTGCGTCAGGCACTCGAAACTACCAACATTTACAGCGATATTTTAAGCGGTATGATGGATGCCTATGCTTCGGTAATTTCGAACAATTTAAATGTGATTTTAAAATTACTCACCTCCATTTCCATACTCTTAATGATTCCCACCTTGATTGCGAGTTTTTATGGGATGAACGTACCGAATGCACTTGAAAACAATCCCTTTGGTTTTTGGATCGTGATCCTGATCTCCTTTTTGATTTCCCTGGTTGGTTTACTCATTTTCAGAAGAAAAAACTGGATCTGATTAAACTGAATAATTCCTATTTTTTTATTTTTGTATTTGCAAACTTGCAGGCTTTAAAGGCACGACTGTATAGCACAAACTTCCCAAAATAAGCCAATAATCAACTTGTTGCCATAAATCATGTTCTAAATTTTTTGTGAGCCCATTAAAAATTTTACATTCGTAAGAATCAATTTTATACCATGAACTATCCTTATCAAATCAAAACACGCGAAGCTTATGATAAAGCTTACAAACAAAGTGTGGAAGATCCCGAATCCTTTTGGGCCAACATTGCCGAAACCTTTACCTGGCAAAAGAAATGGGACAAGGTACTCACCTGGAATTTTAAGGACCCGGATATAAAATGGTTTGAAGGTGGTAAATTAAACATCACCGAAAATTGTCTCGATCGTCATCTTGAAAAAAGTGGTAACAAACCTGCTATCATTTGGGAATCGAACGATCCGGAAGAACATCACCGCATACTCACTTACAAAGAACTGCATTTTAAAGTGGTGCAATTCTCAAATGTTTTAAAAAACAATGGCGTTAAAAAAGGTGACCGTGTGTGTATTTATATGGGCATGATTCCCGAACTGGCCATTGCAACCTTAGCCTGCGCGCGCATTGGAGCCATCCACTCGGTTATTTTTGGCGGCTTCTCGGCGCAAGCCATTGCCGATCGTTTAGATGATGCACAATCGGAATTTATTATTACCTGCGATGGTGCTTACCGCGGAGCAAAAGACATTCCTTTAAAAAGTGTGATTGATGATGCTTTAATAGGCAACAAAAGTATTAAACGGGTAATAGTTTGTACCCGCACCCGCACACCGGTGAGTATGATCAAAGGTCGTGATGTGTGGTGGGAAGATGAAATTAAAAAAGTGGAAACACATGGTAATCCGGATTGTCCGGCCGAAGTAATGGATGCCGAAGATATTTTATTTATTTTGTATACTTCAGGTTCTACCGGAAAACCAAAAGGTGTGGTGCATAGCACCGCCGGTTATATGGTATGGGCCAATTATACGTTTGTAAATGTGTTTCAGTATCAACCCGGACAAGTACATTTTTGTACGGCCGATATTGGTTGGATAACAGGTCACTCGTACATTATTTACGGTCCGCTCAGTGCCGGAGGAACTACCCTGATGTTTGAAGGCGTGCCTACCTGGCCCGATGCAGGACGATTCTGGGAAATTGTAGATACGTACAAAGTAAATATTTTATATACGGCGCCAACCGCCATTCGCAGTTTAATGGGCTTTGGTTTGGAATACCTGAAAAACAAAGACCTCAGCTCATTAAAAGTTTTAGGCACTGTGGGAGAACCTATTAATGAAGAAGCCTGGCACTGGTATGATAAAAATATCGGTAAAGGCAATTGTCCAATTGTAGATACCTGGTGGCAAACCGAAACCGGTGGCATCATGATTTCTAACATTGCTAATGTTACCGAAGGAATCCCATCCTTTGCCACACTGCCGCTTCCGGGTGTGCAACCGTGTTTGGTGGATGAGAACGGAGTTGAAATTGAAGGAAACAAGGTGAACGGTAATCTCTGTATCAAAGCCCCATGGCCCGGCATCATTCGCAGTACTTACCGTGATCACGAACGTTGCAGGCAGACTTATTTCTCAACTTATCCCGATAAATATTTTACCGGTGATGGTTGCATGCGCGATGCAGACGGCAATTACCGTATTACAGGACGTGTGGATGATGTACTAAATGTGAGTGGACACCGCATTGGCACGGCCGAAGTGGAGAATGCTATTAACATGCACGCCGGTGTGATTGAAAGTGCGGTGGTAGGTTATCCACATGATATAAAAGGTCAAGGTATTTATGCTTATGTGATTCACGATGGTAGTCATGGCGATCCGAATTTAACCCGTCAGGATATTTTACAAACGGTTGCTCGTATTATTGGACCAATTGCCAAACCCGATAAAATTCAATTTGTACCGGGTTTACCAAAAACACGCAGCGGAAAAATTATGCGACGCATTTTAAGAAAAATTGCAGAAGGCGATACCGGCAATCTTGGTGATACCAGCACTTTGCTCGATCCTTCGCTGGTTGACATCATCAAAGAAAGCCGGATTTAAAAAGCCTCTTGTTTTTGATTTTTGCTTTTTTTATAAATGTTCTGCTTTTAACTTAGCTCCTTTATTCACTACATTTAGTCTAATCATTTAATAAGCCGGAACAGATCCGGCTTATTTTATGTCTAACATTAAAAAAATGCAACTATGAAAACCATCTCAAAAATTTTCGCACTGCTTTTAGTATTAGCTGCCTCAGCCTTCACTGTGTTTCAATCAAGTAATTGGAAAGTAAACGAAGAAGCTTATTCGGTTAGTTTTAAAGGTCCAAAGGTTGAAGGAATTATAAAAGGTCTAAAAGCCAGCATTAGTTTTGATCCCGCAAAGCCCGAGAACGCTAAGATTTCGGCGAGTATGGATGCCAAGAGTTTAAATACCGGTAATGGCATGATGAACAAACATGCCAAATCGGAAGAGGCATTATCTGTAGAGAAATTTCCAAGCATCACTTTTGAATCAACATCAGTAAGCGGCAAAAACGGATCATACACAGCAAAAGGAAAACTGACTATGAAAGGCATCACAAAGGAAATGGATCTTCCTTTTACGTTTGAGAATGCAAATGGAGAGGCGATCATAAAGGGCAAATTTACTGTTGTATCCAAAGACTTTACTATCACCCGCAAAGGGGCGCCTGAAAGTCTCGAAATCACTTTAGTAATTCCTGTATCCAATAAATAATGACGTTATTCCGAAGATCTTTAGCGCATTTGGTGCTCAGTAGTTTATTGTCTATTGCAGCCTGTTTAATTTATAACGCCGTTTATTGCAAAGCCTTTGAGCTCGATTTTAGTAGTGTTTTAAACGCCAGCGGTATTATTGGCGCCAATGTATTTGCAGCGCTGTTAATGGGCACGGCCTATTATTTACTCGAACGTTTCAATAAACAAAAACTCCAAGGCTGGTTAAACCTTTTCATTGCCCTCTTAAGTTTTGCAAGTATTGTGGGCGTGTTTGGCATGCAATTACCATTAACGATCGAGAGTCCGGAATTATTTCCCGGTCTGGCCGTTCCCATGCACTTTTTTCCGGCACTGGCATTTTTTTCAGTGGCGCCTTTTTTTAGGGCGGTTAAAAATTAATAGAGAGATATTGGGGTTTTGTGATCTCGTAAATAATGTCTGCTAACAATATGTGAGCTGGCGTTCATTTTGGTATCCAAAAATTAAATCTAGAGAAGTACGACGAAATATGAAAATTAAAAAAAGATCACTAGCATGACTCCAAGTTTGCGGTCAAACACGAACCCTTATGCCCACTGTTGTTTGATTTTATATTTTTTGAGCCCCTTGTCACGTGTAATTAAAATAAATTTTTCTGCAATTGCTTGTGAAATTATTAAACGATCAAAAGGGTCACCATGATAATTAGGTAAAGTCGATAAAGTTAGAAGATGATCAAAAGTGATTTGAACTACCTCAATTTGATTACGGTCGGCATATTCAAACAATTCCTCTAAAGATATTTTGAGTGTCAGTTTACCGAGTTGCTCTTTTATAGTAATTTCCCATAAACTTGCAACACTAAGAAAACAAGGTTGATTGATATCTTTTATTTTGTCTCAAACCGGAGCGGGTAATTGGCTGTCCCCAGAAACAAACTATAAGAAAGCCTGTGTGTCAAGCAAATAAGCCATTACATATAATTTTTAAATTCGTCCAGCGGCTCATCAAAATCGGTTGAAAGTTTTATTTTCCCCTTTGCATAACCAAACTCACGTGTTTTAAGCTTAGATTTTGTTTTGGATTTCTTTTTTAAAAATTCAACAAAGTCCGCAACCTCATCACGTAATGTCTTTGGTAAAGAATTGATTTCTATTTTCAAAGATGTATTTGTCATGATGTAAATATAAGAATAATTGTTGAGTTTTAAAACGTGACAAGCTTACAGAACCCCTGTCAATAGCTATGCGCCTACGACTTAGCTAGGAGCAAAAACAAACACTGAAAAATTTGTGTATTTGGCCTTAGTTATCTTTAAGAACCTATTGGATGCGTGGTAACAATTTTAAGGCGTTTGCTGTTAACTGGTATAACGGTTGTTTGTGTGTAATCAATTTCAGTAAATAGATGCATATCTAAATTATTACGCCATTTAGAAGTTTGACCAATCCCTAAAAAGCCACTTTGATTGCCAGTTTCTATTGTCCAACCCGATTAATACTTACCTTTGTAAAGTGATTGAGACCGAAGAACTTATTGAAGTAAAAACCCTCGAAAGCGAGGAACGACAAACCATTGTGCATTGTACGTGTGGCGATATTTATGCTTATAGGGTTTGGCCCAGTACTTATTTAATTGAACACGGAACCGGTAAAAGAGCCAAACTCATCACCGCCTTTAACATTTCATTTGCACCACAGTGGACCGAAAATGACGGCAGAGGCTTCACCCTCATATTCGAAGGACTGAGCAAAGGCTGTGCGGTTTTTGATTTGAAAGAAATTATTCCGCAGGATGGTGGCTTTGAAGTGTTAAGAATACAGCGTAATAAAAGCGATGTCTATCAGGTGAGTTTATAGAACAAACATTAGGCCTGCGTATAAATTTCATTTCCTTCAGTAAATGCCTCCATTTTCTTCCTGATTTTTATTAGGTTTTATTCCCATATTTTCTCTTAATTTTATCCTCCAAAATCACACACAACAATTTTATGAGTCATTTACATTATACCAGCGCCCAAGAAGCGCTCTCCCTATTAAAAAAAGATGATAATGTGTTTATTCAAACCGCCTGTGCTGCACCACAACAATTAATAAAGGCCATGGTAAACCGTGCTCCGGTGTTATCCAATGTTTCCATTTACCAATTACATACCGAAGGCCTGGCCCCTTACTCCCACCCCGAACACAAGGGCGTTTTTAACACCCATTGTTTTTTTGTGGGCGCTAATACACGTAACGCGGTAAATACGGCCAATGCCGATTATATTCCTATTTTTTTAAGTGAAATCCCACTTCTCTTCCGTCGTAAAATTATTCCCATTGATGTGGCCTTGCTGCACGTGTCGCCACCCGATAAAAATGGTTATTGCAGTTTGGGTATTTCGGTCGACGTGGCCTTATCGGTGATAGAAAACGCTAAACACCTCATTGCTCAGGTTAATCCCAACATGCCACGCATACATGGTGGTGGATTTATTCACGTCTCAAAATTCAGTGCTATGGTGCAGGTAGAAGATGCGATTCCTGAAATTCGTATTGGCGAACCCGATGAAACCGATACCAAAATAGCCGATTATGTAGCCGGCCTGGTAGAAGATGGCGCAACACTGCAAATGGGCATTGGTAAAATTCCAAATACCGTATTAAGTAAACTCATTCACCATAAAAAACTCGGCATACATTCTGAAATGTTTTCGGATGGCGTCATCGATCTCATCGAGCGTGGCGTCATTACCGGCGAACTTAAAAAACGTTATCCTAAAAAAATCATTGGTGGATTTATTTCCGGCACGCGTAAATTATACGATTATGTGGATGATAATCCATTATTTGAATTGCACGATGCTGCTTACGTAAATAATACCACCAACATCATGCAAAATCCAAAAGTTACTGCTATTAATTCGGCCCTTGAAATTGATTTAACCGGACAAATTTGTGCCGACTCCATAGGCTTTCAATTGTATTCGGGTGTAGGTGGACAAATGGATTTTATGCGGGCCGCTTCTTTGTCGGAAGGCGGAAAACCCATCATTGCCATGGCCTCTACCACCAATAAAGGTGAATCAAAAATTGTAAGCACCCTTAAACGAGGCGCTGGCGTAGTCACCACCAGGGCGCATGTACATTATGTGGTCACCGAATTTGGCGTGGCTAATTTATACGGAAAAAACATCAAACAACGGATCTTCGAACTCATTAACATTGCACATCCTATGCACCGCGAAAGTTTGGCCAAAGAAGCTTTCGAATTGTGGAATGTATCGGTGAGTTAATTTAGAACCCTTTTTCAGTTATCGACTTTAGTTAAAACCATTCTGAAAAATTGTAGTCTATTTTTTTTTAAAGCCGCTTGGCCTTTTGAATCTGTGGCGCTAGTTTAATCTAAAATAATTAATTTAGAATAAATACGCTGTCCCTTTTGTCGGCTTACCAAGCTGTACACGCCTGAAGGCCAATTCTTGCAGGAAATGACATAGCTTCCCGCCTCTTCCATTTTTTTACTATAAATTAATACAGTTTGAGAGGAATAAATAAAAATCTCACTTGCCTCTTTTAAATCAAGTGTCAATTGCTCTGAACAAGGATTCGGATAAATATTAATTCCTACTTCCTTCTCCTCTTCAGGAATTCCCACACAATTTAGCACCTTCACCTGTACCGTTGCAGTTCCTTCACATCCAAAGGCATTCGTTCCAGTAACGGTAAATACACTTGATGCAGGCGGACTCACACTAATTGACTGGTTATTCTGTACATTAAACCAGGTATAATTCAGAGCGCCATACCCGGTGAGAATAGCCTCTTCGCCTTTGCAAATTAAGGTTGGACTACTTGTGGCAATAAGTGTTGGATTTACAAAAACCTGGGTGCTTTGTGTGACCAAACATTCGGGTGCAGGTACAAAACGAATCTGCTCATTCGTTGCAGTCCAGTTAGCTGTGCCATTTCTACCGGGCACCGCAAAACCAATACCGGCAGCATTTTGAATACCCATGGTGGTATTATACACATTCGTTCCGGTGGGAATTGGTTTAGTGACTGTATTTATTTCTATCACATTAGAGCCTTCGTATAAAAACAGTTCGCCGGTAACCGGACCATTACCCGTTTTATGAAACACACAATTAAATGAAACAATCAGCATTCGGTTAGGTGCAGTGCCTATGGTCAGATAACGAATGCTGCCTCCTTGCGAAGGATCAAGGTCGGTCCAAGCACAGGCAATCATGTTTTGTGGAGCACTTGTATTTGGCAGTGCTAAACCTTGACAACAGCCATCACTTTGTCCACTTGAAAAAGTAATAAAACCATTGGAACTTATATAAAAGCTTGAATAGTCCGCACAAAAAAATCGAAAATTAAAGCCTATGGGCAATGCAGCGCTCATTTGATTATCGCCCAGTATGATGTAATTGGGATTGTAGGCCAACAAGGTAAACGTGCCCGCCTCTTGTGAATAGGAATTGGCACAATAGGAATATGAAATAAGCTGTGTGCCCACACCTGCCGCTGAAGGCGTGAATACAGCATTGTTAATACCGTTTCCAAAAATAACACCGCTGGCATTACTCGCTTGTAAGGTAGAAGCCGCTGAGTTTAAGCAATACGTGGGCGACAAGCCCGAAAAGCTGCACTGTGCTTTGAATTCACGCGCTGAACTAAAACATAGAACCAAGAGAAGAAATACAACTTGTTTTTTTGCCTTTAAAAGCATAAACTAAGGTAGTTAATATTGTTGATTTTAGTCCAAAATGACTAGACCTTTAACAGTTTAACTCAGCTTTTATAATTACCTTGTCTTCCTAAAATGTAAACATGAAAAAAATTCTACTTCCCTGTACTCTTTTTTTAGTTCTGAACAATAGTTCCTTATTAGCTCAAATTCCAAATGCCGGTTTCGAAAACTGGAGCACGGTGGGTTCCTATATGAATCCCGACAATTGGTCGACCATGAACAATACCACAGCCACTTATTCGCTGTTCACCGCTACCAAAGCTACTCCCGGAAACCCGGGCACGGCTTATCTTAAACTGACTTCTAAAACCATCAACGGTTCGGTTGTTAAAGGCATCGCAGTTAGTGGCAAGCTCGATACCATCAATCTTAAACCAATTTCAGGATTCCCTTACACACAGCGCTCTTCCACCTTTGCGGGTAAATGGCAACACATGATTTATGGCGCAAGCCAAGGTAATGTGTCTGTTTTATTAAGCCGTTGGAACACAACTACCGGTCATCGCGATACAGTTGCCAGTGCCGCTGTTACCTTAGCCGGTATGGCTATGAGCTGGTCTAATTTTGGCATGAGTTTAAATTATGTCGATTCCTTACATTATCCCGATTCTTGCCTCATCGTATTGCAAGCCAGCGGAACTGCTCCCACTAATAATGATTACCTTTGGGTAGATGCCTTGGCATTAACCGGTACCGTTGCTTTGGCTCCTCCTGCCCCACCGGCGAACCTGGTAGGCATTAACGAAAACACAAGCTTTATTTCAAACCTGAGCGTTTTTCCTAATCCTGCACAGCACCAGCTAAACCTTAGCTACACACTTCAGCAAGCCGATAAAGTAAGCATTCAGTTAATTGACATACATGGTAAAGTTGTTATTGAATTACCGGCAATTACTGCACAAAGCGGTTCCAACACCATTCACATGGAGACTTCCGGGTTAAGCCATGGACAATACATTTTAAAGATCGCAAGCTCCAAAGGCATACAAAACAAAAAAATAATCCTCAACTAATTTTTGTCGCCTAACATTTTCATCACATGAAAAATTATTTCTTTGCCTTGTTAAGTATGGCTTCGGCCATGCTTCAATCGCAAAATCTCTTGTTTATTCCCGACACCTTATCAGGAACCTCTTTTTCACTTACCATGCACCGCGACAGTGTGCAGTTTTTTCCGGGAAAAAAATCCAATACGTATGCCTTTAATACCAATAAGTATTTAGGACCAACTTTGTTTTTTAAACAAGGAACAACCGTTTCTATTACCGTAAATAATCAGGTGGGCGATACCACCACGGTTCACTGGCATGGGGTTCATGTTCCTTCTAAATGGGATGGCGGTCCGCATACTCCCATTTTGCCAAATTCCACTTGGAGTCCGACATTTAAAGTATTGGATCATGCGGCTACTTATTGGTATCATCCGCACATGCACATGAAAACCGCCATACAGGCTATTAAGGGTGCAGCGGGATTGATTATTGTGCGTGATGAGCAGGAAGCTGCCTTAAATTTACCACGCCGTTACGGCATTGATGATTTTCCATTGGTGGTGCAATGTCAGCAATACGATTCGCTTAACCAGGCCATGCCCCGTGGCATGCGCGATAGCACCATTCTTGTTAACGGAACACGAAACCCTTATGTTAATTTACCGGCTCAAGTGATACGCTTACGATTATTAAACGCTTCCGGCGAACGCAGTTTTAATTTTGGATTAAGTGGCAACAAGTCTTTTTATCAAATAGCCAGCGATGGTGGTTTATTAGACAATGCCAACCTGAGCACCCGTTTACGTTTATCGCCTGGCGAACGTGCCGAAATTTTAGTGAACCTCAATGGCCTCTCTGCCCAAACACTTAGCCTTATGTGTTATGGCAGTGAATTGCCCATGGGCGTACAAGGCGGCCCCACCATGCCCATGCCTCCGGGTAGTCCACCCATGAATAGTCCATTAAATGGCATCGATTATTCCATGTTGAAAATAAATGTCGTGGCCCAAAGCGTCAATCCAATAACCGTTATACCTACCAGTCTGGTCGCCAATGCTCTTTATCCAATTAATTCAGCCATTGCTAGTCGTAAAATTAGTTTTACTGCCGATAGCGTCATGGTTATGGACGGACCTTTTTATTTTAACGACAGCAGCTTTAATATGATGCGCATCGATTACCGCATCCCGTTAAACAGCACTGAAATTTGGACCCTCATAAACCGAACCATGGTTGCCCATCCCTTTCATTTACACGACGCTCAGTTTTTTCTCATTCAACGCAATGGCATACCGGTAAGTGCTGAAGAAAAAGGCCGTAAAGATGTGGTATTGGTTTTACCCGATGATTCGGTGAGTTTTATCACCAAATTTGAAGATTATGCCGATGACCAAATCCCTTATATGTTTCATTGCCATATCCTCATGCATGAAGATGATGGTATGATGGGCCAGTTCATCGTTTCAAGTAATGGTGTTGGATTAACGAAACAACGTTTAACGTATGCAGATTTTCTGATCTATCCAAATCCATCCGAAAACAGTTTACACATCAAGACTACCAATAAAATTATTCAAAAAGCCGAAGTATACAATTTACTTGGCCAAAGTCTCTTAATAATAAATGCCATGGCTTTATCGGAATTTGATCTGGATATAAGCGAACTACAGAGCGGTTCATATATTGTAAAGCTTAGTCATAATGAAGGCACCCAGACTTTCAATTTTATAAAAAAATAATATTCCGAACACTCCTTTACTTGTTGGATGTTATTCTGATTTTGAAACAATCTATCGAATTGGTCTCCAACTACTAGATTTTTTTTAAACCTTTTTAAAAACTCCCGATAAACGTCAGCTCACCTTTCCGCAAAAAAAACAGGCTTTCACTCGCCTGTTGGATGGCTTATATAAGGCAAGCACAGGGGTATTAGGTATACTCAAATGCATGGTCGTTTTTTTTATGCGACATAAGTATAATGGGTTTGGCTGTAATTAAAAAAGCGAATCAGGTCAGAATAGAAAAGCCATCACAAATCCTGCAATGATCAAAGAGCCAAAAGAAATCAGAATAGTCAGGCGATAGTTGTGTGCCATAAAATAGGTGCCCAATACCATTTTAAATACATTGTTACTTGATACAGCAATCAAAATGGCCCGAATAATTAACCGATTATCAATTTGCCAATTGCCTTGTAATAAATTTAAAATAAAAGGGTCTTCATTCGTAACATCAACTGCCTGCGACATAAGATTAATGCCGCCATTGCCATAATAATTTTGCACACAGCTAGTAACAAAAGCAAACACAATAAACAAAGCCGCAAATACTAAACCTGCTTTTAACTCCAAAGGATTTTTATAGGTGTTGCTTAGTAACTTATCCGATCCTTTTATTTTTACGCCATCAAAAATTTATAAAAATAAAAGGCTAATGCGGCCGACATCGCAATACGTGCACTAAAGTAGGGAAGTAAGAGACTCGCTAAGGTGTTATTGAAGAACACTTACAATATAAAAACCCGAATAAACATTATACCCGTTGACAAGATTAATGCCCAGCTGCTCCAAACCAATGAGCTGTGAAAAAGGCTAACTCATATAAACATGATGATATTAGGAGGCATTGTTTAATTAAGTTAAACCAGATACATAAACAAAGAGACAACTAAATGCAGGTAGTATGCGCAACACAAAATCAGAATACCTCAAACGGATGTTAGCCTCACTACCTGGTTTATTCGAATAATTAAAACAATTCCAAAAACGGACAAATAGTCCATTTATTGGAATAAGGCCCGGTCAGCTTATATGTAAGGCTCTCATTAATAGTTAATTACAACTTGGCACGTAAATCGCATGCTTGCAAAAGTAAAGAATAAGTTAATTATAATCACTATTTCAATAGGTATAAAAAACATGAAAACGATTCTAAACAAATTTACAATCACAGTTCTTATAATTTTAAGCATTAACCACTTAAGCGCGCAACAATTGCTTGTTAAAGGTGAGTTTGTAAGTATTATAGACCGTCCCCTTTTAACGCGTTATACAATTAAATCCAATGGTATAACTGTAGCATCGGGTCGTTCGAGGAAACTTAAAGTAAAACTCGACATCAATAAAAACTATACCCTCACCGTAATTAAGCCTGGTTATAAATCTAAAACGGTTCATTTTTCAACGTTCTGTGCTGAGAATTATGATTTGAATATTTCATTTTTGGTTCTAATGCACAAAGAAAGTTTCAATCGGGAATCATGAAATAAATCTGATTGCGCTTCTGAATCAACAAAGCTTTCAAACAAATTAAAAAAACTGCCTGATTATAAAACGAAAGAATCATTCATCAACTACTGAAAAACCATGAAAGCCTCCTTCGGTAACCTCCTGCTGCTAGTTACACTCTTCATAAATCTCTCATTAC
The DNA here is from genome assembly GCA_947480015.1 of Sphingobacteriaceae bacterium. Lineage (GTDB taxonomy): Bacteria > Bacteroidota > Bacteroidia > B-17B0 > Aurantibacillaceae > Aurantibacillus. Next base: position 100,668 of record CANKBS010000007.1, read on the forward strand.
TCAACGCACAAAGTGTGACCCTTAGAGGGTGCTTTTTAGATGAAGAAGAAGGTGCTATTAAAGTTAAATACGTGCTTCGTTGCAACAATAAAGTTGTAGCCAAAGGCAAAGCAAATAGTCTTCTATTACAGGTGCCTCTTAACCAAAAATTCGTGCTTACTCTTACCAAAAGAGGTTATGGCAAAAAAGTGGTGAATTTTAATTCCGTAAGCACAAACCAAAATGATTACCGCTTTAATTTGATGGTATATTTTCATCCAGAAAAAGATTTTCCTTTCGGAAAACTGGTGGTGAAAAATGCAGAGATTGGCGATGTGTTTAACAAACGTCCGAAAGTTGATTTTAATTACATCAATTACTAATCCGCCACATCCTAGCATTCGGCTAATTTACCGAGCTTTTTCCTATTCATCGCCTCATAACTGTAACGAATTGTTCGTAAACAGGATAAATTGACCTAGGCAAGTTTTAATAATTATTGTTTATTTATAACTCAGTAAACAAATTAAAAATTCATGCCCGCTTACCTCATCGAACAATACAGCTACATAGCCCTGATTAGTATGTCTGGTTTTGTGCTTGGATTTCTTTTAGAAAAATTAATTTTACCTCTGATCGAAAGTTTTGCGAAAAAAACCTCGTGGAAATTCGACGATGTTATTTTTAGCTCATTAAAACGCTTACTACCTGTATGGACGTTTCTGATAAGCTTCTCCATAGCTCAAAATTTATTTGACGTAAATCCTACTTTTAATGCTTTGGCTAATAAACTAAGTTTTTCATTAGCAGTTTTCACATTGGCTATTTTAGCCATCCGTATTTTTTCGCAGTTCTTTAAATTTAAAACCAACGACGATACCCGTAACTTACCATCTACCTCCATTATCCTTAATATTATTCGTGTGGTTATTTTATTGATAGCCCTCATGCTTATCCTACAAGTATTTGACGTGTCTGTAGCCCCAATTTTAACCGCGTTAGGTGTTGGTGGTTTGGCGGTTGCTTTGGCGCTTCAAGAAACCCTCTCCAATCTTTTTTCCGGCATTCAAATTATAGCATCCGAAAAAATTCGCAATGGGGATTATATTAAACTTGATAGTGGACAGGAAGGAATGGTTATCGATATTACGTGGCGAAATACTATCATTAAGGCGCTTCAAAACAATCTCATCATTATTCCCAATTCAAAACTTTCATCGGCCATTATCGTTAATTATAATTTTCCTGAACCTGAACTTGCCTTATCCTTGGAAGTAAGCATTGCTTATGAAAGTGATTTAGACTTTGTGGAAAAATTAAGCATGGAAACTGCACGTGAAGTTTTACTTCGCGTTGAAGGCGGCCTTAGCACTATTGAGCCAAGTATCCGCTACCACGATTTTGGCGATTCGGCCATTGGGCTTAGAATTACAGTCATGGCATCCGAATACGCCAGCATGTTTCTTTTGAAACACGAATTAGTTAAAGCCATACATAAAAAATACAAAGAACATGACGTTGAAATGCCTTACCCTATGCGAACCGTGATTATAAAAAAATAATGGAATGCCTCGCCTACCTTTACTACTATTCGAAATAATTATTATATTTATAAAAAGTAATGATGAAAAAACTAATCCTCCTTTTCGTTTTAGGCCTTTGCATGTCTAATCACCTCATGGCACAAACCGATACCATTTGGGTAAACGGTGTGCCAAAACTGAATAAAAAGAAAAACATAAACATAGAGGAATTAAATCCTTCGCCTTTAAAAAAGGACGATTACTTATTTGAGGTTTCTTATGGCTATCCTTTTATGCCTTTAAAAGAGGCGAATTTTTTCGGACTCGGAAATCTTAGTTCGGCTAATCTTATACGAACCATTAAAAACAGTAATCATATTTGTTTGGCTACCGACTATCAACTTAACGATGAATTTAGTGTTGGCCTCGAACTCACATACGCTTCCGCTGATTTTGAATATAACAGGTCTTACACCCTTGGCACCTCAACCATTCCAAATCGTAAAGACACCATTTATGCCGCTCATGCAAAAAAAATACGCTTTCTTGCTAAGATTTCTTATCACCTAAATATTTCTGAACGCTTCGACGCCTTTGGCACAGCAGGCTTCGGCGTGAAACAATTTGTTTATACCACAAAAGATTCCCAAATTAACAATGCCGATGTGTCCAATTCTATTTTCCCTGTTGCTATCAGAGTAGCCATTGGTGGGCGATTTTTCTTAAAACCAAATCTTGCCATTCACATCGAAGGCGGTCTCGGCGGTCCGCTCATGCAAATTGGATTGTCGTACAAAATGCATTAAGTGTTTTTTGTTTTACTTTTTCTGAAAGATTAGTTCTTGCTGCTTTTCAATGCGAACTGATTCAGGCCATGTTAAAGGCATGCAGACTAATAAAATTTACTAACAATAAAAGGACTTTATAAACAAAAACGCGAAAGTTTATTTTGTGTGCCTGTATAAAGGTATGCCTTATTGAGCCAGTAACTTTCAAAAAGCCCCAAAACAACCGTGAATAAAGGGAATTAGAGCATCGTACACTTGCGTTATGAAACTGTTTTTAGACATAAAACAATTTTTAATCGTGAAGAGATGCCCAAAAAGCCTTGTATGAGTACCTTTTAAGCCTCTGAAATGTTAAAAAGCCCTATTTATAGGCAAAACAAGCAATTATTTTTCTCAAACGCTTGACAAACGTGGTTTTATATAGTATGTTTGTGATGAATTAATAATTGTTTAACCTTAAAACAAAAAACAAAATGAACAAAGCAGAATTAATTGATGCAATTGCATCTAGCTCAAAGTTAACCAAAGCTGACGCAGGTCGTGCTTTAGATTCTACAATCGAAGCGATTCACAAAGCACTTAAAAAAGGTGATCGTATTGGTTTAGTAGGTTTCGGATCTTTCTCAGTTGCTAAACGCGCTGCACGTATTGGTCGTAACCCACAAACAGGAAAAGAATTGAAAATTGCTGCTAAAAAAGTAGTAAAATTCAAAGCTGGTGCTGATTTAGCTAGTACAGTTAACAAAGGAAAATAATTGCATCGCAATTAAATTAAAAAGGCTACGAAAATTTCGTAGCCTTTTTTTATGCACATTATTTTTCTGGCGCTTTCCGAAATGGCTTCTTCATTATAATAGTTACGATACGCAAGCGGCTACACTAAAATACAATCGTGATATACTCTCTTGTTCTAACCCAAAAAAACTACGTAATTGTGTGAATCAAGCCATTAGATTGGCGCATTTAACCCTTGAACTATTAAATATTGTCAATATATTTGAATTAATAGGAAGATTCATGATCAGCACTTCGCCCTATTTTAATTATAATAGTAATTGCCCCGAAGCCCTGCACTTTTATAAGAATTGCCGGGGTGATGAATTAATTATTCAACCCGCGATAGATTCTCGCATGGCCAGCGACATGGCAGCATTGCGGCACTGATTGATAAATACGGCTATAAATGCTTAATTCAGTATAAAAAATAAACCGTTTAACGTCAAACCTAAAAAATAAAAACATGATTTTACTCCTCCTCATTCTAATCCTTGTGGCCATACCATTCATTGGCGCCGCCAGCCTTCCAACAAATTTTATCATCCGTCGCGAAGTCATCATCAAACGGCCGCAACAACAACTATTTGATTACATCAAATTTTTGAAAAATCACATACAGTTTAATAAATGGACAATGACCGACCCGAATCAAAGTCTCGAATACCGCGGCACCGACGCTACCGTGGGTTTTTTCGCGGCCTGGGATTCAACCAATAAAAGTGTAGGAAAAGGGGAACAGGAAATTTCAGAAATTACCGAAGGTAAAGGCGTGAAATACACCCTGAGATTTGTAAGACCATTTGAAGACACCGCAGGTTCAGAATTAACCAGCGAAAAAATTTCAGATCAGGAAACTAAAGTGATCTGGACTTTTACAGGAAAACGCAAGTATGGCACTAAAATTTTCCATTTTATTTTCCGTCTCGAAAATATGCTGGGCAAAGACCTGCAAACAAGTCTTGGTAATTTGAAAAACTTACTTGAAAAATAATTTTTCGTGGCCGCAAAATATAAAAGTATTAACGATTACATAGCCATGCAGGAGGATCGTTTTGTGCCCCTACTCGAAAACCTGCGTCAGATCATTAAAGAAGAAGTGCCCGAAGCCGAAGAACGCATCAGTTACAACATGCCTGCATATTATTATCATGGCATGTTACTGGGTTTTGCTGCCTTTAAAAATCACTGCAGCTTTTTACCTTGGGACGGGAATACCACCATGAAATTAGCCAAAGAATTGAAAGGGTTTAAAACCTCTGCAGGCGCCATACAATTTACGGTTGAAAATCCGCTTCCAAAAAAATTAATTATTAAGTTGATTCGAAAACGCGTAAAAGATAACTTAAAGAAAAAACCATGAGAAAAGTAAAATTACAAATGCAATTAAGTCTGGACGGTTTTGTAGCAGGCCCAAATGCTGAAATGGACTGGATGACTATGAACTGGGGCGAGGACATTAATTCATATGTTAAAGAAATTACCGAAGCAGTGGATTGTATTTTACTCGGACATCAGTTGGCTCAGGGATTTGTTCCCACCTGGCAGGGAATGCAGGCTGATCCTGCAACGGCTGAGGATTTTGTGCATAAAATGGTGGATACACCTAAACTGGTTTTTTCAAAAACTAAACGGGTGGCTGATGCCGATTGGAAAAATGTAAATTTTGCCACACAATCACCCGACAAAGAAATCACCGATTTGAAAAAGATGCAGGGCGGTGATATCATGGTTTACGGTGGTGCCTCACTATTATCGCAACTTATCGCTCAAAATCTCATCGATGAATATCATCTGTTCATTAATCCGATTTTAATGGGAAATGGCATGCCGATTTTTAAAGAAATAAATAACCATTTAAAACTTGAATTAATTTCTTCCAAAACATTTGAATGCGGCATAGTTGTTTTATGTTATAAACCTGCCACAAACAATTAAATATTTTACAACAAGCTCATAACGGTTCCGGTGATACACTTACACCTACCATCATTAATTTAATCTGTTTCTGCATATTTCAAATTCCCCTCGCTTATCGTTTAACCAAAGACATACATTTGTTTACTACCGGCGCTTTTATTGCCATACCCATTGCAGAGAGTTTGATTGCTCTTGTTGCTTGGTATTATTTTAAAAAAGGGACTCGAAAAATATAAAAGTCTAGTTAGTAGGCCCTCAAATTAATATATTTATTTGGGCGCCTCCCAATCAGGCTCTTCAATACACCCTGAAGCCTGATTGGGACCGGGCTGCTCCGGGCTCGGCTATCGCCTCGGCTTTTTGCTGCGTTAAAAAAACGCATCAAAAGAGCCAAGCCCTGCGCATCCCATGGCGCAACAATCCGTAATTTTACGGGTCACTAATTTTCTCTGACATTAATAATATGTGATATTCGATCAGGTCTTTATTTTCAACTATTTCCGACAATAACAATTCCCGTTTTCAATTACAGTATTGGCAGTATTTCCAAACATTTAAACTATAATTTAATGACGAGGATTTGTAAAGAGAATAGGATAAAGGGACTAGATTATTTTCAACCTGCCTTTGTGCAAACCTTTGTGGTCATTGTGCTTAAAGTGTGTGGTTGCAAGTTTAGGAATTCTTCTTCCACACTGTTTTTACAAACACCGCTTTCGAAAAATCTTCACCGTCAATTTTAGTATTACCGGTAAAACCGCCTACACTACCTTTGCTCTTGCCTTTCGCATCGCGCACCTCTGTGGTCATATCATTTCCGCAAGTGCCATTATTAAACACATACACGGTATTCTTGTTAAATTTCATCTCATCCACATGTGCATCGGCACAGCTGCTGTTTTTGGCGAATTTTTTTATTTCTTTTTTAATGGCTGAGGGAATGCTGCTGCGTTTAAGATTTTTAAATCCGAAACTCAGTAAAAACAAACAGAATAAAACAAGCAGCGTATTTTTCATAAAATCACAAAGGCCTTTCCCCAAAGATAGAATATTATTATTAATTTGCTTACGAAATCAACACCATGCAAAAACACTTTACCTTTTATAACTTATCCTTAGTTGTTTTATTAGTTGTTTTATCCGCCTTTTCAGTGCATGATGCCGGAGAACCCACTGCTAAAGGCGCTAAGGCTTTAGATAGTCTTGATCTGAAGATCGGACAAATGATCATGATCGGATTAAATGATCTTACCAGTATCCGCCAAAACGATACCCTCATAGATGAAATAAAGAATAACAAAGTGGGTGGTGTGATCTTTTTTGAAAAGAACATCGATAAAAACGATCCAAAAAACAGCATGATCAAACTCATCCGTGATCTGCAAAGTGCCTCGGCCATTCCACTTTTTGTGACCATCGACGAAGAGGGTGGTATGGTGCATCGCCTGAAAGAAAAATACGGCTTTGTAGGCATGCCTTCAGCCACTTATTTAGGAAAATTAGATAATAGCGATTCTACTTTATTTTATAACCGTCGTCTTGCTGCCGAATTACACGAGTTGGGTTTTAATCTCAACTACGCTCCTACCCTCGATCTGGCTTTGAATCCCGAAAACAAAGTGATCGTAAAACGCGAACGCAGTTTCTCGGCACAACCCGAAATCGTGAGTAAACACGCAGCTCTTTGTATTCAGGCCCATCACGAAAATGGCATGAAAACCATTCTCAAACATTTTCCCGGACATGGTTCTTCCACCGCAGACTCGCACGCCGGTATTGTGGATGTAAGCGACACCTGGGACTTTCAGGAATTACTGCCTTATTATACTTTATTCAAATTGGGAACGGTAGATGCCGTGATGACCGCCCACATTATTAATTACCGCTGGGATCCCACTTACCTACCCGCTACACTTTCGGAGCGTGCTGTAAATGGCATGTTGCGCGGCTTATTAGGATTTAAAGGCGTGGTGTTTTCAGACGATATGCAAATGCATGCCATTAATAAAAATTATGGTTTTGAACGCTCCCTCGAACTGGCCATCAATGCCGGTGTAGATGTTTTGGTTTTCGGAAACAACGTCACCACCAAAGATCATATCCGCGCCGGCGAAATTCACCGCGTTATTAAAGAGCTCGTTTTAAAAGGAAAAATCTCGCAAGATCGCATCAATCTTGCTTACTCCAGGATCATGACTTTGAAAAATAAAAGGAATTAATTGCTTAGGATTTCAGTCTAATAATCTCTCCCATAATTTTTGAATGTCTGTATGGACCAAGCGGCCTCAGAAATTCACGCTAGTATAAATTCGACGATTTTTTTGGGCGCTCGAGCGGGCTTTCGCTACTCGCTCTTTTTGCCTCCAATCACCCTGAAGCAAAAAGGAGCTCAAACAAGCGCTCAATACCTAGCGCTCAACGTAATTTTAGAGTCAAGCCATACTGTTTAATTTTAGCTGTTATTATCGTTTAAAATACAATGAAAATACCGCGGTAGCCCTTCACGCAGACCGGCCTCAGAAATTCTCGCTTTGAAATCATGAAGGCTTTGAATGCGGGGAACGGCAAGAGCCCTATGGGCTCTTGAGCGAGCTTGTGCGTGAGATTGTTACTTAGGCACAAAGCAGGTTTGCGCATGCTTTTTTTGCCGGCGTTGCGGTGGCAAATGGCGATTTGGTGTAGGGGCTTGCAAAGCGTGCAGCCAGCTTGTGCCACACATTTTTTTTAAACGCAGGGCATAGTATTTGAGCAGTCCTGCAAAAAAATCGGTTGTCTAATCGCCTTGATTTTTTTGTTAATTCTTCATCAAGCTTATGCGCTTATCAAAGTCTCGGAGGGTGCGGTGGCAGATGGCGATTGGGTGTAGGGGCTTGCAAAGCGTGCAGCCAGCCCGTGGAAAGCGAAAATTTTTATTTTGTGCTTCGCATTTGAGCAGTCATGTAAAATTTTCAGGTTGGCAAATCGCCTTGATTTTTTGGTTCTTTTTGCACTTGTGCTGAGCCTGTCGAAGCATCAAGAAAAAAGAACGTCCAAAATTAACTAATCTCTAAAATACCTTGTGATTCAGCTATTCTAAAAGATTCACGTTGGTCAGAACAATTGCCCTGCCTTTTTTGTTGCCGCCCAAAACCCCACTCAAATCTGTTTAGGAACCCTTGCCGTGTATCATGTCAAAAGCACAGCCAGTTAAAACATTGTTAAAATCCACAAGCAAAAAACCTCATTAAATCACCCCTCCCCCCTCTTTCAAAACCCTTTAGCTCCGCTCATGTAATAATATTTTTATTCTGCTATTTTTTGCTCACTTTTGCCGAATATTTTTACATTAAAAAAAGAATTCATGAAAAAACAACTCCTCAGTCTTTCAGCATTGGTCCTGCTTGGAGCGGCCTCTTGCTCTAAAGAAACTAAGCCTGCCGATACCCGCTCGTATTTTGATGTAGCCGGTATGGACACAACTTCCGACCCCGGTACCAATTTCTTCCTTTACGCCAATGGCGGCTGGATGAAAACGGCCGTAATTCCCGATGATCAAAGTGGCTGGGGGTCTTTTTACACCTTATATCAAGAAAATTTACAAAAATTAAAAGGCATTTTAGAAGAGTCGGCTAAAGCTAATGCCGCCAAAGGTAGCGCCGAACAAAAAGTAGGTGACTACTTTGCCTCAGGTATGGACACCTTGGCCATTGAAAAAATTGGTGCAGAGCCGTTAAAACCGGTTCTCGCAAAAATTGATGCCGTAAAAGATTACAAACAATTAATGGAACTGGTGGCTGAGTTAAACGCCGACGGTGAAGATTATTTGATGGGCTTTTATGTAGGTGCCGATGAAAAAAACTCCACCATGAATATTGGTGGCCTTTATCAATCGGGCACATCCCTTCCTGAAAAAGATTATTATACCCGTAAAGACAGTTCAAGTGTAGCTGCCCGTAACGCGCTGGTAGCTTTTGCCGAAAAAATGTTTACCCTTACCGGTATGGAAGCAGCCGCTGCTAAAAAACAAGCCGAATCGGTTTTAGCTTTGGAAACCGAAATTGCCAAATCGCACCGCACACCAGTTGAACTGCGTGACCCGCAAGCCAACTACAATAAAACAAGTGTGGCCGATCTTGAAAAATCATCGCCAAATCTTAACTGGGCGAATTTTTTCGCTAAAATGAATATTAAACCCGACAGCATTAATGTTGGTCAGCCTGCCTACTACGTGGCTTTAAGCAAATTATTAGCAAGCCAACCTATCGAAGCCTGGAAAACAAAATTAAAATTTGAATACATCAGCAGCAACGCTTCTTTATTAAGCAAAAGTTTTGCCGATGCCAGCTTCGAATACAACCGCGTGTTTAGCGGTAAAAAGAAAGACAGCAGCCGTTGGAAAAAAATGGTGAGTCGTGTAGATGGTGGTTTGGGTGAATTACTCGGACAAATTTACGTGCAAAAATATTTTAACGAAACTGCCAAACAACGCATGGATGAACTGGTGAACAACCTTCAAAAAGCTTTTGGTGCCCGTATCGAAAAATTAGACTGGATGTCAGACAGCACCAAACAACGTGCCTTAACTAAATTAAATACCTTCCTTAAAAAAATCGGTTACCCATCTAAATGGAAAAATTACGATGACGTAACCATCGACAAAACGACCTTCTTTGCTAATGCAAAAAATGTGCGTGCTCACGGACAAAAAGAAATGCTGGCTAAATTTGGTAAGCCGGTTGACCGCACCGAATGGGGCATGAGCCCTCCTACGGTAAATGCTTATTACAATCCAACCAATAATGAAATTGTTTTCCCTGCCGGAATTTTACAATTCCCTTTCTTTGATGCCGGTGCTGATGATGCCATTAATTATGGCGCCATTGGTATGGTAATTGGTCACGAAATGACCCATGGTTTTGATGATCAGGGCTCACAATACGATGAAAAAGGTAACATGAAAAACTGGTGGAAAAAAGAAGACGGCGAAAAATTCAAAGCTAAAACCGGTGGTGTGGTAAAACAATACAACAATTTTACTGTGTTAAACGATTTACATGTGAACGGTGAATTAACCCTGGGTGAAAACCTTGCCGACATTGGTGGTTTGGCCATTGCTTACGATGCTTTTAAACTGGCTCAAAAAGGAAAAGACACGTCTAAAATTGACGGCTTTACACCCGATCAACGTTTCTTTTTAGGATATGCTCAGGTATGGCGTTTAAAAAACAGAGAGGAGATTTTGAGAACCCGCATCAACACCGATCCTCACTCGCCTGAAATGTTCCGTATTAACGGACCAGCTTATAACTTCGGACCATTTTACACTGCCTTTAAAATTAAGGAAGACGCTAAAATGTACATTAAGCCTGAATACAGAGCTAAGATCTGGTAATAGTGAATCTGATTTAAAAACAAAAGCCCTTCCACTTGGAGGGGCTTTTTTTATGATTAAAATTTCTTAAGGTATAATAATCAGTTACAACTAACTCTGATGAGGGATTAGTTATAGCACCTCGACAATCAGACACCGCTTTGCAGCAATTTTGGAAGCGGCGGAAGAATCTGTACTTGGGGCTGCTAGCATACGACTAGTGCAGACTCTTCAGGCCACGTTAATATTCCTGTGCCATCAGAGTGACGGTGAATCTATGGTTCTCCGTTATTCAGACGCCGCATTAAGAGATTTTGAAGCGGCGGAAGAATCTGTACTTTTGGGCGGCTAACATACGACTAGTGCTGACTCTTAAGGCCACGTTAATATTCCTGTGCCATCAGAGTGACGGTGAATCTATGGTTCTCCGTTATTCAGACGCCGCATTAAGAGATTTTGAAGCGGCGGAAGAATCTGCACTTTTGGGCGGCTAACATACGACTAGTGCAGACTCTTAAGGCCACGTTAAAACTCCTGTGCCTACAGAGTGACGGTGAATCTATGGTTCTCCGTCATTCAGACGCCGCA
>CANKBS010000008.1 GCA_947480015.1 Sphingobacteriaceae bacterium
CAGTAAGTATTAGCGGTAATGGTTTTATTTGTTCAGGTGATACAACGATTCTAACAGTTGCAGGTGCAAACACCTATAGTTGGAGTAATGCCGCAACAAGCACTACCATTGGTGTGAGTCCGGCTAGCAACGTAAGTTATTCGGTTGTTGGAACAACTACAAACGGCTGTTCAACAAATAGCGTAAAAACGGTAACCGTAAATGCACGACCAACACTTAGTTTAACTGGCAACACGGCTATTTGCGCAGGCGACAGTCAAACGTTAACCATTAACGGAGCGAACTCATACACTTGGATTACCGGATCAAATACAACCAGCATTGTGGTAACGCCAAGTATGACTGTAGGTAATTACACATTTAGTGTGATTGGTAGTTCTTCGGTAGGTTGTACAACATCAAAAGTAGATTCAATTTTAGTCAATGCAGTTCCAAACTTAACAATTGCCGGTGGTAATTATGTGTGTAATGGAAGTACATTAACATTAAACGCTTCCGGAGCCTCTACCTATAGTTGGAATACCGGTTCAACAAGTACTAGTATTGCGGTGACGCCTTCGGTTAATGCCTCTTACTCTGTTGTAGGCACTAGCACGGCAGGTTGTAACAGCTCAGCTGTAAACAACGTAACGGTGGTTGCTTTCCCGGTATTATCTATTACCGGTAACACGGTAATGTGTTCTGGTGATTCGTTAAGCCTTGTTGCAAATGGTGCAAATACATACACTTGGAGCACAGGAGCAACAAATAGCCTTGTGGTTGTAAAACCAGGCGTTAGCACCTCATACACTTTAGTAGGTGAAATTGGTGTTGGATGTTCAGACACCGCTCAAGTAAATATAACGGTAAACGCATTGCCAAGTTTAAGTTTAACGGTAAGTTCAAAAACCATTTGTTTAGGTGAAAACACAAGCATACTGATAAATGGCGCAAACACGTATACCTGGAGCACAGCGGCAACCGCTACAAGCATATCGGTGAGTCCGACGATTACAACAACATACAGTGTTATAGGTGTTGATGTAAATATGTGTGTGAGTAAAGACAGTGTTGTGATGGTCGTTTCAAAATGCGATGCGATTAGTGAAGCAGCACTAATTACTAATTTAACCAAGGTTTATCCAAATCCAAACCATGGGTCGTTTGTAATTGAGATGCCTGAAACAACAAATGCCGAAATTCACATCAGTAATATGTTGGGACAGAAAATACTTAGCACCAAAGCAAAATCAATAAATACAATTGACTTGCTCGGGTTTGATAATGGTATTTATTTTATTCACGTTACTCAAAACAATACCATCGTTTATAGAAATTCAATTATTAAAAAATAATCACTTAAGTAAAATTAATTCTCAGCACCCCCCCCAAATCAACTTGGAGGGGGTGCTTTGTAATATACATTGGCTAGTTTGAGTTAAAACTAAATGGGTCTAGTTAGTCGCCGCGCAAAAACCTGAAGTCGTTATTAACACATATTTTTTAATGAAAAACATGTGTTTTGGTTTCCAAATGCAAGCGTTTTAGAAGATAGGCTAAACGATGAGGTATACCGCATACAGTTAAAAAACACCTTGAATACTAAGTATTATGGGCTTTTGTTTTGCTTTGATAGCTACTGGTGGAGAAATAGGATTATCTCCGTTGATCCCAACTTCCTGACTGATTCGTAATGCAAAAACAAAACGCTAAGGCGTTTTACTTTTTTTGTTTGTCCAACCACGCCAGTGAGCAAGCTCCCTGTGTGTTTAATCAAACAAAAAAAGGGTTTGAGCAAAGCTCAAACCCTTTTTGCATTTTTCAGCGGAGAAATAGGGATTCGAACCCCAGGTACCTTACGGTACAACAGTTTTCAAGACTGCCGCAATCGACCACTCTGCCATTTCTCCAGAGATGGCAAAAGTAGTATTTTTTTTAATTTCAACAAGCGTATTTTCGTTTTTTTTTTCTAAATTTATACGAATGCTTTTAACTTCTTTCCGAAATAAGCGCAAAGCCCTGATATTACTGCTTTTCATGCTAAGTGGTTCGCTTACCAGTGTTGGACAAATTTCAGCTTATTTTAATACGGCCCTCTTTAATACCCCTCAAAACAAGCCTTTTTTAGAGACTTATTTCACCATCGTGGGGTCTTCCCTAGCCGCAAAAGAAAAAAACGGCCAACTGCAAAATTCGGTCACTATCGTTTTTGAATTGTATAAAGACACCACTCTCTTTAAAACAAACCGATACAATTTATTAGGGCCAAGTTTTACATCCTCTGCCACAGCCGCTTCATTTATCGACCAACAACGTTATACCATTCCCAATGGCACGTATACCTTGCGTATGAGCATCACTGATAATTACGATGCCACTAAAAAACCCTTACGCGTTGAAAAACAAATTCAAATAAACTTTTCTTCCATTCAATTACAAGCCTCTTCCATTCAACCGCTTGAGTCCTACAAAAAAAGTGAATCACCCGGACCCTTAAGTAAAAGCGGTTTTGAACTTATACCTTATAACGTTAATTACTATCCGGAGACCTCTAAAGAACTGGCCTTTTATTTTGAAACTTATAATTCAAATCTGGCAGTTGGAGACCATAAAGCCTTTGTTTACAGCTATTACCTTGAGTTAAGCGATAACCACAACAAACTTAATAGTTACGGCGCTTTTAAAAAACAAATGGCTGCTGCCGCCAATCCTCTTCTCGCAAAAATTGATATCAGTAAATTAGGTACCGGAAATTATAATTTGGTTATTGAAGTGCGCGATGAAACCAATACCCTTCGTCTTCAGGAAAAATATTATTTTCAACGACTGAACCGAAATTTGGATATCGTGGTATTACAAAAAAGCAGCGAAAAAATAGATGAGTCGAGGTATTTTGGTAATTGTAATAATATAGATACCCTACGGATGTTTGTGGAGTGTTTATGGCCCATAGCCGATGGACTCGACAAAGATCGCATCATCAATCAATCGCTGCAAAAAAACGGAGATCAAATGAAACGTTTTGTGGTTGATTTCTGGACACGCAGAGCTGCCGATACTGCTAATCCCCTGAAACTTTGGTCCAACTATTATAAAAATGTTCAAACTGTTATGGCCTTGTTTAAATGCGGTAAACAAAAAGGTTATTATTCCGATCGTGGTCGTGTGTACCTGCAATATGGCGCTCCCAGTCAACGTTCGATGCAGCCAAACGAACCCAATGCTTATCCATACGAGATCTGGCAATATTACCGGACCACCGATGCAAGTACGGGTGCATTTTTTAGCAATCGTAAATTTGTATTCGTAAATAAAATGTTGGGCGACGAGTGTTATATGCTTATTCATAGCGATATGCGTGGCGAACTCAATAATCCGCGCTGGCAGTTTGAATTAACCCGACGCAACAACGACGGCCTGTCTAATCCAGATAACAATACCCCAACAGGTACCGAAAACAATCAATTTAATGACATTTATAGTAACCCGCGTTAAATTATGACGGAAGCAAGTGTAGCGGTAGTGATCTTAAATTTTAACGGACTTTATTTTTTAGAGAAATTCCTTCCGAGTATCATTCAACATTCGGCGCCCCACCCGGTAATAGTGGCCGATAATGGCAGCAGCGATGAATCCATTCAGTTTGTAAAAACAAATTTCCCTGCAGTAAATATTATCACTAATGCTGGTAATTACGGCTATGCACAGGGTTATAATTTAGCCCTCGAAAAAGTTAAAGCCGATTATTTTGTGTTATTGAACAGCGATGTGGAAGTGACGGCAAACTGGATTGCTCCCATTATTAAACTCATGGAGGCTGATAAAAACATTGCCGCCTGTCAACCAAAAATATTAGATTTTAAAACTCGTCAGCTTTTCGAATACGCAGGCGCCTCCGGAGGTTTTATCGACAAACTGGGATATCCTTTTTGTCGTGGACGTTTATTTAATGCCATTGAGGAAGATAAAGGACAGTACAACAATGCCTGTGAAGTTTTCTGGGCAACCGGTGCCAGCTTGTTTGTTAGAGCAGATGCCTTTCATAAAGTAGGTGGTTTTGATAAGGATTATTTTGCGCACATGGAAGAGATTGATCTTTGCTGGCGCTTAAAGAATTTTGGTTATCAAATTTATGTCGAACCTGCTTCTGTCATTTACCACATTGGTGGCGGCACCCTCAACAAACTTTCTAAAAGAAAAACATTTTTAAATTTTCGTAATAACCTTACCACCTTCACGAAAAATCATCCATCCAAAAAACTTTTTCTGAAAGTACTTTGCCGAATGATTTTGGATGGAGTAGCTGCAATTAAATTTCTATTCGACGGACAACCCAAACATTTTTTTGCTGTGATTCGTGCGCATTTTAGTTTTTACGCCTGGTTACCAAAAATTATGCGTGAACGTAAACGTTTAAAAAACAGCCCTGGCTTTAAATACCACTACTCCGGCATCTACAAAGGAAGTATCGTGGTTGAACACTTCCTCAAACATAAAAAAAGTTTTAACGATTTACACAAGGGCTTTTTTTCGGAATAGCCATAAACAAACAAAGGTAATCACCCCGTTCACTAAAATTAATTCGTTACCAATCTGATATGAATCAGGATGCGCTAAAGTAAATTCTTTTAATACATAACACATTACAGGGCCCATCACACATGCTACCGGCACCATGGCATCTTTGAAGTTCAACTTCGTGAACAGGCCCGCTGTAAACAGCGCCAGTAGTGGTCCGTAAGTATAACCCGCGAGCATTAAAATAGTGGTAATAATAGCCTGACGGTTCATGAGATCAAACACAATAATGATAAGCCAGAGTAAAAAAGCAAATCCAATGTGTATAGCCGTTCGGTATTTTTGTTTAGTTTGAACGGATAATTTTTCATTATTATCAAGTTCTAAAATGTCGATGTAAGCCGAGGTGGTTAAAGTGGTGAGTACACTGTCGGCACTGCTGAAGGTGGCGGCCGTTAATCCGATTATAAAAACCAGTCCCGCAAAAACACCTAAATGATTTAAAGCCAAACTCGGGAAAACTTTGTCGGTGATGATCTTTCCTGTACTAGCATCTGTTGGTAAAGGAATATGCGAATAATCGTAATACTGATAGATTAAAGCCCCTAATGAGAGGAAGAAAAAAGTCACTACCACCATCACAATGCTGAACCAAAACATGTTCTTTTGTGCTTCCTTCAAGGATTTGCAACTCAGGTTCTTTTGCATCATGTTTTGATCGAGACCGGTCATGGTAATCGAAATGAATATGCCGCCAATAAATTCCTTAAAAAAGAAATTGGTTTTATTGATATTAAAAAAGAAAGTCTCTGAATAATCAGACCGATAAATATTAGCTACCGCAGTACCAAAAGAAATATCCATTTTAGAAATGATGGCCACAATAGACAAGACCACACCTAACACTAAAAACAAAGATTGAAAGGTATCAGTAAATACAAGGGTTCTGATGCCACCACGATAGGTATATAAAAGCATGAGGATCAGTATCACTGAAACGCTCATGGCAAAAGGAATTTTTACATTCGGAAACTGATCAAACACAAAAAACTGAATCACTGAGGCAGCCAGGAACAGGCGTCCGGCTGCGCCCAACAAACGTGAGACAATAAAAAATACCGAACCGGTTTTCTGACTCACCTTCCCAAACCGTTTTAAAAGATATTCGTAAACCGAAGTGAGATTCATTTTATAATATATGGGCATGAGCACATGCGAGATGATAAAATAGCCCACAAAATAGCCCATCACCAATTGCAGGTATGAAAAATGGGCCGTACCAACAGTACCGGGCACTGAAATAAAAGTCACCCCGCTGAGCGAATCACCGATCATACCAAAAGCCACCAAATACCAAGGCGATTGTTTATCCCCTAAAAAATAGCTGCCGGCCGTGCTGTTACGGGACGTGTACCAACCTATTCCTAAAAGAAACAAGAAATAAACAGCAATAAAACTTATGATTAAAACAGGTGAGATCATCTTTGCAAAGAATTAATTTTTTAGGCTAAAATTAAAGTCATTTATGAAATAGTTCTGCACAATTATGGGGTGGATAAAAACCCCCAGTAATTTTTCACGCAGATTTCGCCGATTACACAAATAGTAAAAAGAATAAGAACGCCTGCAGCGAAATTTCGCAGATCTTTGAGCTTATTAAGCTTAAATTTTCAACATTATCTGCGGAATTTTAAAACATAATTTTAGCACACCGTTCTTTGTTATCTGCGGAATCTGGGTTACCCTTTAGGATACCCACGTTCAATTTGATTTTACAATCCCAGCCCTATTCCCTATCTTTACCATCTTGGAATTTAGCTCTAAAATAATTGAACAGGCCGTTGATGCCTTTGCCCAACTACCCGGTGTGGGAAAAAAAACCGCCCTACGTTTTGTATTGCATGTAATTAAACAGGATAAATACCAATCCGAAAACCTGAGTTCAATTATAAATCAATTAAAAACCGACCTGAAATATTGCGTTAAATGCCATAACATTTCCGAACAGGATATCTGCGAAATCTGCTCCAATGCCGGTCGCGACGAAACAACGGTATGTGTGGTGCAGGATTACCGCGACGTGATGGCCATCGAAAACACAGGCTTATACAAGGGGCATTACCATGTTTTAGGCGGACTCATTTCTCCGCTCGAAGGCATCACCCCATCTAATCTGAACATTGAAACATTGGTAAATAAAATTAGCACCAATGCGGTGACTGAAATTATATTAGCCCTCAATGCAACCATGGAAGGCGAGACCACCTCCTTTTATATCTTCCGAAAAATTGCTCCTTACCATATTAAATTAAGCACCATAGCCCGTGGTATTGCTGTGGGCGATGAGTTGGAATATGCTGATGAAGTGACGCTCGGACGTTCTTTAACCAACCGTATTCCGTTCGATTCTCTCCTTAAAAAGTAGGACAATTTGAAGCAGGCTTTTTAACTGCTAAATAGTCACAAAACCAACAATTATCAGGTCATTTCGGCATAATTGGGCTTAATTTTAAGCCTAAATTTCAGTGTTCTTGAATTGGAACAAAATGTGTTTCCCTCACCTTAAATGATAGTACCATGAACCTAAACAATTACACCATTAAATCGCAGGAAGCCATTCAACAGGCCGTTCAGTTAAGCACTAACAATGGTCAGCAAGCCATTGAACCTGCCCATATTTTAAAAGGCATTATTGAAGTAGATGAAAACGTTACACCTTTCATCTTAAAAAAATTAAACATCAATCCCGCTTCCTTCTCGAAGATGGTGGATAGTGTGATCAACTCTTATCCTAAGGTAAGCGGTGGACAAGCCAATCTTTCGAATGCCGCAAACAAAGCCCTGGCAAAAGCAGCCAGTTATTTAAAAGAATATAACGACGAGTATGTGTCGATTGAACATTTACTCTTAGGACTTTTACATTCAGGCGATAGTACCGCCAATTTAATGCGTGATGCCGGCTTAAAAGAAAAAGAAGTGAAGGCCGCCATAAATGAATTGAGAAAGGGTGAACGTGTTACCAGTCAGTCGCAGGAAGAAACTTATAACTCCCTGAATAAATTCGCCATCAATTTAAATCAACAAGCCCGTGATGGAAAAATGGATCCGGTGATTGGGCGCGATGAAGAGATTCGCCGGGTATTGCAGATCTTATCGCGACGCACCAAAAACAATCCGATTTTAGTGGGTGAACCCGGCGTGGGTAAAACTGCCATAGCAGAGGGCTTGGCGCATCGTATCATTAACGGCGACGTTCCTGAGAATTTAAAAAGTAAACAAGTGTATTCACTTGATATGGGCTCATTAATTGCAGGAGCTAAATACAAAGGTGAATTTGAAGAGCGTTTAAAATCGGTGGTGAAAGAAGTGATTTCGGCCGCCGGTGAAATTATTTTATTTATTGATGAGATCCACACCCTGGTTGGTGCCGGTGGTGGTGGCGAAGGAGCCATGGATGCCGCCAACATTTTAAAACCGGCTTTGGCCCGTGGCGAATTAAGAGCCATTGGTGCAACCACTTTAAACGAGTATCAAAAGTATTTTGAAAAAGATAAAGCCCTCGAACGCCGTTTCCAAAAGGTAATGGTGGAAGAGCCAAGTGCCGAAGATGCCATTTCAATTTTACGCGGGATTAAAGAAAAGTACGAAACCCATCACCATGTGCGTATTAAAGACGAGGCTATCATTGCGGCCGTAGAACTATCACAGCGTTATATCAACGATCGTTTTTTACCCGATAAGGCCATTGATTTAATGGATGAGGCCGCTTCTAAATTACGCATGCAGATCAATTCCATGCCCATTGAGTTAGATGAAGTGGAACGTAAAATCATGCAACTGGAAATTGAACGCGAAGCCATTAAACGCGAAAACGCCGAAACGAAAGTAAATGAACTGAATAAAGAAATTGCCGAATTGCAGGACAAGCGCTCGGCCCTTAGAGCCCGCTGGCAGTCAGAAAAAGAAGTGATCGAAGGCGTGCAAAAAATTAAAGCGCAAATTGAAGAACTAAAACAACATGCCAACAATTTTGAAAAACAAGGCGATTACGGCAAAGTAGCCGAGATTCGTTATGGCAAAGTAAAAGAAGCCGAAACAAAACTGGCTGAACTGGAAGAAAAACTAAGTACAGCCAAAGCAAACGGTTCGCAGCTTTTAAAAGAGGAAGTAGACAGTGAAGACATTGCTTCGGTAATTAGTTCATGGACCGGCATTCCGGTTAAGAGCATGTTGCAAAGTGAAAAAGAAAAATTATTAAGTCTTGAAGATGAATTACACAAACGTGTGGTTGGTCAGCATGAAGCCATAGAAAGCATTGCCGATGCGGTTCGCCGAAGTCGTGCCGGTTTACAGGATCCTAAACGTCCCATTGGTTCTTTTATCTTTTTAGGAACGACCGGTGTTGGTAAAACCGAACTGGCAAAGGCGCTGGCAGACTTTTTATTTAATAATGAAAACGCCATGACCCGGATTGATATGAGTGAATATCAGGAGCGTCATGCTGTGAGTCGCTTAATTGGCTCGCCTCCGGGTTATGTGGGTTATGAAGAAGGCGGACAATTAACAGAAGCCGTTCGCAGAAAACCATATTCAGTTGTGTTGTTAGATGAGATTGAAAAAGCGCATCCCGATGTCTTTAATATTTTACTGCAGGTGTTGGATGATGGGCGTTTAACCGACAACAAAGGACGTACGGTTAATTTTAAAAACACCATTATTATCATGACCAGTAACATTGGTTCACACATTATTCAGGAGAGTTTTGAAAAAATAACCGAGAAGAACAAAGAAGCAGTATTGGCTAAAACTAAACTTGAAGTGTATGACCTTTTGAAAAAAACCATTCGTCCCGAGTTTTTAAACCGTATTGATGAAGTGATCATGTTTGAACCCTTATCGCGTGAAAACGTGACTGAAATTGTTCGGATTCAGTTTGAACACATTCGTAAACAATTGGCCGACCAACAAATTGTGGTTTCAGCCACCGATGAGGCTATAGACTGGCTGGCGCAGCTGGGCTATGATCCGCAGTTTGGTGCCCGTCCAGTAAAACGTGTCATGCAAAAACAAGTGCTCAACGAATTATCCAAACAATTGTTGTCGGGAAATATTGATAAGAACAATGAGATTATTTTAGATGTTTTTGATAATAAATTTGTATTCAGAAATGAGGCCCTAGCTAAAACGGTTTAATAATTTAATCAAAACCAGTTGGGTTAACATGGAAATAGGCAAAATTGAATTCCTTAAATTTTAGGCAAGTCTAGCATAATTTAACATTAGTACTTTTAAACTTAAAAGGTATGAAGCAAAACTTCATACCTTTGTTGCTTCCAAAAATTTTAAAAAAACATGAAGGTACTTTTAAGCTATTTAAAACAACATAAACAATTACTCATCATTGCGCTTATTCTGGCAAGTATCAATCAGTGTTTTTCGCTCTGTGATTCGATTATTACCGGTAAGCTCATTAATAAATTTTCAATGCCTCATAGTGAGGAAGGCAGTTCTTATTACTGGCACACCGGTGATACCCTGAACCAATTCATTAAAAGTATTTTATTTTTCCTGGGTCTCTCTATTGGCGCCGCAATGATGTCGCGTATTGCCAAAAACTTTCAGGATTATTTTACCAATATTGTCATTCAACGAACCGGCGCTCAAATGTATACCGATGGCATTAAAAAGGCCTTATCGCTGCCCTACAAGGATTTTGAAGACCAACGCAGCGGTGAAACTTTGGGTAAATTACAAAAGGTAAAATCCGACACTGAAAAATTTGTCAATCTCTTTATCTCTCTCATTTTTCAATCCATCATTGGCCTCGTGTTTGTGATCATTTACGCCATGAACATTCATCCCCTGCTCGGTCCACTCTACTTGGCAACTGTACCCATCATTGCCAGCATCTCATCATTTTTAGGTAA
Source organism: Sphingobacteriaceae bacterium (assembly GCA_947480015.1). Classification (GTDB taxonomy): domain Bacteria; phylum Bacteroidota; class Bacteroidia; order B-17B0; family Aurantibacillaceae; genus Aurantibacillus. Next base: position 10,425 of record CANKBS010000008.1, read on the forward strand.
AAAAATAAAAATCGTTTCAACGCAAATTCTTGGTGAAACAACTGCATTGGCCGGTGCTACCACCGAATCCTTACGCAATATCGAACTGGTTAAAAGTTTAGGTTTAATTGAACAGGAAGAAAAACGGTTAAATTCAACCACCTTAAAAATTTTAAGTCTTGAACTCAAAAAAGTGCGCTTTATCCGCTCCCTGAGCTTTATTCAAGGTACCACCGTGCATTTGGTTAGAACCGCCTTGGTATTTAGTCTGTATTGTTTTGTGTTTAATGGGGTCATTAAAATTGGCGACATGATCACCTTGATGTTCTTCTCCTTCTTTATTTTTAATCCCTTGCAGGAATTAGGAAATGTGATTGCGGTGTTTAATGAAACCAAAGTAAGCATGGATAATTTCGCTAAACTCATGCACTCCTCTTCGGAAGAAGTGCCTGAATCGCCTTCGCATTTGGGCGAAATTAATGAAGTGGATTTTAAAAATTTATCGTTCGGACACAGCACCGCTATGGGTTATGCCGTAAAAAACATTAACATTCACATAAAAGCCGGCGAAACCATTGCCTTTGTTGGTCCGAGTGGTAGTGGTAAAACTACTTTAGTAAAATTATTACTCGGACTCTATAAACCCAATATAGGGCAAGTATTGTACAATAACATCGAATCGACCCAAATTAATTTAACGGAGTTACGCATGCAATTGGGTTTGGTGTCGCAAGATTCTCAATTATTTAGCGGCACCATTCGCGATAATTTATTGTTTGTGAAACCAAATGCTAATGATGCTGAATTGTTGGAAGTACTGCGCAAAGCGGCCTGTGACAATTTACTGTCACGCGCCTCAAATGGCATCTTAACCACTATTGGCGAAGGCGGCATTAAATTAAGTGGTGGCGAAAAGCAACGTATCTCCATAGCACGTGCCCTGTTGAGAAACCCTAAACTGCTTATTTTTGATGAAGCTACCTCGGCATTAGATTCTATCACCGAAGAGGAAATTTCTGAAACTATACGCGCTTTAAGTGCCAGCAAATCACAGATTACTATTTTAATTGCGCACCGTTTATCCACCATTATGCACGCCGATAAAATTTTTGTTTTAGAGCAAGGTGAAATGATTGAACAAGGTAAACATGCCGATCTCTTAGCTGAAAAAGGCTTATACTATGCCATGTGGAGACAACAAATTGGTGAGCGTAAAAAAGAATTTGTTTAAGAAAATTATATTTCTAGAGATTTAGGGTGTGATCTTTATGCCGCCTACAATAACATTGTAGCGATAATTAAACTTCTGTGGGTTTTCAACCTTATTTTCCAATTGATACAGGGCATACAAACCCAAGTGTTTGCTTAGGGTGAATGAAGTAAGTATCGACCAGCGATTTTGAGTAAGATCGGACGAATTATTTACGAGATAAGCGTTTTCTTCAATAATGTTGTCGTTTTTATTTGAAAAATAACTCAACTTAAAAGACAGCTTTGTTAGTGGTTGCACATAAATAAAAGGAGCATAAGCCATATTGGTAATAGAATAAAAATTGCTCGTGTGCAAATAAGCCGTAGCAGCCAAAACGAGTTTGCTGTTTCCAAATACTGAATAAGAAGCAAAACCGGAATGTATGTACTGTGTTTGACCTAACATATTTGAATAAGTGTTTCCAAAAGTGAAAACAAATTTTCCCGAGGCTTTTTGAATAGCCAATGCTGCTACCATGTGATTATTTGTAGTAGCCGTTGTTTGAACAATGGGTCTGGGTGGTGGTGGCATACCCGGAGGTGGTTGAGTATTGGTGGTGGTAGAAGTAAGATTGTTGTGGATGAAATGAAATGCCGGTGAAATTAGCCAGCCGTTTTTTAATGGAACAGCCGCTTTGACATAATACTGCATTTGTTTAAGAACGCTTACAAAATTGTCCTGACCAATGGTATAACCAGTGGTCTGACCAAAATAGGTGAGTCCGTGAAATAATGAAAATCGGTTTGCAATACTATGACTTAAACCGATTTGGGCATAAGTGGCAGGATTAAAATAAGTTGAACTTTTGTGTGTATTCTTATCATAATAATAAGCACTATCCGTAATTTTTGTACCACCTTCCAGCATCATAAAATTCAAATCAGATGGATGACTGGTTTTTGTTTTTTCACTCAGTTCATGACTAAACCTTTTGCTTAACCAGCGGGCATCCTCTGTTCGTCCCATATACACATAACAATAAAATAAATACTCTTGTGCCAATTCATCCTGCGAAGAAAAAATCAAGGCCTTCCTGAATTGATTTTCCGCTAAGGCATAATTCGTTTGCTCAAAATAAGCGATGCCAATACGCATGCGCAAATAAAAATAATCCACATCATTTAGTAGTGCATCATTCACTGTAAGGATCAATGCTTTCCAATTCCCCTCACTGTAATGCTTATACGACTGAGCCTCTATTTCAGCCGTTGTTAAAGGCGCCTGGGCTAATACGCTACCACCTCGTATCAAAAGAGCAAAAAGCACAGAGTATTTTATAGATGACAACAAACGCATTGGTTTTAGTATGAATAAGTTAGGAAACTAGTTTGCGTTTGTACTTACTTAATCATACTTAAACCTTCAAGAGCCGATTTGTCATTAGGACTGTATAATAAGGTTTTATTAAATAAAATACTGGCCTCGTTTTTATTACCCAAAAAATAATTGGTCCATGCACTCATTAATAAGCTGTTATAATTAAAAGGTGCCAGATTTAAAGAAACATCAAAGTGTTTTTTTGCCGAAAAGTAATCTTTACGGTAATAATAAATCATACCCAAATTATAATTGGCTGTGCTGTTCTTAGGATCGAGTTTTAGAATGGCGAAATACGTTTTTTCAATTTCCGTCCAGTTTTCCATTTTGGTTAAGGGGTAAATAATGGCCCATTTAGGCTCTGTTGCTGCCGGCATGAGGGCTGCTGCTTTTTGATAATAACTAAGCGATTCCTTGTTTTTGCCGACCATATAATATAACCAACCCAAACGCAAATTCATTTCATAAGAACCTTCCGTATACACGGTGTTGAATGATGTAATAGCCGCATCATATTTTTGAATGGCCTCGTAATCATATGACTGACTAAACGCACTAATTAACTCCTTATTCTGAGCGCTGAGATTTATGCTGATAATTCCGATGACTAAAACGATGACTGATTTCATAATTATTTTTTTGTGTGTTGATTGGATTATAACTACTAGTTGTGGTTTAAAGAAGATTAAAAAGATAAGTTTCACTTCGGTTTTTATGATGAATACTGAATCGATTGAGCTTATGTTCTTTTAGTTCTAACTCAAAATTTATTTTTTTAAAACCGTAGTTCATCAATTTAGCTTCTACTTCCGAGCGAATGATAAGTTGTTGCGGAGCATACTGATTATCAGCATAAGTAAATACCGAACTGTAATTGGCTTTGGTAAATAAATAAAACGGTGCTAAAAAATCTTGAAAAAACTGTACCGGTTTATTACTAAAATGTATAAGCGGTACCTTATCCGTTACGGTGAGCGATTCATAATATCCCAACAACTGCCGGTAAGCAGCCAAATAAAACTGAAATAAAACTGAATCATGATCACCTTCAAAATCGGTGAAATACAACATCACCCCATCATTCACAAAATAAGCGTACGAGCGACTTTGAGCACAGTAGAGATACTTACGGTTATATGCATCTGTAAACACTTCCCATAAAATGCTTGCAGAAGTTATTTCATTTTTTAATCCCAGTTTTTGCCCAGGTATAAAGGCAAAAGCGATGCTCAGTAACTCATTTACTTGAACATTTGAAATAAAACTTCCTTCTTGAGGCACTTCCGAAATACGTAGTGCTTTTTCATTGCCCTTGCGTTCAATAAAATAAGAAACTGGATAAGCCAAGGTTTTTTCACCAATAACCGGATTGGTCTGAAACTGAAAATGGATGTGTGGCTCCGGTGAACGTCCTGAATTACCGCAGGTTGCCAGATAAGTGCCTTTGTAAACATATTGTCCCACAAATACAGCAAAGGAATCTTTTTTAACATGACTAATTTGTGAATACAAACCATTGAGGTGATTCAAAATAATGGTGTTTCCCCAATTGTAATCGGTATTCACTTCTCCCACATCGTTTTCTTCTACATTATTGATGATGTCGTAAACATAAGCATCGAAAGGAGCCAAAATTTCTTTGTTATAACAATAAAAATCCTCCCGCGAAAACCCTTCGCTCACATGTGTCGGCTCACGATAGGTATTCCCTTTAGAATCCACGATCACAAAATCCAAGGCTTTACTCCAACCACCCAAATGGGTAATTTTGCCATCGTAACCTTGACTCACCTGCCACTCCCCAAAAAAAGGCAATGAGATTTTATACAAATGTTCGTTCTTAAATCGTTGCAAGGAATTTAAATACTTGTAAATCGTTTTTTCAGCAGAAAAATATTGAATAGTCACCAATTGTAAATACCGTTGAAAAAAACGCTGATTTAGGGTGAACAAAAATGCGGTACAAACCATACTGAAAGAAAGGGAGTAGGCTCGTAACTGAAAAACGCCAACAATTTTACCTAAGGACACTAAAACAAGCATTAGTACAGGAATTAAGATGACAACGGTGAGATAGCTGTAGGTATTTGGAATAAGAAAAAAACATCCAATGGCAATGGCCAAAAAAATAAAATTGGCGCCTTGCAAATTATAATTCAGGTCGTTTACATCGGCACCAAACATGGAGTAAAACAAATACGCCAAAACAAAACCAATCACACTTAATGAAAAGGCTATGCGTGAAAAATACAACAGGCCAAACGCAATAAACATTCCACCTAAAACCGAGCTTTGAAAAAAGGTACCTGCTAAGGTTTTAAAATAATTTAGTGCAAAAGGAAATATACGAAGATTATCGGCGCTGTGTACCATATGATACCACCAATAGGAATCATTACGAGCCGCTTCATTAATCACATAAATATGATTTTCATCGGGAAGAATACGGGTAAAATTAGAGGCGGCTAACGATACAATCCAATAGGTGATAATAAAGGGAAAAGACAAAAAGGGCAATTGGTACATGGCAAGTAAACCCTTCAACCAAACAGTCATTAACAGGAGCACCAAAACCGCACTTAAAAATAATAACACAAATGAAAAATTAAAACTAAAGTCATAAGCCATGGCCAGTCCCAGAAACAAGGCGTTAAATCCAAAAAGTCCTCCTTTAATCTCCTCGCGGTTAAACCCAACGAAATAGGCTGAAAGATTAATCAAAACGATGGCTAATAAACCCATCAAACCCAAATAAGGAGAAAAAAAGGTAACCAGCAAAATAATGAAAGCAAATACCGGGTCGAGCGAAAAGAACATCAAACTATAACTGTTTAAGATACACTGAAACCAGTAATTTTCTTTCGCCTTTGTTAACAGATCTTTCAATTTTTCTTTAGTTAGAAATTCTAAGTTTTTTAAGCTTTGAATTAACCTATAAATTTATCCTTTTATTTTTAACAATGCAGTTAAATGTTTTTATTGCAAAAATCCTTCTACCCCGTATAACTTCAATAATCACCTTATGATCTAATTTCTAGGTATTTAGACGGGTAACAGACTAAAATCCTTCTCGTTTATACCTTTATTTTAAAAAGAGTTCCAGTATGCTGTATAATTAGCTGCAGCCATTCACTTTCAGCTCTTTTTAATTTCTTATTGATAAAAATCATTACTTTAAATCCATCAGAAGGATTTACGTCTAAAAGACGTCTAATAAACCGCCAACAGCGCTTAGCGACCAATAGACAAATTTATTTTTTCTTCGACACCGATTTGTTTACATGACCTGGCTGCTAAGCTGATTTATGCAGCTTTTTTTGTTACATTTAGTTCGAAATTATAAACACCTATGGGTTCTACAGTTAATTTAAAGAGCAAAATTCGGGAAGCAAACCTTTTAAAATTGAAGCAAAAAACGATTTTTAAAAATTTTGTAACCTGGTTTGAAATCCCTGCCTACAATCATTACCGCTCTGTTGCCTTTTTTAATTACATCTATGGCATCGAAATTACCAGCGTTGAAATTAATGGCCTTGCCATGGGTTTTTTCCCTGCAGAAAGCGGAATTGGTGGCGCCATTGTAACCGGACCGGGCTGTGTACCTAGCGAAATTGGTCCGCTTATTTATTTAAACGGTGGTGAAGATTTGAACATGGTTTTATCAAAAGTGAACGAAGCGGGTGGACGCGTGGTGATGGAAAAAACATACATCAGCGATGCGGCTGGTTACTTCGCCCTATTCATCGATTCGGAAGGTAACCGTTTGGCACTTCATTCTAAATACTAATTTTTAAAGGGTATGCATTCAAAACATTATAACATTAACCAATTACGTATCGACCTGTGGAATGAACTTAAAGAAAAAAGCAATCAGGTAACCCGATTGCAAAACGAGAGTGGGGCCGACGAGCGTTTAAAGGAACTGCAAGACGTTTTACGGAATTTACTCGGTATCGAACAGTACTTTTCTTTTCCGGGAGCTGATTTGGTGCACCGAATCATGAAAGCTCTTAAAAAAGGTGAGCTAAAAGCCCTAAGTAACCGTGTAAGTGAGATTGTAGCCTTATTGGTTAGCGACAATTACCGCCTCTATCCCGAAATGATGGATGAAAATTCGAGTGGTGGTTTTGCTAACGATGCAAAAAAAGACAAACTCAATCCGGGACCTAAAAAAAATTATTTTGAAGTGCTTTATGTGGAGGACATGTCCACCAAAGAGGAAAACACCCTAAAAAGCCGAATAAAAGAACTCATCAATCCGCACGACACGCTTACCTACGAAATAGTGGTGCAACGCTCTTTTCAGGATGCACTCATCTGTCTCTTTTTTAATTATAACATTCAAGCAGCGGTAATCCGATATGCCCCGCTGCATGGCTCAACCAATAGTAACACACTCATTCGTCCTTTTATTGAAACCGTGCTAAAAATCAACATCTCTGAAGTGAGCGATGCCGATCTGGGACCATTATTGGGACAGTACATTCATCTATTCAGACCGGAACTTGATATTTATTATATAACGGATACCTCGTTGACGCACCTGGACGATGCCACCCTAAAATCCTTTCGCCGTATTTTTTACCGCATGGAAGATCTGCAGGAACTGCATCTCACCATTATCAGCGGCATTAACGAGCGTTACGACACACCCTTCTTTACTGCCCTCTGTGAATATAGCAAACGCCCCATATCGGTGTTTCATGCCATGCCTATTTCAAGAGGCAACTCCGTTTTTCGTTCACGTTGGATCACCGACTTTGGTGATTTTTATGGCCGCAATGTATTTCTGGCAGAAACCTCCGCTACCAATGGTGGCCTCGATTCCCTGCTTCAAGCCAAAGGTCCGTTAAAAAAAGCACAAGAAAAAGCAGCTAAAGCCTATGGTGCCGAGCATTCGTTTTATGTGAGTAACGGTACTTCCACGGCAAATAAAATTGTACAACAGGCACTCATTAAACCCGGTGATGTGGTGCTGGTTGACCGTGATTGTCATAAATCACATCATTACGGTTTGGTCCTTGCCGGCGCTTTTCCAGCCTACCTCGATTCCTATCCCATTCAGGAATATTCGATGTATGGTGCCGTGCCACTGCGTGTAATTAAAGAAAAACTCATCCAGTTAAGCAACGCAGGCCGACTGGATAAGGTAAAAATGCTTTTGCTTACTAACTGTACTTTTGATGGTTTAGTTTACAACGTTGAAAAAGTAATGGAGGAAGTGCTGGCCATTAAACCCGACATGGTGTTTTTATGGGATGAAGCCTGGTTTGCTTTTGCCAGCTTTACCTACACCTATAAACAACGTACCGGCATGTATGTGGCGCAAAAATTATTTCATAAATACCGGAGCGCCGACTATAAACAACAATACAAATTACATCTTGAGGCTTTAAAGCCCGGTGAACGTCCTAGCCTACCAGATCCTGATCGTGTAAAAATTCGCGTCTATGCCACTCAAAGCACGCATAAAACACTTTCCAGTTTCCGTCAAGGTTCAATGATTCAGGTGTGGGACGAAGAGTTTAGCCGACGTGTGGCCGATAATTTTCAGGAAGCGTACATGACGCATACCACCACTTCACCTAACTATCAAATCCTGGCATCGCTTGATGTTGGCAGAAGACAGGTTGAACTGGAAGGTTATGAATTGGTAGAGAAGAGTATTGAAATGGCCATGATTCTTCGTTCAAAAGTTCAAGATCATCCAAAACTGAGTAAGTATTTTCATGTCTTATCGGTGAATGACCTCATTCCAAAAGAATTCAGAGCCTGCGGCACTAAAGAATATTACACGGTAGCTGAAGGTTGGGACCGTATGGAAGAATCGTGGGAGAAAGATGAATTTGTACTCGATCCTACTAAAGTAACGCTCTCTGTAGGTAAGGCCGGAATTACAGGCGATGCCTTTAAGAATACCTATTTAATGGATCGTTTTAACATTCAATTAAATAAAACTTCCCGCAACACGGTGCTGCTAATGACCAACATTGGTACCACCCGCGGCAGCATAACATTTTTAATTAACGCCCTTCTACAAATAGCCGACGAGCTCGACGAAAGCAACCGCTCTTTAAATAAACGTGAAGCTGAAATTTCAAAACGTCATATTCAGTCCCTTATTTTAGATGTGCCGCCACTACCCGATTTCAGCGCCTTTCACCGTTCCTTTTTAGCAGCGCCGGGCGTGCCAGGCGGTAACATTCGTGAAGCCTTTTTTCTGGCTTATGAGGAAGATTTATGTGAGTACCTATTATTAAGGGATTGTGAAACCGCTTTAAAAAAAGGACGCGAATTAGTCTCCACCTCCTTTGTCATTCCATATCCGCCGGGCTTTCCCATTTTGGTACCCGGCCAGGTAGTCAGCGAAGAAATTATTCGTTTTATGATTGCATTAGATGTAAAAGAAATACACGGTTACCGTGCCGATTTGGGTCTGAAGATTTTTAATCAGGAAGCTCTTAACCGCAAAAATACCGTATCGGCTATGGGCGCCATGCCATTATTGGAAAAGAAAATAAAAGCAAAAAAATAATTACACAATATGCCAAACGCTTCAAAAGGACAAAAAACACTTTTAACTGTAGAAGATATTAAACAGTATTTCAAAGCCAATGAAATGCCTGTGTACTTTATTTCTGCTACTAATTTTAATTTATTGGGCATCGACGAATGGATCTCCAATTTTAAATTCATTAGTCACATCGATTGTTTTGATGGTGAACATCCTAATCTTTTTTCGCCGGCAGAAGAGCTGCCACATGACGAATTTAGCTGTATGGAAGACATCAATAACTACTTGCTTCAACATCCGGAAGTGAAAAATTTTATTCGCTCCAGAAGCAAGAATGGTAAAGCCGGAAAAGCCGTGTTTTTAATGTTTAACGAAAGAACCGAACAACTGTGTGCAGAACTGGGTCTGGATATTTGTTTTCCTTCTTCACAACTCCGCGCGTTTTTAGACAATAAAGTGAATACCAACCGCATAGCCGAAAAGGCTGGTGTAGCCTGTGTTCCATACGTTTTATCGCCGGTTGAAAGTTACACCCACTTACAACACATATCGGCACATTTAGGTAATGATCTCGTTGTTCAAACACCTTTTGGTGATTCGGGACATACCACTTTTTTTATATCTACCGCAGGTGAGTTTGATCATTACGCCGAAGAGATTTTGAAAGAAAAGGAAGTGAAGATTATGAAGCGGATTAATTGTTTCGGAACAGCCATTGAAGGCTGCGTGACGAAACAAGGTACGCTCGTGGCACCTTTAATGACCGAGTTAGTGGGCTTTAAAGAACTTACGCCATACAAAGGTGGTTGGTGTGGCAATGAAATTTTTCCGAATGCCTTTAATGAAGATATCCGTGAAAAAGCAAAACGCTATACTGCAAAATTTGGCGACCAGCTGCTAAAAGAAGGATACAAGGGTTATTTTGAACTGGATTTTTTAATTGATAAGGATAATAGTGAAATTTATTTGGGTGAATTAAATCCACGCATTTCGGGAGTGAGTTCACTCACCAATCATTCAAAATTTGCCATGGAAGAAGTACCCTTGTTTTTATACCACCTGCTCGAATGGATGGAAGTGCCCTATGAAATAAATGTAGCCGAACTCTCCAATCGCTGGACCCAAGCCGAAAATATGGATAGCTGGAGTCAGCTCGTTATTAAACATACCCGAAAAACACTTGAGCTGGCAATTAAAGCACCGGCTTCGGGTATCTGGGAAATGAAAATGAATGGCCATATTGCTTATAAAAAAATGGATGCACATCGTCAATCGGTTGTACAAGACACCGAAGCATTTTATTTACAAATCACGCAAAAAGACGGTTATTTGTACGAGGGCGCCGATTTAGGTATTTTAGTCATGCGCGGCAGATTAATGTCCAATGATTTTGAACTCAGCGAGCGCGGTAAACGCTGGATTAGAGCCATTCGTTCACATTATAAATCACACATGATCGAAGCCGACATTCTTGATGAGAATGATCTCATCAACAGCGAGGGTTTTAAAATGATGTAATTATTTGGCTTTTAATTTTAAAACAAATTTACGCAATACGACTAGGGCATAAGCCAGAAGGCTTGACAGTATTAGTACTGCAAGATAGACGAAACCAATACGCATAGAACTTGATAGACTCCGATAAATTTCTGTAGCGGTATTCCCAATGATGAGCCATTGGATAACATAAATCAAGGTGACATTTTTTCCAAGAAATTTTACAAAGAGCATAAAGAGCGTATTTCCAATGCTTGCGTTTACGCTTTTAAGCATCATCGCATATGGACCAATAAATATAAGGGCCCAAACATAAAACAACATGCCATGATGGTAATAATTCGGAAGGTCTTTTGAAATGTTAGAAGCCTCTTTATAGGTGAAAAACACAAAAACAAAAAAGCTCGCGAAAACAACAATCTTTAAATAAACTGCATTTCGATTGTATTCAATTTTTGTTTTAGCAAATTGAAAAATAATAAATCCCGTTAAAGGATAAGCCAACCATGGCATTAAAGGGAAGTAAGACCATTCGCTTGAACCGTAAAAAAAAGAAATAACATAATTGAATTCAGTAGTTTGTGCAACATTCTTAGTTAAAAATTCGCCACCAAGTAATATTATACCTATTAAAACAACCGGAACGAAAATGTTTTTTTCGAGCAGTTTTTTAAGCACAGCTAAAATGATTATGGCCAAACCTGCAAACAATAAGATATCTACCCCAAAAACATAAGGCCACACATTTAACTGTATTTCTCCTTTTGTGATCTTTATAATGAGATTGAAGTTTAAACCTAGGTTTAATAAAAGGCCCAAGCCAAAAGCCTTTATGCCCCTTAAACAAGTTTGCGCGGTGCTTTTTTTCGAGGCCGCTAAAAAATAACCCAAAACAATCATAAATACAGGTGCAACCGGAGCAGCGCCTAAAAAGAACAATAATGTAGCGAGCTTACTTTCCTGAAAGCCGGAAGTGGTGAATAATTCAAGCACATGTACCTGTATCATACAAATAACGGCCAATCCTTTCAATAAATCGGCAACCTCAACTCGTTTTTCTTGCATGATCGTATAAACTAAAACCTAGGCCATTAGCCGGTCTAAAATACTGAAATATCTCACGAATTGAAAGATTATTGCTTAAACAACTTTTGATCATACAAGATGTTTACTAAACATCATAAAAACTATATTATTAAAAATTTGGTATCTTAGACCGCACAAATAATTTATAATGAAAAAATCACAAGCTATTTTACTTTTAACGGCCGGTCTTTTTTACTCTTCTTTTGCGCAAAGCGATAAAAGGGTACTAACCTTCGCCGCTAGTATTGAGCAGGAAAAAAAATCAGATTTTTTAGGTGCTATTGAAACTATGAAAAGTTTAAACGACACTGTTTCTTACGACATTACTTTGCGTTTGGGTTGGTTATATTATAAAGCCGGACTAACGGCTAAGTCCTTGGCACTTTACACCAATGCCATTAAAATTAAACCGCAAGCCATTGAACCCCGCTATGGTTATAGTTTTCCTGCATACTTGGCAGGCGATTACAAAGACTTGATTGAACAGGATAATAAGATTCTTGAAATAGATCCTAAAAACAAAATCGTAAATGCCAATTTAGGACTTATCTACTATTACAAAAAAGACTACACCAAAGCCATTCCCTATTTTGAAAAAGTGGTCAGCCTTTATCCTTTCGATTACGATAATAATTTAATGCTCGCTTGGTCCTATTTAAAATTAAGTAAAAATGATTCAGCTGAACAATGTTTTAATACCATTTTACTTTATTCTCCTAAAGACGTCTCTGCCTTAGATGGTTTAAGTACTATAAAAAAAACACAAGCCATTAACGGAATAATGAATGCCGGCTTTTTAAAATCCTATGAATTGTCCGAAAAATCAGATTATAAAGGGGCTTCGACCGCCTTACTAGAAATATACGACAAAGATTCTTATGCAATCAATTTACGTTTGGGTTGGTTAAATTATTTGGCCGGACTCCAAAAAGAATCGGTTAATTATTACAAAATTGCAGCCACTTTAAGGCCCCAAGCCCTTGAAGCCAAATTAGGTTGTGCTATTCCGGCTGAAGTACTCGGAAATAAAAACGATTTAAAAGCGCATTACGAAAGTGCATTGAGCATCGACCCGCACAATACTTATGTGATTTATAAATTAGGTATGATTGCTTACGATCAAAAAGATTATGCTGCAGCTAAGGCCCACTTCGAAAAGCTTCTTAATCTTTACCCTTGCGATACCGATGGATTATTGATGTTAGCCTGGACCAATTATTATTTAGGCAAAACCACTGAATCAATATCATTATTCAATAAAGTACTCTGCTTGTCGCCAAGTAATGAATCTGCCATCTACGGTTTGAGTTTAAAAACTCTTGAGAAGACAAAAAACACACCCGTTTTAAAAGCAAAGTAAGTTCAAAATTCCAGCACATAAAAAAGGCCATCATAGCGTATATGATGGCCTTTTTTAATAATAAGATTTTTTAGTGCTTTTCTTTTATCGGTTCATTGTGCTGAGTAGCACCGGCATTAGGTACAGAACTTTCTGCTGCCAAAGTATCTCCAGCCACCGCATTAATCTCTGTAGCAGCTTTATGCTCATCAGTTGTAGAAGCTTCGGTAGCTGCCGGTTCGTGTTCGGTTCCTTCGGCATGATGCGGCTTTGGATCGCATAAACTTAAAAATAAGACAACTGCTAAAATAGTAACTGCAGCCAAAATAAACGGAACTGTAAAAGATACCGGTTTTGGTTCGTTTGTTTGATGATCGTCGTGTGAATGCCAAGACATAGTTAATTAGATTTAATGTTGCGAAAATAAGAGAATATATTAATTTAAAAAAAATAATTTTAACAAATGACAGCAAATTCAGGCTAATCTTGATCTAAACCGACATCTTGCTTAGCTCCTTATCTACTCAGTTTTAATAAATTTAAGATATGTCTCCTTGCTGCCGTAACTCACTTTTAAAACATATAAACCATTTTGCAGCAACGACACATCAATAAAACTTACAGTTCCGAAATTCTGAACCGTTGTTTGTGTAACTAATTTACCGGTCAAGTCAAAGATCTCTAATTGACCGTTAAAGGTGTTTTGACCATTAAACCACAATTTATCTTTCACCGGATTAGGATACAAGGACATGGCACTGATATCTTCAACCTGTGCAACACCCGTTGTATTTACCACGGTATTGGTTGAGGCCGGTTTAAAGCCACGGTAACGCATTTGAGTGATCGTAAAATTATTGTTCACCAAATTACCTGTTACCTCAAAATAAGGAATTTTACTGGTTAAAGTAAACCACTGGTAACTTCTTACATTGTTTTGAATGCCGATCTTAAAAGGTGGAAAGCCAGGAATAGGTAATGCTATAGCGGTGGTATCGCGCGAATATTGTGTAGTTACCAAACGTAAACAATTATCGGTTCCATAAGGTGTTTTGATGGTACCCCAACCATCTACCGTAGTCGTTCTGTAACCTTGTTTCGAATATTTGATTGGCAAGGCTCCAGCAGTGGTGGTAGCAAACTTAAACGTCGTACTGTCAAACTTAGGGTAAGTCATAGGGAAATTATACAATTCATCCTTATCCGAATAATAACTTGGCACCGGTAATCCACTTATGGTCATACCCACACCATCAGCAACAAAAGCATTTACGGGCGTTGTTTGTTTTTTATAAAAATTATAGTACTGAGTAATGGTTAATGTACCAGTACCACCCACTAAGGTGTCGGAAACCTTTTCTCCATATTCCGTTGAAGACAAAAAGAAAATGTAATAAGGGGTAGCAGAAGATTTTTTAAAATCCCGCACTCCCTCTGTCGTGGACGTTACATTACTAAAATCCCAGTTAAAATTTACACCGGTTTGGGTGTAATTACTTACTGAATTCGTTTGAACATTGGTATATCTTAAGGTATCGCCACTGCCCGGCATGTTAGCGTTTCCAAGCGTGATGGCACTTTGCGCAATAATGGCTGAGCCAATTACGTTTAATGCGAATACTAAATAATTTTTTTTCATGGTCGTTTTGATCTTGAATTAAACTTTGTGTGATGTTAAGGTTTAAATTAACTTAGAGCCTTATAAATATAGTTTATTTATTGCTTTTTATCAATTGTCGTTGAAAATTCCTTTAAAATATCTCTTTTTCATGCTTTTTCTGCTGAATTACAAGTATTTCAAGGCTCAATCCCTGACCTTAAAGGTCATTCCCAACAGTCAAAAAAGCATCATCACTAAACTCAATTACAAGAAAAAATTTAATAACCACAAAGAAGCCTATGTCGAACTCGATAATATTCTTCTTAGCCTACAATTCAAAGGTTATTTACTAGCTTCTGCCGATTCTGTGTTTTCCGATAGTAATTCCGTTACCGCCTATATGAAAGAGAACGACTTATTTAAAACCGGCTTTCTTAAATTGGGTAATTTAGATCCTAACTTAGCTTCTAAATTGGGTATAAGCGAAAGACTTTATTTCCAAAAAGCTTTCCATTACCGCGAAGTGGCAAAAAGCATCGAGAAAATAATTCTCTATTACGAAAATAACGGTTATCCCTTTGTCACCGTAAAACTCGATTCGGTTAAACGTAATGGACCCGAGCTCACTGCCCAATTTAATGTGCAAAAAAATAAATTATTCAAAATAGATTCCATTAAAGTGGTTGGCAACGCTCACATTAATCAAGGTTTTTTAAATCGCTACCTCAACATAAAAGAAAACATGCCTTATAACGAAGAAATTCTAAAAGGCATTTCAGGCAAAATTCGCCAATTGCCCTTTCTTAGCGAGAAACAAACTCAGGTGGTACGACTCAGTGACAAAAGCAATAAACTCATTTTATTCCTCGATAAAAAAAACGCCTCTCAATTCGACGGTATTATTGGTTTTTTGCCTGATGCCGATACAAAAAAAACAATTATTACAGGCGACATTAAATTAAAACTGGTGAATGGTATTTTTAGAAACGGCGAAACTTTTGATATGGAATGGCGACGCTTGAAATCACAAACCACCGATTTCAACGGACGACTCACCTACCCCTTTTTATTTGGCACACCGGTGGGCACAGATTATAATCTTAAAATTTACCGACGCGATACCACCTTTATAGACATCAACAATAACTTTGGTCTGCACTATTATTTCAGTGGACTAAATAACTTCAAGGTTTTTTACAAACAACGTAATGCCAATCTTATTTCTACTAATGGTCTGGAAACCGCTACCACCCTACCCGAATACGCCGATGTGGTGACACAGGCATATGGTCTCGGACTATTTTACGAAAAACTCGATTACCGTTTTAATCCCCACAAAGGAGCGGCCATTACTATGAACGGACAAACCGGAAACCGGGTCATTAAAAAGAATCCGAAATTAAATCCGGTGGCTTATGACAAGTTATTGCTGCGCTCAACACAATATCAGTTTGAAGGCAGCGCCTCACTTTACCTGCATTTACGAGGCAACCACGTATTAAAATGTAATTTACAGGCAGCATCAGTATTTGGTAACGCAACCATTTATAAAAATGAATTGTTTCGCATGGGAGGATTAAAAACCTTAAGAGGCTTTGATGAAGAAAGCATCTTTGCCTCTACTTACGCCATTCCCACCATCGAATACCGTTTTTTATTCGCACAAAACTCTAACTTATTTTTATTTGCCGAAGCAGCCTGGTACGAAAATAACAGCAATGGACATTACATGAACGACAAGCCAAGAAGTGTGGGTGCTGGTGTAAACATCGAAACCAAAGCAGGTATTTTAAGTCTCACCTATGCCCTTGGAAACCAATTGGGCAATGGTTTTGATCTGCGTAATGGGAAGATCCACTTTGGATTAACGGCTTTGTTTTAAACGCTTAAAAAAACTACATTTGTATAAAGCCAAATCAATGATGAAAAATAGTTTATTAGCTCTCCTTTTCTTTATGACTATTTCTTCCTTTGGCCAAATTTTCAGCAGTTATAATATTGGATTAGTTAGTTTAATCACACCCAACACCAGCACGGTTTCATCAACATTAGGCAATAAATACTCGGGTTGCTGGGGCTGGTACCAACAAAGTAAAAATAAAGAATACGCCATTTCAGGTGCTAGCAATGGCACGTATTTTATCGATATCAGCAGTCCGGCCAGTCCAAGTGTGAGTGCCTTTGTGGCCGGAAGAAATGGAACATCCTGGCGTGAATTAAAAACGTATCAAAACTATTGTTACATCGTAAGCGACGACAAATCACCCAATGCTTTTCAAATTGTTGACATGCAATACTTGCCCGATAGTGTGCATGTGGTTCACAGCGGTACGATGTATTTTGAACGAGCGCATACCATTTGGATTGATGGAAATAAAATGTATGTTGGTGGGGTTACTTTTGCGGCCAATTTTGGCTCAACACCCATGGCCATTTATAGCTTGGCTACTCCTACCAATCCGGCCTTAATAAAAAAAATCGATACCGATATTCCACATACAGTAATTGAGTATGTCCACGACATGTATGCGCGCAACGATACTATTTTTGCCTCTTGCGGAAGTCAAGGTTTGCATATTTTAAAATTAGATCTCAGCAATGATAGCATTTACGAAATAGGCAATTACAGGGGCTATGCCGGTGCCGGATTCAACCATTCCAGTTTTATGACTCAAAATGGTAAATACCTTATGTTTTGTGATGAAGAGCCTAGCTCCTTACCTCTGCATCTGGTAGATATTCAAAATCTCGGTAACATTCAACCAATGACTAGTTTTCATCCCTTTACCAATACTACGCCTCATAATCCCTACATTATTGGAAATAAATTTGCTGTTGTTTCTTGCTATTTGGATGGTTTGATGATTTACGACATTTCGCAACCAACACAAATTAGTTTGGCCGGCTATTTTGATACCTATCCTCAAGGTGGCGCTAATACCGGTAGTTACGCAAATGGACCCTATAACGGAAATTGGGGCGCCTATCCATTTTTACCAAGTAAACTCATCATTGCTACCGATATGCAAAATGGTATTTTTTTGTTGGATGCTACCTCATCCTTCACAAGCAGTTTGGTAAATCTTGTAAACCCGGTTGGACTCAAAGCTGAAAATAATGCCGCTGCTAGTTTTATTTTTTATCCTAATCCGGCTAATACTGTTTTAGCGCTGAATTACAATGGCACAGGTACTTCTATGATTCGTATAAAAGACCTGTTAGGGCAAGTTATTTTACAAAAAGAATTTTCCGAAAAAATTTCAGAGAACCTTGATCTGAGCGCCCTGGCAAATGGCTCCTATGTTATCAGTATTCAAAACGAAAACAAACACGAAACTAAAAAATTACTCATACAACATTAATTATGTTTACAATTAAATCTACAGTTGGTATTATAGGCTCAGGGGCCATGGGCAATGGCATTGCGCAAGTAGCAGCAACAGCTTCGCACGCAGTAATGGTATATGATTCGAACGAAAAAGCCCTTATAAAAGCAGAAGCTGCTTTAAGGTCATCACTCACAAAATTAGTAGAGAAACAAAAAATAAGCGCAGAAAAACAAACTGAGATTTTATCAAACATTCGTTTTGTAAAAAGCCTCAATGATCTTGCATCCTGTGATCTAATTATTGAAGCCATTGTAGAAAATCTGGAGATTAAAAAATCGGTTTTCTCCAATCTCGAAAAAATCGTAAGCGATACCTGTGTGCTTGCCTCCAATACGTCTTCCTTATCCATCACGTCCATTGCTGCTGCTTGTGCAAAACCGGAGCGTGTAATCGGCATTCACTTTTTTAATCCTGCTACCTTAATGCCTTTGGTAGAAATTATTCCGGGTATTGCCACGCGTAGCGACCTTGCTTTGGCTTGTAAAAAATTAATTGACACTTGGGGCAAAGTGACGGTGATTGCAAAAGACACCCCGGGCTTTATTGTAAACCGTGTGGCAAGACCTTTTTACAGCGAGGCTTTACGATTATACGAAGAAGGCATTGCCGATATGCCCACCATCGATTGGGCCATGAAAGAGATTGGCGGTTTTAAAATGGGTCCGTTCGAATTAATGGATTTGATTGGTCATGATGTTAACTATGTGGTGACCGAAACCGTTTGGAAACAATTTTACTACGATCCTAAATTCACACCTGCCCTTTCACAAAAACGTTTGTTGGAAGCCGGTTTTTTAGGTAGAAAAACAGGACGTGGTTTTTATTCTTATGCCGAAGGTTCCGTAATGCCCGAAGCCACTAAAAACAAAGAACTGGGCACCCAGATCTTCACCCGCATTTTAGTGATGCTCATTAACGAAGCAGCCGATACCTTCTACCATAAAATTGCATCCGCCGGAGATATTGATCTGGCCATGACCAAAGGGGTAAATTATCCCAAAGGACTTTTAAAATGGGCCGATGAACTGGGTATTGACAATGTGGTAAAACAACTCACAGCCTTAAAAGATTTTTACGAAGAAGACCGATACCGGGTGAGTCCGGTTTTAAAACAATATTTTGTGTTAAAGAAAAAGTTTTATTCGTAAACTTTTCACTTGTTGAATTTTTTGTTTCGTTGCCTTAGTCCCGTGTTAAAAATAAATCATGACATGTATGATTTTTTCGACATAGTATAAAAACAGGTTGAATTGTTCAACCTATTCTAAAATCCATTGAATTAGCTTTTCACTTGTCTTTCTATACTGAACAGCAAAATAGTACCTCTTAACTAGGGAGGCATACCTGTAAACAGTTAGCGGTTATTAGCTTTATTTATTTTGTGATTAATCCTTATTTTTCAAGACTTCTAAACCTCTACAACCAAATCCATCAAAAATTTGCTCCATTTATAAGTTTTTTGTATTTTTGGATATACAGATAACTCATTTCATGAAAAAACGCTTTCTTTTTATTGCCACATACACCCTACTCATTTCCCTTATTATTCTATCCTGTCAAAAGAAAAACGACAGCACGGCTATTACCCCAACCTATGGAACAGGTGGCAATCCGAACCCGAATAACCAAACCGTTACAGGTTCTACAACCTTCACCAACCCGGCAACGGAAAATACCAGCCTCGTGGTGGGTGGCAGCGGATGGAGTAATCCTACCTGTGTATCCTCTGCTAGTCTTATTTTAAAAGGCGTGAGCGGCGATGTAAGTGTTACACTTTCCTTTTTAACCGCACCTACTACCGGCACCTTTGCTGTGTCGGCTAACTCCGGACAAGGTGTTTGTACGATGATGGTTCTAAACGCGCCGAATCAACCAGCCGGCACTGTATGGATAGGAAAAAGCGGAACCGTGATTATTAGCTCCAATGCAACTTCTATTAATGCCAGCTTTACTTCAGTGGTTTGTACACAACAAACCTTCAACTTCCCTACGGTGTCTGTTACAGGTGCCATTGGTTGTAACCAGTAAGTGTATATAGCCTTTTAAGGTCAGGATTTTATTAAGGAAGCTGAAAATTTTTAAAGCGTTTTATGAATTCCTTTTTTGATCGCCTAAAAAAAAATCTGCTTCATTTCTCCTCCTATTATTTTCTCGATCTCAGAGCACTTTCGCTCATGCGCATTGGCGTTGCCCTCATTGTACTTTGCGACCTGATTATACGCGCACAGGATCTGAGCGCCCTTTATACCAATGCCGGCATCTGGCCGCTGCACATCCTTAAAAATTTTGGCTGGCAACCTGGTTTCTGGAGTCTGCATTGTCTCTATGGCAGCTATGCATGGGAAGTCCTACTGTTTTCGCTGCATGGTGTTTTTGCCCTGTTTTTACTCTTCGGTTACCAAACAAAACTCAGCACCCTTTTCGTTTGGCTCCTTACCATCTCATTGCAAAACCGTAACATTTTTATCTTACAGGCCGGCGATGATCAATTACGTTTAATTCTTTTCTGGGGCCTCTTCCTGCCATGGAATGCCTGTTACGCCATCGATTCACGCCACACACAACAAAAAAAAATCTCCCTCATCGGCAACTTTGGTTATCTCTTCCTTATTGCTTCCGTTTATGCATTCACCGTCCTGCTTAAAACCGATAAAGAATGGACCAGTGAAGGCAGTGCCATTTATTATGCCCTCAGTCTCGACCAAATAAAGTTGCCCTTAGGTGATTTGTTGTATCGGTTTCCGAGTCTCATGAAAACACTCACCTACCTGGTTTTTATCATCGAAAGCATAGTCCCCATCTTAATTCTCTGGCCTTCAAAAAAAGGCAAGCTCCGACTAACGGCTTTCTGCTTGTTGCTTTTACTACACCTCAGTATAGGTTTAACAATGTATGTCGGACTCTTTTTTATCATTTCATCTGTGTCGGCCATAGGCTTAATTCCTTCCTTGGCTATGGATTGGATCGAAAAAAAATTCAGGTTAAAAAGCAAAGAGCATAGCGCCGAAACAACCGAACAGAGCTGGTATACCCCGTTTACCGCTAGTTTTGGCACCTTGGTGATTCTGCTTTGCCTCCTCCTTAATTTAAGTACGGTGCCATGGTTTAACTATGAATTAAAAAGCGAACTCAATTACCCGGTAAATGCGCTTCGACTTAATCAATTTTGGGGAATGTTTTCACCGGGCATTTTAAAAACCGATGGCTGGTTTGTATACCATGGCATGGATTCCATCGGACGGCAATGGGACCTACGATTAAATCAGGATTATGTGGATTATAAAAAACCGGCCCACATTGTAAGCATGTACCGCAACGACCGCTGGCGCAAACTGGCCGAGAACATGCAGCGTGATAAATACACCTTTTTGCGTCCACTTTATGGCCGATATTATTTACACCAATGGAATTTACATCATCCCGAAAAACAGATTCCAAGCATGAACTTATATTTTATGGAAAAAGAAAATTTATCGGATTATAAAAGCACCAAACCGAAAAAGATCTTACTTTGTGTGAGCTATGACAATTAACAGCCATCAGATCCTTCACTTTATCTCCCATTTTTTTCAGGCGAAAAGAAAAGGTCATGGTGTACATTCGCCCTTTGTTTACAAACTTTGCGAAGAGGTGATTTATAACCAAAACAGTTATTATGATTTTATTGAACTCGAACGTTTGCGTGCCGCCCTATTAAACAACGAACAAGAAATAGAAATTACCGATCTGGGAGCCGGCTCTAAAACATTTAAAACTAAGCTGAGAAAAATAAAAAGCATTGCCGCCAAAGGCATCAGCAGCAGTCGACAATCTCAGATCTTTTATAAACTCATTAATGTGCTGGGTTTAAGATACAGCATCGAACTGGGCACTTCGCTTGGCCTCAACACCATGTATCTGGCAAAGGCCTGCAAAAAAGGACAGGTGCTGAGTCTGGAAGGCAGTGCCAATTTAATCCATGTTGCTAAACAATTAGTCTACCGACACGAAGTCAATAACATACATTTTATTGAGGGCAATTTTGATGACACTTTCAGCAAAGCCTTGGAACTTAATCCGGCTTTGGATTTTCTTTACATTGATGGTAACCATAGCTATGAAGCCACCTTACGGTACTTTGAATCAGCTCTTAGTTATAAAAACAAACATTCTGTTTTTGTATTCGATGATATTTACTGGAGTAAAGGCATGAGCAAGGCCTGGGAAATGATTAAAAAAAACCCTCAAGTAACATTAAGTGTGGATTGTTTTTATTTCGGGATGATCTTTTTCAGACCCGAGATCCTCGAAAAACAAGACCTTAAGCTTTACCTGTAAATCCGAAGCTAAGCGCCTATCATCAGGATAAAATCATCCTCTGAAATAAGTTTCACGCCGGCACTCTGGGCTTTTTTTAATTTCTCAGGACCCATATTTTCACCGGCCAGCACAAAACTTGTTTTTTTAGAAATGGAGCTTGAATTTTTTCCACCGTGTAATTCAATCAACTCTTTTAACTGATCGCGGCTGTACTTGGCAAACACACCCGAGATCACAAAGGTGAGTCCGTTTAATTTATCACTGGCGCCCTGTTGCTGTTCTTCCGATAATTCAAATTGTAAACCTGCATCTTTTAGTTTTTGAATGATCGTTTTATTTTTTTCATCTACAAAATAATCGTGAATACTCACTGCAATAATCTCCCCTACTTCGTCAATCTCCAGCAAATCCTCGCGTGTGGCCTGCATCAATACCTCCAGCGATTTAACTTTTTTAGCGATTTTTTTGGCAGTGGTTTCACCCACATGACGAATGCCTATGGCATACAGTACCCTTTCAAAAGGCACTTGTTTACTGGCTTCCAGACCCTCAATAAGATTGTTCGCCGATTTTTCAGCCATACGTTCCAAGGGTAATAAGTGTTCTTTTTTAAGATCATAGAAATCGGCAATGTTTTTCACCAGTCCTGCGTTCACCAGCTGCTCAATGGTTTCAGCCCCCAAACTATCAATGTTCATGGCTTTGCGGGCCACAAAATGCTCCATCTTACCCTTCACCTGAGGTGGGCAGGCCATTTCATTCGGACAATAATGATTGGCTTCGCTTTCAAGACGACGCAATTCGGTGCCGCATTCAGGACAATGCGTAATGTACTGTGTAGGCTCTGTTCCTTCTTTGCGTTTACTTAAATCAACACCAATAATTTTCGGAATGATCTCTCCGCCTTTTTCTACATACACCATGTCCCCCACCCTTACATCAAGTTTTTCAATAATATCGGCATTGTGCAGCGAAGCGCGTTTAACCGTGGTTCCACCAAGGGCAACAGGTTGTAAATTAGCTACCGGGGTAATGGCTCCCGTTCTTCCTACCTGATAAGAGATACTTAGTAATTCGGTACTCACCTGTTCAGCTTTAAATTTATAGGCAATGGCCCAGCGTGGTGATTTGGCTGTGAAGCCCAATTGACGTTGTTGTTGGTAATCGTTTACTTTTATCACCACCCCATCAGTATCATAAGGTAAATTAAAACGTTCCTTATCCCAGTGTTCAATAAAGGCCAGTACTTCCTGAATGTTTGAAAACAAACGTGAATCTTTGCTTATCTTAAAACCCCAACTCTTGGCGGCTTCCAGACTTTCAAAATGATTTTGAAAAGGCAAGGCTTCACCCAATACATGGTATAAAAAACAATCCAATTTTCGAGAAGCCACCACGGCGGAATCCTGCATTTTCATGGTGCCGCTGGCAGCGTTGCGTGGATTGGCAAGTGGAGCATCACCAATTTCTTCCCGCTCTTTATTGATCGCGTCAAAAACATTTCGCGGTAAAAAGATCTCGCCGCGGATTTCAAATTCGGGGGGATAATTTCCTTTTAATTTTAAGGGAATGGACTTTATGGTTTTTACATTAGTGCTTACTTCATCTCCCTGCACCCCATCGCCGCGGGTTACAGCCTGTTGCAGTTCTCCGTCTTTATAAGTGAGCCCAATCGAAAGTCCGTCGAATTTTAATTCACACACATAATTTACAGGCGAGGTAGAAAAAAGGTCATTGGCTTTTAATCCCAGACCTTCCTGCACTTTGCGGTCAAAATCCAACAGGTCTTCGGTGCTATAAGAATTGGAAAGTGACAACATGGGGTATTTGTGCTTCACCGATTTAAATTCCTTGGTAATGGCTCCACCCACGCGCTGACTGGGTGAGTTCGAACTTATTAATTCAGGAAATTCTTTTTCAAGTTGTATGAGTTCTTCGAGTAATTTATCAAATTCAAAATCACTGATGCTTGGTGCATCCAACAAATAATAAGTGTGATTGTGTTGTTCTATTTCTGCCGAAAGTTTTTTTATTCTTTCAGCTGCCCGTTCTTTATTCATATTAAATTATGCATCCTAAAAAATTAGTAAATCCATGATCTGTTTCAGATACATGGCATCCGTTTCATCAAAACTGTTAAGTTCATCGCTATCCACATCCAACACCCCTACAACTTGTTTTTGTCTATTAAAAAGTGGCAAAACAATTTCGCTTTTACTGGCCGAACTGCAGGCAATATGTCCCGGGAACAGGTCCACATCGGGCACCACAATGGTTTCACCGTTTTGCCACACGGTGCCACAAACGCCTTTGCCTTTGTTAATGCGGGTGCAGGCAACCGGACCCTGAAACGGGCCTAATACGAGTTGATCATGTTTCACAAAATAAAAACCTACCCAAAAAAAATTCATTCCAAATTTAAGGGCTGCGCAAATATTTGCCAGATTAGCTGTTTGATCACTTTCACCTTCAATCAAAGCTTTTATCTGCGGAAGTAATTCCCGGTATTTTTCTCCTTTGCTGACAGCGGTTATTTTAAGTTCTTCGGCCATAAGGCAAATTTATAAAATTAATTTAGGAGCAAATGTGCTACTATCAAAATACATGCAGAATTGCAGCCTAATAGGGCGCTGTTTGCAAGGATATCACAGAACAGTTTGCGTAATTTAAGTCGAAGGCTAACTTCACTTTTTACAAAAATCCTGCGAAATCAGTGAAATCTGCGTCAAACAGCGGAGAATCAAATCACCAACTGCAAACCATCAAAAGCCAGTTCTATATTCGAAGGTAACTCTTTGTTTACCTCAGCATGAAGTCCTAACTGATGCGAAATATGCGTAAAATAAGCCTTGCGGGGTTTTAAGTCGTTTACCAGATCAATGGCTTCCTGAAAAGTAAAATGTGAAATATGCGGTTCACGTCTTAGTGAATTTAAAACCAAGACATCCAGATTTTTTAATTTTTCTTTTTCGGTTTCCGCAATAAAATTACTATCCGTTACATAAGCAAAATCATTTACCCTGAAACCTTTTACCGGAAGCTTATAATGCATGACATTAATGGGTTCAATCACTAAATCACCAATGGTAAAAACCTCGTTCTCAAAATCCACCAAGTCCACTTCCGGAATACCCGGGTATTTTTCATCTGCAAAAATATAAGCAAACTCCCGCTTCAAAGCGCCCTGAACACGCGTAGTAGCGTACACCGGCATGCGCATCTTATTAATAAAATTAAAAGCTTTTACCTCATCCAGTCCCGCAATGTGATCTTTGTGTTCGTGGGTATATACTACGGCATCCAGTCGTTTAATTTTTTCGCGTAACAATTGTTGTCTGAAATCAGGACCCGAATCGATCACTATTCGCGTTTTGGCACTTTCAATTAAAATAGAAGAACGCAGGCGTTTATCTTTTGGATCGGCACTGGTACATACCTCGCAATTGCAGGCTATTAAAGGTACTCCTTGTGAGGTACCACTTCCTAAAAATGTAATTTTTATCGACACAAATTCGTTTTTAAAATTAAAAATTCATCATTCCGTCACAGCCAGATCTGCCTTTATTTTTTCGTTGGTCCGTGGCTTCAGTGACAAGCCCCCTGATACCGTTGCCGGTAATGAGGAATCGAAACCTACTGCGTAGAAATAATAACTGCCCTTGTAACATTTAAAACTGTAGGCGCCATTAGCATCGGCATTAACCTGTGCATTGTAAAGCGAAACATCGTCTCCCGGAAATTCGGTGGCATTAAATTTAATATACACCACAGCATTGGGTATTGGTTTACCGTGATGCGCCACTGTGCCAGAGATCTCGGATGACCCACCCAGTTGATTTTTTTTGCAAGCACCAATAAAAAACAAAGTAATGAGGCTAACGCAGAGAATTATGTGTTTCATTTTATTTGATGTTAGGATCAGCAAATCGTGAATCAGAAGCAATGGTATTATCCGTAAGCGTTAATAAAAAGGCAATGAGGTCTTTTTTATCCTCAGCACTTAATTTTAATCCGCCGCTTTGCAGGTAGGGATCTAAATTGGTGATATTCACCACGCCGCTTGTATAATGGTCTAAACAGGCCTGCAAGGTTGCTAAACTGCCATCGTGCATGTATGGATAAGTATGTGCCAGGTTACGCAGACTCGGCGTTTTGAATTTGTAAAGATCGATCGCCTGATTGGTTATATGCGCCCTTCCCGAATCATTCACCTGCGGATCAACGCGCATACCATTATTCCGGAATTGAAAATCAGTAAACAAAGGTTCTTTATGACAAGCATTGCAATTGGCCTGAAACAGCGCATAACCGCGACTTTCGGCTTCGGTAAAAACCATGCCTTCTTCGTTACGAATTACCTTATCGTATTTACTGTTGTAAGAATAAATTAAACCCATAAACTGGGCCATGGCCCTGAACATCCGCTGAGTAGTGACTTCTTCGGTACCAAAGGCATTTTTAAAAAGTGTTTTGTATTTATCCGTTCCCTGTAATTTAGAAATCACATTGTTGATATTCTCAGCCATTTCAATGCGGTTGCTGATGGGCCCCAATGGCTGCACCTCAATGTGGTTAATGCCTCCGTCGTGCATAAAATAAGGATGCCAGGTTAGATTAAAAATTCCGGGAGCGTTGCGTTTACCTAAAATGCCGTTAATGCCGTGACTCAGATTATGATCGGGATTTGAAAAAGCGGCCTTGTTCATATGACAAGAGGCGCAGGAGATAGTATTGTCCTTACTTAACAGCGTTTCATAAAAAAGGGATCGTCCCAATACAAAAGCCTCTGCACTTATGGCATTCACACTAAAGGTATACTTAGCAGCCGGCCAGCCTTGAGGAACAATTTCACGCAGATCGTTCACCGGCAAAACCGGAATGATGACCGGGTCAACCTTACAGCTGCTCAGTCCGAGCAATCCCATTAAAATAAGACTATAAAAACTTTTCATCATGGGTTGTCAATACTTTTTAAACTGATCATATCAGCATAATTATCTGCGAGTTGTTTGGCATAAAATCCACCGGCAACAACGGTGGGTAGGCTCGAAAAATCAATAGCCACGGGTGTTTTAAAGATCTCGTTAACATTTACTTTTAAATTAAGTACCGGTAGTTTAGTTTGTAAAACATTCAGTCGACCGAAACCAAAATTAAAATTAAAATCACGCTGGGTTTTGTATTTACCGCCATAACCGCCAATATGGTATTCAATTAATTTATCACTGGCCGGCGATTTCGGAGCCGTTCCTTCCAACTTTAAAAAAATATAGCCGCTGCTCCAGGTCCAGAACATATCACTGGCATACGACGATTCCAGATCCCCCGGCTGTGTTCCCGAAACATTGTGCGTGCTGTCGACACCGATCATAAACCGCACTGCTTTATAGCCACCTAATGGCACTTGAGTAATGGTGAAAGAAGAAATGCCATTGGTATGACGAATTAAATGGTACGACTCAGGTTCCGTATATTCACTGCCATCTTCAAGTGTAAATACAAAATTGCTTAGGTAATATTTAAACTTGCTCACCATAAAAGAATCGCCTGCAGAAGTAAAATAATTTTTATTCAAAACCAAAAGCGAATCATCCACCATATTGTTCAAATTAACTTGTATCGACGACAAGGGTGCCGGTGTAGGATCGTTTGTTATAGGATCCTTTTTACATGAAAAGAACAGCAATAGTGCAAAGAAAATAATGTAAAAAAGCTGCTTCATCATGTTAAGCCGATACTAAACTCTGAATGTTAAAGTTTATTCGGTTTACTAATTTAATTAAAAATATGCAGATTTCTTTTTCGCTTCAGTTCCACTTACATAAAATTATTTCATAAGCTTTTAGCTTAAGGTTCATCCGCACAGCACTATGTTCTGCATTTCATTCTTCAAAATCCATTAAAAAAAGGCGTTTTTTGTATGAAGCCTTGATTTTCAGTTATTTACAAGCTATTTAGGTCGCTCAATTATTAGGGACTATTTTTCAAAAATTTCTATCTTTGCGCCCTAACTAATCTAAAACAAAACATGACGTATTTGGATTTTGAAACGCCTATTGAAGAATTAGAAACCGAATTAACCAAACTGAAAGAAGTTGCTTCTAAAAGTAAAGTTGATTTAACAGATAAGATCAAAGAACTTGAATCACATATCGACGATAAAACCCGTGACATTTATTCAAAACTTACCGCCTGGCAAAGGGTTCAGGTAAGTCGTCACCCCGAACGTCCCTATACCTTAGCTTACATTAATTCGGTTACCAACAATACCTTTATGGAATTGCATGGCGACCGCACTGTGGGCGACGATAAGGCCATGGTAGGTGGATTTGGTGACGTAGATGGACAAACGGTCATGTTTATTGGTCAGCAAAAAGGGATCAACACCAAAATGCGTCAGATTCGTCGTTTTGGAATGGCCAATCCCGAAGGTTACCGCAAGGCCCTGCGTTTGATGAAGTTGGCCGAAAAATTCAACAAACCCATTGTTACATTTATTGATACACCCGGTGCTTACCCAGGCCTGGAAGCTGAAGAACGCGGACAAGGGGAGGCCATTGCCAGAAATTTACTGGAAATGGTGCAATTAAAAGTGCCTGTAATTTGCATAATAATTGGCGAAGGAGCCAGCGGAGGTGCATTAGGCATTGGCATTGGCGATAAAGTGTTAATGCTCGAAAACACCTGGTACTCGGTTATTTCACCAGAGTCATGTTCGTCCATTTTATGGCGCAGTTGGAGTTTTAAGGAGCAAGCAGCAGAAGCGTTAAAACTGACTTCGCACGACATGAGTGAAAATGGTTTGATCGATGGCATCATCCCTGAACCTTTGGGAGGTGCGCACCGTCACCACGAAGAAATTTTTGCTACCGTTAAAGAG
Organism: Sphingobacteriaceae bacterium; assembly: GCA_947480015.1. Lineage (GTDB taxonomy): Bacteria > Bacteroidota > Bacteroidia > B-17B0 > Aurantibacillaceae > Aurantibacillus. The sequence goes on from CANKBS010000008.1 coordinate 39,577, forward strand.
GAAATTTTAAAACACCTGAAAATCCTAAACAAAATTAAACCTGAGACACGCATCGATCAGCGCATCGAAAAATTCTCGGCCATGGGTGTGGTACATGATATTACCGAATAAGAAAAATTAAATAAAAAATAAATAATTCTAATTAACAACAATGGCAGACACAGGCGATATTAACGTAGGATCCATCATCCGTTTTAACGGCGAGTTGGTACAGATTACCGATTACCAACACCGTACTCCGGGTAATTTACGCGCGTTTTACCAAGCAAAAATGCGTAACTTAAAAAATGGCAAACAAACTGAAAACCGTTTCAGAAGTGGTGAATCGGTTGAAATTGTGCGGGTTGAATTTCACATGATGCAGTTTATTTATACCGAAGGTGAATTTGCTGTGGTTATGGATAACAGCAGCTTTGAACAAGTTCATATACCCTTGCTTATGTTTGGTGATAGCGGTCGTTTCTTAAAAGAAGGCATGGAAGTAAAAATCAGCTTTGAAGGTGATGAAGCTATATTAGCGGAAGCTCCAACATTTGTTGAAGCGCAAATAACTTATGCAGAGCCGGGCTTAAAAGGCGATACAGCCACCAACACTTTAAAACCGGCTAAGATTGATACCGGTACTGAAATCCGCGTTCCTTTATTCGTAAACGAAGGCGACTGGGTTAAAATTGATACCCGCAGCGGCGAATATGTTGAGCGTATTAAAAAATAATTTTATTGAAAACAAAATAAAAAGCGATGGGGTTTTTTCCATAGCTTTTTTTTATAGGTTTATAATCAACATAGAGCCAAGATTGTATTTCACTTTTTTGGGCGCCCTGGCGGGCTGCTCTTATTCGGACGGCTATCCACTGAGGTTTCTTAGAATCATAGGCTGGTCATCCTGAGCAAGTTTATGCTGAGCACGTCGTGTTGAGCAACGTCGAAGTATAGTCGAAGCATCGAAGGATGCTGACCTGATTTCTACTCTGGTCGAATGCCAGCAGGCCCCCAGAAAAGGTTCGTTTTAAGTTCAAGCAAATCGAATAATCACTTTTTTAACAAAGTACTAATGCGACAGAAGACTCAGTACCAGAGTAATTCAGGAGATGAAGCCTATATGATGCCTATATGAAGCCTATATGAAGCCTATATATTGCCTGGTAAGACCAATGTAAACCAAACCTTATGCCAGCTTTATACTAGCATTAATCTCGTAATCAGTTGCTTGAATACTAATCGCAGATTACTGAATTTTCTAATTTTGTTTAGAGTCTAAGATTACACATGCAATAAAGTCTTTCTATTTAAAATTTAAAAAGTAGACTCGCTTTTAATTGCCTGATATTCTTACTGAATTTTGGTCAAGAATAATACTTTTAATTTATTTACATTTTAACGCTATTCTATTTCAACACATCTAAATCCATTTAATAAATTCTAATGTTAAATTGCTTGACTTACGCTTCGCACTTAGCTACCTTCATTAAACCAATATTAAAATTCTTTGCTTACCTAAAATCCACAAATAGCTCGAAGCCCTGAAAGCCTTGTAGGAGTGTATATATCCTTTGAGATTTTTAGTTTTGCTTTACCCAAACTGGCGAAAGGAGGTTTGTGGTTATAACTAATTATTCCCATTTTAGGTTTTTCCCGGTTTTTGTCCTGATTAATTTTTTTAAATAAAATCGTGAGCATTTCCAGTTGACCCAATTTTAAAACCCCTATCACTATTACAGCTACTGTGATTTTATGGCACAGCTTTGCATCAACATTGCTTGCAAAGCCTGAAATGTTTTCCACATGCTTATTTAAATGCAAGGCTTTATCAATTTACTTGTTGTAAATCTTTTTTGAAAGTAAATCTATTGCATCAAAATAAATTTATTAGAACAAACACATATAAAATGCTAATACAAACAAAACACTTATGTCATAATTAAAAAATATGTAGCTAATAATTTTGAACCATTAATCCCAATTATGATGGTAAACGAAATCAACTATTTTGACGACAGCTGACTGTATGAAGTTACTTTCAGAACAAATAAGAAAAATTTATTTGAAGGGCCGATTCCCCTCACAACACATCAAAAGTACTTTTCATAATTATTAAAATTCAAAAAACTTAAAAATGAAAAAACTAAAATTAATTATAGCGCTATGTGCGCTAACAATCAGTATTCAGGCTCAAAACAGTTATGGTATTACAAAGTATCCTCACCTGGGTTCTTGGCTAGGTTCAGGCACTGTAACCACTATCTCTCCCGGTTTTCTTATGGCAGGTTATCAATTGGTAAGCACCGCTTCAAGTGATAATTTTACCATTGATCGTTTGAGTGTAGGTGGAACTCAAGGAACTGGCACACCATTTTTTCAAAGAGGATACAAATTATTTGGTGATCCCTATTGCACCACACCAAATAGAATTCTTAATTGCGTAGGTGTCACCACAATTGAAAAAGGAAATGGCAATACTCGAATAGTCGGAGTTATCGGAACTAATAAAAATCTTATTTTTTCAACATTTGATAATGCCGGTATCCCAATTTCGTTGCGACAGTACCAACTACCCGGCACACCCTCCAATGTAACAAAACCACTAATCTGTCAATCGCAAATAAACCCAGATCGTTTTTTTATTGTTGGCTCCTTTGATGGCATTATGTATATGTTAAAAGTTGACTCATTAGGTACAATTATTTCACAGTATGTTTGTGATGTGTCTGCTAATTACTATTTAACGCCTATGGCTATTATGGAATCACCTTATACCCCATTTGATTTAACTATAGTTGGGACATCTCTCAACAATCAAAGCCAGCAAGATGGTTTTTTCTATCAAATTTCTAACGGGCTTCCCTGGTCTGGGTCTAATGTATTTAATACTTATGACATTACTTATGGTAACAAAACAAATAATGTGTTTACTTCTATTGTAACAGCTAATTCAACTAATCCGGTAAGTTCAGGATTTTTAATTGGTGGGGGAAGCGATTCTCAATCGCCCGGTTTCCCTGGTTTCGCTTGGATGCTTAAAGTCGACCAGACAGGAACTCTCGTTTGGAATACGATCATTTCCGGCACCACAGATCCTAACTCAGGTAAAATATACGGCGTTGTAGAAAGGCTAAACACAGCTGGTGTTTATGAGTGTTACGGTGCCTGTGCAGCCAACTCCGGTTTAACGGTTTATAAATTAGATAATATGGGTGTTCCCATGAATGTAAATTACGGACCAACCAATGATGAATTTGTTTATAATACAGGTTCAAGCAGCGCTGCATGGCCGGTGAGTATGACATATAATGATATCGGGGTTTTGCCACCTGACAGAGGATTACACATGTTCGGGAATTTAGATAACACTGGTCCCGGTAATCATTACTTTGTTGAAGCCTATTTTAATGGTATCACCAGTTGTAATAGCCCATTAACCATTGCTGCATATGATAATACAAGTGCAATTGCAGTTACGAGTGTTCTTGATGCGAGCGGTGCAAATCTAGTATATTGTAATAATTTTTATATTACATCTGGCATACTTAATCCTTATACTAGTATTTGCGGACCCTTCACCTCGGTAGCCGGAGGAAGTAATAACCGAAGCATTGCAACGAATTTAACAAATCTAAATGCCTTAGAGGATATGCATTTTTCTATAACCCCAAATCCAACTTCGCAAAAGATCGCAATTTCATACAATTGTCCCGAGAAGAAATCAATTGAGGTGCGGATTTTAAATAATTTAGGCCAATGTATCAAAGTTCTTCAAAGTGCTAATATAACTGGGCCGGAAAGACAAAGCATTAATGTTGATTTAGAAGCTTTAGGAATCGCGAATGGTATTTATTTTATCAATGCTAACGTTAATGGCATTGTCTTTAACAAAAAGGTTATTTATTCAAAAGAATAATTTGGTTTATTAATTAACAGATCCAATGTATGGAAAGAGACAGAAGGCTTCAAATAATTGAAGCCTTCTGTTTTTATTACGATTAAATTTAGCTATCTTTAAACACCTAAGTTTTTCAAGATTTTGCTAAAAAAACTAAAAAAAATATTTTTTATTTTATTTTATTCCAACGTAATTACCACGTTTGCCCAGCATCCTATTGCCAACAGTAACTTAATTTACTATACAGATTTAGTTAGTAATTATATTAAAGTTTACAACTCTTCGTTACCGCTATCCATATCAAATCCTTCAATCACTAATGTTCCAACGGCTTGTCTCGGTTGTCAAGGCCTTTCCATTCTACCAAATATTAATGGCGGCACTTTAACACCTACTTTTTATTCGACTTCCTCCATTTATTATTATTACTGGAACGGCAGCTCGTGGGTTAATACAGGTCACACACAACCATCGCCGTATTCAAATGTGTCAGATTTTGGTGGATGTGGCAGTGGTATTTATACAATTGTTACTGGAAACTTTTCTTGCCCCTTGATCAAATATAATGGTACAGGTAATGCGAGCATATTAACTAATATTTCAGGTGGGCCTTTTGTTGGTGATGTTGAAACAGATTGCAATTGTAATTTTTATCTAATGAATCAAACTGAATTAAAGCTTTATAGTCCTTTAGGAACCGCCTTATGCACTTGGACACTTTCAAATTTAACAGGTAGTATTTCAACAATGGGAGGTCTGGCTGTTGTTGGAAATAGTGTTTATGCTTGCAGTTTTGGTACTACAGGAGTACAGGTTGGTGTTATGGCTGGAGGTGTTGTTACATTTAGTTATTTGACTTCCACATTCGGCGCTGATTTAGCAACCTATAAAGGTCCTTGTTCCACAACTCTTCAGGCCACGGCCTCAGTTAGTGGCTCACTTAATTGTATCAGCCCAACGGTTAGCCTAACTTGTTCGGCTACAACAAGTCTTGGTCCTTTGGGTTATTTTTGGTCTGGTCCGGGTTTAGTCAGTTCGCCATATTCCTCCGTTGCCGTGGTTAATGCACCTGGTAACTATGTTTGTTTTGTAAACACCATGTCTTGTCCAAGTACACAAACAAGCGTGGCTATTAGTGTTAATAGTTATACGGCACCGGTACTAAATATTACCACAAGCTCTGTTACCTGCGCTAATCTTGGTTCGGGCACTGTTACTGCTAGTGGAGGTACAGGTCCGTTTTCATACACCTGGATGCCGGGCTTTTCAACAAACTCGGTCGTCAGTGGTTTAAGTCCGGGCACTTACTCCATTCATGTTTTAGATAACGGTAATGGTTGTATTTCAGATTCCACGGTAACTTTTTCTCCATTAATTCCTTTAACGGGTAATATTGTTTCAACAAATTCAGTAGCCTGTTTCAGCGCCAATACGGGCACGGGTTCCATCACCAATCTGGCCGGAGGTTCCGGCACTCAAAATTATTTATGGACAAACAGCACAACAAATTACACAACAGCTTTTACAAATAGTTTGGTCGCAGGCAATTGGTCTGTTACCGTTACCGATGCTTTAACAGGCTGTCAAGTCTTTTCTGTGTTTACAATTACACAACCACCGGCTACAACTTTAAACATTACAGCAAATACATCAACATCATGTGCAGGCGCCGGCATCGCCCTAACAGGCACCAATAGCGGAGGCACACCTGGTTACACATATACATGGACAAACGGTCCGCCAATTAATACAAACACTGTAACGGAGTTTATAGCTGGCACTTATGTTTACACGCTTAACAGCAGCGATGCCAATAACTGTTTAACGAGTACTACCATAGCAGTTGATTTTATTACTATTCCTATATTAACGGTTTCAAATGCTTCTATTTGTCCCCTAACGGTCGGCACATTAACGGTAACAGGGGCGAGTTCTTATTTATGGAGTGATAATACAACTAACATTACATTTACAGCATCACCGCTTGTCAATACGCAATATACGGTTGTTGGTTCTGCCTTGGGTTGCACCTCGGTGGCTTATCCAACTATTATTTTATATCCAACACCTACACCCATTTTTACCAGTAATTCACCACGCTGTAACGGTCAGAATTTACAATTGAATGCAAGTGGGGGAGTGTTTTTTAATTTTGATGGGCCGCAAAGTTTTGTTTCTAATTTACAGAGTCCGGTTATTACTGGCGCTACACCATTATATTCCGGCGTTTATAATTTAACAGTGACTTCGGTAAATGGTTGCACGGCTAGTACCAGTAAAACGCTTGTGGTAAATCCTTCACCAACGGTATCGGCATTGGGCAGCACGGTGTGCACCAGTCAAAACATGCTGCTATTTGCAAACTCAGTAGCCGGTGCATTATATAATTGGTCAGGTCCTTTAAATTTTGTTTCTTCTGTTCAAAATCCAACAATCACTTCACCGTCGCTTAATCAAAGTGGCACCTATACCGTAAAGGTTACTGCACTTAGCTCCTGTACCAATTCTGCTTTTGCAACAATATCAGTTATTAGTCCACCTTCTTTAACCGTAGCTTTAAGCAGTCACAGTTTGTGTTCTCAGGCTTTTAATGGTTCACCAAACACCATCACGCTCACTTCCTTCGGAGCTTCCACCTACACATTGTTCACTCCGAATATCATTGGAAGTAGTAATCCGGTTGCACCAAGCACTTCTTTGTTTGCCACACCACCTTTCTCTTCTTCTTTGTCTGTTGGCATAGCTACATTGCAAGGCTCCAATGGTGTTTGTAGTTCTAGTGCCGCCATGGTTTTTACAGTGGTGCCAAATCCAACAGTTGGCGTTAATTCATTCACGCCTGTAATTTGTGCAGGCCAACATTTTACTTATACTTCTAGTGGGGCTAATTCTTATACCTGGTCATCTTCAAGCCCTAATTACACCACCTATTCCAATGGAGGCGTGGCAGTAGCGCATCCGAGTATTAATGCGGTGTTTAGTGTCTTTGGTTCAAGTTTGGGTTGTAATTCTGCTTTACAAACAACTAGCATTACAGTAAACCCTTTACCAATAGTTAGTATCACACCCATCAACCCAAGTATTTGTCTGGGTGATAAAATAAATTTAACCGCATTGGGCAATGGTACTTCTTTTGATTGGTCGCCTAACCTTGCCCTAAACACCACAACGGGCTCTGTTGTCAGCGCCGACCCTGTTAGCCAACAAACCTATCAGGTCATAGCCAGTTTGAATTCCTGTACGCAGGTCGCCATGGTAACGGTTTCCATCATAACGCTTCCGACACCCGAAATTATTTTACCAAGACCAAGATTGTGTATTAATGATGTGATTACTTTAATTGGTAAAGGTGGCGATACTTATAATTGGACGGGTCCGAATAATTTATTGTATGCGGGTCAAACCGTGAGTTTTGTAGCAAGCAGCTTAACCTACGGAGGCACTTATATTTTAAATGTAATTGATGGAAACAATTGTAAAAACAAAACCACAGCTGATTTAATTGTAGATGATCTGCCTTATGGTAGTTTAATACCGACTAGCAAATATAATTGTGTGCCATTTACCTCTGAGTTTGTTTTTGATTCGCACACAAAACCAACAACATCCTGGACTTTAGAAAATAGTTCTTACACAGGCAATAAATTTTCTCATATATTTACAGTGCCCGGCGAGTACCTGATCACAGGGCATTTACAGGACACCAACACTAATTGCGTAAACACAGTTACTATTTTAGTAAACGCATATCCTGTTCCAAAAGCCGATTTTAAATTCTTACCTGAAAAACCGGTGGAGAGTTTAGAAACAGTAATTTTTACTAATAGCTCAACAGGTGATTTTCAAAATAAATGGAATTGGTTTTTTATTTCGAACAATGGTTTTAAATCGAGTAATGAAAATACGTCCTACTTCTTTCAGGATGCGGGTCTGTACCCTGTTGCCTTCATTGTGCAAAACAAATACGGATGTTCGGATACCATTGTAAAAACAATTAAAGTAGAATCTGATTTTAATATTTACGTTCCAAATGCTTTCACACCGAATGGTGATGAGCTCAATGATATTTTCCTGCCAATTTTAAGAGGGACTAAATTTTATACACTTAGCATCTATAATCGTTGGGGTGCAAATCTCTTTGAAACTAACAACACGGAAGCTGGTTGGGATGGGACTTATAGAGGTGAGGAAGCCAAGCAGGATGTGTATGTGCGGAAGATTACTGTGTCGAGTAATTCTGGAGAACAGAAAACGCTGACCGGGCAGCTTACATTAACCAGATAGTTTTTACCATATACTGTCTTCGTTTAGCATCTACCATTTTAACCACTAAGGACACAAAGTTTGGCACAAAGGACACAGAGAAAAAAATTATTTCCCTGTGTTCTCTGTACCTCTGTACCTCTGTGTTAAATGGTCCACTGAGTTTCGCTTGCGAAACATTGCTATGTTTTTCTTTGCTCTCTTGTTCAGCACAATCTAGGTACTTCTATGTTTCTATCCCGATAAATCGGGACAAGTTGTGGTTAAATTTTGGCAACATAGTTTTCCATATTCTGGCTTCGTTTAGCGTTCAACCTTGTTAACCACAAAGGCGCACAAAGAAAAGGCACAAAGAGCACAATGTTATTAATGCTTACATTGTGCTCTTTGTGTAAACCTCTGTGGACTTTGTGGTCAAACATCCATTTAGTGTTTTAGTTTATTTTTAAACACTTTTTCGAATTTTTCTACCTTAGGCTGGATCACAAATTTACAATAGCCTTCGCTGCCGTTTTGATTGTAATAATTTTGGTGATAATCTTCAGCCGGATAATAATTCGTAAAGGGTTTTATTTCTGTCGCAATAGGATTAGGATATACCTTGGCTTCGTTTAGTTCCTTTTTATATTTTTCGGCTAATTGTTTTTGCTCGGCATTGTGATAAAAAATAGCCGAACGGTACTGGGTCCCGAAATCGTTACCCTGACTGTTCAAAGTCGTTGGATCATGCGTTTTCCAGAACACCTCCAGCAAGTCTTCAAACTTAATTTTTGTATTATCAAAAACAATTTGGCACACTTCGGCATGACCGGTGCTACCATTACAAACTTCACGATAAGATGGATTTTTTACCGTGCCCCCACTATACCCGCTTTTAATACTCATCACCCCATCCAAACGTTGAAACACCGCTTCCACGCACCAAAAACAGCCGGCTCCAAAAGTAGCGGTATCAATGGTTTGATTTGGATCAGCGGCTCTATCGGCTGCTAAATGCTCTCCGGTAAGTTTATTTTCTGTGTTCATGCTTGAATTGGTTTTTGTTTGCCCGCAGGCCGACATAAAAAAAACAGCTGCAACAAGGGTTACAGCTAATTTAAAGGATTTTACTTTTATCATAGGATATCACGAATCTATCTTTTAGGCGGATCAGGTACCGTGCCAGGCTCAATAATTTCAAACAATTTGTTCTCTTTTTTTACTTTCACTTTTTTTGGCTTTCCACCCTTTTCGCGCCCCACAAAATCAAAGTACTTCTTTAATTTATCGTTTTTGGTAATTTTTATGGTTCCATCCAAATCCCATTCCTGAGATTCAAAATTAATGGTCACGGTGGTGTTATCAGGATTGGTAGCAGAGGCTTCCACCACCAGTAAACGCACTTCAGTATCGGTTGAATCGGTAAATATAGAATCCTTGTTAATGCGGTAACGAATCCATTTATAACCAAACTTGTCGTATAAATAATCACTAAATAGTTTACCCTCCTTAAACTCCAATTTATCACTAATTGCCTTTTTTCCTGCAACACCATCTTTCGATTCATCAAGCATTATATTAAATTTACGCTTGTGCAAAGGGTCTTTTTCTGTTTTGAAGGCCAGCGTAAAAAACAGAACCACTGAGGCAAGCATAAGATATTTAAAAGAAATTTGTTTTTTGATCATCATAACACGTTAAATTTTACTGACATTTGATACGTAAAAATAGGAATTTATTATTTATTCAACCGTTAAATATAATTAACAATCCATGCAACCCCTAGCTGAACGAATTCGCCCCAAAAGCCTAGAGCAGTATATTGGGCAGCATCATATCATTGGCGAAAGTAGCGCTTTAAGATCGGCCATACGTCAAAATTTATTGCCCTCCATTTTATTATGGGGACCGCCCGGTGTTGGTAAAACCTCACTGGCCCTTATTATTGCTAATGAATTAAAACGCCCCTTTTATTTACTCAGTGCCATTAATAGTGGTGTGAAGGATGTTAGAGAAGTGATTGAAAAAGCCAGCGATAATAATTTATTTAATCAGAATAAACCCGTTTTGTTTATCGATGAGATTCACCGTTTTAGTAAATCGCAACAGGATTCCTTGCTTGGCGCCGTTGAAAAAGGTGTGGTGACCTTAATTGGTGCTACGACCGAGAATCCATCCTTTGAGGTGATTCCGGCTTTATTATCACGCTGTCAGGTTTATGTTTTAAAACCTCTGGAAGAGAAGGAATTACTGAGTTTATTGCACTATGCTATTAAGGAAGATGAATTTCTTTCAAAAAAATACGTCACACTGAAAGAGCATGAAGCCCTCATACGATTGAGTGGCGGCGATGCCCGCAAATTACTAAATGCACTTGAAATCACTGTTAATAGTTTTGATGAAAAGGAGGTCGTGATTACCAATGATGTGGTTTTACAAGTCATTCAACAAAACCTGGCCTTGTATGATAAAAGCGGCGAGCAGCATTACGATATTATTTCCGCCTTTATAAAATCAATCAGAGGCTCCGATCCCAACGCTGCTCTGTATTATCTGGCCCGCATGATTAAAGGTGGTGAAGATCCGCTATTTATTGCACGACGTTTGCTTATCCTGTCGAGTGAAGACATCGGAAATGCCAATCCCAATGCGTTATTAATGGCCAACAATTGTTTTAATGCCGTAAATGTTATTGGAATGCCTGAAGCCAGAATTATTTTATCGCAGTGTGTAACTTATTTAGCTTGCAGTGCCAAAAGCAATGCCAGCTACATGGCTATTGACGAGGCTTTGGCGGCCGTTGATAAAAACGGTGATTTGCCGGTGCCTTTACATTTAAGAAATGCGCCTACCAAATTAATGAAGGCGATGAATTATGGCAAAGATTATCAATATGCCCATTCCTTTGAAAACAATTTCGTGGAACTGGAATTTTTACCAGATGAATTAAGCGGCACAAAGTTTTATGATCCCGGTAACAACGCGCGCGAAGCCGAACAAAGAAATTACCTTAAAAAATTATGGAAAGAAAAATACGGCTATTAAACGTATTTATTTTGTGCTTATAAAATTGATTGACGAGAGATAAGCATCTTTTAAAAAATTACCATTCGTCTTTTGAAGCATCCTTAGATAATTTGGCCATACCAGCTTTTAAATCAATGACCACCTGTGCAGCACCACGAAGCGCTTCACCTCGTATTTTTTTCCAAACAATATCATCTAAACCAATACTGCCGCATTCAGGTATTTTATTATCGATACTTCCACCACTGGTGTTACCGCTTTTACTTAGGTGCTTGATTTCAGATACGGTGTATTTATACTTACTTGTTTTACACTCAATCACCACCTTCATACTTATTTTTCCGGTGTAATCAAATTGTGGATTCAAATCTTTTGGCTTAACAGGAAAAGTAACTGTACACTCAGCTTTGCCACTGGTGTTTGCGCCACTTGTTTTTTTATACATAGCATCACTTTCTTCCTTAATCCAGTTAATAGCACGCAACACTAACTCACTGGCTGGTACCGAATCGGTTGGAATAACCTCTGTTAATTTTGTATCGGCCTTTTTCTTGGCGAATTCATCTTCCTCTTTTTTTGGCGATTCAGTTGTTACCGTTTGAGCCATTAGTGTACCGGAAATAAATAGAACTGATACTAACAGGAAACTTGCTTTTAATCTTTTAATCATGTCTGATTTATTTTTATCTAAATAATTTAGTTCTTTTTTAAATGAATGTTCGAATTTACAAATTTTTAGTAAATAGCGGGAAATTGATTCGGATTTGATTCTCTTAAAAGAGTATAAATCATATCAAAAACATCGTCCGAATTGGGTTTACTAAAATAATCGCCATCGCTGCCGTATGCCGGACGGTGTTCCTTAGACGCAATGGTGAGAGGTGCGGCATCCAAATAACGATAAGCGCCTTGTTCTTCCATGATTTTTTGCAAAATATAGGCTGAGGCTCCACCGGGCACATCTTCGTCCAATACAACTAGTCGATTGGTTTTTTTAACCGAATCGACCAGACTTTTATGAATATCAAAAGGAATGAGGGTCTGGAGATCAATCAATTCAACCGAAACGCCATGTTTTTCGAGGTTTTTTACAGCATCCTGTGCCACACGCACACTGCTGCCATAAGTAACCAGGGTGACATCCTTTCCTTCTTTTAATACTTCAGGAATGCCTAAAGCCACTTTGTATTCACCAAAATTAGAAGGTTGTTTTTCTTTTAAACGGTAAGCATTTAATGGTTCTATGATTAACGCAGGTTCATCGGCCTGCAATAAAGTGTTGTAAAAGCCCGAAGCAATGGTCATGTTACGAGGCACACATACGTTGATACCGCGACATGCACTCACAATCATTCCCATAGGCGAACCACTGTGCCACACCCCTTCTAAACGGTGACCACGGGTACGAATAAGTACCGGTGCTTTTTGACGACCCTTGGTGCGCCATTGCAGGGTGGCCAAATCGTCGCTCATTAATTGCAATGCATATAACAAATAATCGAGGTATTGAATTTCGGCAATTGGTCGCAGGCCACGCATGGCAAGACCTATAGCCTGCCCCATAATGGTAGCTTCACGAATACCGGTATCAAAAACCCGGTGTTCGCCGTATTTTAACTGCAAGCCTTCTAAACCTTGATTTACACCGCCTATTTTACCGGAGTCCTCACCAAAAATAATTACCTGCGGATACTTTTTTAAGATGGCATCAAAATTCTCACGTAAGATCTCTCGTCCGTCCATTTGCTTTTCTTCGCCATACTGCACCGGAGCCCCACTAATATTACCAACCTTTTGAGCCGATTGGGAATACAAATGTGAACTATAACGATCGTTGTTTTGCAAACGAGCCGTTTCGAGCCAGGAAACCAATTGCTGGCGAGCTTCTCTAGGACTGTTAATGGTTTCACGCAACACGTTTTTTACAGCCGAATGAAGATCGCGTCTGTTCGGTTCTTTAATACCTAAAATTTCTTTTTTTATGTTGAGTACCAGCTCTCCGCCTATTTCATCAAAGAAAACACATACGTCGGCAATTTCGTTTTTTATCGGACTCAGATACTCGCTCCAGGCAGCATTTTTGGCCAGTTTAACGAGTTCTTTAGCGTCTTCTTCAATCTTATTTAATTCTTCTTCATTGGCCAAGGCATTGGTGAGAATCCAGTCCCGCATTTGTTTGATACAATCAAAATCAATTTCCCATTGCAAACGTTCTTTACTTTTGTAACGCTCATGCGAGCCACTGGTACTGTGTCCTTGCGGCTGTGTGACTTCTTCCACATGCACTAAAACCGGCACGTGTTCTTCGCGACAAACCTTAATGGCTTTTTCGTATGTTTCGCATAAATGCGCGTAATCCCAACCTTTTGTTTTGAAAATCTCGTAACCTTTTGCGCCATTTTCACGCTGAAAGCCTTTTAATACCTCACTGATACTTTCTTTCGTAGTTTGATATTTTTTCGGAACAGAAATGCCATGCCCGTCATCCCAGACGCTCATAAGCATGGGCACTTGTAAAACGCCGGCTGCATTAATGGTTTCCCAGAATAAACCTTCACTGGTGGAGGCATCGCCAATGGTACCAAATGCCACTTCATTGCCTTTGTTGCTAAAATTAGTGAAAGGCTCTTGTTGCAAATCTTTATTTAGGCGATAAAAATACGAGGCATAGGCTAATCCCAGTAAACGCGGCATCTGCCCGGCTGTTGGTGAAATATCGCTGCTTGAATTTTTTTGATTGATCAGGGCTTTAAAACTTCCGTCGTCGTTTAAACTGTGGGTGCCAAAGTGGCCTCCCATCTGCCTACCGCCACTCATGGGCTCCTGCGAAAGCTCAGTATGTCCGTATAAACCTGCAAACCACTGTTGAATGGTGAGCGCTCCTATAGAGAACATAAACGTTTGATCACGGTAATATCCACTACGAAAATCACCAGTATTAAAAACCTTGCTCAGCGCTATTTGCGCCAGTTCTTTTCCGTCACCAAAAATACCAAACTTGGCTTTTCCGGTTAATACTTCCTTCCTCCCCAATAAACTAGCCTGACGGCTTTCGTTTGCCAACCTAAAATCATTTAGCACAATAGTTTTAAATTCATCAAAACTCAAATTGCTGGTTTTGGCGGCACTGTCTTGTTTTCCCATCGTAAATCCTTAGTATTACAAATATAACAGATTGAGTGGAATGCGGAAAATATTTTAGTTTTTTGTCTAAAATTTAACCTTGTAAGTCCTTTTCCACCTCAAAATCAGCAATAATTTAATCCTGACTTAATTTTCCCTATCTTTAAATTTCCACTAATCAAAAACTGAATAAATAATAACCATGCGTATCCACTTTACCAATCTCTTTTTACTTTTAACGGCCTCATTTTTCTCGCAAAATTTTTGTCTAAGTACCGAAATGCAAGCCAAATGGTTTAAACTGCATCCCGAATTAAAAGCCAATTTCGAGACGTTAAAACAACAGGCTGCCCAACAAGATCAACATGATTTCCAAAACGGATACAATCACTCGCAACATAAAAGTACTTCTGCAACGCCTATTTACACGGTTCCCGTAGTGTTTCATATTTTACATACAGGTGGACAAGAAAACATTTCAGATGCACAGGTAATTGACGCAGTAAATATATTAACCCGCGATTACAACCGCCAGAATGCCGATACCACAAACGTAGTGGTACAGTTTAAACAACTCATTGGTGACATTCAGTTTGAATTTCGTTTGGCCACCAAAGATCCGAATGGCAATTGCACCAATGGCATTATCCGACACTGGGATACCAAGACAGACTGGACTGGCGATTACAACGATTATATTTATAGCTGGCCCTCCAACAACTATTTAAATATTTATGTGGTGCGCACCATGGGTGGTGGCGCTGCTGGTTATACATTTTTACCGGGTACTGGTGTGCCAACAGCAGTGGACGCAATAGTTGTTTTAAGTTCTTATGTGGGAAGTATTGGCACAAGTAACGTTGGCCTATCGCGGGTATTAACACACGAGGTGGGACACTGGTTTAACCTCGATCATGTTTGGGGTGGAACAAATAATCCCGGTGTGTCCTGTGGCGACGACGGTGTAAGCGATACACCCATTACCATGGGATTTAGTTCATGCAACTTAAACAACGCGGCCATTTGTAATCCCGGAATTGTTGAGAACGTTCAAAATTACATGGAGTATGCTTATTGCGATCGTATGTTTACCATTGGTCAAGCTGCACGTATGCAAAGCACCATCAATAGTCCGATTGCTGGAAGAAAAAATTTATCAACGCCGGCTAATTTAATTGCTACTGGTATTGTGAACCCACTTTCCAATTGTGTGCCGAAATTAAATATCACTGCTTTTCCAACCTTTACGGTTTGTGCCGGCAGAAGCATTAGTCTGAATAGCTTTACTTATAACGCCATACCAACTTCGTATGCGTGGACTGTAAATAACGGTGCTTTATTATCAAATGCCAGTTCGGCAAATCCGAGCTTAACGCTTGTAAATACAGGTACTGTGGCAGTTCAATGTGTCGTAAGTAATGCCAATGGTAGCAGTACCGAAACCATGGTGGTTACCGGACTAAATTCGGCTCCACAAATTACCAACACCAAATTGGAAAGTTTTGAAGACCCGAGTGCTTTATTACCGGCTAACTGGAAGGTGATTAACCCCACTACGCCAAGCGAAAAATGGGAAATCTTTTCATATGGCGGCTCTGAAGGTGCGGCCAGTATGTATGTGCCGGGAGAAAGCATGACTGCCAATTCAATTGAGCTTTTAGAAAGTCCTTCTTTTGATTTTAAAAATAATCCGGGTGCTGTGTTTACGTTTAAATGTGCTTATGCTAAAAAAACGGTTTCACAGAAGGATGTGTTTAAAGTTCAGGCCAGTAAAAACTGTGGTGGCAGTTGGAGTGATGTGCTAATACCGGGAATGAACGGACTGGCGAATGCTTCAGGAGGCATTGATTCGAATCTTTATTATCCGGTTCCTTATCAATGGGTTTTTAAAAATGTGAGCGATTTTAATAATCAAAATTTTTCACCATTCAGAAATGAGGAAAATGTCATCTTTCGTTTCTATTTTCAAGAAGATGTAAATGGTGCTGGACTCGGTAATCGTTTTTATTTGGACGAGGTGAACTTCTCAACACCTTTAGGCATTAATGATCTGAGCCGTTCAATAGGTTTTAGTGTTTATCCCAATCCAAGTAAGGCTTCTGTTAAACTTAATTTTCATTTATCAGATGCTGCTAACATTCGTGTGAAATTACTAAACATCAGCGGTTCTGTTGTGGAGGAAACAAGTCTCAAACAATTTACAAACGGTGAACATGAAATTGAACTGAATAGTAATGCCACTTTATCGGCAGGAATTTATTTTGTAAATCTTGAATTGAACGGCACCAAACTCAGTCGTAAAATTGTGATCACCAACTAATTAATTGGGCCTCAAAAAGAAATATTTTTTTATTTGGGCGCCCGGGCGGGCTGCGCCGGGCTCTATGCACAGTCTGGCTCATCAAGCCAATGGCTTGCTGCCCTATCCCTCGCGCTCACAGGATTTAAAATTCGTGGATAATTCTTCTATTTTAGTTTAAAAATTAAAAGTTTCAAGGTATTTTGATTAAAGAATGATCATCCTGCAAATTGAAAAACTCACTGCTTTTTGCATCTCTTTATTAATTTATCTTATAGACTAATTGATTCTCGACTAATTAAATATGGAAAATAAAAAATCCCGACCTCTTAAGAGAACGGGATTTTTTTTAAATAAATTTTAATTACAGTTGTGCGTCTAACTTAGCTGCCAGTGCCGATTTAGGAACTACCCCAACTTGTTTGTCAACTAACTGTCCGTTTTTAAAATATAATAAAGTCGGAATGTTACGGATACCATAGTTAGCGCTGATGTTTGAATTTAAATCCACGTTAACTTTACCAACGATGGCTTTTCCTTCGTATTCTTTTGCTAATTCTTCTACAACAGGTCCAACCATTCTGCAAGGTCCACACCATTCTGCCCAAAAATCTATTAATACGGGTTTATCGCTTTTTAAAACTAACTCTTCAAAATTCGCGTCTGTGATTTCTAATGCCATAATTTTTTGTTTTAAGATGTGTTGTTTCTAATCAACTTTTATTCCAAATCAAATTTAAAGTCTTTCTGTCAGTTTTTCAATCTCATTTTTAAAGATTAATGCCTTATTAACTAACAATAACATTGTTCCTTTTGTGCATATAAAGACCGGCACCCACTGTTAGAATTAACAGGATGGAGCCAAGCAAAGCAATGGCATTGCCCCGTTTGTAGGTTTCAGGTTCAAATTTAAATACTATTTCATGTTTACCCGCAGGTACCAGCATGCCTCTTAATACGTAATTAACGCCTACATGAGGCAGTACTTTTCCGTCCACATAAGCATTCCAGCCTTTTGGATAATAGATTTCAGAAAACACCGCAAATTCGTCAGTACGACTGTCACTTTCATAAACCAATTGGTTTGGCAAATACGATTTAAGTTTAATTTTACCTTCGCCACTGTAAGAATCTTTTAAATGAAATTCCTTCACAAATTTCTCATGACATACAGCCTGTGTTTTTGTGTCGATTTTTCGCAGAGCTAAAATCTCATCATCGGCCGAAGGCACAGGAAACAAGGTTTTAATGAACCAGGCATTGCCATTGGCTTGTTTATTCAATAAGGGCATTTCAGGCCTGCCTTCACCACCTGGTAAAATAAAATAGCGGGTATTCAACATGTTAATAACATTTAAACGCGCCATGAGATCTTTGGTAGCGCTATCGCTGGCAAAAGCCTTGCCTGCATGTTTATAGAAATAATCAATTTCCTTGTAGATATCAAAATCAATCAACTCCTGATATTTTTTAAGTTTAGCGCCATGGTATCCGCCAACCGACTTGTGATAAAAAGAAGTAGACGCATCGTTAAACGTATTCACACTCAAATTCAACACACGGTAGTCGAGGGTTGGATCTTTTAAGATTTCTTCATCGGCAGGCGTTTTAGTAGCAATTAGTTGTTCATTTTGTTCTTTAGTAATGAAGGATTGAGCGTTCAGATAACGGGTATCTACTGTCCAAAGATCGATTGCAATAAATAATCCAAGCGAGGCGAAAAATAATTCCTTCTTTATTTTGTTGGTAAAATAAAGAAACAAGGTTCCCAAAGCCAGCAAAATAAAAATCAACGAACGCATGGCATCCGATTTAAAAATGGCTTTACGGGCCATTTCCAACTGCGGCATAAACTCACCAACGGCTTGGCGTACCCGCTGTTCTTCATTGCCCGCTCTTACGGCTTCATTAATCATTCTTCCCTCTTCAAAGGATGCTTGAAAATTATTCACAAAATCAGGTGCTAAATAGCCTAGAAGACAAAATCCACCTACTACGGCGGCAACCATAATAACCAAACGCTTTAAAGAAATCTCTTTTTTCAAGACCGATAAATGGATTTTATCTTCCCAGTTTTTTACCTTCAACATTTCTGCAATAGCCAGTATAGCCAAAAGCGGGAGCGTCAATTCAGCCAAAACCAATATCATGGCAACGGCTCTGAATTTATTGTAACCCGGCACATGATGCATAAAAAATTCAGTTAAAGGCATAAAATTACTACCCCAAGCTAAAGCCACCGCTAAAACTGTAGCAAAGAAAAGTGGCCATTTAATTGCATTTTTTACAATAAACATACCCAACAAAGCCAGAAAAATAATGATGGCTCCAATGTAAACTGGCCCTGATGTGAATGGTTGATCACCAAAGTAGGCGCTCGAACCGGCTACCTGATCGCGGTAATCGGCATTAACTTTTTTCAAAGAATTAGGGTCAGCATTGCGAATAGCCGAACTCGCTCCACCTTTAAAATCGGGAATTAAAAAAGTAAAGGTTTCTCCAATACCATAACTCCATTGCGTAGCATAATCCGCGTCTAAACCGGTGGTTGTATTTTTTTCGTACTGTTCTTTCTCAGGTTCTGAAGCTATTTCAGAACTGGCTGCCACGGCCTGATCATCCAAACCCTTGTTCTTTTTAAGATTGGATTTTATAGTGAGCTCGGTTTTACCACGGGTGCTGTATTGCCCGTATTCATTGGTGGTAGAAAGATTACCCGCATTTGGTAACAAACCTATTATGGAGGCTAGGATAAAAAACACCAGGCCTTTAAAAAATTTAGCGAGTTCTTTTTGTTTGATGGCCGTAATAAAATAACCAGCAATCACAAAACCGATTAAAATATAACCGTAGTATGAAATCTGCACGTGATTGGCATTTAACTCTAGGGCTGTAAATAAGGTTGCTACTGCTAATCCAAGCCAGTGCCTGCCTTTAAAGATTAAAATCACACCGCCCAATAAAGCCGGTAAATACCCTAAGGCATTGGCTTTTGAATTGTGACCGGCTTCAATAATAATGAGAAAATACGAACTGAGTCCGTATGCCACAGCCCCTACTAAAGCTAGCCAGGGAGTTATATCGAGACAGAGCAATAAAATAAAAAAGCCTAAACAATATAAAAACAAATAAGCGCCCGGATGTGGCAGATACAATTTAAAAACACGGTCCAGCGAATTGATCCAGTTACCCGGGTATTTGGTTGAAATTTGATAAGCCGGCATCCCGCCAAACATGGAGTTGGTCCAAAGTGGCTCCTCTTCATTATGGGCTGCACGGTAATCGGCAATTTCCTTGCTCATACCTTTGTGACGGGCAATATCATCCTGCCTCAATACTTTACCGCTTAAGAGGGGTTTAAAATAAAAAAGGGTGATGATGGCGAAAACCACAATGGCTGCGGCATGCGGGAGGTAGTTCTTATAGTTGAAATTCATGATAATTTTTCGTTCACAAATATATCAAAATATTGCTCTTTGCTTTGGTTTTTACTGCCCAAATTAAACAGAAATTATATTTTCTCATCAGGCCAATTTTGTTACTTTTGTTGCCTCTAAATTTATGGAAACAAATCACTTTTTTGCACATCCCAGCGCCATTATCGACGAAGGTTGTGAAATAGGAGAAGGTACCAAGATCTGGCACTTTTCGCACATTATGCCAAATTGTAAATTGGGCAAAAACTGCAACCTGGGTCAAAACGTGGTCATTTCGCCTGAAGTGGTTTTAGGTGAGAATGTAAAAGTGCAGAACAATGTTTCCATTTACACAGGTGTTACCTGCGAAGATGATGTATTTTTAGGACCATCCATGGTTTTCACCAATGTTACCAATCCTCGGTCAGCAGTCAATCGTCGCGGTGAATATGCCAAAACTCGCGTTGGAAAAGGCGCCAGCATAGGAGCTAATGCTACTATTGTATGCGGACATGATATTGGCAAATTTGCCTTTATTGGTGCGGGTGCTGTAGTTACCAAAACAGTTCCCGATTATGCTTTGGTGGTTGGAAATCCGTCGCGACAAATAGCCTGGATGAGTGAATTCGGACACAAACTCGAATTTAATAAAGAAGGCTTGGCCCTTTGCAAAGAAAGCGGACAAAAATATAAACTCGAAAATAATCAGGTATCACGCATCAGTTAGATTTACGTAATTCAATTGGTGATGTCAGATTAAAAAGAATGGTTTTAAAAATGGAAGAAAAAAATAAAATAAAATTCGCTGTCATTGGTCAGGGTCACATTGGCAAACGACATGCCGAAATGGTACGTCGTAACCCTAACTGCGAACTAATAGCCGTGTGTGATCCGCTTTCTAAAGAAAAACTAGGCATCGAAAATATAAGTGAAAATTATTATACACATATTGACGAACTTTTAAAAACACATCCTGAAATTGATGTAATTAATGTGTGCACACCTAATGGTTTGCACGCCGAACATGCTTTAAAATCTCTCGACTACAACAAACATGTGGTGGTTGAAAAACCCATGGCTTTAAGTAAAGCCGATTGCGAGAAAATTATTTACTCGGCTCTGCACCATCATAAAACTGTTTTTTGTGTGATGCAAAACCGCTATTCACCCCCCAGCGTTTGGTTAAAAGAAATTGTTGAAAATAAAACCTTAGGTGATATTTACATGGTTCAATTAAACTGCTACTGGAACCGCGACGAACGTTATTACAAAACCGGTGGCTGGAAAGGCACACAGGACCTAGATGGCGGAACTTTATTCACACAATTCAGTCACTGGATCGACATCATGTACTGGATTTTTGGCGACATCACTAACATTCAAGCTAAGTTCGCCGATTTTAATCATCACAATACAACCGCCTTTGAAGACAGTGGATTTGTGAGTTTTGATTTTGTGAACGGCGGCATGGGCTGTATCAATTACTCCACTGCTGTGTGGGATAAAAATCTTGAATCTTCTTTAACCATTGTTGGAAGCAAAGGCAGTGTAAAGGTTGGCGGACAATACATGGATCAGATTGAAGTATGCAACATTAAAGATTATAAAATGCCCGAATTGGGTGAAACCAATCCGGCCAACGATTACGGCGCTTACAAAGGTTCAGCCAACAATCACCACAGCGTGATCGAAAACGTTGTGAACACCTTACAGGGTACCAATAAAATTTCAACCAATGCTTTAGAAGGATTAAAAGTAGTAGATATCATTGAACGTATTTATGCCTTAAGACCGGCCTCTGTTATTAAAAAATAATTAGTTAAAAAAATTATGAGCATTTACAACAAACTAGTAAAAAAAGAAGCCACCGTAGCCGTTATTGGTCTGGGTTATGTAGGATTACCCATTGCACTGGCTTTTGCCCGCAAAGTAAAAGTGATCGGTTTTGACATCAATGCCAAAAGGGTCGAGATGATGAAAAAGGGTATTGACCCGAGTAATGAACTTACAAAAAAAGATTTTGCTAATACAGACATTAGCTTCACCCATAAATTAGAGGATCTTAAAAAAGCCAATTTTTTTATTGTCGCCGTGCCTACTCCAATTGACGAACATAATTTACCTGACCTGAAACCCTTACTGGGTGCATCAAGCACCGTTGGTAAGGTTTTGAAAAAAGGCGATTATGTGGTATTTGAATCAACCGTTTATCCGGGTTGTACCGAAGAAGATTGTATTCCGGTATTAGAACAACACTCCGGATTAAAATTCATTAAAGACTTTAAAGTGGGTTATTCACCTGAGCGCATCAATCCGGGTGATAAAGAACATACCATAACCAAGATTTTAAAAATTGTAAGTGGTTGCGATGCCGAGAGTTTGGAAAACATTGCCAAAACCTACGAGATTATTGTAGAACCGGGTACCCACCGTGCTTCCAGCATTAAAGTTGCCGAAGCCGCTAAAATTATTGAGAACACCCAACGCGATGTGAACATTGCTTTGATGAACGAATTATCGATCATCTTTAATAAAATGAACATCAATACCTACGATGTTTTAGCAGCTGCAGGAACAAAATGGAATTTCTTAAAATTCTCACCGGGTTTAGTAGGCGGACATTGTATTGGTGTTGACCCTTATTATTTAACACACAAAGCCGAATCGCTGGGTTACCATGCCCGTGTGATCAACAGCGGACGTTATGTGAACGACAGCATGGGTTTTTACGTGGCCAAGACCTGCGTTAAAAAAATTATTGCTGCCGGAAAAAACATTTCCAAATCAAAAGTACTGGTAATGGGCGCTACCTTTAAAGAAGATGTAAGCGACATTCGTAATAGCAAAGTGGCTGATATTGTTAAGGAATTAAAATCGTTTGGTGTAAAGGTAGAGATCGTTGATCCGCATGCCGACAGTGACGAATTAAAACACGAATATGGCTTTGGTTTAAACAAATTAGCCAAAGGTTATGATGGCGTAATCGTTGCTGTTAACCACAAAGTATACAAATCATTGGACGAAAAATTCTTTAAATCTATTTTATCCAACAAAGGGATTCTGGTTGATGTAAAAGGCCTTTACAAAAGCAAAATAAAAGGACTTACCTATTGGAGTCTTTAAAGATTTTAGATAACTGATAAAACTAAAGCTGCTTAATTTTTAAGCAGCTTTTTTGTTATAACCCCACTTTCTGTTTCAAGATGTAAAAAATACAAGCCATTCAACCAGGCTGAACTATTAAGATCAAAGTCTGTTTCATTCACAAGTTTCTCAAACATGACTTGCCCCAGTGCATTGGTTAAACTCAGTTTTTTTATCTTTAACTGAGACCGGATCTGAACCTGCTCATTAAAAGGGTTGGGGAAGATCTTTACGCTTGTCTCGAGAGTCATTTCGTTAATGCCCGTCAATAAATAAACAACAGTATCACATCTTGCATCATTGGCAATTTCAATGTCATTGCTTTCATTTGGAATGCTTGTTAGATTTGGAGTTGGATTAAAACCAGTGTTGAGTTCAAAATCACCTGTATTCACTTGCACAGTAGCCCCGGGTAATATTTGAGTGGTATACCTTTTATGAAAAAGGGAATAACACCACATGAATTTTGAATAATAATTTAAATAAAAATTATGAATGGTATCGGTTCCGAAATTTTTTACGGTCACATTCATATTTATTGTGCCGCCATACTGATTGTTATAAAACGACGAATAGGTGGTACTTAAAACACTCGAGTTAATTATACCAATGTCTGACTTCGATTGAAAGCCACCGGAAACAGGAAATTGATAATATCCTGTAAAAGACATCTCAGGATTGGGTGTACTCCAACCTCTGGTTATTACGTTTAATTTGTTTTTATTATCCAAAACAATGCCTGAAGGACTAATGTTTTTGTAGGATACACTTGATTGATACAATAAATTAAAATTAAGATCGTAAATTTTATAAAATAAATTATCCGGACTAACCGAATTTCCTACTGTAAATATGGAATCGTTTCGTAGGTCATAATCACTCACTGTAAATCCTGAATTAGTAATTAAACTCAAATTTGAAGTGTAACTTTCGAGTTGCCCTTGAGCGTTCTTAGCAATAAAAACACTCCCGACAGTTGGTAGAATTTTACGTATTGGGTACACACAGGCCTGCTGATTAACAAGCACTCCGCTTGTTGTTATTTCAACATTAGTTAACTGGTTGTTCATTGTTCCACTAATCAGTAAATGTCCGTTTGGAAGTTCATCAATAAAACTAAGACTGATCATACTCGCACTTTGTTGTGATAATAACTGTCCGGTTTTCGACTAATGATACAGATCTGTATAACCGATACCATAAAAAGAACTATCCGAAACACAAACTAAATCCTGCATTCCAGCCACAGTATCTTGAAATAGGGTAGTTCCTAAGGTGTCGAATTTCGTCAGGTAATAAATAACCGGACCGGTATCACATCCTTCCGAATGAAATAGAAGTGCCAGGCATTGATCTGGAGTGCTAATTAACTTTTTAACTGTATTTCTGCCATTCACCTGAAAATTCTTTTTCCAAAGCACTGCACCATTGTACCCAATACTGTAAACACTTGATTGATACCCACAACAATTGTCAATTCCGCTTTCCCAATAATAACACTTTGAATTAATAGACAAAATATTACCCACAAAGTCAATTCCGATGTGCCTCGCAATATTTAAATTTTGTGAATTTATAGCACCAATAAGACAATACAGGCTGTAAAAGAGTAAAATTTTCCTCATTGGTCGGAATTTTGTAATAAATTTACCAAAATTTTACCATAAAGGCAATCACATGAAAATACTCATTACCGGAGGCGCAGGATTTATTGGCTCACACGTTGTGCGCCTGTTTGTAAACAACTACCCTAACTACACCATTCATAACCTCGATAAATTAACCTATGCTGGTAATTTAGCCAACTTAAGCGATATTGAAGCCAAACCAAACTACCGCTTCATTAAAGGGGATATTGTAGATGCCGCCTTTATTTCTGATTTATTCAACAAAGAAAATTATAATGCCGTTGTGCATCTGGCTGCCGAAAGTCACGTTGATCGCAGCATCACCAATCCACTGGAGTTTCTGATGACCAACGTTATTGGCACCGTTAACCTCTTAAACGCGGCTAAAGAATTATACAAAAAAGATCCGGCTTCTTTTCAAAAATTTTATCATGTAAGTACCGACGAAGTATACGGAGCATTAGGCGATACCGGAATGTTCACCGAAGAAACTTCTTACGATCCGCATAGTCCCTACTCGGCTTCCAAAGCCAGCAGCGATCACTTTGTGCGTGCTTATTTTGACACTTACGGTTTACCGGTGGTTATTTCAAATTGCAGTAACAATTACGGACCAAATCATTTTCCCGAAAAATTAATTCCGCTTTGTATCAATAACATTAAACACAGCCGTCCCCTACCAATATATGGTAAAGGCGAAAACGTGCGTGACTGGCTTTTTGTAGAAGATCATGCCACTGCCATTGATACCATTTTTCACAAAGCAGCGTTAGGAAGCACCTATAACATTGGCGGCCATAATGAGTGGACCAACATTGATGTGATTCGTTTGTTATGTCGCGTGATGGACAAAAAATTAAATCGTCCCGAAGGCACCAACGAAAAACTCATCACCTTTGTAAAAGACCGTGCCGGTCACGATTTGCGTTATGCCATTGACGCCACCAAATTAAAAAACGATTTAGGTTGGGTACCTTCGGTAACCTTTGAGCAGGGCTTAGACCATACCGTAGATTGGTATTTACACAACGAACAATGGTTGGATAATGTGACTTCAGGCAACTACGCCAATTATTACGAAGCCCAATACTCTAAACGATAAAAGTTATTAGTGTTTAGTGTTTAATACTTGGTTCTTAGCTCTTGGTTCTTGGCTCTTGGTTCTTGGCTCTTGGTTCTTAGCTCTTGGTTCTTGGTTCTCACTCCTCTTTCATCACCATTTGCATGGTCTGTCGGCTTCTCTGTTCGATGAGTACAATTTTATCGGCGCTTAATTTTGTTACCGTATCCTGATCGTAATTACGAATGGTCATCAGTTGTACCCCGGTATTATAAAGCACTTTAAACTGACCCTGCAATTCTTCGATCAAAGGATCAACTTTATGTTTATCGTAATCGGTGCAAACACTAAAACTAATCGCCGAGTTCTGCATCATATTTACTTTCACCTGGTATTTGGAAAATAAATTGAAAATGGCACTCAGGTTATCTTCGGCTATAAAACTAAAATCTTTTGGTTGTATGGATAAAAGGATCTGATCGGTTTTAAAAATATAACTGGGAATGGTATTTCTTTTATCACCGTCTTTAATGAGTGTTCCGGGCTCTTCAGGTTTAATAAAAGACTTTACGTAAAGCGGTATATTTTTATTCTGAATCGGTTTAATGGTTTTTGGATGTATTACCGACACTCCAAAATAAGTAAGCTCTATAGCGTCGTGATAACTCAATTCAGCAATCTTTTTAGTATTCTTAAAATACTTAGGATCCGCGTTTAAAACACCCGGCACATCTTTCCAGATAACTACCTTGTTGGCATTGCAGAAATAAGCTAATAGAGCTGCTGTATAATCACTTCCTTCGCGACCAAGGGTTGTGGTGAAATTTTCGGATG
This sequence comes from Sphingobacteriaceae bacterium, assembly GCA_947480015.1. GTDB lineage: Bacteria > Bacteroidota > Bacteroidia > B-17B0 > Aurantibacillaceae > Aurantibacillus. The sequence continues at coordinate 66,230 of CANKBS010000008.1, forward strand.
TACCACCTATAAAACCCTGTGTAATCACTAAGGGGTATTGTTTCAACAATGGCAGTAAGGTAGATTCGGTTAATTTTTGACTTAATTCGTAATTTACCCTTCCTTCGCGGTAACTATTATCGGTTTGAATGACATCACGCGCATCGAGCCATTTATTCGGAAAATCTTTTTCTTTTAAAAAAGCCGAAACTATTTTAGTGGAAAGCACTTCGCCTTGAGAAACGATTTGATCGTAATGGTAATCATAAGAAAAACTTGGTTCGTCCTCTAAAGCCCAAAGTAATTCAACAAACACATTTTCTATCTCATCATAAATCGCGGCAGTTTTAGAGCTGAATAAACCATCTAGTATGGAGGTATGGAAGTCTTTAATTTCTTGTAAAACACCAATAACGTCACCTTCTTTATAAAAATAAGCGTTCACCAAAGCTTCGAGTTTATTGGTAATCTTACCCATAGCCGACACCACCACAATGGTTGGCTCTTTGGCATATTGGCTTAAAACGAGCGAAACATTTCGAAGTGATGCAACATCTTTTACAGAGGCACCACCAAACTTAAAAACTTGCATAATTAATATTTGAGCAAAGGTATAAAAACAAAAAAACCATCCAAGTAGGGATGGTTTTCTTTATAATAAGTTTAATAAATTATGGATTTTGTCCGGGTGCTTGTTGCGCAGGTGCTTGCGGTTGAGCAGGTGCTTGTTGTTGTTGCGGTTGTTGAGCAGCCGGCACAGCAACTGCAGTTTGAGCTTTACGTTTTGCAACCGATCCGCTATCTTCATCAGATACTGCAGTACCTGCAGCTTTTGGAGTCATTAACACACTTAATACAATTAAACCAATGGCTAATCCCCAAGTTGCTTTTTCAATAAATTCGGTACCGCGTTTTACACCCATAATTTGAGTTGCTGCGCCAAATTGACTTTGAATACCACCACCTTTAGAGTTTTGTACTAGAATGACAAGTACCAGAAGTATACATACGATAATAGTTAAAATAGAAAGAATCATTGTTTTATTTTTATTGGTTATGTTTTAATTTTTGAATCAGGGTTGCAAAGTAAGCACTTTTTTGCGGAAATTTCAAACTTAATATTTCATAAGCCCTAACTGCCTTATTTACATTGCCTTGCAAAGCATAAATGCGGGCTAAAGTCTCGGTTACGAGGTGCTCATTTTCCAATAAACTCTCTTTGGCCTTATGGTCGGGTGCAAAAAATTTCAGCTCTTCTTTATTACGAATTAATCCGGGATTGGTATCAATAATCCGATCTATAATAGCCTTGTTCTTTTCTTTTCGCGAAGTCAATTTTTCACCCTCCGCTGTATCAGGTTTTTCACGATTCTGTTTGGCCAGCTTATTTTTCGTTTTTTCGCTGCTTACCTGCTCTTCAATTTGCTCGTAACTTTGTCCGTTATTTTTCTTCAACAACTGCAACCACTCCACAAAATCACCGGCATCTTGTTTTTCTAATTTAGGATAATGAATCTCATTGGTTTTAAGAATCTCCTTCTCCACAAACGAACTCACCACCTGTGAACCAATTTCTTTTTCAAGTACCTCTTCGGGACTCAATTTTACTTTTTGAATTTCTTCTATTGGCTCAGGCTCAGCCATCACAACAGATGCAGTAGAAATTTCGGCAGCTTTTAAAATGTTTAATTCGTGTTGGGTCGTATCTTCTGTCTCATTTTTCTCAACAACAATGCTCTCTTCTTTTTTATCCGGCTGTATTGGAAGCTCCATCCCATTTTCAATGCGATGAATAAGTTCAAATAAATGCGAACGGTTTGGAACAAGAATGGCTGTTTTTTTCAAACTCTGCTGATAAATACTGGCATCCCATTTTTTAGAAGCCATGCTCAATAACAGGTGTGCCGACTGGAAATAAGGAAAATCCTGCACCAATTGCTGCAATTGCGCAACACTGCTTTTATCAAGCAAGTCGGGGTTTTCGATGTATCGTTTCAAATCGGCTGCCTGCATTTTACCAGTTGTTAAAGGCTCTGTTAAAAATATCTTCGGTTAATTGTCTGAAAATTTCCTGAACCAATTCAGGTTCTTTGGTTGAAATATTTTCAGTGCTTTTAAAATCGGCAAAACGGGTGAAGTCCTGCTCGAAATTTTTCGTGACATCAAACTTATTTACATATTTCACTTTTACGGTAATGGTTAAGCGATTGGCTGTAGCCGCATCATTACTAACCGCCACGGCAGTTACTTGATAATCGGAAATATAACCCTCAAATTTAAGATCACCGTTCGCTTTCATTAAAGCCAGACTGGTTTGTTGCGAAACCATATCTCTTAACTTTTCGGTAAAACGTTGTGATAAACTGGGTGCACCTAAACTGGTATTATTGGTAAAAAAACCAACAGAGATTGTTTTGGCTTCCATGGGGATAGTGGCGCCACTAAGCGAGACATGAGGTTTACAAGCCATGTTCACCAATAAAGAAAATACTATCAATACAAAAAAACGCTTCATTTATTCTTCAATGGTGTATTCGTTAATTTTACGGTACAAGGTTCTTTCGCTAATGCCAAGCTCTTTAGCCGCATTTTTGCGTTTACCTTTGTGTTTACGTAAAGCCTTTTTTATCATATCAATTTCCTTATCCTGTAAAGATAAGGTTTCTTCCACCTCTATAACTTGTGGTGACTGATTAGTGTTTTGAATGATCGGATTATGCATTTTAAAACCACCCGAACCATTCATCAGTTCATTACCATCATTGTAATTACGATTAATAATCTGAACACTTTCATTACTGAGAGTATTTAATTTACCTGACGTAGCAGTTACCAATTCGTATACTACTTTTTTGAGATCACTCACCTCAGCTCTCGTATCGCGCAGAACTTTAAAAATAATTTCACGATCGTTCGGCTCAAAGCCGTTGCTGTGATTAAATGTATTGGTTGCAAGCACCGAAGGCACATTGTTTGAATTGTATTGCGGCAAATACTTTAATAAAGATTCGGCATTTATTTCACGTACTTTTTCAATAATGGAAATTTGTTCGGCTATATTTTTTAACTGACGGATATTTCCAGGCCAGTAATAATTCACCAAAACCTGCTCTGCATCACCTGTTAAACGAATTACCGGCATGCGGTACTTGGCTGCAAAATCATTCGCAAATTTTCTAAATAACAAATGAATGTCTTCTTTACGTTCGCGAAGTGGCGGTAAATAAATCGGTACGGTATTTAAACGGTAATATAAATCGGCTCTGAATTTTCCCTTTTCGAGTGCTTGGTAAAAATTAATATTGGTAGCGGCAACTACGCGCACATCAGTCTTTAATACTTTACTGCTTCCCACTTTAATATACTCACCACTTTCCAACACCCTTAATAAGCGGGCCTGTGTGGCTAAGGGCAACTCCCCCACTTCATCCAAAAAAATAGTACCACCATTGGCTACTTCAAAATAACCTTTACGCGATTCGGTAGCACCTGTAAATGATCCTTTTTCATGTCCGAATAATTCAGAATCAATAGTTCCTTCAGGAATTGCTCCGCAGTTAACAGCTATATATGGACCATGTTTGCGTGCCGAGTTTTGATGAATGATCTGAGGAAAAACCTCTTTACCCGTTCCACTTTCACCGTTTATCACCACATTCAGATCGGTAGGTGCCACCTGGCGCGCTATATCCACAGAACGTTCAAGCAACACGTTGTTACCAATGATTCCGAATTTTTGTTTTAGATCTTGTGTATTCATTACTTATGCCTTTTGAGAGCTTGAAATCACCCTGTTTCATTTAGACTATCCTCAGATTCAAGAATCAAGAGTCAAGAGTCAAAAAACAGATTACGTAATCAAATTCCTTTCATCATTTATTTAAATTTTCTTTAAAAGAAAAAATCATTTTTTGTACTTCTTGAGTTAGCGACAAACATTGGTCTAATTCTGTTTTCACGCCATATTTCCTTCGTTCACAAAAAAGCAACTGAGTCTGTAATTCAAATGCCGAAGATAATGCAGTAGCTAAAAACTCTTCAAAATGCTTTTTAGTCCTTTTCCCTGAACCTTCAGCAATATTAGTTGGAATGGAACATGAACTTCTATTCATTTGATCAATTAAATTATATTTTTCAGTTACAGGCAAGCCTTTTATGTATTGAAATACTAAATCAGTTAAATCCATCGACTTTTTCCAAATTAATAAATTCAAAAAATTGTGCGCCATTTTTTATCTTCTTGATTCTTGTCTCTTGCTTCTTGTCTCTTGGTTCTTGCTTCTTGTCTCTTGGTTCTTGCTTCTTGTTTCTTGTCTCTAACTTCTTGTCTCTTGGTTCTTGTCTCTTGTCTTTTATTCCACAACTTCACCTATCAAAGTGCTGGTAGTGCACCGAGTCACCAACACATTTACATAATCTCCCTTTTTATGATCGCCTTTTGGAAATACAACTACGGTATTTTGCGGATTTCTTCCCATCAGCATCTCTTCCGATTTTTTTGAAAAACCTTCTATCAATACTTCATGCACCTTACCAACTCCCAGTGCTGTTTTAATGCCTGAATTTTGTCTTTGTAATTCTACAATTTCGGCCAATCGACGGCTTTTTACCGCTTCCGGCACATCGTCTTTAAACTTACGTTCAGCAAGGGTCTTAGGACGTTCGCTATACGAAAACATATAAGCATAATCAAACTGAATGTGTTTCATTAGGGAAACTGTTTCCTCATGATCTTCTTCTGTCTCTGAACAAAATCCTGTAATAATATCGGTACTAATTCCGCAACCCGGAATGATGCGTTCAATAGCTGCCATACGGTCTAAATACCACTCACGGGTATAACCACGATTCATCATGTCAAGCATGCGTGAACTTCCACTTTGTACCGGCAAATGAATGTAATTACAAATATTATGATGCTTCGCCACCATCTCCAACACATCATCGGTCATATCTTTTGGATGCGAGGTAGAATAACGCACGCGCAATTTGGGATCCACCAAAGCCACCATTTCGAGCAGTTTAGCAAAACTCACCGCTTCTTCTTTTTGTTCAGGTGTTAAGTTTTCTTTTTTTAATCCCCCACCGGTCCACAAATAACTGTCTACATTTTGTCCCAATAAAGTCACTTCACGATAACCGCGTTCATACAAATCTCTGGCTTCAGCCACAATGCTCATGGGTTCGCGACTGCGTTCACGTCCACGGGTAAATGGTACCACGCAAAAACTACACATGTTATCGCAACCGCGCATAATACTGATGTATGCATTCACACCATTACTACCCAATCTTACCGGAGTAACATCGGCATAAGTTTCTTCCTTACTTAAAATAACATTAATGGCCTTCTGGCCTTCTTCGGCTTCATCAATTAATCCGGGTAAATCGCGGTAGGCATCAGGACCAACCACTATGTCGACCAGTTTTTCCTGCTCTAAAAATTGTGATTTTAAGCGTTCGGCCATACAGCCTAACACCCCAACCAATACTTTCGGGTTTTTTTTCTTCACCCGTTTAAAATCGTTTAAACGGTTGCGTACCCGCGATTCGGCGTTCTCGCGAATGGAGCAGGTATTTAAAAAGATCACATCGGCCTCTTCAAAATTCTGTGTGGTACTAAATCCCTGATCTTGCAGAATAGAAGCCACAATTTCGCTATCAGCAAAATTCATTTGGCAACCATAACTTTCTAAAAAGAGCTTTTTTCCGTTTGGATTTTTAGGATTGAGCATTAAACTCTGACCCTGAATTGTTTCGTCTATAATTTTGTTTCCTGAATTCATTTTGTGGATGCGAAAATAGTGAATTTATGACAAATTGACATATTTTTAACTTTTTTAAGCGTAATTTACCGCAAATTGTTATTTAATAAATTCAATTTTTTGGAAATTGACTAAATAATTTTTTTTCTTTGCGAAAATTTAGCGAAGACGCATTTTTCTATCCAACATAAAATTGAACATATATATAAGGTATGAGTAAGAATTTAGTTATTGTGGAATCCCCGGCCAAAGCCAAGACAATTGAAGGGTTTTTAGGGAAAGATTATACCGTACGCTCGAGTTTCGGGCATGTGCGCGACCTGGTAAAAAAAGGCTATGGCATTGATGTAGAGAAGAATTTTACCCCTACTTACGAGGTTCAACCCGAAAAAGAAAAGGTTATTGCTGAACTCAAACGATTAAGCAAAACAGCCGACATGGTATGGCTCGCATCCGATGAGGACCGTGAAGGGGAAGCTATCAGCTGGCATTTATTTGAGACATTAGGCCTCGAAAAAAACAAAACCAAACGCATTGTTTTTCATGAAATCACGAAACCCGCTATTCAAGCGGCCATTGCAAATCCGCGTGAAATAGATATTAATTTAGTAAACGCCCAACAAGCCCGTCGTATTCTCGACCGTTTAGTTGGTTTTGAATTATCACCCATTTTATGGCGCAAGATCCGTCCGAGTTTATCGGCAGGACGTGTGCAATCAGTTGCTGTTCGATTAATCGTAGAACGTGAACGTGAAATTCAGAGGTTTAAATCTACCTCTGCTTTTAAAGTTGCAGCCTTATTTTTAGTAGGCGAAAAAGCCATATTAAAAGCTGAATTAGAAAACCGTTTTAAAACTGAAGCCGAAGCCACAGCATTTTTAGAAAAATGCAAAGGAGCTTTATACACGATTAACAGCATTGAAACAAAACCGGCCAAACGCACGCCATCTGCACCATTTACCACTTCAACATTGCAGCAGGAAGCCTCGCGTAAGTTAGGTTTTAGTGTATCGCAAACCATGGTGGTGGCGCAACGTTTATACGAAGCCGGTAAAATCACCTATATGCGTACCGATTCGGTGAATCTCTCCGAAACGGCTATGAACCAAGCCAAGGAGGCCATTACAAAAGATTATGGTGCAAAATACCATAACCCCCGTCAGTTTAAAACCAAAAGTAAAGGCGCGCAAGAAGCCCACGAGGCCATCCGTCCGACTTATATTTCGGTAGGAGAAATTGATGGCGAACGCAATGAACAACGTTTATACGACCTCATTTGGAAACGCACCATTGCTAGTCAAATGGCGGATGCGGAACTTGAAAAAACAACTGCAAAAGTTGGCATCAGTACAACTTCGGAACAATTTGTTGCGCAGGGTGAAGTACTCAAGTTTGATGGTTTCTTAAAAGTGTATATGGAAAGCAAGGATGAAGATGAGGAAGAAAGTGAAGAAAACACATCCATGTTACCTCCTATGAAAGAAGGCGATAAACTAAAATTGCGTGAAATTACTGCTACCGAACGTTTTACCCATCACCCCGCCCGTTATACAGAGGCGAGTTTGGTAAAAAAATTAGAAGAATTAGGCATTGGTCGTCCGAGTACCTACGCCCCAACCATCAGTACCGTTCAAAAACGTAATTACGTTGAAAAAACCGACAGAGAAGGTGCTCCGCGTAACTATACCCTCCTCAGTTTTGAAGGAACAAAAATTAGCAAAGACATAAAAACAGAAAATACCGGTGCCGAAAAATCAAAATTATTTCCTACCGATATTGGAATGGTAGTGACTGATTTTTTAATTCAGTACTTTCCTGAAATTCTTGATTTTAACTTTACGGCCCGTGTGGAAGAAGAGTTTGACGAGATAGCCGAAGGTAAAATGATTTGGACGGATATGTTGAAAGAATTTTATGTCCCTTTCCATAAAACTGTTGAAAAAACTACCGAGAACAGCGAACGTGCCAGCGGAGAAAGAGCATTAGGAAAAGATCCAAAAAGCGGCAAGCCGGTAATCGTTAGAATTGGTCGTTTTGGTCCATTGGCTCAAATTGGCGAAACCAATGAAGAAACCGGTGAAAAAGCCACCTTTGCGAGTTTAAGAAAAGAACAAAGTATTGAAACCATTACCCTGGCCGATGCATTGGACTTGTTTAAATTACCCATGAATTTAGGTTCCTACAAAGATAAAGAAGTCATCATTGGTGTGGGACGTTTTGGCCCATACGTAAAATGGGGTGAACAATACATTTCAATACCACGCAGCGAAGATCCTTTAAAAGTAGATATGGATCGTGCCATTGCACTCATTGGTGAAAAAGAAATGGCCGATGCTCCCATTGCTCATTCACATGGAAAGCCGGTTACCAAAGGTAAAGGACGATTCGGACCTTTTATTAAACACGGCGATTTATACATTAATGTACCAAAAGCTTATAATTTTGATGCTTTATCACAATCGGATATTGATGAGTTAGTAGGAAAAAAATTAGAAAAAGAATCGAACCGTTATATTCAACAATGGGATGCAGAAAAAATTGCGATTGAAAACGGACGTTGGGGACCTTTTGTTCGTTTTGGAAAACTGATGTTGAAATTAACCAAAAGCGAAAAGGGTGATAAATACACACCCGAAGAATTGAGTGCATTATCTTTGGAAGAAGTAAAGAAAATGATTGTTGATCAGGTTCCAAATGCTTTTGAAAAAGGTAAAAAAGGCGCTGCTAAAAAATCGACTGGTGCTAAAGCCCCGGCCAAGAAAGCCGCGGTTAAAAAAACAGCCGTCGTTAAAAAACTAGTCACAGTAAAAAAAGCGGTAGTAAAAAAGGCCGCCAGTAAAAAACCGGCCATAAAAAAAGTCGCTAAGAAAAAATAATCTTAACAAAACCCGCTCCAAAAAAGCGGGTTTTGTTTTTTATAAATATTGTATCTGAAAATTTTAATATTCGATTTCAGAATCAGTCACAAATTTGTGAATGTGAATTGGTAGTTAACGTAAAAATGCTTGAGTAAGGTAATTGATCTTTTTAAATCTGTTCATGCTCCGTAGGAGCAAACTGATTGTAATGAAACAAAGCAAATAGATGCAAGCTCCATCGGAGCGACCTGATGGCAAATTACATGAATCCACCCTATGAAGATGAAAACAAATTCCCTTCCGATAAAACAAATAAAAAACCCCGCTTTCGCGGGGTTGCTTTTTGATTTACTTGGGTAAGTAATGGGGCTCGAACCCACGACCCTCGGTACCACAAACCGATGCTCTAACCAACTGAGCTATACCTACCGTTTAAGGATGGCAAATTTACTAATTTTTTTTATCCCGAAAGCTATTTGGAAGATTATTTTTTGAATTAGCGCACAAGTGTAACGTTTCCTTTTTTGAAGGTTTCTCCACCAACAAAACATTTTATTTTTACATACCAGCCAAAAACGCCGGCATCAGCGGCCTTGCCCTTATAGGTTCCGTCCCAGCCCTTGTTTTTATCTTTCGATTCGAAAATCAATTCCCCCCAACGGTTATAAATAGCAAAATAAACTTCTTCCACCTTAATTCCTCGCACATATAATACATCATTTTGACCATCACCGTTAGGCGTAAAGGTGTTTGGAATAAAAAGATCACCCAAGTCACAACCATCCGAATAGGCATCCACATGCACAACCACATCCTCTTTGCAGGCACCCCTATTGGCAACTGCGGTATAAGTGGTTGGTCGGTCGGGTTTAGCGTATACCGTGTATCCAAACTCAGGAATGGTACTTCCAATTGGGTGCCAGCGAACCAATGCTCCGGGATCTCCTATATAGCTTAATGTAGACGTATTACCGCTCACCACCACAACTGGATTGGCATTGGCACTCACCGGCAGTGTAGATAAAACATCAACAAACACTTCGGTATTTAATAAGAAACTACAAGGTGTATTGTTTACAACGTATGTTGTAGTTATAACAACTGAATATTCGGTATTAATAATGGGACTCGCAATAGGGTTTGACATGTTTGGAAAATCGAGTGTTTGACCGGGGCTCCATTGATAACTAACCCCACCTTCAGCACTTAACTGTGCTTTATCACCCTTACAAATAGCCGTTGTACTGCCTACTGAAACCTGCGGTGGCTCATCTACCTGCAGTACTTTTTGAACTTGATGCACACAACCAAAACGATTCGTGATAAATAAATTCACGGTAAATGTTCCGCCGTTCTTATAAAAGAAATATGGATTTTGAACGGTAGATGTTTTAGTAGGAGATAATTTCCAAAACCAAGATACCACATCATCCTGCGACTGATCACTAAAGTTAGCCCCTCCCCCACATGGATTAAGATTAAAAGCAAAATTAGCTGTAGGTGTTGGACGCACCAAGATTTCGGTCGTTAATGTTTTTGCACAGGTATAACCCGGCGTGGTATTCTCAATATTTACCGTGTAAATCGTGGTGATGGTTGGATTTGCAAAAGGAGCGGCAATCACTGTATTATCGAGGGATGCACCGGGGGTCCAGGTATAACCGGTTCCACCAATTGCACTTATTTTTGTAACATCACCAAAACACAAACTCGAACTGCTCACCGCACCGGGAGTGAAATTGAAAATCGATATGGGTGTTGAAGTATAATCTTTACAACCATTCACATCCGTTACCGTTAGGCTCACAGTAAAAACCCCATTACCTGGATAGGTATAGGCCGGTGCACTGCCACTTGAAAAATTCCCATCTCCAAAATTCCAGCTATAAGGGTTTGAACCAAAATTTCCTGTAGAACCGTTTGATATAGCAACCGTATTAGAACAAGGTGATGAAAACAAAGTAAAGCTGGCCGTAGGTTTGGGGTGCACCTGCACAAAGGTGCTCAGTTGTTTTGTACACGGATAACCCATGCTGTTATTTACAATGGTAACCGAATAACTTGTCGTCACATTTGGATTAGCGATCGGGTTGGCGATCAAACTATTACTTAATGACCCTGCAGGTGTCCAGGTATAACTGGTTCCTCCACTGGCTGTGAGTGTGGCAAGCGAACCCAAACACATGCTGGCCGATGATACGGCACCCGGACTAAAATCAAAAATGCTGAGTGTATTGGTCACAATATCTTTACAACCATTTAGATCGGTAAGTGTAAAAGTCACATTGTAAGTGCCATTCGTGACATAGGTATAGGCCGGTGCGCTTTGTGTATTAACGGCCGAACCATCCCCGAAATTCCAAGCAAAGGCATTGCTTCCAAAATTACCGGTACTGCTATTTACAACATTAATCGTATTCGAACAAATGCCACCACTGAGTGTAAAATTGGCTACCGGCTTCGGATACACGGTTACATAAGTAATTGATTTGTCGCGTTTATTGCAGGTAAGATTATCTTCAACCGTTAATGAAATGGTATACACACCGGCAGCAGTATACGTTACCGAAGGATTCATATTGGTACTGGTGGTATTTCCATTCCCTAAATCCCAAGTAAAGGTTGCGCCGGCACCCGGTGGTGGTGTTGCATTGGTAAAACTAACGGTTACAGGCATACAGCCGCCAAGGGTATTTGTATTGATGGTTGAAACCGCCATTTGTAATTGAAAATCGAGTTTAATGACACCATTATTGCAATTAAAATTACTGGTATTATGATTGGGTGTACCAGGCGTACCCGGCCAAGCTCCCGGCGTTACAGGAAAATCCTGATGCGCCCCACTAATACTGTTACCTCCGCAACCGGCGCAAACCGACTGATAAATTTTTCCACCCGGATCAAAACGAGAAGTCCCACCATCCACATGTTCCTGACTTTGCGCACCTCCAAAATAAGACCCATATTTTAATCCGGCTGCGTTTGAATCGAGTCCCATGAAATAAAAATCAAAGCCCGTGGTGGTGGCTTGTGTAGGCTGAAACAAAGGCATCCCACTCATAGCCGGACCAAATAAAATGTTTCCACCCCAACCCGACAAATAAATGTTATTACACCGATCTACTGCAAAAGCCGAAGGAGATATATCGAGTCCACCTTGACTGCTGCCGATAACAGTTGACAAATTTTTAGCACTTAAATTAGGGGTGTAGCGTGTAATGAATTGATGTCGCCCCGGATTACTATAGGGCACTATGGTTCCGGAGTTCACAATGGGCATATTACCCAACGATTGACCGTATACATAAATATTACTGTATTTGTCGCTTTGTATAAAATACGACTGATCATAACTTGTAGTGCCAATAAAAGTCGATTGCATGATGCCGTTTCCACTGGCATTTAAGTGGGTGATAAAGCCATCTGCCTTTCCACCATTATAACTCATACTGTTTGCTCCTAATGTTGTTGGGAAATTAAAACTACAGGTGCCGCCCGTCACATAAGCCTCAAAGGCATTATTTATTATAAGCGAATTTCCACATTCGTTTAAAGTACCACCTAAATACGTACTGTATAACAACTGACTCAAATTGGTATTTAATTTAGCTACAATAGCATCCTGCTTACCACCGAGCGTGTTGTCATATGCATTCACCATTGGGAAGTTGGACGAACGCGTGCTGCTGGTAATGTAAATATTATTCAAAATATCCACTTGAATTTCACCGCGGTACTGATCGCCGTAATTTTGTTGAAGTGAATCGGTAACGTATTCGTATAAGGTAAACGTTGGGCTGATACTTAAAATACTTAAGTGGTTAACATGATTTACCCCATCATTATCGCTGCCACCAAGATATGTACAACCTAGTAATGAATTTCCATTACCACTTAACTTCCCAACAAAAATATCGGTACCATTATTAAACGTTGTTCCATTATAAACAAAACTTAAATAAACGCCACCATTAAAAGTATTATCGTAAGAAGTGGTCGTCATAGGAAAATTAGCTGAACCGGTGGTGCCATAAAAACAAAGATTGTTATTACCATCCACAATCATACTTGAAATAATTTCCGATTGACTTCCACCCATATAAGTTGAATAAAGTAAGGCCGTTCCGTTTGAATTATATTTTGTAATGACCACATCGGTGGCTCCCGGTCCTACTGAGCCCGTAAAACCAGTCGAAAAGGCACCAAGTGTTACCGGATAACCATTATTAAAAACGGTGCCACCTGAATATAAATTTCCTTGTGTATCATAAGTAGCGGTCATCCCGAAGTTATCGGCGAGTGAACCCGACTGCGCAGCAAATACTAAAATTGGGTCAATAATCAAATCATAATTTGTATCATAACCATTCGGGAAATCAAAACTCAAAATCTTATTTTTAAATTTATAAGAACAAGGTACTTGCTTTACTCTTCCATTAATGAGTTGATAGGCATAGGGTTTTTGTTCAAGCACTTCATTCACCGCTAACTTCAAGAGCAGCGCCCCATTTTTTAATTTTATATTCTCCACGCCTTCATAGCGCATTTTTATTTGAGCCGCATTGGCTCCGGCCTTTACATGAAAATTATACTTTATACCATTAACCGCCGTGAGCATCTCATAATCAACACCTGCATATAAATCCCGCAAAAATACCTGATGGTAGTTTCGCACATTGCCTTTCCATTTTTTTTGATCAGAACCAAGGTAAAAATTCTCATAATCTTCACCCATCTGGTACTTTTCGGTTATTGGATTCGGATTACAATTTTCAAAATGAACTTTATACGCATGATTATTAATATCCAAATCGGAATAATGATTTTTTAAAAAACCACCATGGTGCACCGAACGGTATTTAACCTTGTCGTAGAAATTAAAAGTTAAGGCATCTTTTTCCAAAAACAAGGCGCCACCATCCAATTGTGCTCTGAATAAAATGTGATTATCCCATTGACCAAGATTTTCGGTAAATTTTAAAGCGGGACTTACCTGCGGAATGACAATATGCGAAGTGGAGTCGTTTTGCGCCCTAATAAGATAAATTTGGGTAAAAAAGAATAATATGAGAACAAGATTCCTTGGCATTAACCAAATATACATTAAATACGAGAAAATTGCAATATGTGGTTCGGGCTTATTTTAGTACTTTTGCAGTCTTATGCCAAATGTAGTAGCTATTGTAGGAAGACCGAATGTTGGAAAATCAACTTTGTTTAATCGTTTAACCGAAACCCGTCAGGCCATTGTTGATGAAGTATCCGGTGTTACCCGTGACCGTCACTATGGCAAAGCCGAATGGCAGGGGGTTGAATTTAGTTTAATTGATACCGGAGGCTACATTAAAGGCTCGGATGATATTTTTGAAGGAGAGATTCGTAAACAAGTAAAAATTGCCATCGACGAATGTACAGCCCTTTTGTTTGTTGTGGATGTAGTAGAAGGCGTTACTCAGTTTGATACCGAGGTTGCCAACATTATTCGTAAAAGTAAAAAACCGGCACTTATAGTGGCTAATAAAGTAGATAGTCACGAAAAAGCGGCCTATTCAGCCGAGTTTTATCAATTTGGATTAGGTAATGTATTTCCTATTTCTGCCATCAGCGGCTCTGGCACCGGCGATATGTTGGATGCTTTGGTTGAAATACTTCCTAAAGACGAAAAAGGACTGGAAGAAATTGAGATTCCTCGTATTGCCATTGTAGGTCGTCCGAATGTTGGGAAATCATCCCTTACCAATGCCTTACTTGGCGAAGAGCGAAACATTGTTACGGCTGTGGCCGGCACAACCCGCGACACCATCAATACCCGTTATTCAAAATTCGGTCACGATTTTTGGCTCATTGACACCGCCGGAATCAGACGTAAAGCCAAGGTTCATGAGGATCTGGAATTTTACAGTGTGATGCGCAGTATTAATGCCATTGAGCGCAGTGATGTGTGTTTATTAATGATTGATGCGGAACAAGGTTTAGAAGCGCAAGATTTAAGCATCTTAAGTTTAATAGAAAGAAACCGCAAAGGCGTTGCTATTATAGTGAACAAGTGGGATTTGGTTGAAAAAAATACCAAAACGGCTAAAGAATACGAAGAACGCATCCGCGAGCGCATTAAACCATTTAAAGATGTACCTATTTTATTCGTGTCGGTACAAGACAAACAACGTATTATGAAAGCGGTTGAATTGGCCATGACGGTTTATGAAAATAAAAAACGTCACATCCCTACCCGTCAGTTAAATGATTATTTATTACCACTCATCGAAAGCTCACCACCACAAGCGGTTAAAGGCAAATACGTAAAAATAAAATACATCACACAATTAAAAACTGAAGCCTTGTTTATGTTTTACTGTAATTTGCCACAGTATGTTACCGAAGCGTACAAGCGTTTTCTCGAAAACAAAATTCGTGAAGCCTACGATTTTAGTGGCGTTCCAATGGTGATTAGTATGCGTAAGAAAAACTAATTATTCGCGGTAACCGTTGCTTATCCAGCAAATTATTAATTGTTTTTGTTGATCAGTTAAGGCGTTCTTTGTGTCAGCGGGCATTGGTGTTGCATTCGCATCAATGGCTCTGATTTTCACCCGGCCGGCCTCTGCCCTGTCTTTAAATACTGCATAGGTCCTGTAATCCGGAATCCCGGGAGTTCCAACATGGCAACCCGAGATTGCGCACTTAGTATCCACAATTGGTTTTATGTATTTTGAAAACGTAACCGTATCGCAGCCGGTTAATGGAGCAATTTCAGGTGTAGGCTTAGCCTTGTCTTTTATACAAGCTGCTAAAAAAAACACCATTAAAAGAATACTAAAAGGGAAATAGGTTTGTAAGGTTTTTGTCATAGTTTTTGTTTTGCTTTTACCAAATTTATAAAAAAAAGTATACCGTGCAACCTAATTAACATTGGTCCAAAAGTACTGGATGTTTACTTTGAATTTGGAAAATGAGCTTGGTCTGTATTGCAGCAAAAATTTATGAACTAAAAAGTTAGAAAAACTTTTTCCACAATGCCGGCTCATCTAATAAATAACCTGTATTTTAGTTCAAATTAAGCGTCAAAGCGTATGAACAAATTAACCATTCTTCTAATATTTATTTCCTTTTTTGGATTTTCACAAAAAGAAAAAAAGGGCAACGTTTTTACAAATACCGGTGATGCTGCCAAAATGTTTACATCAAAACAAAAACTTTATGGTGGTGAATTTTTAGCCGCCCTCAATGGTTTTCGTGAGGTTGAAAAAAATAATCCCAAAGACGCATCGGTGAAATATTATGTTGGCCAAAGTTATTTTGGTTTAAAACAATATGACAATGCAAAAGAAAGTTTGCTTAAGGCACTTGAAATTAATGTGGGCATTAAACCCGAAACCCACTTACTGCTGGGTAAAATTTATCAGATTGAAGAAAATTTTGATACGGCCATTGCCGAATTCACGCTTTTTAAAAATGCAGCCATTGGCGATAAAGAATCGAACGAAGACGCCGACATGTTTTTAAGTCAGTGCCAAACCGCAAAATCACAAATTGCAAATCCTATAAATGTCATTGTCACAAATCTCGGCGCCGAAATTAACAGTAAGTATGACGATAAAAACCCTTGTGTAACGGCCGATGCCAGCAGACTCGTATTCACCACCCGTCGTCCAGAAACCACCAATTCGGAAGTGGATGTTGAAGGTGACGGGAAATACTTTGAGAATATTTTTATTGCCTACTACGATACGGCACTAAAAAAATACACCAATGCTGCCGGGGTTAGTAATTCCATCAATACCAAAGCACATGATGCATGCACCAGTATTTCGCCCGATGGCAAACAAATTTTTATTTACTACAACGACTTAAAAGACAAAGCCAAACGTGGTGGAAACATTTTTGTAAGTAAATACGGCAATGGAAAATGGAAAGATCCTGAAACCCTTGGCAAACCTATTAACTCAAGTTATTGGGAAGGTGGCGTTTGTGTATCACCGGATGGAAAAAAGTACTTTTTTACCAGCGAACGTGAAGGTGGTTTTGGCGGCAGCGACATTTGGATGGTGGAAAAACTCAATAAAACCGATTGGGGTAAACCCCTTAATCTTGGTCCGGAAATTAATTCCACTTACGACGAAGGCGGCATGTATTTAGCGCCGGACGGCAAAACCCTATTCTTTTGCAGCAATGGTGCAAAAAGTATGGGTGGCTACGATGTGTTTAAAACCGTTTATGAGAATGGTAAATGGACTACGCCATCCAACCTGGGTTACCCCATCAACAGCACCGCAAATGAAGGACAGTTAAGTGTTAGCGCCGATGCTCGTTTTGCCTACATTTCAAGTAACCGCAAAGGTGGTTTGGGAGAAACGGATATTTATAAAATTGATTTGCAGGATTACGCTATTTTAGAAAAAGACGGAAAAAAACAAACAAGCAATGGGTTAAGTATTTTAAAGGGAACTGTGCGCGATGGCTTTGAAGGATATGGGATTCAAGATGTTGAAGTGATTTTAAAAGATGAACAAAACCAACCTGTCGGAAACACCTTAACCAATGAAAACGGTGAGTACTTTTTTACTTTACAAGGGGGTAATTTTACCATCCAAATTAAAAAGAAAGGCTTTACCGAAATAAGCGAAACCATTGAATTAGGAAAGAGTACAAAACAAACTGTAATTGTTGAAAAAGGTTATCTATTGAAAAAATAAAGCTTGCATTGGAAGGAATCTAAACTTTTAAGGCTTTGAAGCGTTAATTTATTCAAAAGCCTCTAAATTCTAACATTGCTTGTGTTTATTTAATGAATTTAGTGACTTAAATAATTTTATCTTTGTATCAATGGAAATTGTTAAGGGTTCAGGTTTTATTCCTGGCGACTTGCTCGCCAAAATAAATTCTCCGGCCGATCTAAAACTTCTTCGTGAAGATCAGTTGGAACAGGTAAGTTCAGAATTAAGACAATACATCATTGATCTGGTTTCGGTGAAGGGTGGGCACTTTGGTGCCTCGCTGGGTGTTGTTGAACTTACCGTTGCCTTGCATTTTATTTTTAATACACCTTACGATCAACTGGTTTGGGATGTAGGCCATCAGGCATACGGACATAAAATACTAACCGGTCGTCGCGATAATTTTCATACCAATCGTGTATACAAAGGATTGAGTGGTTTTCCGAAAAGAAGTGAAAGCGAATACGATACCTTTGGGGTTGGACACTCCTCTACTTCTATTAGCGCGGCTTTAGGCATGGCCGTTGCCAGTAAATACAATAAACTTGAAAACAAACAACACATTGCAGTTATTGGTGATGGGGCTATGACAGCAGGACTAGCCTTTGAAGGCCTTAACCATGCCGGTGTTGAAAATGCCAACTTGCTGGTTGTGCTTAATGATAATTGTATGAGCATCGACCCCAATGTTGGTGCTTTAAAAGAATATTTAACCGATATAACCACATCGCATACTTACAATAAAGCCAAAGATAAAGTTTGGGAACTTTTAGGTAAGATCAGCAAATTTGGTCCCAACGCCCAAGAGATTGCAAGCAAAGTTGAAAACGCCGTTAAAACAAGTTTATTAAAACAAAGTAATTTATTCGAATCTTTAAAATTCCGCTACTTCGGTCCGGTTGATGGCCACGATGTGGTGCGCCTTACAAAAGTATTGGCCGATTTAAAAGATATTCCCGGCCCAAAATTATTACACATCCTAACTAAAAAAGGAAAGGGTTATAAATTTAGTGAAGAAGGCAATGAAACGGTTTGGCACTCTCCGGGTTTGTTTAATAAAGAAACCGGCGAGATTATAAAAGTTATTCCTAAAACACCTCAACCTCCAAAATATCAGGATGTATTTGGCCATACCATTGTTGAGCTTGCCGAAAAAAATCTAAAAATCACAGGTATTACGCCGGCAATGCCATCGGGTTGTTCACTCAACATCATGATGAAAGCCATGCCAGACAGGGCTTTCGATGTGGGTATTGCCGAACAGCATGCGGTTACTTTTAGTGCCGGAATGGCCACTCAAGGTTTGGTGCCTTTTTGTAATATATATTCGTCCTTTATGCAACGTGCCTACGATCAGGTTTTACACGACGTTGCTTTGCAAAATTTAAAAGTTATTTTTTGTTTAGATCGCGGCGGATTAGCCGGAGCTGATGGTCCTACCCATCACGGGGCTTATGATTTGGCTTTTTTCAGATGTATTCCCAACATGGTTGTGAGTGCACCCATGAATGAAGAAGAGTTGCGCAATTTAATGTACACGGCTCAACTCGATGAAGTAAAAGGACCTTTTAGTATTCGTTACCCACGTGGAAATGGGGTGATGGTTAATTGGAAAACACCATTTGCCAAAATTGAAATTGGTAAAGGTCGAAAAGTGAAAGAAGGAAAAGAAGTGGCAATTTTATCTATTGGTCACCCGGGTAATTTGGTTAGCAAAGCTCTTGAACAGTTAATAGAAAAAGGCATTGAACCGGCGCATTACGACATGCGTTTTGTGAAACCTATTGATGAAGACTTGTTGCATGACGTTTTTACAAAATTTGATAAAGTAATTACCGTTGAAGACGGTTGTATTATAGGTGGCATGGGAAGTGCGGTACTTGAATTTATGGCCGACCATTACTACAGCGCCAAAGTAATGCGATTAGGGATTCCTGATAAATTTATTGAGCACGGCGAACAAATGGAGTTATATACCGAATGCGGATTCTCTCCTGACAAAATAGTAGAAACGGTTGAGGAAATTCTGAAAGAAAAAAAACACAGCAATCATAAAACAATTGGCAAAAAACAAGCTTAATCATTCAGGTGGAAAAATTTAAAGTATCGGTCAAATTACATTGCACTGCCAAAGAGGTTTTTACCGGTTGGCTTAACAATAAAATTCATGCCGAGTTTACGGGAGGTTCTAATGCGACAACAAGTCCAAATGAAGGCGGCCATTTTACTGCTTGGGATGGCTATATCAGAGGCAGCAATGTGGATATTTTTCCATATAAAAAAATCATCCAAAAATGGCGTACTACCGAATTTGCTGATTCCGATGAGGATTCGATTGTTGAATTGTTTTTCACTTATAAAGACGATCATACCCTAGTTACCATCACCCATAGCAATATCCCCGACGGTCAAGGCGAACAATACAAAAAAGGTTGGAAGGATCATTATTTTTCCTTCATGAAAAAACATTACGAGAAATGATTTTTAGCATTTTTTGTTTTTAAGAAAAAAATCCTGCGCGTAGGATAGCTATTATTTTTAGTTTAGAACTCCGGCTTCACTATTTCAGACTCGTAAAAATTAGGTACATTTACTTCAAATGAACCCTTTACAAATTACCCGAATTAGAATTTTAGTAGTTAGTGCTTTCACTTTGATATTAGGTGTGCATGTATGCAGTTCATGGCTCTTTAATCTTCAATCACTCATTCAATTCTATTCACAAGGCAATTTTATTAAATTTAATTCCGGCTTCTTATTTATTTTATTAGCCCTTTGCCTGTATTTTTCATTGAATCAAATTCACAAATTAACAGTCTTTTTTGGCCTCCTAGTTTTCCTTTTTGCGTTTTTAACCTTTATGCAAGACCTCTTGAATGTTGATTTAGGCATTGATCAATTATTTGTAAAGGAATCACGCCAGAGTCCTTATTCATACGTCATTGCAGGGCGTATGGCCATGGTTAGTTCATTTTGTTTTAGCTTAATGGGCCTAGCCATACTACTTCGATGCAGTAAAAACAGCAAGCTAACCCTACTCTCACAATACCTTTTTCATGGTGTAAGTTTAATATCTTTTGTAATCTTAATTGGCTATTTATTTAATTCAAGTCCATTGTATCAATGGAGTGATGAATCCGCCATTCCACCCTTGGCAGCGTTCCTCTTTTTCATTTTATCCCTTTCTTACGCTTTTTTAAATCGCAGAAGTGGCATCTTTTCAGTGTTTACCGGTAACTATTTAGGCAGTGTGATGGCGAAACGATTGTTACCGGCCATGCTCATTTCCTTAATAAGTATTAGCTACATCATTCATTTGGCCTATAAAAAAGAATTCATAGCCTTAGATATGGCTTTAGCACTCTGTATCATTGCCTTTTGTATAGTATGCTTGGCATTAGTATGGTTCACTTCTAATCTGTTAAATAAAAACGATTATAAAAGAAAACACACACAAAAAATAGTTGGTGTTTTAAACAAAGAATTTGAAACACGTTTGTTTGATCGCACCTCCGAACTACAAGGCTCCTTTAAAGAATTACAGGAACAGAAAGAATTATTTTTTGGACTATTCAGGAGTGGTCCGGTTGCCAAAGCCTTGGCAAATATAAAAACCGGTATCATGCTTGATTGTAGTGATGCATATTTAAATTTATTTGGCTTTCAACGAGAAGACATTGTTGGCAAAACCGCCATCGAATCGGGCATTACTGCCGATGAAAATTTACGAGAGGAAATTTTAGGGCAAATTAAAGACCGCGGGTCGGCAATTATCAAAGACTATCAATTGCGGAAAAAAAACGGTGAGCTTATTTGGGTCACCGCATATGTAAACATCATTAGTATTAATAATGAAGACCACTTACTCAGTACCATGTTGGATGTAACGGATCGTAAAAAGATAGAAGATAATTACCGTTATATTTTACAAAACGCATCCGACATTATTTATACTACCGATAAGTATGGTAATTTTGAATTTATTAACGAATCCATACAAAAACTAACCGGTTTTGCTGCCAATGAGCTAATTGGCAAACATTTTACTTACATCATCCACAAAGATTTTAAACGTGACGCCTTGCAATTTTACCTCGAACAATACAAACAAAATAAAGAGAGCTCCTATTTTGAATGTAAGCTCGTTAATAAAGATTTTCGCGAAAAGTGGATTGGACAAAATGTAAAAATAAGAACGAATAATCAAAATGAATACATTGGATTTCATGCAGTAGCCCGCGAAATAACGGAACGTAAAAACCTTGAACTCGACCTTCAAATAAAAAACGAGCGACTCACAGAAGCGATGCAAATAGGTAAGTTCGGCTATTTTGAGCAAGAGTTAATTACAAATAAAATTACACGCTCAAAAGAACTTTACGACATTTTTGAATTAGATGGAGAAGCCGCGATTATTGACATTGATTCGTTTAATACCTTTATTATGCCCGAATATAGAGAGGCATTTAATAAACACTTTGAAGAACTTACTGTTTTAAAAAAACCAAGCAACATCGAATTTCAAATAAAAACCGGAAAAGGAAATTTAAAATTTGTATCCAGTAGTGCACGACCAATTCTCGATAGGAATGGGAAAGTTGAATTAATACGCGGCACGACACAAGACATTACCTTAAGAAAACAAAGTGAAATTGAATTAATTAAAGCCAAAGAATTATCGGAAGCATCGGTTAAAATTAAGGATCATTTTTTAACCAACATGACCCATGAAATTAGAACCCCAATGAATGCCATTCTTGGTTTTTCAGGCATATTAAGCGAATCGCCTTTAAATCCAAAACAAAAAGAATGGTTAAAAACCATCATTTCTTCGGGTGAAAATTTACTGGTGATTTTGAATGATTTACTCGATTTTTCTAAAATTGAAGCAGGTATGATTCAGATTGAAAACATTCCTCTAGCCCTTAATCAACAACTTCATAATTTTTTAACCTTAAGCGAACTGAAAGCACTTGAAAAAGGCCTCGATTTAAGTCTCGAAATTATGGAGCCCTTACCCGATTTGGTATATAGCGACCCTGTGCGCTTGCAACAAATTTTCATGAATTTACTCAGCAATGCCATTAAATTTACCGAAAAGGGTTTTGTGCGCTTATCCACCCATGTCATGAAGGAAAGTGAAAATGAAGTGCTCATCGAATTTCGAGTAATGGATACTGGAATCGGCATTTCAAAAGAACAACGCGATCATGTCTTTGAACGGTTTACGCAGGCCTCTTCCGATACCACCCGTATGTTTGGTGGCACCGGATTAGGATTAAGTATTGTTAAAGAACTTTGTTTATTACTGAACGGAACAATAGAACTGTTAAGTAAACCGGGTAAGGGCTCTGAATTTATTATCACCCTTCCATTCACTAAGTGCACGCCGGTACAAATTGAAGATTACAAAAAACAATTACTCCATAACGGCAAAGAAGACAATTTACAATTAGATTCGCTACACATTTTATTGGTTGAAGACAATCGCATTAATCAGCAGTTTGTAATAGCCTTAATGGAAGAGTTTGGATTTGTAACCACGATTGCAAACAATGGAAAAGAAGCCATTGAACAACTCATGAGCCAACGTTTCGATCTTATTTTAATGGATGTTCAAATGCCCCTTATGGATGGCTTTGAGGCAACGCGGGTTATCCGCTCGGAACTTTCCTTACAAACCCCTATCATAGCCGTAACAGCCAATGCGGCCAATAATGAAAAAGACAAGTGTATAACAAGCGGTATGAACGATTACATTGCCAAACCACTTGTGCCCGGAGAATTATATTTAAAAATAAAAACTTTATTACCCGGAAAATTAATCGACAAACAAAACCACGCGCGTTTTCATCATACAATTTCTAAAATAGACGAAACTGTTTTTGATTTGGCTGCCTTTATCGAGAAATTAAATGGCGACAAGGAAGTGTTTCATGAATTAATTACCATCTTTTTAGAAGATACCCCGATAGATTTTAAGAAACTTGAATCGGCCATTGCTGAAGAATCGTATCTTTTAATTGAACAAATTTCACACAAACTCTATTCGTCATTCACGATTATGTGTGTAACAGGTGCTGCAAAAATTTTAAAAGAAATGGAACAAGATGCTGAAAATAAAATGGCAATAGCCGATATAAAAGAAAAATTTATAAGCCTGTATGCCATTTATGACAGGGTAAAAAAGGATCTTATCAAATTACAATATTATTAGTATTTTTAATTTCATAATAATTCCGTTTTATGAATTGCATCATTGTTGACGATAACAAACTAGAACGTGCCATGTTGAAACACATGACCTCTTCTATGGACTTTATTAAGATTTCAGGCGAATGCGAAAATATAGTGCAGGTTATTGAACTACTCGATAAAGAAAAAATTGATCTTGTATTGCTGGATGTTGAAATGCCGGAAATGTCTGGTATTGACTTTTTAAAAAACATTTCAAGACGTCCGCTTGTGATTTTAATTACTGCTAAGCCACGTTACGCCGTTGATGCCTTTGAACACAACGTGGTGGATTTTATTGTGAAGCCTGTAAAACAAGATCGTTTGCTCAAAGCCTTGTTACGTGCTAAAGAAATACTCGAAAGCAATCATTCAATACTCGAAACATCCAAAGAATATTTTTTTATTAAAGAAAAAGGCGCTCACTTTAAGGTGCTTTTTACGGATATTCTATATTTACAAGCACTGGGTGACTATGTAAATATATACACGGCCACTAAAAAATACACCATTAATTACACCTTGGGCGCTATTGAAAGTGAGTTACCGGCAAACAAATTTATGCGGGTTCACCGGTCTTATATTGCAGCCATAGATAAAATTGATTCTGTTGAGGAAGGAACCGCTTACATCAACCAACAACCCATACCGGTTTCAAGTGCCCAAAAAGCCATTCTTCATAAATTATTGAACTTACTTTAGGTTCCGTCGCTCTTGTCTACAACACTCTGTTTTTGTGGAAACGATTCCGATCATTAGGCTGTTTTCCATTTTATGGAATTTTAACACTACCCATTCAAACGCGCCGCATATATTTGATAAGTTTATATGGGCGAGTTACTAAACCGATTCAACCCCCATTTTGTACTGCCAAACGATTTTCTTAAATTCGCTGAATGCTTTATCCTACATTTATTGTAGGAAATAGTGCGTGAAGCTGGAAAAGGATAATGGGTTTTGTTAAATTGTTGAATTGATGCCTATAATTTGACCTAAAAATTTTTAGTTTTTTATTTTGGCATGGTTTTAGTTTTTACAAACTAATAAGGGTGAACAACCGCGACACTAAAATGATATTTTTTAAAACAAAACAATAAAAGCACCTTCTAACAATAAATATGAGTCAATTAAATAAAGGGCAGTTTTATCTTAGTACCTGCCTTCTGATCCTAATCCTCTTAATTTCAAACCCAAGTTTTTATAAATCACAATCCTTGGCCAATTACGGAGCTGTTCGCAACACAGCCAATACTTATGTCTCCATTAATGTGTTGGGCGCTTCTTTCAATTCATGGCGCAATGCAGCAACTTTTACACAAGATGATAACCGATCAGACTTTACTAATATTGGTTTTGATTTTTGGTACAATGGTATCCGCTACACGCAGTTTTGTGTTTCAACCAATGGTTACCTCGATTTTTCAAGTTCTACAAATAATGGTGGACCGGTAGCTAATGCCTTTGGATTCGATAACACCGCCTTTACCAATGCGAACACAGCAAATTCCACCAACCCTGCCATTGCCCCGTTTTACGACGATTTAACCACTCAGGGTGGTGTTGATCCGCTTGGTACAAGTATTAAATATTACTTCTCAGGCTCTGCCTCGAGCCGGACCTTAACCATTGAATGGATTAACATGGCTGTATATGGCAATACCTCTCCTAGTTTAAATTTTCAAGTTAAACTTGTTGAAAGTACAGGGCAGATTATTATTCATTACGGCACCATGAACACCGGTACACAAACCTTTTCATACAGCATGGGTTTAAATGATGTCACACTCAGTGCGGTGCCAACTGCTGCCCAATTAAAAATGCTTCAAACGGTAAACAGTAACACCTTTAATAATACCATTCAAAATAATTTATCGGCTATGCCAACTGCAAATGCGCAGTATGTTTTCACCCCGCCCTTACCAACCACCGCCTCAGGAGCGATAAGTTTTACAGGCATCTCACAAACTGGCATGACCCTTAACTGGCCGAATTGGGCGAGCAATGAAATTGGATACGTGATTTATAATTCAACCGATGGTGTCACGTATAATTTTGTTTCGCAAACGGCAGCAAACGCTACTTCAGCAGCTATTACCGGACTAAACGCCGGCACGAACTATTTTTGGAAATTACATGCCGTAACCGAAGGTTGTTTAAGTGCCTCCTTAAATGGCACACAGGCAACTGCGGCTGCAGGTAACAAAATTTCAAATGCCAGTGGCAGCTGGAACACTGCTGCAATTTGGACCCCAGTGGGTGTTCCAACAAGCGGCGACAATGTTACCATTTCAAACGGTCATACGGTAAACATCAACACAAACGCGGTTTGTAATTCCTTATCCGTAGGGACCGGTTTAGCCGCCACACTTCAATTCACCACCGGTGCTGCACGCACATTCAGCATCAATACCGATTTAACCATAAGTACAGGAGCAAGTTTTATCTCTAATCCAACATCAGTTTCGACGCATTCTTTATTTCTCAAGGGTAATATTACCAGTAATGGCATTTTAAATTTTAGCAATGGTGGAACCAGTCTTTGTAATACCTTCTTTAGTAATAATGGCAATCAAACAATAAGTGGAAGCGGTGCTACAACGAATTTTAATTTGATGAATGTAAATCTAGGAAGCTCAGCAAGCAACATGCTGAATGTAAATTCAACCAATTTTTCGGCAGTAAGTAATTTTTTAACTCTTGTTAATGGCACCTTTAAAATCTCAACAACCAATGCGGTTAATTTGGTGCCTTTTACCGCCATTACCACCCTTGGTCAAACGACCGGTCTTTGGCTGAATTCTGCCAACGCTGTGGTTACGACCAGTGCAGGTATTAGCCTGGTTGGCTCTTTTAATTTACAAAACGGAACATTTAACATTGGTAATGCTGCCAATGAAGACTTCTTACTAGTGGGTGGCACATTTAGCATGAGCGGCGGAACATGTAACGTTGCCGGAAAATTATATACCAGCGGTATAAACAATGCCTGTGTTTTTAACCTGAGCAATGGAACCATTAATGTGCCTGTTTTTGGAAGTACAAGCACTACCGATTCGCCGTTTCAGATCACTGCTGTAGGTTCTGTATTTAACATGAGTGGCGGTAGTATAAATCTTGTTTCTGAAGGCGGAACCGGAGCTCAGGATCTTGGATATATTAATACCGGCGGCACCTCAGGAACCGTGAGTGGTGGAACCATCCAAATTGGCACCGCGGCCACTCCGGCCTCGCAAAGCATGAGACTTAATTCATCCGTGTCGATTCCAAATCTTTTAATTAATAGCGCCAACGCCACTGCAGTGATTGCTACAAATTCATTGAATGTTATGTCGCATATCAACTTAAATTCAGGTGTTTTAAATGCAAATAATTTAAGCATCAGTTTGGGTGGCAACTGGACCAACACGGCAGGTAGCTTCACACCCGGCACCGGTAACGTTATATTTTATTCAAACACAGCACAATCTATTTTAAAATCAGGTGGTGAAACGTTTAACCATATTAACTTTATGGGAACTGGCGTTAAAACACTGGCTTCCCCACTCAACTGCAACGGAAACTTTTCGGTGAGTTCAGGTTCTAACCTCGATATCAGTCCCTCCAATTATTCCATGAGTATTAATGGTAATTTTATAAATAACGGTTCGCTTAACACCAGAAATGGATTAATCCTCCTTAATGGAATCACCGCTCAAACTCTTGGCGGAAGCAGCATCACCAACTTTTATGATCTCACTTTAAACAATACGGCTGGCGCTACCTTTCAAAATACCGAAAATTTATTAGGGACCGTAACCTTAAACAACGGTGTACTTTCAACAAACCTGCAAACCATTACTATGATCTCGAATGTATCAGGTACAGCGCGTGTAGCGCAAATTACCGGCACCGGTGGCTTTACAGGTCACGTTACCGTGCAACGTTATGTTCCGGGAGGCAGTACCGGATGGGCATTGGTTGGTCATCCCCTTTCAACTGCAGTAACCTTAAACGACTGGGACGATAATATTGTGATTAGTTGCCCAACTTGTCCCGATGGTTATGTTGCTAACTTCCCATCCATTTATACTTACGATGAAACACCTTCAGGCTTATATGATGCCTCTGCTTCCTATGTACCTTTAAGTACCATTAACGACCCTATTACTGCCGGTAAAGGCTATTGGGTATATATAGGCACCGGACAGGTGACAACCAGTGCCATCACACTCGATGTAAAAGGCACTTTAAGAACCGGTAATTATAACATACCACTTAACTACACCAATTTTGGATCCTTATCTAATGATGGATGGAATTTAATTACCAACCCCTATCCTTCATCCATTAGTTGGGCTGCCTTAAAAGGTACCACGGCGAATATTGATGATGCCGTTTATGTATACAACGCCAACCTTAATGGCGGTACCGGTGGATTTGCTTCCTATGTAAATGGCGTAAGTAGTCCTGCTGTGGCTGCAGGTGGCATCGGTGATGTGATTCCAATGTGTCAGGCTTTTTATTTGCACTCAACTGGTGCAACCAGTTTACCTGCGGCCGAATCTAACAAAGTGGGCGGTAATCCAAACTTTATTAAATCAAGCAGTAGCGCCAGTAATTCAAATCCAATCCTACGCATTAATTTACTTGAAAGTTCGGCAAAAAACGATGAAGCTGTTCTTTATCTTCAACCGGGTGCCAGTAGCAATTTTGAAGATGGTTTTGATTCCTACAAAATGCGTGGACAAGATCCATCAGCCCCTTACATAGCCTTAATGACAGGCATAGAAGAATTTCAGATTAATGGCATTGCTCCTATTAGCGGCAACTTTACAGCCGCAGTAAAAGCTTTAACTGGTTATAGCGGCACCTACACGCTTAATGTTGGCGATCTCTCAGGCTTCCCAAAAGGCGCTTGCATTAATCTTTATGACAAATTCACCAACAGCACTACCGACTTAAGAAACAACAATTATGTTTTCACCTTAATGGATACAACCACGGTTGCTCGTTTTATCTTAAGTATTACCATGAATAACCTCAGCATCACGAGTCAGGTTACACAATCGAATTGCTCGGCTATTAACGCTGGAAAAGTAAGTGTTGTAGGGAATTCAGCGGGTCCATGGAATTATACGTGGAAACTAAATGGCAGCGCCGTTAAAACCAGTTTAAATAAAAACACCGCCGATACACTCAGCAACCTGAATGGTGGAGCCGTAGATGTTGAAATTAATACCATTGGTCTTTGCGACGAAGCCCAAGGCAGTTTTGTTCTAAACGAATTGCAACAAACCATCGCTAAATTTACAGCACCCGATACGTTTTACCTCGATCAATCAAATGCCATACAGTTTATAAATAACTCGGTAAACTGCAGTTCAATATTTTGGAATTTTGGTGACAATAACGGCACCTCTAATTTATATGCTCCAAGTTATTTCTATAACCAGCCTGGAACATTTAAAGTAAGCCTCATTAGCACCAGTAACAGTGGTTGCAACGATACAACTTACAAAAAAATCGTCGCGTTAGAAACATCGGTTGGTATTACGAAGTATTACAATTCAGGTTCTTTATTGAAAATAAAAACACTTGCCGATAATGAATTTGAATTAGTACAACAATTCAATCAAAGCACCGAACTTAGTTTCCAATTATTAAATTCTCTGGGGCAATTTGTTTACGCCATTCCATCTCAAAAAAATAATCTGCTTTACTTACCAATTAACCTCAGCAACTACCCCGCAGGAATTTACTACCTGCGCATTACCGCCGACGGCATTCCGCAAGAAACGGCTAAATTAGTGGTGAAGTAATTCCAATCTAAATAGTCATAAAACACAAAAGCCATGCTTCGAGAAATCGAGTAATGGCTTTCTGGTTAATTAGAAATCCTGTATTAAATTACAAGCTTAAGACTGAAAACGGTTCGGTAAAAGGAACCGGAATTAAGGTCTATACTTACTCTTAGCCAGAATTTTTTGTGCATCCGTCTCTGACATTAAAGCATCCATACTCACCTCGGGATTATTAGTCATATAACTTTTTACAATCTGCCATCCCAACCACATGGCAATCCGTGGCGGGCATTCCTTACTAATGGCGCCTGTAAACGGCCCTTCGGTGGTAAGTTCACGAATGGTGGTTAAATTATTTTCGTACAAGCGGTTTTTTTCAGCAAAGTAACCCCATAATTTTTTCTCATATGTCCTGCAATAAGCAAGTTGTTGACCAGTGTAACCAATAAGAATACTATCCTGTGCTTTTGGCAATAAAGCATTAATGGCATAATATAATTTGCCGTAAAAAACCGTGTGGTGCAATAAGGTGTTCTCGGCTTTGTTATTATCAAATTCGGTTAACATCCAGCCCCGCGCAATGTCGCTTACCAAGTAATCGGGACTCATTTTAAGCGTTTGGTATTTCGGATAACGAAGCATTTGATAAAATTTAGAAAAATCGCCCAAATACATATCAAGACTGATGAGGAAACTGCTGTCGAGATAGGCAAACGCATACGACCAGCCGGTGGTGCAGGTAATAAAACGATGGGGCACTGCCCGCTTAGGAAAATGAAATCTAAATCGTTTTACCATGTCGTTCACTTCCGGCATTAAACTCTCGAGTTTAGTATTGGGGTACACTTTTTTTACTTCTGCGTAAGCTTCCCTCACATCTTTATTCATCACAAAATCAAGTGCCATTGGGCGATACAGACTGTCTTGCGTGCCATTAATACGTAAAGGATTCATTAAATAATGATCGTAAATAATGCCATATTTTTCTTTTATTTCAAGCGTACGTTTTTCGAAATTTAAAGGACTTAAGGAAAAGAGATCGTTCTCAAGCCTCATAACTTGCAAAGGTTTGGCATCAACCTTAGAAAGATCCACATCCAGCCGGTCTTGTTTACAGGAGTTAACCATCAAAATGATGGCCAGGCTAAAAAGAAAATTAATTTTCATAAATACAAGAGGGCAAATTTTTTATATTTGTAAAAGTAAACATTCGTAAAAACTAAGCACTGAGAATAACCAAAATTAATCAGCAATTTGTAAG
Organism: Sphingobacteriaceae bacterium; assembly: GCA_947480015.1. Lineage (GTDB taxonomy): Bacteria > Bacteroidota > Bacteroidia > B-17B0 > Aurantibacillaceae > Aurantibacillus. The sequence continues at coordinate 96,821 of CANKBS010000008.1, forward strand.
CATCGCAAACCTAATATTAAGCCATATGAAAAAAACCCTCTTCACCTGCCTTTGCCTAAGTATGCTAAGTTTAAACCTTAGTGCTCAAAATGAATCCGGTTCCTTTGATAAAAAATACCGTTTTGGTTTACGCGTAGCTGCCCAACCTAGCTGGTTTAGCAGTGGTGACAAAAACAACATTCCCAACGGATCCATTTTTGGTTTTGGCTTTGGACTTAATATGGAATACCGCTTTTCGGAGATAGCAGCCTTATTAACCGGTATTGGTGGCGATTTTGAAGGGGGTAAATATAAATTTAAAAGTGACACGGCTAACTCCTATCAGGTAAGTTATTGGATGGATGAAAGTGGCGCCCTGGTGGCTCCGAAAGCCGGCAAAAAACCCGATAATACGGTTTATGTGCTCAGCGCAAGAACTGTAAAAACTACTTTTGCCACTATTCCTGTCATTTTAAAAATGTCAACCCGTGAGTATAACGGCTTTAAATACTTCGGTATGTTTGGTGGTGAAATTGGCATCCGATTAAAATCAACTGCTACCGACACTTACGATAAAATTAATAAATACAGTAACGACTTAACCTTTAAAACCATTTCAGCCGTGCAAACCACCGAAAGTGGCGTGGATATTGGAAGTGATGGTTCATTAATTCCAATCCGCCTTGGTTTAAATGTGGGCTTTGGTACCGAATACCGCATTGCTGGCAGCACCTCCCTTTTTATGAGTGTTAACTTTTTTAAGAGCGGTACTAATTTAATGAAGAAAGAATCGGATTATATGTATTATCGCACCGATATGGGTACAGGTGGTGAAAGCTATAAAATGGTAAAACAAAACTTAAGACAAACAGCCGTTCGCATAAATATTGGCATAATGTTCTAATATTCTCCCCTTTTTTAAAGAAAAGTCCTTTGTTTTTTACAAAGGACTTTTTTTATACGAAGATTGCTCATTTCTAGGCAAAAAGCCCTTAAAAACCATTGTTTTGTTAAAAATCAAGCCAAAAAAGTCTTTTTTTAATCAAAATTACTTCTACTTTTGCCCCACTAACTAAATTTTTTCGCTTCAAATATTCGATATTATTTTTTAAGAATCGAATTTAGAAGTAAAGGAATTCACAAAAACTACACACATGAAATTAAATGAAATTCAGGATCTAATAAAATTTGTTTCCAAGAGTGGCGTAAGCGAAGTAGAACTCGAAACAAAAGAAATTAAAATTGTGATCAGAACCCCTAAAAGTGCTGCTGCAGTAATGATGCAGTCGGCTCCCATGGTTGCTGCTCCGGTTGCAATGCAAGCAGCTCCGGCTCCTGCCGCTATTGCCGCTGCCCCTGCCGATGGCAAAACACCTACAAACAATGGTGTGGATGAGTCAAAATACATTACCATTAAATCACCTATGATCGGTACTTTCTATCGGTCTGCCGGCCCCGAAAAAGCTGTGTTTGTTAATGTGGGCGACGAAATTGCTCCCGGCAAACCGGTTTGTATTATTGAAGCCATGAAGTTATTCAACGAAATTGAAAGCGACATCAAAGGAAAAATCGTAAAAGTTCTGGTAAACGACGCTACTCCGGTAGAATACGATCAACCTTTGTTTTTGGTTGACCCAAGCTAAAATGAATTCCTAATCCCTGACTGAATTCCTTTTGGGAACAGGCGGTCAGGCTTATGATTCAAAATTCAAGCTATTTATTCATCAAATTGAAAAACGAATGTTTAAAAAAATATTAATAGCCAACCGTGGCGAAATTGCCCTGAGGGTAATTCGTACCTGCCGTGAAATGGGCATTAAGACTGTAGCCGTTTATTCTACAGCCGATAAAGACTCGCTTCACGTAAAATTTGCCGATGAGGCTGTTTGTATTGGTCCGCCGCCTAGCAAAGAAAGTTATTTGAACATGGCCAGCATTATTGCTGCTGCCGAAATTACCAATGCTGATGCCATTCACCCGGGTTATGGCTTCTTAAGTGAAAATGCCAAATTCTCAGAGATCTGCCGTCAGAATAAAATAAAATTTATAGGTGCCTCACCCGAAATGATCAATAAAATGGGTGATAAAAGTAATGCCAAAGCAACCATGATCGAAGCCGGCGTACCTTGTGTACCGGGCTCAGAAGGATTATTGGATAGTGTTGAACAAGGCATTGAACTGGCCGAAAAAATCAAGTATCCTGTAATTATTAAAGCTACTGCCGGTGGTGGTGGTAAAGGGATGCGCATTATTACCAAAGCAGAAGATTTTCAGGCTGCTTGGGATAGCGCCGTGCATGAGGCCAGCGCCGCTTTTGGCAACGGAGCCATGTACATGGAGAAATACATTGAAGAACCCCGTCACATCGAAATTCAGATTGTGGGCGACCAATACGGTAAAGCTTGTCACTTAAGTGAACGCGATTGCAGTATTCAACGTCGTCACCAAAAACTGGTAGAAGAAACCCCTTCACCATTTATGACTCCCGAACTGCGTGATGCCATGGGTGATGCCGCCGTAAAAGCTGCTTTATCGATTGCTTACGAAGGGGTTGGTACCGTTGAGTTTTTAGTTGACAAACACCGCAACTTTTATTTTATGGAGATGAACACCCGTATTCAGGTGGAGCATCCCATCACCGAAGAGGTAATTAATTATGACCTTATTCGTGAACAAATTTTAGTAGCAGCCGGTGTGCCTATTTCGGGTAAAAATTATTATCCGCAATTACACGCCATCGAATGTCGTATCAATGCCGAAGATCCTTTTAAAAACTTTGCACCATCTCCGGGCATGATCACTACTTTACATACACCGGGCGGACACGGTATACGTGTCGACTCGCATGTGTACAGCGGTTACCGCATTCCACCTAACTACGATAGTATGGTTGGTAAATTAATTACCGTTGCACAAACCCGCGAAGAAGCCATTGCAAAAATGCACCGCGCTTTGAGTGAATATGTGATCGAGGGGGTTAAAACCACCATTCCTTTCCACATTAAATTAATGCAGAACGAAGATTTTAAAGCCGGCAATTATACGACCAAGTTTATGGAGACCTGGGATTTTAAAGCATAAGATCATCAATGCGTATTTTATAAAAAAAGGCTATCCTAGTGGATGGCCTTTTTTGTTGGGATGTATAAGTTTGTTGACATACTAACTCTGCTTTTGGGCGCCCGGGCAGGCTGCTCCGGGCTCACGGCACAGGCTGGCTCATCAAGCCACAGGCTTGATGCCCTGCTGCGGTTCAACACGCTAGCTGGCCCATCAAGGCACAGCCTTGATGTCCTGCAGCCAAAGAGGCAGGCTGCAAAAAGAACTAAACCCTGCACATCCTTGGCGCTTATAGGATTATTAACAGCCATTTAATCCATTTATTTTTATTTATCATAAATGTAAAAACTCAACTAAATGAATGACTTACTGTTCGCGCAGATCTTTGTTCCCTGCGAAAATTACTAAAGCTACCATTCAATTCAGGTATGCACGAAGATGCCGCTGCGGTCTTAGCGCTGTAAACAGAATTAATTTGAAGAATTAATTGTATAAAAAATTTGCCATCCAAAAAGATCTTATTTCCCCATCACCCGCAACACATAAGTGGTGCTTCTTCCACCCGCTTCTTCTTTAAGCAGAATCTTTTTTTTGATAAGATCTTGTATATCTCTTAAAGCCGTATCGGCAGAGCATTTGGCAATTTTTGCCCATTTGGAGGAATTGAGTTTGCCTTCAAAACCATCAAACAGTTTATTAATCATGAGGCGCTGACGTTCATTGATAGCACGCGCCGCATGCTCATCCCAGAATTTACTTTTAGTAAGTACCCGCTTTACCACCACATCACTGGCATTTAAAGCTTTATCCAAGCAGTTCATGTACCAAAGCAACCAAGTGCTGATGTCTAATTGACCGCGCTGATTTTTTTCAAGCACCTCGTAATAGGCTTTTCGCTGAAGGCGGATTTGTGCCGACATGCTATAAAAGCGTTGTTTATCAGCATCGGCTTTGGCCAATACCATATCGGCTATGGCCCTGGCTATACGGCCATTGCCATCATCAAAGGGATGGATGCTCACAAACCAAAAATGGGCGATGGCTGATTTTAAAACAAGGTCAGTTGTAGCACTGCTGTTGAACCATTTTAAAAACACTTTCATTTCTTTGGCCAAACGCCCGGCATCAGGGGCTTCGTAATGCACCCGCTCTTTGCCCATGGCGCCCGATACCACTTGCATGGGACCTTTTTCATGATCGCGCCAGGCCGCTACTTTTATTTTAAACATCCCGCTTCTTCCGTTTGGAAAAAGGGCGGCATGCCAGCCAAACAAACGTTCCTGACTTAATGGTTTATGGTAATTTTGAGTGGCGTCCAGCATCATCTCCACTACCCCGTCCACATGTCGGTCGGCAGGTACCAGGCCGGCCACATCCAGACCCAGTTTGCGGGCTATGGAAGAGCGTACCTGTTCGGGATTTAAAACCTCACCTTCTATTTCACTCGATTTAAGAACATCCTGAGTTAAGGTCACTAAAGTACTTTCATTACGTTGATTAAAACCCAGCACTTCCATGTAACCTTTTAAACGCCCCTGTTTGTAGCGCAGTGCCGACAACACAGGCAGTAAAAGCTCATGATCCCAGGTAAAATCGGGCCAGTTTTTTTGTTGATGGATATACCGTGCCATTTTATTCTCCGCAATTATGCGGTAAATATAAGGCCTATTCTCCGCATTTACAAATTTATTCTCCGCAAATTTGCGGCGATTAAACTCCTTATTCTCCGCATCCATTTTAACGAAGAAATTAAAAGCATGCCCGGAAAAGCTTGATTCGAAACTGGTTTTTATTGTTTGAGGACTTTTATAACTTTTGTACCCTGCTCCGATTGAAGTCTGAAAAAATACAAACCCGTTTGAAGTCCTTTAATACTAAGGCTTTGCTCGCCCGATCGTAAATCGCCCACATAAACCACTTTACCACTCAGATCACTCACGCTTAAATGTCCGGCAATTTCACTGCCGAGCATCACCGTAAAATCAGCTGAACCGGGATTTGGAAAAACATGAAACGAATTATCTTTTGAATTTAATGTTGGCAGGCCTGTGCAATCATTTACTGTGACTAAAAAGCCTAATGATTTTACACAATTGTTAGTGCCTGTAGCGCTCACCAGAATATTACCGGTACTGGCAGGACTCACACTAACACTGGAACTCGTTACTCCTCCTGCGCCTGTCCAGGTGTATGATTGCGCATTCCCCGAGACCGATAGTACAACTGATTCACCGGGACAAATTGCAGCGGCAGTTCCTGAAATAGTGAACGATGGTGAGGGTTTTACGATAATAACTACGGTACCAGAAGCGCCACAGCCAAGTGTAGTCGTACTAGATACAATATATGTACTAGTTAAAACCGGATTTACAATTGTTATTGATGAAGTGGATCCATTACTCCAGACACAGGAACTTCCACCAAAAAATGTAAGTGTAACAGGGTCTCCAGGACACACGGAATTTGTTGAGGCTAATACTAATACATTGGGACTCGGATTAACAGTTACATAATAAGTAAAAGTATTTTGACAAAGTGTAATAGTATTGGTTAGTGTAACTGAATATGTCGTATTAGTGAGTGGTGTATCCGTCATTGTTGAAGTTGATGATCCTGTGCTCCATAAAAATGAATAGGGTCCAATGGTGGAGACATTTAACTGAAAACTTTGGCCTGCACAAATGGTGTAATTACTTTGACTTGCACCTAAAGTTGGGGTGTTTGCTGAACCCGGTCCGCATGGCATGGTAATAGTTAAATCATCGCAATACAAATACTGCGCCGTGCCCGTATTAGAGCCGATAGCACGTATAGCCACATAATAAACACCATTACTTGGTGCTACAAAAGTATAGGAAAGCAATGTATAAGCCGGGTTATTTAAAGCTGCTGTGGTAGAAGCAATGGGAATAAGTCCTGTTGCACTTTGGTTAGGACCAACTAAAATAGAAAGATTCGACCAATTGGTTCCACCTGTAAAATCGGTCTTGTAAAAAAGAGCCGCTGAATAGGTCACACCGGTAACCAGTTGAACACCTTTGCTCCAAAAATAATTGGTGCCAGCGGGATTATAATAAAATGCTGCGTAATTATTGCTTGGCGTTGTATAGGTGAGACAAGTAACACTCGCACTGCTACTCGTCCAGCAAGTGGGCAACTGATTGTTAGTGGTGATAGTTTGAAATCCTTCAAAATAAGGCACTGTTGTGCTTGGGCATTGTGCTTTAATTTGATTGCAAGTAATTACAACAAATAAAACAGTAAGCGTTAAATGAGTGTAGATTTTTTTCATGATCCATGGGATTGAATAATAAACTCTTAAGCAAACACCTGTTGCTTTCTTAACTAAAGATAAGAAAAAAAACGAGTTTTTGAACAGCTATTATTGAGCGTAAAGAATTATGCTCAATCCTTGGCTTCCCGCAAAAAATTTCCGCTTTGATCAAAAATAAGATCCAGGTCTTCTTTGCCTTTTTTAATTTCGGCTTCATAGCTCAGTGTACCTTTGTCATCCATTATCTTGGACGCTTCTTTAATTTTTTGGCCGGGATAATTTTTAGCAATGTAGTCGCTAACGGTTGCCGGCAAGGCGCTCACTTTAATTTCGGTTTCTGTTTCCATTAATTTACCATCGGCACTATAGCTGGCCGACATTTCTTCTTTATTAAAATCGAACTCCGCTTCAAAATTTCCGTTTTTTTCTTTTTCCCATTTTTCTGCCTTTACATCTTTAAAACTATTATTAAAAGATTCCATCACGGCTTTTGGCACTTCGGCTTCTTTTACTTTTTGAGCAGTGGCTGTATTTAATAAAAATACAAGGGCACCAAGACTGAGGATTATTTTCATGGTTTTTAATTTATTAATTAAAGGTAGTATATCCTTTGCAGGTAATTTTAAAAAGTATGACCGATTTGAAAAAAGAATTGCCCGTCCTCTTTCGAAACGGCATAATCAAAACGCAAAATGGTATTCACGTTCCAGGCAATTCTTAAGCCCAGACCTTCTGAGTAACGGTAATTATTCAAATTATGCATGCTGTTAAAATCATTCCAAACAGCACCCACATCAAAAAATGGTACAGCACTAAAAGCCAGACTCTGTTTTAAGAAAGTTGTCTGAGCAAATTTATAACGAATTTCAAAATTATTAAATTGCATCACCCGACCCAAAAAACGACTTTGTTTGTAACCGCGTAGAGTGGTACCTCCGCCTAGACCTTCAATGCTGCCTTCCGACGACCATTGATCTTGATACTCATAAAAAGGTGCATTACCGGCGGTGTAGCCAATACCCACACGAGCCGCCAAAACCATACGTTTAAAAGTGGATGGAAAAAGCGAACGGTAATAATTAAGATGCGCGAAGGTCTTGTTGAAATTATACTGTGAACCCAAAGCCTGTAAGGAAGCTTCATTCAGCAAAAATACCATTAGTGGGATCCGTTTCGAGATTTCGAGTATCGTAAATAAAACCACATTGCACAAAGGACACATTGTTTTGGCCAAGGCCAAGGATTTTTTTCTTGTTAAAATCATTTTGAATTAAAGATTCACCGGCATAAGAATTAAAACTCACCTTGGCAAATTCATACCCAATTAAGGCCCGCAACTTGCCTCCAAAAAATGAATGCTCGAAACTCACATTAATAAGAGCTTCTTTTTTGGTGTAACGGTTATAATTTTTTAAGCTATCACTTAAACCTTTTTCATAGTTTGAATAGGTCGCATCATTTACCGGTACTTTGCTACTGTCATTTCCTGGGTAGTAATGAAGCGGACGCAATGAACTTTCATCCACCCCAAAATACAAATGATTAGGATTTATTTCATAAGCCAACTCGCCGCGGAAACGCCACTTGGTATTAAAAATATAGGGAATGTCGCAACCAATAACAATTTCACGCTGACTATTGGTGGTATTAAACAAACGTAAATTTAACTGTGCACGATAGGGTGTGTAGTCGAAAAAGGGATCTGTTCGTTTGCCGTTAAAAAATAAAGACCCTTCGCCACCATAACCCAAACCATTTAATGGATCATAACTAATATCGGGAATGCCCGTTACATAAGCTCCTTCACGTTTATCGGCCAGTTCATCGGGGGGTAGTTTTTTCTCATTAGAAATGGCAAAAGGTAATTTACGAAGAGAATCATTGCCTGCAGATTGAGCAAAAACCTTTTGTAATGAAAACAGAAAAAAGAGGAGCGCGATTTTTTTCATATAAAGGCACAAATTACTGATTTAAAAAGGAGGGTATATTACCAAATCATTAAGCAAATACCAGTACCAAAGTTCCCGCGGTGATGAGTCCGGCGCCAATTAATAATTTCGGACTCAGTGGTTCATTTAAAAAAAAGAAGGCCAAAAAAATTGTGATTACCAAACTGGCTTTATCAATACTGGCCACAACCGATACATCCCCAATTTTAATGGCACGGTAATAAAAAATCCAGGATAAGGTTGTTGTTAAGCCGGAGATACTTAAAAAGATGAGATCTTTTTTTGTAAAGCTTGATAAATGAAGGGTATGCCTGAAAGCGATGGCATTGATCCACACAAGGCCGAATACCACCGTAGTTCGGATGGCCAAGGCCAGATCGCTGGGCACATTTTTTAAACCAAATTTTGCGATCACAGAAGTTAATCCTGCAAACAGGCAAGAGATAAGTGCATAAAGAATCCAGACAGGCATGTTTTTTTGTTTTAAAAATTTAATTCCTCCAATCAAAAAAAACCGCCGGTCTTTTTCTTTAGGATCTTTCTTTAATTAATTTATTCAAAATATCGATGGCCGATTTACTGATCACAGTGCCTGGTCCGAAAATAAAGGAAACCCCGGCTTTAAATAAAAAGTCGTAATCCTGTTGCGGAATAACGCCTCCGGCCACAACCATAATATCATCGCGACCAAATTTTTTAAGTTCGGCAATTACCTGAGGCACTAAAGTTTTATGTCCAGCAGCTAAACTTGAGATCCCTAAAATATGTACATCGTTCTCAACCGCTTGTTTGGCGGCCTCATGCGGGGTTTGAAATAATGGACCAATGTCTACATCAAAACCCATGTCTGCAAAACTAGTGGCAATTACTTTGGCACCACGGTCGTGACCATCCTGACCCATTTTGGCCACCATAATACGCGGACGGCGGCCGTCGAGCTCTGCAAATTCATCAGCAAGATCGCGGGCCTTTAAAAAATCTTTATCCATTTTTATTTCTTTGCTATACACCCCTGCAATGGATCTGATCTGTGCTTTATAACGACCATACACCAATTCGAGGGCAGTTGAAATTTCACCCAAGGTACAACGGCACTCGGCTGCGGTGACCGCTAATTCCAATAAATTTCCCTTGCCGCTACGGGCTGCTTCTGTTAAGGCATTCAGAGCTTCTTCTACTTTTTTATTATCGCGTTCGGCTCTTAATTTTTTTAAACGTTCTATTTGCTGACTGCGCACTTTGGTATTATCTACATCAAGTACTTCAACATGCGTATCATCATTTACTTTATATTGATTTACACCTATGATGATATCTTTACCGCCATCAATCCGCGCTTGTTTGCGGGCCGAGGCCTCTTCAATTCGCATTTTGGGAATACCCGTTTCAATGGCCTTGGCCATGCCGCCCAGCTTTTCAACTTCTTCTATTAACTCCCAGGCCTCATGGGCAATATCGTTGGTGAGTTTTTCTACATGATAACTACCACCCCAGGGATCAACTACACGGCAAATATTTGTTTCGTGCTGTAATACTAACTGGGTGTTACGTGCAATGCGGGCGCTAAAATCAGTAGGTAGTGCAATGGCTTCATCCAAAGCATTGGTGTGTAAACTTTGTGTATGTCCCATAGCTGCAGCCAGGGCTTCAACAGCAGTGCGGGTCACATTATTAAAGGGATCCTGTTCGGTTAAACTCCAGCCACTGGTTTGGCAATGTGTTCTTAAAGCCAGTGACTTCGCGTTTTTTGGATTAAATTGTTTTACGATCTTGGCCCAGAGCATTCGTGCAGCGCGCATTTTAGCGATCTCCATAAAATGGTTCATGCCAATAGCCCAGAAAAATGATAAACGCGGGGCAAAACTATCAATGTCCATACCAGCATTAATTCCGGTGCGCAAATATTCCAATCCATCGGCCAGCGTATACGCCAATTCTATATCTGCAGTGGCACCCGCTTCTTGCATGTGGTATCCGCTAATTGAAATAGAATTAAACTTGGGCATATTTTTGGAGGTATATTCAAAAATATCGGCAATGATTTTCATGCTGGGTGTTGGCGGATAGATATATGTATTCCGCACCATGAATTCTTTTAAAATATCGTTTTGAATGGTACCGGTGAGTTGTTCCATCTTAACCCCTTGCTCTTTAGCCGCTACAATGTAAAAAGCCAATATCGGCAACACCGCGCCATTCATGGTCATCGACACACTCATTTGATCGAGCGGAATGCTGTCGAATAAAATTTTCATATCCAGAATGCTGTCAATGGCAACACCGGCTTTTCCAACATCACCCTCTACCCGCTCGTTATCTGAATCATAACCACGATGCGTTGCTAAATCGAAGGCCACTGATAATCCTTTTTGTCCGGCCGCTAAATTGCGACGATAAAAAGCATTGCTTTCTTCAGCCGTACTAAAACCGGCATATTGACGGATGGTCCATGGATTTTTTATGTACATGCTACCGTAGGGTCCACGCAGAAAGGGCGCCAAACCAGCTGCATAATGCAAATGCTCGTAGGTTTTAATATCAGAGAAAAGATAATTGGGAGCAATTTCAATTTGTTCGGCGCTGACAAAATTTTCTGATTCCGGAAATTTGTGAATGCCCTGTGCTTTATAATGAATATGATCGAATGATTTGCGCATCTTATTTAAAAAAATGTTCGAGTTCAAAATTGAGAACAGGATTATTAATAGCCAGGTGTTTTAATTCTTCGAGTGCTGAAGCAGGAATATCCACTTGTTCTTTTTCGTTTCGGTAAGTATTGATGCCAATGCTGATTTGTTTTTTCGTATTGATCAGGTCGGAACGTTTTTTAGCCTGTGCGGTGATCTCAGTACTAAAAATATCTTTTTCAATGCATTTAAAATAACCGCCTTCTTTTTCAAAACGTTTAAAAGTATCTAAGGCTTTGCTTGCCAAGGCGTCGGTCATACTTTCGATGTAATAGGACCCACAAGCAATGTCAGCCATTTTATCGAGGTAGGATTCTTCTTTTAAAATAAGCTGTTGATTAATGGCCATGCGTTCAGACAAGGTATTGTTGCTGGCGAAGAGCGTATCAAATTCGGTCACGATTAATTCGTCACAACCTCCGGCCACAGCCGCCATGGCCTCAACAGTGGTGCGTAATAAATTATTATAAGAATCAGAAATGGATTTGTTGGTTAAGCCGGTTTCTATAATCAGATGAAGTTCAGCCGTACAATTGTATTCTTTTTTTAAGATGCTCCACAAACGTCGAATGGCGCGTAACTTGGCTATCTGGATAAAAAAATCGGAACTCACACCTGTTTTAATAACAGGTTTAAAGGATGCTACATTTTTTTTAGCCGCAAAAAAGTCGAGTTGTTCAATTAATCCAGAAAAAATGAGGGCTACTTCATAATAAGCCAAACAGTTTAAATTGTGAAATCCCAGGGCATCGAAGCTCAGGGTTTTGATGTTTTTAAAATCCTCGAACAAGTCAAGGGTTTTGCCCCAGTTTTCGAGATCTGTTTTGTTCTCTAATTTCTCGGGAAACAGCGAGCAGTTCAGGCCGTTGAGAGCATAGTTTTTCTCTAAATAAGTTTTTAGTTCGACCACATTGTTTTCATTCACAAAAAAAGTAGTCTGAATGTAGTTGAGCTGGATTCCGTTTAATACCGTGCTTAAATTATGTTTGGCACAGTGAACGGAAATGGAATTAGCGCCACGTTGCAGATCACCTAACAGTTGTTTATTTAATTCTTTGGAGTCGAAAGATTTGCCCTGAACGCACACATCCCAATTGGCATGTGTAAAAGCAGGTTCATAGGTTTGTTTCAGATCTTCGGCCGTATAAAAAGCTTGTACTTCAAAGCCGTTATCATTTTGCCAGATCAGGGTTTCGTATGCATCCCCTTTTAGATCTTTCATTAACTGATTTTTCCAATCAGCAGCGGTATTAGGAGGAAATTCGGAAAAAATTTTTTGCATGTTTTTTACCTCAGTTTAAAGAGGCAAGTTAATTATAAAAATGCAACTATTTTTCTATTTGTCTTAAAATTTGGGGTAAACAGGCTCAAATGGGCGATTTTTAAAATCCTCCAAGGAGCATAAGCAAATTCCAAAACTTATTCAACAAGAATACTTTTACTCAAAGTGCTAATGGTTTTATCGGTAATCTTACTATCGAAAAATAATTTTGAACCTAAATCGGCATTTTAAGAATGAACTTAGCATCGGCACTTAACTCCTCACCTAGCCATGAAGCGGTCATAAGTTTACCGTTACATTTACCTGCTACGTCATTGCTAATGGATTTATAGTTTATTGGAAGGTCGGTTACAATTTCGGTAATTGTTATAAGCTCAGCGAGTTTCAACTTGGGCAAGGAATCTTGTTTAGGTTGGGCACTTGCCGTGGATTTGGTTTGGGCTATGCCAACAGGAATAAAACACTGCTCTGAAATTTTTTCATAGCATGAATAGTTATTTTAAATAAATAGAACTATTAAAAAGTAAAACAAGAAAGTTTAAACAATAAAGACCAATTGACTAAAAAAGTAAACGCACCTCTTTTTTAATGTACTCAAGTGCAATATCGTTTGGCAATTTTTTATCGAGGTTGGAAGCAATGTTAATGACCATCATAGCCAAATCGTTGCTGCTATAATCATGCGGTACTTTTGTTGAGGCAATGTTAATGAGCTTTATAATTTCTTCCTTGGTAGTTTTCACCAATTCCCAAGCGCCGTGACTCATGTATATTTGCTGCGACATATTATGTTCGTATTCGCTCTTAATGGTTTTAATAAGTTCCAAATGAAATTGATGCGCATTCATTCCGTTTTTATTAATTCGAACCACTAAACTACTTGGACTAATCCGTTCTAAAAAAATAATAATACGTTCGTAGGCCTGCAAACGTAAAGGCGTAATAGCAGCTTGATTTAGTTTTTTAATTTCCTGATCACGACGATTTTGATCGTTTTCTAAAAAGCGTTTTATAATTAAATAGGCAGCTGCAAAAACCAGACCGGCCGGTAAAATAATTTTTAAGATGTCAATGAAGTATTCCATATGGCTTATTTGTCAGGCTCTAATATCGATATAATTGAGAGATTTTAAAAACCTTTTACAAAATTCCTTTTTAGGATAAAAAGATTACAGACGGTTTTTTTAATCTACAGCAAGCGACCTGTTTTACGAGAATTCAATTTCGCTAAACTCGGAAATTACTTCGTAGCCAATGTTTTTATAAATTTTATTACTGGTGATATTTGTTTTTTCGGTAAAAAGTCCACAATGTTTATAGCCACTTTTTAAAATAAACTCGCTTAATTTCTCAACGCAACTGCTGGCATAGCCTTTGCCTCTGTTGTATTCGGGTGTATACACATAGCCAATCATCATAAGGTTGGTACAACGACGCACAATGGCCGCCATACTCATTATTTCTTCCTTCTCCTTCCATACAAATAAATTTTCCTTATCAATCCAGGTTTTACTTAGCTGATACAAGTCATCGCGACTGCGTTTTGGCAATGAACCCAATTCTTCTTGAAACTGAAACAGATATTCGGATAAAACATCTCTGTCTTTTTCAATGGCCAGTTCAAATTTACCATCGGATAATGTGATTTTATTTATTTTAGAAAGTTGATGAGCCAGTAGTTTTTTTTCACTCAGTACTTTTTTATTGTAATAGGATGCAAAAGATTCAGCATAAAAGGTCTCGCCTAATACTCCTGAAATGCGTGAGCCAAGCTGTTTGTAATGTTCCGCTAAAAATTTAAGATCTTCTTTTTCTTTGGTTTTACCCGAAATAAACAGCCGGTCATTTGATTTTAAGGACGATGAAATCCAACGTTTATCGTCCCACAAGCTAACAAAACTATATGCTTGTTTTTCGGTTTGACTCAGATGTGTTTCGTGACAAAGGCCCAGAATAAGGTTATTGGCAAGTTCGTGTTCGAGCAAAGGGGCTTCGTTTTCATTTAGAAAATCCGGGATCGTTTTATAAACCTTGATCTTTTTCATAACAAGATGCCGGAGTAAATATATAAAATCTTACATATTCAAATTCATTTCACGCTTGTAAAAAATATAATCGCTAATAAGCGGGTCAATTCCACTGTTTCTCAACTCCGCCGAAATTTGTCCACGATGGTAGGTAGAATGATTCAACACATGAAAGATGATTTCTTGAATGGAATTTTTAAAAGGCTCTCCTTTTGAGCTGGTATAATTAATAAGGGAAGTGGCATTAAATTCTTCCAGAATATTAAATGTTTTATCGTGGTTGGTTTGATCTATTTCAGTAAAATTTTCTAGACGCTGCATCTGCCAAACACCAAACA
>CANKBS010000009.1 GCA_947480015.1 Sphingobacteriaceae bacterium
GACGCCGCATTAAAGAGGTTTTGGAAGCGGCGGAAGAATCTGCACTAGGGAACTGCTAGCCAAACAGCAAGGGCAGACTCTTCAGGCCAGGGTTAATTTTCGTATGCCCTCAGAGTGACGGTGAATCTATAGAACGCGCGTCATTCAGACGCCGCATTAAAGAGGTTTTGGAAGCGGCGGAAGAATCTGCACTATGATGCTGCTAGCCTCCAACAAGGACAGACTCATCAGGCCAGGTTAATTTTCCTATGCCCTCTGAGTGACGGTAGCCTTTAGACGCCGACATGCATTATACTATGGCTGTTGAACTTTAGCATCCGGTTAGTACAGACTCTTCAGGCCAGGGTTAATTTTCGTATGCCCTCTGAGTGACAGTAGCCTTTAGACGCCGACATGCATTATACTATGGCTGTTGAACTTTAGCATCCGGTTAGTACAGACTCTTCAGGCCAGGGTTAATTTTCCTATGCCCTCTGAGTGACGGTAGCCTCGAGACGCCAACATGCATTATACTATGGCTGTTAAACTTTAGCATCCGGCTAGGGCGGACACTTCAGGCAAGGTTAATATTCCTATGCCCTCAGAGTGACGGTATATTTATGGCACCCAGTCAACCGATGTTTGTAAAACGACTACCTTAACGAATACCGCGCTTCCTTCTCCTGCACCAATCCATCATCAATTAATTCATTAAAAGCGCGTACCCAGGTTTCGTCATTGCTGCTTCTTAAATTTTCTTTTATTTCATCGAGACTTAAATAGCGGTTTTTTAAAATACCGAGAATTTGTGATTTTATTTTTTCGTAATCTTTCGGACGTTTGGAAATGCACACATCACAATGTCCGCAATCGCTGTAATTAAACTCGTTAAAATACATGAGCAATTGCACCTGCCTGCAGAGATCTGTGTTATCGGTATAGTCTATCACCGACTCTATTCTATCCAAATGCCTTTGTTTTAAATTGGCATAATTTTCGGGATTAAATTCCACAAACTTAGCGTTCACCCTATCCTGCAAAAACATCAGTTTAGGTAAAGCGCTTTGAGGAACATACGACAGAATTTGCTGCTGATCGAGGTAACGCAATTGTTCGGTAATTGTTACTGCACTTATTTTTACCCGGTATGCCAGATCTTTTTCATTAATAGGCACATAATTTTCGAACAAGCCCCCATAACTGCGCAGGAGTGTTTTTATGAGCAATTCAAATTTCGGGTAAGCCACCTGAAACTGGTAGATCTCGTCTTTATTAGCCAGGAAGAGGATCTTAGAGGCTTCAAAACCGCCGTCTAAAAAAGAAATGTAATTTTCTTTTTCTAAAAAACGGATGCTGTTGTACAATAAAATGGGTTGCAGATTATAAGAGTTACAGATCTTATCAATCTCAAACTCCACGCTCATGCCTTGTCCCGAGCCTATGGCAACCTGGTAATAATTGCAAATGGCCTGATAACATTGTTTAATATATGTGAGTTCAGGAAAACTTAGTTTAAAATTATCCAATAAACGCTGCTGATCGGCCTTGGTAAAAAAAATGGTTGAATAGGCGATCTTCCCGTCGCGCCCTGCCCTGCCCGCTTCCTGAAAATAAGCTTCCAGACTTTCGGGCAGATCTAAATGCACCACAAAACGCACATCGGGTTTATCTATGCCCATACCAAAAGCATTGGTGGCACAAATAACCTGCACCTTATTATCGATCCATTGTTGCTGGATGTTTTTACGGTCTTCGTACTTTAAACCCGCATGGTAAGCCAGTGCCGACACTTTGTTCTTTTTTAAAAAGAGGGCCAGTTCTTCTGTTTTTTTTCGGTTGCGCACATACACCAGGCCCGAACCGCCAATGTTGGCAATCATTTTAAGCAATCGACTGATTTTATTTTCTTCCAGCTGCACCACATAACGTAAATTGTGCCTTTCAAAAGACTGGCGAAAAACCTGCTGATTCTTAAATTCCAGTTGGGTTTGAATGTCTTCTACCACATGCTTGGTGGCGCTGGCCGTTAAAGCAATAATTTTTACATCGGTAAAATAGGCCCGTACTTCGGCTATTTTCATGTAGGATGGTCTGAAATCATAACCCCACTGCGAGATGCAATGCGCCTCATCAACGGCAATTAAAGTAATGGGCAAATAAGAGATCTTCTGCCTGAAATTTTCATTTTGTAAACGTTCGGGTGAAATGTAAATAAACTGCACATGTCCAAGGGCAGCATTATTCAGGGCTATATCAATCTCCTTATAATTCATGGCCGCGCTAATGGCCACAGCCGAAATGCCCCGCTTTTTAAGATTCTGTACCTGATCATTCATAAGAGCGATTAAAGGAGAGATCACCAAAGTGGTGCCACCCAAAACCAGTCCGGGTACCTGAAAACACAGCGATTTGCCGCCGCCTGTGGGCAGAAGCGCCAGTGTATCGTGTTTATCAAGGACCGATAAAATGATCTCTTCCTGCAAAGCACGAAAAGTATCAAAACCCCAGTGTTTTTTGAGTATAGCTTGAATATCTTCCTTTATATTTGTCTTCACAACAGAATGGCTAATTTCACTAATTTTCACTAATTAAAATAGTATTTATTTTTCAAAAAAAGAATAAGTTTGCGAATGCAGTAAATACCGCCTGCCAAAGAGTACAGATAAATTAACCAACGTGACGAAGACCTATTTACATCAACTGCTGCTTTTGCTCAAGCGCCTTTCTATTGCTTACTTTCTTTATTTTCTTTGCCGCATACTGTTCTTTGTTGCAAACAAAACTTATTTTTCGGAAGTCGGTTTTTTTGATCTGATCAAAGACTGTTTTTATGGCTTACGCTTCGATAGCTTCAGCATTGTGGTATCTAACAGCCTGTTTATTTTATTGTCTATTTTACCCATCAATGCCTTTTTTCATAAAGCTTATCAAAGTCTACTACTCTGGCTTTTTGTAATAGGCAACACGGTTTTTTTAGCCGCCAACAGCATCGATGTGGCATATTATCCCTTCATTAAAAAACGTGCCAGCGCCGATTTGTTCGAGCAATTGGGCGGACAAAGTGATATGGGAAAACTGATTCCCGAATTTTTAAAAGATTTCTGGTGGGCACTTTTATGTTTTATAGGGTTTATTTTTCTGCTGGTTCTGTTATATAAACGCATCCGGCTGCAAATTAATAACCGTTATAGTTTAAAGCCTGCCAAAGCCTGGTTAAGTATAGGTCTGCTTTTTGTATTAAGTACCGGGTTTTCTGTATTGGCGGTGCGTGGGGGCTTACAACGGGTGCCTATAGATATCGTGAATGCCGGTTCTATGACCAATCCGGCGGAAGTGCCCATTGTTTTAAATACGCCTTTTACACTTATTAAATCTGTTAGTCAATCGGCTGTGCAGGACTACCATTTTTTTACTGAGAAGGAATTAAAAACACTTTACGATCCCATCTGGCAGTTTAAAGATTCGAGCTTTAAAAAACAAAATGTGGTGGTTCTTATTCTCGAAAGTTTTTCGAAGGAATACACCAAACTGAGTCGCAACCGAAGCTTCACGCCCTTTCTGGATAGTTTGATGAATCAGTCTTTGGTATTTAGCAATGCCTTTTCAAACGGCACTAAATCCATCGAAGGCATTCCGGCTATATTATCTTCTTTGCCATCTTTAATGGAAAATCCTTTTATCAATTCCATTTATGCCAATAACAATCAGAGTTCATTTGCCAGCATTTTAAAGAAGGAAGGGTATGAAACCGCCTTTTTTCACGGGGGAATAAACGGCACCATGAATTTTGATGACTGGGCTGCCCTGGCCGGCTACGAGCAATATTACGGGCGGAACGAATACAACAATGAAAAAGATTTCGACGGCTTTTGGGGCATTATGGATGAGCCCTTTTTACAATACAGTGTCAAACAAATGTCGGCCATGAAAGCACCTTTTCATACAGCTGTGTTTACATTAAGTTCCCATCACCCCTATTATGTACCCGAAAAATATAAAAATAAATTTCCGAAGGGTCAGCTTGAAAACGCCCAATCGATAGGCTATGCAGACTATTCTTTGAACTTATTTTTTGAAGCCGCTAAAAAAACAGACTGGTATAAAAACACCCTTTTTATTTTAACTGCCGATCATGCCAGCATTTCAGAGAGTAATTTTTACGGAAACATTGTGGGTAATCTCACCATTCCCATTTTATTTTTTAAGCCCGATAATTCGTTGAAGGGCATAAACGATCAGGTATTTTCGCAGATCGACATTTTGCCGAGTGCTTTAAATTTACTGGGTTACAATAAATCGTTTTTTGCTTTTGGTGAACCATTTGGAAAAACAATGAAAGGCCATGATTATTTTTACCAGAACGGCACCCATTATTCGTATAGCGATTCGTTGGTTTTTTGTTACAATTTACCAAAACTGGGAAAGGTTTTTAACTACCGACGTGATAGCGACCTTGTTACAGACGTGGCAAGTTCTATCCCCGATCTGGATAGCCTCAACAGCCGTAAATTCAGGGCATTTATCCAAACTTATAATAACACCCTTATCCATAACAGCGGCTCGGTGAAATAAATCGTCTATTAAATAATAATATCTCTGTATATTCGTTATCGTATTAATTTTCTGGAAACTTTTAAAACATATCTTTTTGTTCTTTTAACCTGTTTCGTAACAGTTTCAAAATCACAAACTGCTACCATTTCGGGTATAGTGCGTGGTACCGATGAAGAACCGTTAGAAAAAGTAAGCATTGGAATCAAAGAAAACTCGAAGTTTTTCACCAACAGCGATGAAAATGGAAATTACAGCCTAAGTGTTGAAGCTAATAAAATCCTTACCCTTGTCTTTCACGATATCAGTTATGGTCTTACCTCCTATACCTTTATGGCTAAGCAGGGTGAGTTGATTAAGTATTCACCTATTTTAAAATTTAAAAATGAACTGGGTGAAGTTCAGGTAACCGATTTTAAAAAGCGTTCGGAAGAGGTAATTGTGATTGATCCGAAAGTGTTGACCAAACTCATTTCTCCAACCGGTAATATTGAAGATGTCATCAAAACCCAAATGGGTGTAAGCAGTAATAACGAATTAAGTAGCGGTTACAGTGTGCGTGGTGGGAATTTTGATGAGAACCTCATTTACGTCAACGATATTGAAGTATACCGTCCTTTTTTGGTGCGCAGTGGTCAGCAAGAAGGTTTAAGCTTTGCCAATCCGAACATGGTATCCAACATTAATTTCTCGGCCGGTGGTTTTGAAGCCAAGTATGGCGATAAGATGAGCAGTGTTTTGGATATCACCTACCGCAAGCCTTTAAAATTCGGAGGTTCGGCATCGGCCAGTTTTTTGGGTGGCAACGCGCAGTTAGAAGGTGTGAGTAAAAATCGCTTGATAGCCTGGAACATCGGGGCCCGCTACCGCACCAATACCTACCTATTAAAAAGTCTCGATACCCAAGGTGAGTACCGTCCCAGTGCTATGGATTTGCAAAGTTTTGTGACCTTTGAAGTAAATCCGAAATTACGAATTGAGTTTTTAGGAAACATTGCCAATAACAAATACCTGGTTATTCCTTCAACCCGCACCACCGATTTTGGTACCGTTAAAGATGCCTTACGTTTGACCATCTATTTTGACGGCCAGGAATTAATGCAGTATATGACCTATATGGGCGCCGTATCGGCAACATACCGACCGAATGCAAAAACCAAATTAAAATTCATCGCTTCTGCTTACCGTGCCAATGAAGAAGAAATTTACACCGTTAGGGGACAGTATTTTATTGATCAATTAGAAGCCGATTTAGGAAAACCTAATTTTGGACAGGTGGCGTTTAGACGTGGGGTTGGCACCTTTATTAATAACGGAAGAAATTATTTAACGGCCAATGTTATTAATTTAGAACACAAAGGAAGTCGCACCATAAATAAAAACAACGAGGTACTTTGGGGCGCTCGCCAACAGATTGAAAAAATAACCGACAAGCTGGGCGAATGGCGCACATCGGATTCTGCGGGCTTTAATGTTCCTTATAGTCCGAATGAAATTAATTTAACCGATGTATTTAAAACCAATATCACTTTACCCAGTTTGCGTTCGCAGGTTTATGCCCAATACAATTATAACAAGGTGTTAAAAGACTCATCTAACTTTAAATTTACCGGCGGTATACGCGGCAATTACTGGACCGTTAACGAACAAATTCTTATTTCACCCCGTGCTACCATTGCTTTTAAACCCAATTGGAAACGCGACTGGTTATTTAAATTGAGTGCCGGTGTTTATTACCAACCGCCGTTTTACCGCGAGTTACGAAATTTTGACGGTACCATTAACAAGGATGTGAAGGCGCAACGTTCCATTCACGTGGTACTAACCTCCGATCATATTTTTAAAATGTGGGATCGTCCCTTTAAGTTTATTGTGGCCAATTACTATAAGCAACTCAACAGTTTAAACCCTTATGAAATTGATAACGTGCGCATTCGTTACTTTGCCAATAACGATGCCAAGGGTTATGTGGTGGGAACCGATTTACGTATTAATGGTGAATTTGTAAAAGGTGTTGAAAGCTGGGCTACCATTGGTTTTTTAAGAACCTACGAATACTCAAAGGACAATATTCACTATGACTATTTTAACAAAGAAGGTGAAAACATTATTAGAGGCGTAACGTTTGATCAGGTTCGCACCGATAGTCAGCGTGTTGATCCGGGCTATATTCCCCGCCCTACCAACCAATTGGTAACCTTTGGTATGTTTTTTCAAGATCATTTACCAAAGTATCCGGGTATTAAATTTAATTTGAATTTACAATTTGGGAGTGGTTTACCATTTGGTCCACCCACACATTTGCGCTGGCAGCAGGTGCTTAAAATGCCACCCTATCGCAGGGCTGATGCCGGTTTAGCCTATAATATATTAAAAGAGAGCCGTGTCGTAAAACGCAAATCGGCCTTTGATCATTTAAAAGAAATGTGGATTTATTTAGAGGTCTTTAATTTACTGCAAGTTCAAAATACGGTATCCTATACGTGGGTGCAAGATGTTACCGGACAGCGTTATGCCGTGCCCAATTACCTCACCAATCGTCAGGTGAATGTGCGTTTGCAGATTAAGTTTTAATTTGTGAATAATATTTTCACTAAATGCTAATTTATTCTCGCCTAAGCAGTCTTTAAATTATTGCTTTTTTGTAATTTTGGTGGTCTATGTTATCACTTAATCCGAAAGATTTAAGCATTCCGGTTTTGCAAAAATACCTGCAGAGCGCCATTGCTCCTCGTCCCATTTGTTTTGCTAGTACCATTAATAAAAACAATGAGCCCAATCTGGCGCCGTTTAGTTTTTTTAATTTATTCTCTTCCAATCCACCCATAGCCGTGTTTTCGCCCGCATACAGTGGCAGAACCGGCGCTCCTAAAGACACGCTTTTAAATGTGTTGGAAGTGCCTGAAGTGGTTATTAATATGGTGAATTACGACATGGTGCAACAAACCTCCTTAGCTAGTTCACCCTTTGCTAAAGGCGTGAACGAATTTATCAAAGCCGGTTTTACCCCGATTGCTTCTGAACTCATAAAACCCTTCCGTGTAAAGGAAAGTCCGGTACAATTCGAATGTAACGTTATTGAAGTTAAAGAATTGGGTAAAAATGGTGGAGCCGGAAATCTGGTTATTTGTGAAATCATTCGTATTCACATTAACGAGGCTGTTTTAAATGAAGAAAACAATATTGATACTAAAAAAATAGATTTGGTATCGCGCATGGGTGATAACTGGTATTGCCGAGCTTCGGGTGATGCTTTGTTTGAAGTTAAAAAACCAATTACTACTATTGGCATTGGTATGGATCAGATTCCACATGCAATTCGTAACTCAAACATATTAAGTGGGAATAATCTGGGTTTACTGGGTTCGGTAGATGAAATACCGAATGCAGAAGAAGTGGCCGCCTTTAAAAAAACACTCAAAACTTTTGCCGGCCAAGAAGAACAACATCTCTACGCCAAAACCTTATTGGAAACCAATCACGTGAAGGAAGCCTGGATGGTATTGTTGTAATGAAGCGTTTTTTTTTAATATTCTTTTTTGGTCTTTTTCTCATAACCTCTGTGTTTTCACAAACCAAAGCGGTTGCCAATCCCTATTTGCGCATCGATCGTTTAATGGATATTCCTAACGATTCCATAACGAGTTTGCCTGCACTTGGCGCCTACATCAATGCCACTTATGTAAGTGATTACGAGAAATCGCGGGCCATTTTTTACTGGATTACACAAAACATTCGCTATGCACCGGAGTTGATGTACACCTTTACCAATAACGAAAACAAAAGTCGCTTGGCCAAAGATGTGTTTGAAAACAAAGCCGCCGTTTGCATTGGATTTGCGGTGCTTTACGACAGTTTATGTAAACTTACCCAGGTTCCATCCTATGTTGTATTAGGAAGTACCCGTCAGAGTTTTTTACCCAATGTCATTGGTCATGCTTGGAATGCGGTGAAAGTGCTCGACGAATGGCAAATCATTGACGCTACCTGGGGCAGCGGTTATTTAAATGGCCAGTATTTTGTAAAAAGTCGAAACGATTATTACTTTTTTCCGGATGCTCAAAAACTCATCCTCACCCATTTGCCCTTAGATCCTATTTGGCAAATGCTTAACAAACCCTTAAGTCTTTACCAGTTTCATTCACAACTCCGTCCAACAAGCACGGTAGAATGGAATTACAACGATTCCATTAAACAATTTCTAAGCTCCGACGATTTGCATCAAATAAAAGCAACAGCCCGACGATTAGTTGCCTTTGGAAACAATTCGGAGGTGACCTCCAATTATTCTTTGTATTTAAAGGCTAAAGAATACGAAATTTATCATGTTCGTATGAAACTGGCAGGGAAAAATTACAATAAAGCTGCTGATCAGTTTAATGTTTATATTGAATTCAAAAATCATCAATTTAGTCCGGTAAAACCCGATAGTGCGCTTGCAAAAATGATTCCCGAGCTAACTAAGTTTTTAGTTGAATCGGAACATCATTATTCACTGGTAATCAATGAGATAACAGAGCCTGACTACCTTGAAACCATCCATGCCAATCAAAAACAAATTAGTGACCTGAAAGCCAGGGCAGTTGAAGAGAAGAAATTTGTGGATAAATATTTGTCAACTAAAAAAAATAAACGCCGAGATTTGTTCTTTACTAAGATCTATACGATCAATGGCGTGCCTATAAAATAATTTAAGAGAAAACTATAAATATATATATATCATGGAAGTAACAGGAACACTAAAAGCGAAATTCGAAACGCAAAAAGTAAGCGATCGATTTCAAAAACGCGAATTTGTATTAACCACCGAAGCAAACACCCCTTACCCACAACACGTAAGTTTTCAGGTGACTCAAGACAAATGCAGCATGTTAGATCAGTTTGCTGACGGGGAAGAATTAAAAGTACAATTTAACTTACGTGGCCGCGAATGGAATGGCCCGCAAGGCATTAAATATTTTAACACCCTCGAAGCTTGGAGAATTGAACGTTCACAAGGCGCTTCAGCAAGCCCACAAGCTTCACAGAGTAGTCATCAGTCATCTAACAGCGGTGCCAGTGCACCATCGGCTCCGGTGTTTACAAGCAACCCGGCTGATAACGATGATCTGCCGTTCTAAGTCAGATCCAAGAGCCAAGAAACAAGAACCAAAAAGTAAGAGTTAGGAAAAATCATCCTGATTCTTGACTCTTGGTTCTTGATTCTTTAAATACCCCAACATATGAGTAAAAAATCATCAGTCCTATTAATTTATACCGGCGGAACCATTGGCATGATGCAGGATGTACGTAGCGGTGAATTAAGACCCTTTGATTTTAAAAGTCTCACCAAACAAATACCTGAACTAACCAAGTTCGATATTGAACTTTCTTCCATTGCCTTTAAACATCCTATCGATTCATCTAACATGCATCCCGATGTGTGGGTAGAATTGGCTACTATTATCAAAAATAATTACACCTCCTATGATGGCTTTGTGATTCTGCACGGCAGCGATACCATGAGTTTTACGGCTTCTGCCCTGAGTTTTATGCTTGAGAACCTTAACAAACCCGTGGTGCTTACTGGTTCACAATTACCCATAGGCATTATTCGCACCGATGGCAAAGAGAATTTAATCACTGCCATTGAAATAGCCGGCAGCAAACTAAAAGGTAAACCCTTGGTGAATGAGGTGTGCATTTATTTTGAATACAAACTCTACCGTGGAAACCGAACCTTTAAGTATAACAGTTCGCACTTTGACGCCTTTAAATCGCCCAACTACCCTGCCCTTGCTGAAGCCGGTGTTGATATCAGTTATAATAAAAACGCACTTTTAAAACCCACAAAAAAAGCCCTTAAAATTCATACCGCTTTAAACAACGACATTGCCGTGTTAAAATTATTTCCGGGCATCAGTAAAAAAATCACTTCTGTCATTATTAATACACCCGGCATTAAAGCCATTATCCTTGAAACTTTTGGAGCGGGCAATGCCACCACCGAAGACTGGTTTTTAAGTGAGATTAACCAAGCCATAAGTAAAGGCATTATTATACTAAACATTACCCAATGCCATGAGGGCAAGGTCATTCAAGGCATGTACGAAACCAGTTCAGCTTTAAAAAAAATGGGCGTGATCAGCGGTGCCGATCTTACTTTTGAAAGTGCTATCACTAAACTCATGTTTTTACTGGGACAACAATTAAATCAAACACAATTAAAAAAACTCCTCCAAAGTAATTTACGCGGAGAATTAAGTAATTAATCTACATATGAAAGTTTGTAAAAACATCCTCGAAACCATTGGTAATACGCCCATGGTAAAAATCAACAAGATCACCAAAGACCTACCCTGCGACGTTTACGCCAAGGTAGAAACCTTTAATCCGGGTAATTCGATTAAAGATCGTATGGCCATTAAAATGATTGAAGATGCCGAAGCCGATGGTCGATTAAAACCGGGTGGCACTATTATTGAAGGAACCAGCGGTAATACCGGCATGGGTTTAGCCATTGGTGCGGTGATTAAGGGATACAAATGTATTTTTACAACCACCGATAAACAAAGTAAAGAAAAAGTGGATGCCCTGCGCGCCTTTGGTGCCGAGGTAATTGTGTGCCCAACCGATGTTGATCCGGAAGATCCCCGCTCCTATTATTCGGTGTCGTCGCGTTTGGTGGAAGAAATTCCCAATGCCTGGAAACCGAATCAATACGATAATTTAAGTAATTCACAAGCGCATTACGAACAAACCGGTCCTGAAATCTGGGATCAAACCGATGGTAAAATCACCCATTTAGTGGTTGGTGTAGGCACCGGTGGAACTATTTGCGGTACCGGTAAATTCTTAAAAGAAAAAAATCCGAACATTAAAATTTTAGGCATCGATACTTATGGTTCGGTATTTAAAAAATACAAAGAGACCGGCATTTTTGATAAGAATGAAATTTACTCTTATATCACCGAAGGGATTGGAGAAGATTTTTTACCAAAAAATGTGGACTTTAACATCATCGATCATTTTGAAAAAGTTACGGATAAAGATGCTGCAGTGATGACCCGTCGTATTCCCCGTGAAGAAGGAATCTTTGCCGGAAACAGCGCCGGATCGGCTATGGCCGGTTTATTACAAATGAAAAACATGTTTAAAAAAGGCGATGTGGTAGTGGTTATTTTTCATGATCACGGCACCCGTTATTTAGGTAAAATGTTTAACGATGACTGGATGCGTGAACGTCATTTTTTAGAAGTGACCAAACCCCGCGCCATTGATTTAATAGCAAATCACAAAAATCAAAAATTACTTACTGTGGATGTAAACGCCAATGTGAGTGATGCTTTGGACATCCTCAATAAATACAACATTTCACAAATTCCGGTTACAGAAAACGGCCATTTTGTGGGTTCTTTAAACGAGAGTTATTTATTTACCCGTTTAATTGAAGACATTGAAATTAAAAAACAACCGGTGAAACGTCTGATGCAATCGGCCTTCCCGATAGTGGGCGAAAAAGCACCCATTGAAGAAGTAAGCAAACTCATTACCAAAGATAATAATGCCGTATTATTGCGCGACCTGGGAGGTAATATGCACATCATTACCAAACACGATATTATTGAAGCGGTTTCAAAAATGAGTTAAGAATTTTTTCGTTTGAATTAAACCTGCTTTTAACCGAGGCAGGTTTTTTTATGCCCTAACGCAGCAGCGTTGCCGCGCCTTTAAACACATGTTGTTTATTTAAATTATCGTTAAGCACCACGCGCCAAATATAAACATCGTTCTCGTCAGCGGGCGAATTGCCCTCGTCAACATCGTTGTATTTAAAATCTCCGTTCCAACCGGTATGCACATCATTGGTTTTAAAAACCTTAATGCCCCAGCGATTATATACTTCAAACAAATACGCATCAAACAACCAACCTGTGCCCTTTGGCAACAACTCATCGTTTAATCCGTCGTGGTTTGGACTAAAAGCAGCGGGCATGTAAAAATTAAATCCTTCAAACACACAAATGGTTTTTTGAATGGAATCGATGCAATGATTTTCATTCATACTCACCAATTTAAAATCAAAACAACCGGTGTCAGAAAAATTTTGTTTGAAGTTTTTTTCTTCACTTAATAAAGCAGAGCCGGCATACCATTTGTAAACTGAGGCATTGGAGGAGGTGTTTTTAAACAACACTTGCTCTGCTTCATTTAAGGTAATGATTTCGGGATCGGTAATAAAATTGCTGAGGGGTCGACCCAGTATTTTCATGGCCTGAGCATAGGTAAAACTTGATTTACAGGAATTAGAATCGGTAAGGGTGATGCTAATAGTATAAAGTCCCGCTTTTTTGTAACAATAACTAACGCTTTCACCTATGAGTTCGTTGGGACCGTCACCAAAATTCCAAATAATATTTTTGGCTCCGGCAGTTCGGTTTATGAATTTGGTGCAATAAGGCACACAACCGCTGTCACCCGCATGAATGTATGCAGGCTTGGTGACCGGAAATAACTTAATGTTGATCTCTTTCACGGCCGTGGGAGAACCACAACCATCATCCACAATAAGTGTATACACCGGAATTGAAATATTCTGTACAAAAATAGAAGTCCCATTACTGTTACCCGGCATCCAGGTATAAGTATAATTACCATCGCCTCCACTTACCGTTGGGGTAATTTGTGCCGTGCTACCCGGACAAATGCCCGAATTGGAAGGTTTAATGGCTATGGAGATTAGTGGATTCACATTTACAGTAACCTGAAAAGGGGCCAGACTGCAGTTGTTGGCATCGTGTACCGTTAAACTATACACCGTGGTGCCATTGGGCGTTGCCTGAACCGTTGGACCAAAAAGAGAACCGGGTTCCCATACAAATTGTAAATTGCCGGTTCCCCCACTGGCTGTGCCTTGCAAGCTTACTTGTTTGCCATAACACACCCTGGGTGGTGTTGTAGCCGAATAGGTGAATACCGGGGGAGAAGCAAAATAAACCGTATCCCAAGCCGGACAACCAATGGCATCGGTAGCTTTGAGGGAATATAAACCCGCACATAAATTTGAAATGATAGCGCTGCTGGTAGTTGGCGTACCACTGGCACTGTAGGTTATGGGACTTATGCCATTCTGAACTTGCAATTGAATGCTACCCGTGCAATTTTGATAACATTTAACGACATTTAAAATACTATGCGATAAACTCACGGTACTCATGTTGCCGACAAAGAACTTCAGCGAATCGATGCAGCCTTTAGCATCGATAATGATCGTTGTATAAGTGTCGCTGCTCAGTGAATTAACCACGCTTTGAGTAGAATTTATAGGTAAGGTGGTATAGGTATAAGGTGGGGTTCCTCCTGAAATAGTCAAGGTGAATCCTCCATCAGTAGCCGAGCAATTTTCTTTACGAATGAGTGGCGTTGGCGCTACAATGGCCGATGCCGGCAAAACCACAATCACACTTTTGGTAATACAAGCCGAAGCATCTTTTATACTTAAGGTGACATTACCGGCGGCAACGCTTGTTAAACTAGCGGTTGACGAATTTCCGGGCTGCCAAGTATAGCTTAATATGGCCGGTGTTCCACTAACCACAACCGACACCGAACCATCGGACTTACCCGGACAACTGGGTTGCATAATGCTTGGGAAAATAATGTGCTGAGGGGATTCAAATAGACGAATGGTATCAGTCGCCAAACAGTTATAGGTGTCGCGCGTGATGAGGGTTTTCAATCCCACCGTTATATTACTAGCCGTATTGGAAGCAATAGGAATGTTATTGATGGTGTAATGGTAAATGGGTCCTGCCCCACCCGTAGTTGTTATTGCCGAATTAATACTGCCTCCAAAACAAGGAATAAAGGTGTTATTAATGACCGAACTAATTTGGGGAAATTCGCCTACCTGAATGGTATTGGTTACTTCACAACCTTTCGAATCGCCCACCGTAACGGAATAAATACCAGGTGCCAATCCCGATGCCGTTTGTGTGCTAGCCCCTCCTGGACTCCAGGAATAGGTATAAGCAGGGCTAAAAGACGTGGGTGGGTTAACGTAACCCAATCCGTTATTTGTGGCGTAACATGAATTAGTGCTCGAAATAACTGAATTGGCTTCCGAGTAACTGACATTCACATTAAATTGCGTTGAGCCTGTGCAACTATTAGCAGAGCTAATGTAAATGGTGTAACTACCAAGCGGAATGGCATTCAGGGTTCCGGTATTATTAACCGTGGTTCCAATGGCAACCGTGGTGTTATTGGTTGACATGTTAACCAAGGTGCAGGTGTAAGGTGCAATAGCCCCCGAAATGGTAAAACTAACGATGCCCTTTTTATTTACACAGTTGTATTGTGTGGTGAAAAAGGAAAACAAACTGCATTGAGCCGTAACTTTTGCGCTAAAACAAAACAGGATAAAGAGGAGACAAGTATTTTTAAGTAGATTCAAGCTTATGCTCGTAAAGTTAGCAAGCTGAATCCAAAAAAACATACAATAATTAATAATTGGCAGGATTTATGCCTTAAGTGGATGGGCTACCAGGCAAAGGTGAGTCCCAGAATGTTGGAATTGCCCGGAAAAGCCATTTTGGTGAAAGAATACGAGAAACCAAAGCGTTTCACGCGTAGGCCAAAGCCAAAACTCAGACCGTTAATACCACGACGTTCGGGTAAGGTCATTTCTTGCTGACGGCGATAATTGTAGGCAATGCGTAAGTTAAAATTTTTGGTAATTAAGATTTCGGTTCCGAAAGTAAAATGACGCATAAAATTATCGGCTCTATTACCTGCTTTTACTTTAAATTTTTGAAAATCGCTTGAGTCTTTTTTAACATCACCCGTATTGAGGGTACTGCTTTTTCCGGTGGTATCAACCGGTGAAATATAACTGAGATTCCACTTTAATAATTGATCGTATACAAAAAACAATTTAAATGGCGCCTTGGCTATTTTTTTACTCATTCCCAGTTGCACCGTATTGGGTAGAGTGCCTTTCTGACTTTGATTTGCTGTATAATCCTTCCAAATAAAACCCACATTTTTAGCCTGCAGACTAATAACCAAACTATTTTTAGTGTGATATGTAATTCCAAAATCAAGGGCATTACCATAGGAGTGATAAGTATCGTACTGAGAAATGATGGTCTTTAATGCAATACCCACATTAAACAATGAATCTGCAAGGGGCTTAGCGTAGGTAAAACCTATGCAATAATCGTTTGACTTAAAGGTGTTCGTTTTTTGACCGAGTTCATCATAACCTGTAAACTTGCCGTAATTGTAAGCTTGCAAGCTCACTGCGGCTGTACCATATTTTTTTAGATCAAGGGCATGAGCCATATACCAAAAATTAATATCGCCCACATAATTGCAATAATTTAAACTCAATTGTTTGTTCATGGAAGGATTTAACAAAGCCGGATTGGAATGAATGAGGCTAATGTCATCTCCCCACAAACTCATGGCATTACCACCAACTGCGGCAGCACGAGCGGTCATTGGCACATCCAAAAAACGGTAACTTTTGGTGCCACCAATTTGAGCAGTACTAAAAAATACCGAAAGGCTAAATAAGAAGAGGCTAAATTTTTTCAATGCAGTTATAACGTTATAAATTTGTTTTTAGTATTGAAGGTATAAAATTATAAACTCATCATATCCTTTAACTTAACGGCTTGGCGGCGCGAAATTTCTATTTCCTTACTATCTTTCAATTTCACGTTCAAGCCTCCGTTAAACCAGGCTTCTACACTTACAATATAGCTTAAATTAATCATGTGTTTACGTGAAGCTCTGAAAAATTGTTTTTCATCCAAACGGGTTTCCAAACTGTTTAAACTACGTAAAATAAGTGGACGGAAATTTTCAAAATACACCCTAACATAATTACCTTCCGATTCAAACAAACGTATATCACTTAAGCGCACAAACCAGCATTTTTCGCCATCTTTAATAAACACCATGTCCTTTTCGGTGAGTGGTGAATTATTATCAATTTTTGTGGCGCTTTCTTTAATGGAAAGTTTTTTGATGGTTTCGGCCAAACGATCGGCTTGCACCGGTTTAAGTAAATAATCGA
Organism: Sphingobacteriaceae bacterium; assembly: GCA_947480015.1. Lineage (GTDB taxonomy): Bacteria > Bacteroidota > Bacteroidia > B-17B0 > Aurantibacillaceae > Aurantibacillus. The sequence continues at coordinate 16,595 of CANKBS010000009.1, forward strand.
AGGCATTTAATTCAAAGGCTTTGATGGCGTGTTCGTCGTGTGCTGTAATAAACACCACATCAATGGCACCCGAAATTTCTTCTACCAATTCTAAACCACTTTTTCCCGGCATTTGAATGTCGCAGAAAATAATATCCGGTTTTAACTCATTAATTTTTTCCTTTGCCTGCACGGCATCAGAGCATTCTGCCACAATTTCAATGTCCTTGTGTAAAGCCAATAAATTTTTAAGTTCTTGTCTGGCTAAACGTTCATCATCAATTAGAATTGCTTTCATAGGGTATTTTAAAATTAGTTATTCAAAGGTATATTTATCTCAACAACCACCAAATCGTCTCTTTCTTCAATTTTTATTTTTCCGGATTTGCCGTATAATAGTTCTAAACGCTGAATGGAATTTTTAAATCCTACCCCGGTTAAAGGTTCCGCCGAATTAAGTTTACCTGTATTGGAAACCCTAATCTTTAAGTCCTTTTCTTCGCGGTAAGCTTCTATCATAATGGTACCAATGCCCGGCAGTTTGGAGATGCCATGTTTAATTGCATTTTCAACCTGTGATTGAATAATAAAGGGTGGAATTAATAACGTGCCTACTTTTTCATCGATACTAAAGCTATAATTGAGACGCTCTTCGTAACGTATTTTTTCAAGATTCAGATAATCTTTTACCAGATTAATTTCATCGTTTAATTGAATTTCTTTGCGTTTATCCATTAACAAGGTAGTGCGTAACATATTGGATAAATGCGTCACCGCGCCCTTTGCTTTCACGGGATTCTCATCAATTAAAGCTCGGATGCTATTCATGCAATTAAAAATAAAATGCGGATTTAATTGGGCTTTTAAATTAGTGAGTTCCGATTCGCGGTTAGCCGCCAAATAGCGCAGGGAGTTAATTTCGGAACGTTTGTAATTTTGAAAGTACTGAAAACCAAAATAAATCACATTCCACAAACAAAACACACTTGCAAAATTGATTACATGTTCCAATACTTTAGCCAAACCCAGTGTTCCAAATCCTAACCCAAGTATGTTTGAAAAAAGAAGCACTACAATAAAAAACAAAAAGCCTTTTAAAATGCTAAAAATGAGAATGGAAATTAATTGTGTAGGGATTCGTTTATTTAAGAGGTCTAACTTTATTATGAGAATGCGGTAAAAATGCGAGATAGCAATGCCTGTGGGAAGCATTAAAAAATAAATGAGGTAATCTTTGTATCCTGCTCTAAAATTTAATCCAAAAAAAATAAAATTACTCAGGATATAAAAGGACCAGCCTATAACCTGACAATACCAATAAATATGTGATTTTTTAATCAAGTCTTATTAGTTCTTTTTATAAAACTAACAAAAAATTAATTGTTAATGATCCAATCCTGCTCAAATTTACAGGCATATTCCGGATCGAGTTTAATGTAGGTTATTTTAGAGCGTTTTTTGATCCAGGCTTTTACTTCTTTTTGTTTCTGATCCATGTTAGCCAGATCGGACATACGCTGGTAATCTTCTTTTAAATTCGCTTTATGCGGATCGATACGGTTTTTTAATTTTACGATACGGTATCCTGGTTTGTTATCCATACTCGTAAAAGTCATGGGTTTAGAGATGTCCCCATTTTTCATCCCGTTTAAAGTAACAATCAAATTTTTATCCAGTTGACTTAAAATATCGTTATTAAACTTGGTGCTGCGGGTTTGCGGATTTACCATTAATCCACCATTTTGTTTGGTATCGGCATCATCGCTGTATTTTCGCACGGCATCTTCGAAAGAAATTTTTCCTTCACGAATTAAGCTATAAATTGAATCTAATTGTTGTTTACAACGGTAAAAATCTTCGTTGGTCATTTTTGGCATAATAAGAATATGTCTTAAGTCGAGTAACTCTCCCCTTCTTTGCACCAATTCAATAAAGTGATAACCATAGGCTGTTTCAAATACATTCGAGATCTCACCGTTTTTTAAACGAAAGGCCACGGCTTCAAAACTCGGATCCATTTTACCACGTGGCACACTGCCGTAAAAACCGCCATCGCGGGCCGAACCCGGATCTTCGCTGTATAAACGGGCCAAAGTACTGGTGGTGGTTTGTCCTTTTAAAACACGTTGACGGTAACTTTCCAATAAATCTTTTGCTTCTTTTTTAGCAGCCGGACTAAAGTCAGGTTTTTTTACCAAGTGTTGTAACTCCACCTCCGACTCAATTAAAGGCAAGCTGTCGTAAGGAATTTTGTTATAAAACTGACGCACTTCGGCCGGTGTTAATTTAGCTTCGCCGGCAATTTTACCATTCATTTTTTCGGCAATAAGTTGTTCTTGTACCTCTGCCCTGAGTTCATCTTTAATAACATTGGTGCGTTTGCCATAAAATTTTTCAAGTTTTTCTTCAGTTCCAAATTGCTCAATGTAATGGGCCATTCTACGGTTCAGCTCTGTATCCACATCGGCATCGGTTACGGTAACCGAATCTCTGTCGGCTTGAGCAACCAGTAGTTTTTGAAAGACCAGCATTTCAAAGGAACGGCATTTATCAAAAGGTACATTTTGACTTTCGGCATCTAAAGCAGCATTTTGAAGGTCGCTTAATAAAATGGGGTATTTACCCACTACGCCTATCACCTTGTCGATCACCGCTTCCTGAGCTTGTGCATAAAAGCCAATGAAAAGCATGGCAAAGAAGAATTTGAATTTCGTCATCAGGGGTAAATTTACTTAAAAAAGGGCAGTGAGCTTAGTCGAATTTCTTAAAAATTGGTAAGAATTGAAGGTATTAATCCGATTCAAAAAAAATAGAAATTTTGAATTTTGACTTCCAAGATTTGAAAATGCGTGATTGGGAGGCGCCATGTTCAAAAATCAAATCAACCCTAAAATAATCAAACTACTTTTAAAGAAATTTAAAAGAATTTGAAACTAAATTTTTCTGACAAAACACAAAGATTAAGATTCGCAAATTTCGCGCCATGGGATGTAGGGCAGCAAGCCTGCGGCTTGATGAGCCAGCTTGTGTGTTGATGGAAAGCGGAACCCGAAAGTTATCAGCCCGGAGCAGCCCGGTCCCAATCAGGCTTACAGAAGAATGAAAGAGCCTGATTGGGAGGCGCCCAAATAATAACCAGGATCAAAAGTAATAACCGAAAACTAACGCTTAATTTCAAAAGTCTGATACCCTTTAGGATCCTGCTCTTCGGCAATAACCTCGGTAACATCGGCCAGGCGCGGACCGGTATTACACCATTCGATAAAACGATGGATGTTTTCCTCTTCTCCTTCGGCATGGGTTAGCACCGACTCATCAAACTGATTTCTCACAAAACCACAAAGGTTTAATTTATGCGCCATGGCCTGAGCATTGTAACGGTAGCCAACACCCTGCACTTTTCCTCTGATAATAATTTTGTAACTGCGGATCATAAAAAATAAAAGAGAAATTATTTGGTTGAATTAATGAGATTCAGATTGGTTTCGCCAATGATACGGAAAGCCGTTCTTCTGTTTTTTTGATGTGCCGCTTCAAACTCAGGACTTTTATCCACCATTTCATCAATTTCAGATTGAGGAATGATAGGTTTGCTTTCGCCGTAACCACGGGCAATTAAGCGTTTTTTCACAATTCCGTGAGCAATTAAATAATCGACACAACTTTGTGCACGTGCCTGAGATAAACGCATGTTATAATCATCGTTACCACGCGAATCGGTGTGTGAACTTAATTCAATACTTAAATTGTCGTTGAGTTTTAAAAGGTCCACAATTTTATCTAAAACTTCCATCGATTTAGGACGTAGGCTTGCTTTATTAAAGTCATACTCTACCCCTTCAATTTCTATATCGCCTTCGGGTATTTTTGAGAGATAAAAATCCTGTTCAAAATGTTTTGAATCGGTTAATCCACGGGTAATCACACTGGCTGTTTTACCAAAGTATTTACTTTTTTGTGCCTTTAAAAAATATTCGAAATTGGCTTTTAAGTCGGTTTTATAATAGCCTTCTTCATCAGTTACCACATAAAATGGCTCGTCGTTATCGTGCACATCTTTTATTGTAACCAGGGCCGCAGCAATGGGTTCGTTGGTTTGATCGTCGAACACATGGCCTTCAAGATCAAATTTAATGGGATCGTTAATGTACTCGTAAATATTATAACAATGTCCGTTCGGGCAATCCAATCGATCGCTCGATAAAAAGCCTTTGGAGCCCATTCTGTCAGTAATGTAATATGCATCGTCTTTAGATGAATTAATGGGGCGATTCAAATTCACCGGCACTTGATAAATGGAATCATCCACATTTAAACTCGATTTATAAACATCCAATCCGCCTAAACCGGGATGACCATTGGAACTAAAATACAAGGTGTTTGAAATGTCGTGATAAAATGGGGTTACTTCATCAGAAGTGGTATTAATAGGTTCTCCCAAATTTTGTGCTTCTCCTACAAAACCGTTTTCGTCAATAGAGGCCATCCAAATATCGAAGCCACCTTTACCACCAGGGCGGTTGGATGAAAAGAACAAACGGCGTCCGTCGAGGCTTACAAAAGGATGGTGCGATTAATAACCCGGTAAATTAATATTGGCACCCAGTTTCATGGCTTCATAAAACTTACCTCCGGTGGTGCGGGCCATATATATAAAAGCTTCGTAACGGTTATTGTCACTCCATCGTGTAAACAGCATCACCTCGTCGGGTGTAAATACCCCCGAACCTTCGTGCAGTGAGGTGTTGACGGGTCGTCCAAAATTTACAGGCCGCTGCCAGATGGTATCTTCCAGATCTGAATAATATAAGTCACAAAAATAACGGGAATCTTGTTTCTCCGGATCGGCTACGACCCCACCACGGCGTGAGCTGGTAAAAATAACTTTCTGATCACTGAGATAATACATGGTAGCAAAGTTGGAAGTACCACGGTTAAAAACCAAACTGTCCTTTAAACGTAATTTCGCCTTAACCGGTACAAGTGTATCTAAAGCAAAATAACACCAAACTTCTTTTTTAGCGGCAATAGAAATTAAGGAATCAGATCCTGCTTTCTCCATAACATAGCTGTCAAAAGCTTTGAGCGCTTCGGCATATTTTTTCTGATTCATTAGGGCCAAACCGTAATAATAACCGGCATCTAAATAAACTTTACGGTCGACGCAAATTTTATATTGATCGGCAGCATGCGAATAATCGAAGTTTAAGCGGTAACTCTGTGCTAAACGATATAGAATAAAATCGTATTTGCTCGATTGTATCAGATCTTCTTTCACCAGGTTGGTGCTGTCTTTACGCTTGGTAACCTGTAATTCCGGAACTTTAAAAAGTGTTTTGAGTTTAAGGTTAACCAACTGTGGCTCGTAAGGCAATACATAACTTCTTAAAACCGTGGTATCATCCAGTACTTTTGAATAATAAATAGCCGCGTTGGCATAGTCTCTTTTCGCATAGGACTCATCTGCTAACTCAATCCATACTTTTTTGGACTTGGCGACTACAGAAAAACCAAGTAAAAGAAAAACAAACGAACTAATTAATTTTTTATTCAACATAAGTGCTTTCTCTAACTACAAGCGAGGACAGTTTTTAATTTCAGAATTTTTTGATTTTTTGCCCAGCCAGGTAATTGAAATTTCATAAGCTCCGCGTGTTTTTGAAACACCCCGAAGCGAAGATGTGTTAAAATCATAGGCCAGTTTAAAAATGTAATTATCTTTTTTTAATCCCATATAAACAATGCTAGCATCGTTTACACGAAAGGTATAACCGGCCAGCGCATAAAATTTTTCACCTTTAAAATAATACCCTGCATCAAGCGCATAGGTTTGTTGTATGATATGGGCCTGAGCATAGATAAGAATCTTAGGAATAAAATAAAAGATCTCTGAAGCATTAATACGAATACCCGCGTGATAGTAATAACGGCGTGGTAAACGATTATCACCGCCAACAAAACTATCTTTAGGTTTAGTTAAGTTAAAGGTACTGAAACCCACAAAGGGATTAAAACGGGTTTGTTGTTTGCCATAATAATACAAGGCACCAAAATTTACGACCTCTTGAAAATAGGCTTGGCCTTTAAAATTCTCCCCATTAGGCAGCGATTTATCAAATGAACCACCATTGGCAGTTGTGAATTGCGAATCGAATGTGATTAAACCGTTTTCTAATTGTTTTTGATTGAATCCTAATTGCAGACCCAATGAAAGATTATGATAACGCTTTGCATCAACCGGCAGGTCGTAAGCAACTGAACCTAAAACCTGTAATACATTGTAATTAGCAAAACCTGCACGCATGTTTGTAATCTGTCCGCCAAAACCCCATTTATCTTTGGGTACATCAAAACTCACCAATGCGGTCGTGTATGGTTTGTAAGCTAAGGCATTCCATTGATTACGGAACTGAGCATGGGCGCGCATTTTACTTTCTACTAGTCCGGTCATAGCCGGATTCAAAAATAACGGAGCTGCATCATACATACTTAAATGAAAGTCCTGTGCCTGCAAAACAGACAAGGTACTTAAGGTACAAACAAGCAGGTATTTTTTTCTAAGTCTCATTATCGTATTAGCGTAAGATCACCATTCTTTCGCACCTGGCGGTTGTTATACATATCGGCTACTAAGGTCCAAACATATACACCAACAGGCTGCTCCATACCATTCTTCTTGCCATCCCAGCCTAAACTCTGATCATTGGTTTCCCAAACCATTTCACCCCAGCTGTTATAAACTCTGAACAAGATACCTTCAAATGGCCCACCTTTTACATATAATTTGTCATTATTACCATCACTGTTCGGTGAAAAACCTCCAGGCACCTGTGGCAATAATGTAATGTCGATGTTTTTTCTTAAGGTATCTCTGCAACCCGCCAAATCAACAACCGTAAGTTTAATGCTGAATAATCCTGCTTTTTGATAGGTATGCACAGGTGCTTGTTCGATAGATGCATCTTCATCGCCAAACTCCCAGAACCAGGTACTGATATTGCCCGTAGGTGTGGTAAAATCGGAAAAATATACCGGTTCTTGCACTACCGAAGGATTGTTGGTCATCCCGAATTCGGCTTTTGGTTTTGCACTTACATTTACAGTGACAAACTTATCATCCGAAACACAACCTAAACTTGGCGTCGTGCCTGCCGTAACCGTTAGTATGGCTACAAAAGATCCCGGGTTTCCATACGTATGAACCACAGTACGGGTTGGTATACCAGTATAAAGCGGTGGCACAGTCAGCGAATCACCAAAGGTCCATTTCCAAGCAATGATACTTCCTGTACCGGCGGGTGATAAGGAAAGATTAGTGAAAACAACTTCTTTATTCTGACAAGCGGCGGCTACAGAAAAATTAGCAATAGGAAGCGCTCTAATGCGGATGATGGTATCAAACACATCGGGACAATTTACATTTAAAAAACTGGCACCGGTTACCGTGAGCGTAATTACGTATTGGCCGGCTGCTGTATACGTTTTTAAGGGGTTTGAAGAGGTAGAAACAGAAGTGGGTAATGCATCACCAAAATCCCAATTCCAACTTAGTGCACTGGTGCCATTTTTTGAAGAGACATCCTGAAAAAGTATGGGGTAATTTAAACAGGTTTTTGGAGAAAAGTTAAACTTGGCCTTTGGCGATGGCACAAAGGAAGCGGTGAAGGCACTTGAGGAGGCGGGACAAATACCATTATTAGTAGAGGATAAAGTTAGGACCACAAATCCATTATCAATATCGGCTTGGCTTGGCAGGTAAAAACTATTTAAATAACCCGAGCCAGGTGTAAAGGTTCCAGGCGTTGATGTTTGACTGCTGGTACTCCATACACCAGAATTGGTATAGCCTGTAACCGTGCCGGTTAAGGCAATGAGTGCATTTTTACAAACCGGCGTAAAACTGTTATTAAATTAATTTCGTCATGCAATTTAGGGGGTTGGTCGACGTTTTTTCAATCTTTACCAAAAATATACAAAAAAAACTGGAATTTCCGTGTTTTTAACTAAAAAATGGGATATTTACAACATAAAAATGTTAATTAGTCGCCCTGAAGTAGAACCTTTTAGAAACCTTGAACTACTGGCTAAAAAAGTGGTGGAAGGTTTTATCACCGGACTCCATAAAAGCCCTTTTCATGGCTTCTCGGTTGAGTTTGCCGAGCATCGCCTATACAATGCCGGGGAAAGTACTCGGCACATGGATTGGAAATTATTTGCCCGCACAGATAAATTATTTGTAAAACGTTATGAAGAGGAGACTAATTTAAGATGTCAAATTCTTATTGACACCTCTGCCAGCATGCAATTCCCTAAGGATGCAGAGAATACCAAATTGAAATTCAGTGTCTATGCCACAGCTGCTTTGTGTGAGTTACTTAAACATCAACGCGATGCCTTTGGCTTAAGTTTGTTTGATCAGGAAATCACAAAGCATTTAAAATCCCGCGGTAATCCGCTACATCAAAAAATGGTTTTAAATGCCTTACAAGATGTTTTAGAGGATAAAACTGAGCATAAAACAACGGCTGCAGCCAATGCCATTAATCAAATTGCGGAAATTATTCACCAACGTTCACTGGTAATTATTTTTAGCGATATGTTTGATAGCGGAAACGATAACGAAGAACTATTTTCGGCTCTACAACATTTGAAATATAAAAAACACGAAGTTATTTTATTTCATGTGGTAGATAAATCAAAAGAATTGGATTTCGAATTTGAAAACCAACCTTACCACTTTATTGATTTGGAAACGCAAGAGGAAATAAAGTTAAACCCTTCACAAATTAAAGAACAATATAAAAAATCAATTCACGAATTTAACGATCTGCTTAAGATTCGCTGTGGGCAATACAAAATTGATTATGTGGAAGCTGATATTAAAGCAGGTTTTCATACGGTGTTATACAATTATTTAGTGAAGCGCCAAATGATGCTCTAAGAAATTGTTCAAGGTTTAAAGTTCAAAATTGATCAAGGTTTAAAGGGTTTTAGCGTGTTTATGTCATCCTGAGCTTGTCGAAGGAGGACTAATTTAATTCGAAGAGCTTATTGGTTCAAAAAGGGTTTAACGTTAAACGTAACGCAAAAAAAACGCTCCTGTTTGGAGCGTTTTTTATTAAAATTTAATTTTTATAAGTGAATAACCTCGCCATATGCTACTGCTGCTGCTTCCATAATGGCTTCACTCATGGTCGGATGTGGATGAATGGTTTTAATCAATTCATGGCCTGTTGTTTCTAATTTACGAATGGCTACTATTTCAGCAATCATTTCAGTAACGTTAGCACCAATCATATGAGCACCCAATACTTCGCCGTATTTCGCGTCAAAAATGAGTTTAATAAAGCCATCAGGGGCGCCGGCTGCCTTAGCTTTACCACTCGCAGTAAATGGAAATTTACCCACTTTAATTGCGTAGCCTGCTTCTTTGGCTTTTTTCTCGGTATAACCCACACTGGCTACTTCGGGCTGACAATAGGTACAACCCGGAATGTTATTATAATCAATTGGATCGACATGTAATCCTTTAATTTTTTCAACACAAGTAATTCCTTCAGCGCTTGCTACATGCGCCAAAGCCTGTCCAGGTATACAATCTCCAATGGCGTAATAACCGGCAACATTCGTGGCATAAAATTTATCGGTTAAAATTTTTCCTTTATCCGTTTTAATACCGGTTTCTTCCAATCCCAATCCTGTAATATTTGCATCTATACCCACCGCCGATAAAACAATCTCAGCATCCAAAACGAGGTTGCCGGTTTTTGTTTTTACCGTTACCTTGCAGTCTGCTCCTTTGGTATCCACACTTTCAACTGAAGCATCGGTCATAACTTCGATACCGGCTTTTTTGAATGATTTTTCTAACTGTTTACTGACTTCTTCATCTTCTACCGGAACGATGTGAGGTAAAAATTCAACAATGGTTACCTTGGTACCCATGGTGGCGTAAAAATAAGCAAACTCCACGCCTATTGCTCCACTTCCAACTACTACCAATGACTTTGGTTGTTTCGGCAAGGTCATCGCTTCACGATATCCAATAATTTTTTTACCATCTTGCGGTAAATTTGGTAGTTGTTTTGATCGTGCGCCGGTTGCTAGAATGATGTGTGTTCCGCTATAAGCCGTCATTTTACCATCGGCAGCAATCACTTCAACCTTCTTACCCGGCTTCACTTTAGCCGTACCCATAATGACTTCAATTTTGTTTTTTTTCATCAAAAACTGAATGCCTTTGCTCATGCCTTCAGCCACATCACGGCTGCGTTTTATAACTGCCGAAAAATCAGCCTTTACATTATCGGCGCTTATACCGTATTCTTTCGAATGATTTAAATACTCAAATACCTGCGCACTTTTTAAAAGCGCTTTGGTTGGAATACAACCCCAGTTTAAACAAATACCACCTAAACTTTCTTTCTCAATAATGGCTGTTTTAAATCCCAATTGTGCCGCTCGAATGGCTGTAACATAACCACCCGGTCCACTTCCTATTACTATTATATCGTAATTCATATTTAAAATTTTACGGCTCTAAATTACTATTTATATTTTTATTAAATCAGGCTAAACCAATTTTTAGCACCACAGATATTAATTAGTTAACCGGATTTCCATTCACATCCAGCTCACTTACCTCAAAACCTAAATTCTTAATCTTTTCTAAGTTGGTAGCCTTATCTCCTACTACCACAATAATCATTTTACGGTAAGGCAAATACTTGCGGGCTATTTCATTTATTTCCTCTTTCGTAATTGCGTTTAATATTTCGGTTTGCTTAGCGACATAATCTTTTGGTAAATTATATTCCAATACCCGTTTAATAAATCCTAATTTTTGTAAAGGTGATTCATACTTTAAGGCATCGCTTTGTGCCATTGCATTTTTAGTGAAGGTTAATTCTTCAGGTGTGATCCCGTAATTGGAGTATTTCTGAAATTCCTTAAAAATCTCAGTAAGGGTACTATCTGTTGTGTTTGCTTTAAAACCACCACTCATGGTATATGGACCGGCGAATTTAGTACCATTAAAACCAGCGCGGGTGCCATAAGTCCAACCTTTTATTTCTCTTAATAAATAATTCGTGCGGCTATTAAAAGCACCGGCAAAACTAAAATTCATGATCACATTTTTAAAATAAATACCGGTTGCTTCATATGGCAGCGACATGTAACCAATACGAATTTCACTTTGTGCAGCACCTTTTTTATCTACAAACCAAACTTTTGTTTTTTCAATCTGCGGAACTTCAGGAAACAGCACTTCAGGGGTTTTTCCATCCTTTAATTTTGAAAGAAAGGCCAGTTCAGTAACCATATCCTGCTGGCTGATATCGCCACTCACAGCAATGGATGCAATGCCTTTCGTTAAACGGCTGTAATAATTCTTCACATCGCTGATGGTAAGTCGGCTTACCGTTTCAACATCTCCATTAGCAGAAACAGACATCACATGTCCCGAACCATATAAAATTTTATTGTAAATGGCGTCGGCAATAGCTCCTGCATTGGTTTGTTGTTGGGTAATACCATCCAGTTGTTTCTTTTTTTCTAGGGCAAATTCAGTCGTGTCGAATTTCGGATCAAATAAACTTTCTTCAACAATTTTTAAAGTACTTTTTAAATTTTGTTTCGGCGATTGCACACTAATATTAAAATCTTCATCACCCGAATAAAAATTTACCGAAGCACCTAATCGATCTAAACGATTTTCAATTTCTTCGGCACTGGTTGAATTTGTGCTTTGACCAAGCATAGCGGCGAGCAACTGCGATAAACCCGATTTATCTCGGCTTTCATAACGATGCCCGGCTTTAAAGGTGATAAGCACATTTACTTTTGGAATCTCATTTTCAAAAATGCCAATGAGTGGAATGGAATTACTTATTTTGCCGGTATAAAAATCAGGCACCGAAACCGGTACAGCTTGAGTTGCGGGTGGCATGGTACTGCGATTAAAATCATCCTTAGCCTCGGTATAACTTAAGTTTTTGTATTCAGCACTTTCCGATTCAATGTTACGGTTATACATTTTCCAGGTATCGGCTGTTGCAATTAAATCCACTTTTCCTTTAGGCACACAACTTAAAATAACAGCCGGTTTGTTTTTAAGATAGGTGGTATAAACCCGCATCACATCGGCTTTCGAAACCGAGAGGTAGCGTTGTAATTCTTTTTTAAGGTTATTGGCATCTTTAGTTAAAGTAAAGTAAGCAGCTAAACTTGCTCCTTTGCCACGCACAGTGCTGAGTGTATTATACGTATTACTTTGATACTGTGCTCTGAATTTTAAGATATCATCGTCGGTGGCACCCTTTTTTTCCCAGGCATCTAAAACATTTTTTAGTTCTTTTTCAATGTCTACCAGTTTGGTATTGGGATTGGCTCTGATGACCATTTGAAATTGACCGGCTAATTCGCGCGAATATTGATAACAATTAGCACTCACTGCTTTTTTCGATTCTATAAATCCCTTATAAAATGGCGACCCCTGGGTACCTGATAATATTTGTGCTAATACATCTAAAGCTGCATCATCCTTGGTGTTGGCCGGAATGGTTGGAAATGCAAGATTTAACATGGGGAATTTCACATTATCTTCATAAGAAACATAACGATTGGCCTCCAATTTAAAAGGTGTTATCACCTGCGTGTTTACTTCAGGACCTCGGCTAATGCCGCCAAAATACTTTTGCGCCAACGTTAACACATCATTGGTGTTCACATCACCGGCAACGGTTAATACGGCGTTATTAGGCCCATACCAGCGCATGTAAAAACGCTTTAAGTCCCCAACATCCACACGATTAAGATCTTCAATATATCCAATAGTAGTCCAGCTGTAAGGATGTCCCTGAGGATATAAAGCCTCACCTATTTTTTCACCAACCACCCCATATGGAGCATTGTCGTAACGCTGACCTCTTTCATTTTTTACCGTGGCCCTTTGCACTTCAAATTTGCGTTGTGTTACCGAATCGAGCAAAAAGCCCATACGATCGGCTTCAAGCCAAAGCATTTTTTCGAGTTGGTTGCTTGGCACCGTTTCAAAATAATTGGTGCGATCGGTATTGGTAGAACCGTTTAAGGTTCCGCCGGCTTCTGTAATTATTTTAAAATGTTGTTCATCGGCTACGTTTTTTGAACCCTGAAACATCATGTGCTCAAAAAAGTGAGCAAAACCACTACGTCCCTGCTGTTCGCGAGCGCTTCCAACATGATAAGTAACATCCACATAAACAATCGGATCGCTATGATCTTCATGAATAATTATAGTCATACCATTAGATAGTTGATACCGTTTAAAAGGTATAACTAAGGCGGTTCCGCTTTTTTTAACTTCTTCAATTAAAACCGGCATTGAGCCTTTATTTTTGGTATCGCTACCCTTTTGTGCCTGTATTTGGCCTAAACCCGAAATAAGTAGCGCCCCGATGAGGAATGATTTTTGCATAAGATTAATTTAGTTGGGCAAATATAGAGCAGTTTGGCAAACTTTTTAAGTTTATGGTATAAAAGGTTTTAAAACAATTTAACATGCTTCTGCCAGAATGCCATTTATTGTTTTTAAATTTGTAACTTAAATATTAATTACATGTATCCTGAAGCAATTGTAAATCCCATGAAAGCCGAACTAACTACAGCCGGTTTTTTAGAATTATTAAATCCTGAAGATGTTGACACCGTTGTTAAATCAGAAGGCACCGTTTTAATGGTCGTAAACTCTGTTTGCGGATGCGCTGCGGGAGCTTGTCGTCCGGGCGTAAGAAAAAGTCTTGAAAACAGCAAAAAACCATCTAAACTAACCACCGTTTTTGCTGGTTTTGATGTAGATGCAGTAAACCAAGCCAGAAAACACTTTGCACCATATCCGCCAAGTAGTCCTGCTATTGCCTTATTTAAAAATGGCGAGTTAGTGCATTTTATTGAAAGACATAACATCGAAGGACACAATGCCAATGCTATTTCTGAGCATTTAAAGGCTGTTTACGACGAGTTTTGTTAAAAAAAACCCTGTTTATTTTTTAAAAAATTAGCTAATCATTATTTTATTGTATTTGCTTAATTTTGTATGTTTAAACAGTTTTCGAGTTAACTATAAAAATAAATTTATGAATAAACTAAGGATTATTATTGCTGGTTTAATTCTGTCCATTGGAGGTTTAACCTTTAGCAATTGTGGAGATAAAGAAGATCCAATAGCCAAGGCTCTTGCCGATAGTCTTAAAAATGCCAACGGTTCACTGTCCGGTCAGTTAAATGATAAGGAAGCGGCTTTGCAAGAGTTTATTGCTTCCTTTAATGAAATTCAGGAAAATCTGAACGCCATCAAGGAAAAAGAAAAGATTGTGACCAATGCCAGTTCAAAGGGTGATGTGCGCAGTAAACAAGGGCAAATTCAGGAAGACATTCAGTCAATTTATGACTTAATGGCCAAAAACAAAAATCGTATTGGCTCCTTAACCGCGAAATTAAAACAAAGCAAATTAAAGATCAGTGGTCTCGAAAAAATGATTGAGAATTTACAAAACTCTTTGGTTTTAAAAGATGAAGAAATCGCCGAATTAAAAACCAGAATGGAAGGTTTAAATATTGAATTAGCCAATTTAAACACTAATTACAAGGTGGTTGAATCGGATAACATTCAAAAAACAGAAGCCCTCAACACGGCCTATTATGCAATTGGTACAACAAAAGAATTAAAAGAGAAAAAAGTAATCAGCAAAGAAGGCGGATTTATTGGACTTGGAAAATCAACCAAGGTAAGTACCGATTTTAATAAAGAGTATTTTACTAAAATTAATATCGAACAAACGACCAACATTAATATTGGTGCTAAAAAAGTAAAACTGTTAACGTCACATCCTTCATCATCTTATAAATTAGTTGGCCAAAAACCGGTTGAAAAAATCGAGATTACGAATCCTAAAGAATTTTGGGGCGCCTCTAAATACCTTGTAATTATCATTGACTAATGTCACATTTTTCTTGAAATTAAAAGCTCCTCTTAGAGGGGCTTTTTTTTTGATTAAACTTTTTTAAAAAAACGTATGGTCAGAATCCCTTAATCAACAAGCCAAACAGAGTATTAACGTGCACTCGTGCAAAAAACGTTTTTAGTCTCATTTGTTTATATAAATTGAATTGATACATTTGTTGCATAACCTTTAAAACCCGTTTTAAAAATGAAAAAAATTTTATTAGTTGCAGCTGTTGCCAGTTTAAGTTTAGTATCCTGCAAAAAGGACTATACCTGTGAATGTACGACTAAGGATAATACCGGAGCCATACTTACTTCTAATTCTGTAACAATTAAAGAGACCAAATCGAAAGCTAAAGATGCTTGCAGTGGAAAAGTTACAAGTTCTGGTGGTGGAAGTTCAATCACAATGGAATGTGCAATTAAATAATTGACCTTAACGTATTCGTTTAAAACGCCCTGAAATTTCAGGGCGTTTTTTTATTTAGCAAATTCCACCAATTAATCGTTGTTCCAAATTTTACCGGAAATTACCAACTGATCAATAAGATTTGTTCCAAAAGCATAAGGTAAAAATCCATATGAACTTATTTCCGTTGTAATGATCAAATTGGCCAGTTTTCCTTCGGTAATTGTACCCACTTCATTTTGCAAATTCATGGCATAGGCCGAGTTAATGCTCATGGCGTTAATCGCTTCTTCCGGTGTTAGTTTATATTGAATACAAGCCAGGCTCATCATCACTTTCATGTTACCACTCGGACAAGAACCCGGATTAAAATCGCTAGCAAAGGCCACTGCTAGTCCGGCATCTATCATTTTACGTGCAGGTGGTAATTGTAAGCTTAAAAACAAGGCGGCTCCGGGTAAAATGGTCGGCATGGTTGAACTGTTTTTAAGCACTTCCATGTCGGCCTCATTACAATACTCTAGGTGATCTACACTGATGGCTCCACATGCTACACCTGCTTTTATTCCATTACTGTGACTCATTTGTTCGGCATGTACCTTGGCTTTTAAGCCATGTTTATTGCCGGCTTCCAATAATTGCGTCGTTTCATCGGCATTAAAATAGCCTTGCTCGCAAAATACATCCATAAAATCGGCAAGCTTTTCGGCCGCAATAGCAGGAAGCATTTCAGAAATGATTAAATCGATATAGGCTTGTTTATTACCGGTAAACTCTGGCGGTAATGCATGTGCGCCTAAAAACGTGGCTTTTACCGGAATCCAGTTTAAATCTTTTAAACGTTTTATCACGCGAAGCATTTTTAATTCACTGGCTAGGTCTAAACCATATCCGCTTTTTATTTCAACTGAGCCCGTTCCCTGCGAAATTATTTCGCGTAATCTTGCTTTTGCTTGCTCAAACAAATCGTCTTCCGAACAAGCTCTTAATTTTTTTGCTGAATTTAAAATCCCGCCCCCTCTTTTGGCAATGTCCTCATAACTCAATCCATTAATGCGATCTACAAATTCTTGTTCTCTATTTCCGGCGTACACTATATGCGTGTGCGAATCGGCAAAACAAGGCAATACAATTTTTCCACTGCAATCAATCACCTCCAACTCTTTCCAATCCATAATTCCGGGAAAATCATCCATTCTTCCATAAGCCACTATGCGGTCTGCTTCACAAGCTAACCAGGCATTTTCAATACATGGCAATTGCTTCATTTCAGCACCTGCTAATTTTTGAGGCGCATGCTCGTAAACACTTAAAAGGGATTTTATATTTTTTAAAAGTAATTTTTGCATAAGCAGCGAATTAAACGACAAGTCGCCTTGCCGTGGTTTTGTATACAACCACAAAGGTATTAAAGAATTTATTCATTAAAAGCATCTGAAAAAGGATTCGTGAACTTTTAAAAAAAACATCTCATGAGTAAAGAGGGAAAAATCAGATAAAAGATAAAATTGTATCTTTAGACCAATATGGCCGGAAATTCGTTTGGTACCTTATTCAAATTAAGCACCTTTGGTGAAAGTCACGGCACCACCATTGGTGGCATCATAGATGGTTGTCCCGCCGGATTAAAAATCGATCTTGGCTTTATTCAAACTGAACTCGACCGGCGAAAACCCGGACAATCACACATTAGCAGTGCCAGAAAAGAAAGCGATAGCGTTGCGTTTTTATCAGGTATTTTTGAAGGACTCACAACGGGTACTCCCATTGGTTTTACCATTAAAAACGAAGATCAAAAAAGCAAAGATTATTCACATTTAAAAGAGGCTTACCGACCTTCGCATGCTGATTATACCTGGGAGAAAAAATTCGGATTGCGCGATTATCGCGGTGGTGGCCGAAGCAGCGCCCGTGAAACGGCTTGCCGCATTGTAGCCGGTGCCATTGCAAAATTACTTTTAAAACAACAGGGGGTTAGTGTAGAGGCTTTTGTAAAACAGGTTGGCTCTATA
Organism: Sphingobacteriaceae bacterium; assembly: GCA_947480015.1. Classification (GTDB taxonomy): domain Bacteria; phylum Bacteroidota; class Bacteroidia; order B-17B0; family Aurantibacillaceae; genus Aurantibacillus. Next base: position 33,981 of record CANKBS010000009.1, read on the forward strand.
AAACTAGATAAAAATTTTGATGCGCTGGATCTCTCATTAACCGAAAGCACGATCGTGCGATGTCCGGATGCAGCCCTAGCCGCTGAAATGATCACCTATATTGAAGATATAAAAAAACAAGGCGATAGTGTTGGCGGGATCATTCAGTGTGTGATTAAAAATGCGCCCATAGGTTTGGGTGAACCGGTATTTGATAAGGTACCTGCCCTACTCGCTCAGGCCATGCTTAGCATTAATGCTGTAAAAGGTTTTGAGCTAGGTTCGGGTTTTGGGAGTGTGCATTTTAAAGGCTCTGAACTGAATGATGTTTTTGTAAATGAAAACGGCATCAAAACCAAAACCAATAACAGCGGCGGTGTGCAAGGTGGTATCACAAATGGCATGCCCATTTATTTTAACGTAGCCTTTAAACCGGTGGCAACTATTATGCAGAGTCAGCAAACATTGAACACCAAGGGAGAAGAAATAACTTTACAAGCCGGTGGTCGGCACGACCCCTGTGTATTACCCCGTGCAGTGCCTATAGTTGAAAGCATGGCAGCCCTAGTCATGGCCGATTTGATGATGTTAGCAAGATGTAACCGAATTTAAGTCATACAAGCTTTGGATTTAAGATAAATTAGTGCTGTTCACCTTTTAATTTCCCTAATAAATCCATAATTTAGCGATCTCTTAAAATTATTTTTAAAACTTATATATTATGGCTTTTGATATTGGTGTACACCTTATCAAATAAATTAAGCCAAAGCGTTATTAACAGTGAGTTTCACCATCCTTTCAGAGTAAATATTTTTTGGCGAATTTTCTGTTTTCGCCAAATTTTCTTCATTTTTTTCTTCAAATTCATCAAAATTTACTTGTCTAAAAACACGTTTTTCAGGGTCTGCATCAAACTTATCTAACTTGGCAATGTACTTAAATGTCGTGGTCAATTCTGTGTGTAAACATTGGGCAGATATTTCCTGTATGTCCCATCTTTCAACTTTATACAAATAAAGTGCTCCAGTAGCTTTTAAGCAATAAAAATTATGTAGAGTAGTAAATTCCTTACTGTAGCCCAGTTCGTTTCTTAAAATATCGTTCCAGAGGTTAGAAGCCCACATGCGGTTCCTAAGATGTTCCCCCTTCCTTTGACGAAATGCTTTAGAACTTTTGTTTGGTCTTGGTCTAAAAGTTGGAGGGAACAATAGTTTCTCGGGTTGCATTGGGTCATAGTTATTGGTTGATATTAAATATTCAATCACATGATTAGGAATGCTAATAGTACCCGACTGACCATTTTTAACAATGCTGGAGTATACTTCGATATTGTAGTTCTTTGCGTTCTTTTTTACATTAATACACTTTAATTTTAAAATCGTGTCGCCACGCAGGAGACCATAATACATTAACATCGCAAATCCGAAGAGCTCCTTGTACTTTCGTTTTGTCTTTTGCTTCAAGTGATGCATAATTTTCTTGTAATCTTGATTTGCCAAAGGCATGTTTTTATTTTTGTCATTGCTTTTAACCCTAGAAGCTTTGGTTACCGGATTAACGGGCAACAATTGACTATAGGCATTGAAAAAAGCATGTATCTTTGACCGATAGGTTTTTCGGGTATTGTCTGACCAATCCTTTCGATATTTTGCCCAGTTTGCAAATACTTCATTACAAATGCCCTCTGTCATATCTTTTATAGTCAATTCCTTTAGCCCTGCTTTACCATATTCATCTTGCAAAGAATCTTTAAAAGCATCCAAGGCATTGAAATATAGGTCTTGGTTGGAGATACTTTCGTTTGTCTGATAACGCATCTGCACATATTCATCAATCAGGTTTGTGATTGGGATGAATTCCGCTGAGCGTCTACGTTTTAATACTGCTTTCCAGTTTTTCTCATTAATTCCCTTGTCATACTGACCTGAGACAATATCTTCTGCGACTTTAGGTAAAATATTGTTATCTACATATTCTGTCATTGCTTTTTTACTGCCTTGACAATGTTCTCTGAGTTGCTCAAAGCCGTGAAATTGACAATAAGTACCAATGTTTCTTATTTTACCTACAAACATTGACCCTTTGATATGGTCAAATGCACCATAGTAAATGTAACAATGGTATGCTTTTCGTGAAAATTTAAAAGTTGGTTGTTTGAATGTTTTAATATTTTTCATTTTAATATATTTTTTCGATTAAGATTATTGGATTAATTGTGTCCTTTGTTTTTGTTATGTTTTTTTGAGGATAAGGAATAGCCTCACCTACTCTGCTTGCAATTGTTTCAAATGGTTCTAGATTTAACTCGTAACCATCAATGAATTTTATATTAACCGGACTGGCTCTAATGTTTTTGAAATACAGCCAGTCAGCATTAAACAATGATTCGTAATTCAAATTATTAAAATCAATATATCCGAGTGTCGTAAAATCCTCAATAGAAATTAGCTTACACGGAAGTTCATTTTTGTTGAATCCGAAGTCACGTCGGCAGGTTTTAAATAAAAACTTCATAAATTGAGGACGGGTATATACCTGAGATAGCTGTGAAATAATCTCTTCACCTGAACCTTTTAAATACATACCGCCAAATAACTTTTGAGATACTAGTGCAATTTCTTCCTGAATTAGGATGATTCGACCTGTTGTGATGGTTGTTGCTATACTCATTTTGACTCTTTTGAAGGGTTTGTAACTGCGGTCGAATATCCAGCATTATTTTTTTTGGAGCTGGATGATTTGCTTTTATTTGTTGGCTCCTCAAAACGCTCGTCATAATTGCCTATGAATTTGGAATTTACCTTTGAATCATAATCTTTAAGTATTTCTCTTATTTCACTATCTGGTTTTGCTAAAAGGAATTGTCTTATTACTGCAACATTCAAGAATTTCAAGGTGTTAATTATGGTGTCAGGTTTCACATTTGACATATCTATTATTAGTAACAACTCAAATAGAAGTTTCTCTGCAATTCGCTCATTAAAATCGAACCGATTTGTTGCCAGCTCTTTAGACAACATTAATACTTTACCATCCTCGCTTGCAGTGAGATTCGATTTTTCTGCATTTGTTTTTTTAATTTTCATGATTTTTCGTTTTTATTTGTTTAATTTTTTTGCTTTTAATAGGGAATTCTTGAACTCTAAGGCTTTTTTTCCATTCAGCTTTAGTTGCTCCATGTCTGTCATTAAGTCCAAAAGATTTCGCAAGGTGAGTGCCGAGCTGTTTAAGAAATACAGCCACCTTATGTCTTTTGCAATCACCTATCATTTTATAGAGCCATATCTCATTGCATGGTCTGAACCTGTATTTGCCGGTACTATTTCCGCTTTCTCCACCTAGTATTATCCAATGAAAGTCATACTCTTCATAAATACTCGTAAAATCGATGTATTCTAGGAGAGGCTCCGCTGAAATAAATCGAATTTTGGCGGGGATTTGACCCAGCACTTTGGCTCTATGAATAGCCTTATCATTCTCGATGGTGACACCGAGCCAAACATTCTCATATCCAGTTCCCCAGTCGGGCGGTAGGCATTGACTAATCCTTTCAGGTCGTTTGGTAAGAATCTGATATGTGTGGTGAGGAGTGGCTCTGATAATCTGCCATATTTCATCACGCCAAGCATCAGCTTCCTCAATAAAAAAGTCACTCCAAGAGCAAGTGAAGATTATTTTACCTTCCTTCCATTTTAGAGGGTCGTTAAAAGCAGTTTTTGATTTTTGAACGACATTGCCATCTTTACCATATCTCGCCTTATCGCGAAACATATAGCAATATTTACAGCCATCACTAACCTTGTGACAGCCATGGTGTGGATTCCAAGTGGCATCCGTCCATTGAATTTCAGTTTGTATCCCCATTCTATATATTTTTATATCGCAAAGAAACAGCGAATAAAATGGGTAATCTTCCCAAAAAAATTAATGTTAAGATTGGGAAGATTGGGAAGATTTGTGATTAAGAGCCATAGGAGATTCTTGAAATTAAATCTCTTAATTCTTCATCTATATTATGTCTCTCAATAAGCTTGTAAGGAGTTCTAAATTCACTTCCGTCCTTACTCAAATTTAAACCTCTTATCTTTTCGTTAAGAACTTTTACATAGACCTTCTCTGAAAATTTGCGAATTAATTGTTTCTCCTTGTTTCTGAGTAATTCTAATACCCAAGAAGCAATTACTCCCTTATGCTTACCAATATAAACGTTACCGGCACTGACTGAAGGTTTTCTAAGTTTCCGTAACACATCCAAACACTTTTCAGCAAGTTCCGGTGAATCAAAAAGTTCATCGAAAGATATTGGTTTACTTAATTCAGAAAACTCGTTTTGAATTTTAATTAATTCTATAGTTGGGTCTAAATCAAAATTAAACCCCTTTTCGTGTAATTTCTCAAAATACTTACCGAATGCCTTAAGCTCATTTTTATTGTCTTTATTAATTGAAATTGTGTTTACTGTTAATGCATATTGAATACCCCAATCACTACCGAAAGTTTTTCTAAGTAATATGATAGTTTCTTTATCGTAAGCAAACTCTGCTTCAAGCGAATAAACAAGCCCATCATGTAAATGCACGTTTTTCGCTTTTACCCAGTTACGAGTTTCTGTAATTGTCTTGAACCCAAGCCAATTCCTTAAATATTCTATTGTCCACCAATCAATTCTCATAGCTCTATCGTTTTTTCTATTAATACTTTTCTTTCTAAACCGAGTGGGCGAATAGTGATTACTTTACCTATTAGCTCCTCAAGCATTTTATTTGCTACTATTTTTCGTTGTTTCGCCATTTTATATTTGTTTTTAATGTTTTAACGGATTCGATTATAATTTGGTTACAGAATTTTCAAACTTTATTTTTTTTTATTTTGGGCGATTGGCAGAAGCCTAGTCCGACTATTCGTAATGGTTGATTAAGCATTTTTATAGACTAAACAATTCTAAAAAATAATGTTGTCAAGTATTACAGATAATTATCTACGCAAGATATTTTGACAGAAGAATTTTTTTCCTTTATACTGCTCTTGTATAAGAATGTATTGGGATTCGCAGTTCCTGTAAAATTATTTTTACAAAACCTTGACATTTTAAATATTACCCTTTATTTATGTAGGACTAGGTCAAGTAGTTTTAAACAGAATTTTTAATCCTGATGCTGAGTAGGTGCTTGACCCACTGAAAGGCAATCAGGATTTTTATTTTAATCATGTGTTATGAAATAAATCTTTATGAATCAGTAAAAAAACCAAAAGTAAAATCCACAATTACAACAGATGCTCTTTTTGAAATTATCCGCAGTGGCGGTAGTAATTTAGAATTAATAAATAAAGCTCGCAATCTGGGAAAACAGCACGTTGAATATCAAGATATAAAAACTAATCTTCCAGCCGTCACGTGGAGTTTCCTGTTTGAAGGTTACAAAAAAGACAAGAACATTATAAACAGCACCGGGCTAATTTATTATGATATAGATGTGGCACTGACAATGAACTTGAATACAGATTACATTTTTGCAAAATACCAATCACTTTCAAATGTTGGCTCCACAATAATCGTGAAGGTTTCCGGAGTAACAATAAATAACTTCAGTGCAACCTATTGTGCTATTGCTAATAAATTGGGAATAATTGACCTTATAGATAGCAATGCTTCGAAGAGAACCCAATTTAATGTGATTTCTTATGACCCAAATATTTTTACAAATAATGAGTCATTTTGCTTCAGTGCAGAAACAATGCCTGAATTTGAAGAGCCTAAATTAAATACAGCCAATGAAAATCAGAAAAATGTAAAATGGAGGTACGACAATTATGCCGATTATTGCAAAGAAAATGACACCCAAGAATATGAGTTTGGAGTGCCTGTTGTTAGCCTCTATTTACCCTCAACCATTAAAAATGGAAAAAGAAAACATACTCTTTTATCTTATTGCAACAATCTCGTTCTGCTAAATCCAATGCGTTCCTTTGGTGAGGTCTACACTCACTTATTAGAACGAAATTCAGAGAAATGTACAGAGCCATTAGACTCAAATGAAATCAAAGACATAGTAACTTCCATTTTCAAATACAAAAATGAAAACAAATTAAAATTTAAATATACACGTACGAAGAAAATATTTTATGGAAGAAAAAGTGGACTAACAGTTAAAGAAAGACAAAGGGAAGCCAGAAAAACTGTTGGCTGTTGGCAGAGAAACAAAACAAAAACTAAAATTTACAATGCAATAGAAAGATGGGATTCAAATAAGAAAATAACAATTAAAGAAGTTAGTCATCTAATAGGTATGTCAGTCAGAACGGTAAAGACATATTGGATTGAGTTCAAAGAGTTTGTTAAGGAAGAAAATGAGAATAAAAAGTGCAGTTAACTGTTATGTATTTATTAAATAGGAAACATATAACACTTGATTGCACCTTTTTTAAATGCTAATAAAAACAAGTACTTATAAATTGCTTCATTTTTTTTGTGGAATTTTTTTTGGGAAACCAAATCAATTGGTTGAATTAAAATATTTCAAAATTAGGTTTCGATTGTATATAGGTCTGTTCAAACTTTTGGAGCCATTAGTTTTTAGAGCTAAAATTAGATACGAGAATAGCCCCCCTATTTAGGCTCCAAATTAAGGGACTTACGTTCTTCGATTGGCAGAATTCTGTTCTGACAAGCCGTATATAACCCAATTAAAAAAACACAGTTAATCCAGAGCTCCCGGAGATGGAGCTGGTTTGAAAAACGGCTCGTTAACTTTTCATCAAATCATCTATCTTTCTTCTCTCATCCTCATTAAAAATATTAAACTCAATATGTCGACCTGTCTTAGAAGCGATAATCACTTGTGAAGTTTTTTTGCCGAACATTTTTAATAGAAGTCTATCTGTTATAGTAGACCCGAATAAAGCATCCCAAAAGGAAAAGAAAATAATGTATCCACCAAACCCCGCAATGCCTGCGAAAACAATAGAGGTGTAGGTAAAGAATCTTCCAATATCTCCTGTCAGTCCATTTATCGCATAGCCGATGCCGCTCCACCCAAAATAAAGTGCTAAACCGATGGCTCCAAACCTGAATGCATAATTCCAATCCGAATATTTGAGAACCCTTGCATCAACAATATTAATTCCCGCAAAATCACTTTTTTCTATAACAGTTAAAGTAAATGGTTTCAAGCACTTGTATATATATTGCGAATCCTCTATAATCAATTCACCAGAAAGAAATTGAATTTTTTCTTCCATAAATTATTCTTTGATTGAATGGTAAACACTACCCCAACCACTCAAATAGAGCTTTTTTCCCATCGTTGACAATTCTGTTTTTTTTCCGTTATGCAAATCTATTTCCCATGCATCATGTTTTTTATTGAACTCACCAACCGACCATGTTCCATTATCTTCTCCATATGTCGGTTGACCCGATAAATTGGTGGATGTCCGCCAAGTTCCATCGTTAACGAATATGGTTGTTTGTTCTCCTCCCATATTATCTGTTCCATTAAAACAGCATCCAACCAATTTAGTTGAAACTTCTTCTTTTGACCATTTCGATTGTGGACTGCCACAAGAGATGATGAAAAGTGTAACCACAGTTAAAAGCGAGATTATTTTAGTTGTTTTCATAATTAATATTTTTATGGCTAATGTAGAATAAAATTGTGTTTACGGCAAATTTGTCGTAAGGAAATTTACCAGTGTTCGCCACTTTTAAGGTGGTGAAGTACTACAAATCTGAAATAGCCAAACTTGGTAAAAAAATCAAGAAAATGAGGGAGTCCAAAGGGATGACCCAAGAAAACTTATCCGATTTATGTCAAGTGGATATTAGAACAATTCAAAGATTAGAAAAGGGTGAATTTGGCTCTGGTTTACACCTAATTTACGCGTTGGCAGATGCCTTTGAAATATCGGTTCCCGAACTTTTGACATAATATTTAGCCTGTAGATAAGGTATACAACTAAGTCTTAACGATTGGCAGAAATCTGTTCAGTAAAATCGTATAAGTTTAAATAAAAAATTTTGATGCCCACCTGTGAATTCTGGAGCCGGAGCTAAAACTGAAACTGATTAAAATAATCTTGCTTTATTTGAAAACTAATGGCAATTTAGCTTATGAAATAAAACTTGAAAAAAAACTTCACTTAAGTATTGAAATTAATCTATAAAACTCAAATTATGTCATTAACAAAAGTTCATCTCAAAGTAACAGAAATACTTCTAGACCCAAACAATCCAAGATTTGCAGATGTTTCAGATGATAGTCTAAATGTTCCAGAAGGTAGATTTATTGACAAAGAAGTTCAAGATGATGCATTTAAAAAAATGATGCATCCCAAATTTGACGTAATCACTCTGGCAAAGTCAATAGAGACAGTTGGTTTTATACCGGTTGACAATATTGTTGTGAAATTAGTTGAAGGAACAAATTCATACGTTGTTGTTGAAGGGAACAGGAGAGTTACGGCACTACAATACTTGATAAGAGAATATAAAAAAGGTCAATCAATACTCACTAAGGAAGCTGTTGATTTAATCGCTGAGATAGATGTTTTACAGGTTAACGATACTTTGGCAAATTCAGAATACTTTGGAATGGTTATTCAAGGTATCAGAAATGTCTCGGGCATAAAAGAATGGGATGCTTTCCAGAAGGCGCAATTCATTAATAATATGATTGAAAAAGGCAAAGACCCTCATACGATTTCAAAAATGCTTGGAATGCAGGTAAAAGAGGTAAATCGATATTATAAAACTTATTGTGTGATGAATCAATTCAAACAAGATGAGGAGTATGGGTCATATTTTAAAAACTCCTTCTTTAGTCATTTTGATGAAATTCTCAAAAAGCCTGTATTAAGAACCTTCTTCGGTTGGAATGATGATAGCTATAAATTTGAAAATCTCACAAATATTCGCAGGTTCTATGAATGGATGCTTCCAGATGAAGAAGGAAATGTTACTTTTTCAGATGCAAGAGACGTAAGATTGCTTTCGGACTTTACATCCGAACAAACTGCATTAAATTATTTGGATGACAAGAATTTTCAAAAGGCAGTGAATTACATTGAAAATAAAAATTTTAATAAAGTTGTTTCATTTGATGAATGTATGTCTAAAATAAGACTCGCAATTGAAGCATTTAAAAATATATTGGGCGAAGGTTACGAGAATTTGTTGACAGATGACGATGTTATCTATCTTGAAAATTCAATTTCTGAAATGAATGGGAAGCTTGCGAAAATCAAGAAATTGAAAGTAAGTGAATAAGGAGCTTTTATTTCAATCAGTAAAATCATTTAATGTAGAAAAAGTCGAAACAACTACTTTTTTAATTCAGTATTTTACATTAATTGGTCTTAATCGTTTTAAGGCTTCTGAAGAAGCAGAAAAGAGAATAAATACATTTATCGATTTTATCAATAACGAACTTATCCGTTGCTCTAAAGTTGGAGAAGTTTGTATTTTTCAAACATCATCCAATAAAAATGTAACAAACTTCAATTTAAATTTCTTTTATGTTCAAGAACTTTGCAAAGAACTATATTCAGGAATTGATACTGTAGAATTTGAAGTCGCTTGTTCTAAAGTCCTAAAAAACAACTTGAAAATTGAAAATGCTAATGTAACAAAAGCTAAAGGAGATGGTGGTTATGATTTCTATGGAAGCTATTTAGCGAAAGGAGGTAGTGATAATTACACTCATTCCGTAATTGAAATTTTCGGTCAATCGAAACAATATGCTGGAAATATTTCCAGACCTGAAATAGAAAAATTTTTAGGCTTTATTCAAAAAAACAATCAAAATCGGCACTACAAACCTACTATATATATTTTTGCGTCGACTTCGGATTACTCTAATGAAGCATTACAGCTAGCAAATTCTTTTGGTATTATATGTTGGACAGGAATGCAGATAGCTTCCTTTATTTTTAATTCTTTATCATTGAGAATAGAAAATCCAAAAGAAGCGTTATTAAATTATATAAAAAAATAGACTTAAAATCGAAACAAAATTTTAGTCAAATAAAAACTCTATGACAGAAGCACAGAAATCACAAGCAATGTCAATTATTTCACTTGGGACAACCAAAATTGTGAACAATTATAGCGAGAATGCCTTACTACTAAATTCGTGTTTTGTCGCTAAAAATAGATACGAAACATTGACTGAGACTAATGGTTTATCTACAATTAGAAATATACCAACTAACCTCCGACTTGAAAATGAAATTGACGTGCAGTATTCTAATTCGGAACTTGTTGAAAATTATAGAAATGAACTTCCTAATATAATTTTCAAAAATTATATTATTGTTTCAGTTTCAAATGTTGACGCAACCTTGGAAGACTTATATGAACATCTTTTAAAAATTTATGAAGCAAACATTAATGAAAATGAAGTTGAAAGGCGAATAAGAAATGCTTGGACAAATGATGGGATGCTATCTTACCTAATTGACCCACTTAAAAGTAATTTACAAAAACCAAACGGATTAGAAACAAGTTTTACTGAAGCACTGATGCGTTATTCGGAACTACGAATACTTCGTCACACTCTATTACATACTAATGGAAAACTGTCTGAAAAAAACAAGCAAAAACTTGAAAACTATTTAAATTCAACACCAGATGAGAGAAAAAATCTTGCGTTAATTAACAGCCCTTTATTCAATCAAGATTGGCAGATTACACTCAATATAAATCAAATCTTAGCAATTAGAAGGTATCTTTATGATTATCTGATGTATTTATTTCACTCTATAAATGAAAGAACTGTTATTTAAAACTTTGCTTTAATTCAATTAATCGCTTGGCAGAATCCTAATCCGATTTTCCGTATATCCATAAATCTCAATAAACCGGACTCAACCTGTAATCCCAGCCGGCGTTTTTCCCGGTGGAGCTAGAATCTTCATTGTAACAAAGCTCAAAGTATTTTCGTATAATACACTATGGCAAGAAAATTTCACTTGCATCTAACTAACAAACTGACAAATCACTTCATAGCTCGCTATTTCCATGGCAACCTCCAAGGAATGGCAATTATAGTGCTAACAAAGTCGAATATTGAGCAAATAAGGAGTGTTAAGAAACTAATTGAGATAGCTAAAACACTTGAACCTTCAATTCAATCCATGAAAAGTGTTCTTCAAAACGAAAAGAAAATCTTCCCCTACCCGATTAATACAGACCCTAAAGAAATTATTGATTCAAAAGTGTTTTGTAAAGAATTCAGAACAAACAAAGCAGTGTGGAAATTGGAACCGTTCCAATGGCTAGATACTGAAAACCAATTTATAATCGAAGAAATTTTTCTGATTTGCGAAAAAGACACATTTAATTTCGAGATTTACTTTTATCCTGAAAATGGAATCACCGAAACAAAAATGCTAGTCGAGAGAATTCCTTATTATCAAATCGGATTATGACTGTGCGAAAAAGGTCTAAAAAACAAGGTGTGTTTTTACCAGTAAAATCAAGCTTTCTTAATTTTATTTTCAGTGTTCTAAAAACGAGTGTTAATCTAACAGCAAAACTACAATTATGAAAACAGCTATTTATGTCCGATGTTCAACTAAGACTAAAGGTCAAGACGTCGAGAACCAATTAATTCAGCTTCGTACATTTTGTAAGAGGAGCAACTACGAAATCACAAAAGTATATGAGGACTATGAAAGTGGCAATGACCTAAATCGAAAAGGTTTTAATGAAATGCTTAATGATGCCCGGAAAAGAAAATTTGAACTTCTTGTATTTTGGTCGCTAGACCGATTCTCCCGCTCTGGAACAAGACAGACCATCCACTACCTTCAACAACTGGAGAGTTATAATGTTGTCTACAAAAGTTTCACTGAACAATATATTGACAGTGCCGGAATCTTTAGTGATGTTATCATCAGCATTTTAAGTACCCTCGCGAAACAAGAAAAGGTCAGGCTAAGCGAGCGAGTAAAAGCTGGTTTGGATAAGGCAAGAACAAAAGGGAGAGTTGGAGGGAGACCGAAATTAAATCAAGATGTTATTGAGAAAATTAAAGAAATGAAGAGCCAAGGCTACTCAAATCGGCATATTGGACGTGAACTAAAGATTGGGAATTCAACAGTGGGACAATATTTATAATTCGTTAAGATATGATAGTCATTCTAAAAACATTTAGGTTTAGAAAAACCCAAATAGGCGGTTTACAGCCAATGTACACAGTTGAAGGGTTAGTATTGACTGCTTTATTGTATTTTCCTTATGATAAACTGAACTAATTTTTTACTTGTTTAAAACAACCTATACACATTAATTCAACACGACCCAAATTTTTAACTATTGTTAAAAATACATTATGTCTACTTTTCTCCTAGCTAAAAAGTTGGGTTGAATATACTTCACACTTTATCTTTGCGTTAACAAAAAAAATAATTTTCAATAAAATATTTTTTTGACTTTTTTGTAAATAATAACAGAAGTAATGGCGGTTGCTTTAATAAAAAACAAATTTAAACCTGTTGCCCTGATTAGCCCGCCAGCGAAAAGGGACACAGGTTTTTTTATTTAAAAATGGAAACAGAATTATATGCATTAAGAAGAACAGTTATTTTTGAAAAAAAACCAACTAAGGATTCTTTAAAAAAACGATTAAAAAATGAAATTGAATATTTAGTTGATGAAGGTAAATTATCTGTAAACGAAAAATTGTACGAGTATTTAGATAGCCTTTCAAGATTGGATATAGGCACACCTGTTAACGTTGCTTACTATAACGGGCGAGGTAAACACACACGGTGTTATGATTTTACTAATCAAGTAATAAGATTTTTAGAATTTAGAGGCATAAACTGTGTTACTGGCAATAACGCACCAAGAGGTGGAAAAATTGGTAATTATGTTAAACTAACTTGAAGAAACAAAAACTTTTTTAGACCTCTTTAATTAGCGATTAGAAAAACGTCAAAAGTAAAATCAAGCCCTTAATGGTTCTTGAGAATATAAAAACAAATTCACGAATTTGTTAACCTCAAACTTTGATAAAACTTATGATATAATTAGAAAAATCCAAAATCCCCGATTCATTACCAGCAATCGTTGGTTGAAGCATTTTGGCTCAAATAAACCCAAAAATACGAACGTAACCGAATCCCTTAAATCTGGTCTGATTTCCAAGAATATCTACTTTTCCCCCTCAGACCCGCAATCTTGAAAATTGAACTCGTTTCCTAAGCTGATTCTTAATCCTATTCAGCTTTGAATTCAATGCAGAAACACTTGTATTTAATTCATGAGCCAATTTTTTTTGACTGAACTGTTCAAAATAGTAAAGGTTTATTAAGTTCTTGTCTTTGGGGTTTAATTCACTAATAATCGCCTCTAAATATTTAGACTGTTCTTCTTTGATTAATGATGTTTCGAGGTCTTCTACATCGTTACATTTAATATTTAAATTGTATGGCTCTTCACGGGAGACAACTAAGCTCTTGTTCTTTTTAAATCTATACAAATCAATTAATGCGTTACGAGTTATTCTTTCCACCCAAGGCTTCAGGTGATAGTCTGGTTTAAAAGTGTAGAGCTTGTCAAATACTTTTACAGTTAAATCATGAGCCAATTCAATTGACTCTGCATCATAAATTGAACAATAATAAAGTTGATTTTTTATTATACCTCGAATTAGTTTATATAGTTGCTCAGAGGCTCTGTTATTTCCGTTCAAAGCCAATTCAATAACTTCCATTTCGTTTTTTATCTTCATAATTCTATTTTAAAAATTCATATATTTTTTTTGGTAGTAAAATCCTACATGTGTCTTGTTCAACGGATACTGTAATAGTCTTCAGACAAATGGTTGCATCAATAATTGCTTCATAATTCAGTATAAATTCTGATACAGATTTTTTGTTCACGGATTTCAATTTCTTCTGGAAATTTAGATTGGAGTTATTATAAAGCTGAAGGATTTTTTCATCTCCATGCTCTTCCCTACTCTTGGCACTTGTAAAAACCAGTAAAGATTGTGGTTTACCCGGAAAATTCATTTTAAGAGCCGAAAAAAAAGAAAGAAAATCAGTGCCATAAATTAGTGCCGGATTTGAAAAGGATTTTTCTGAGGCTCCAGTATCCAAAATCAAATTGGAATTTGAAACGCTTGCTGTCTGCTTTTGCCCGCAGAAACTAAGACTAAGAGCCAATATTATTTTACAAACAACCTTCACCATGTAATATACGGGGAAATTTAGACCTATGTTACAGTCAGGAGCCAGTCGTTAGATTTCTGTAGGTCTGTAGAATATTTTTTCCTATTTTGGCAATGCTAAAATCCAAATAAAATAATGGATAAAAAGACCCTATCTGAACGCGATATATGCACAAAGTTTATCACACCCGCTGTTGAAAAAGCAGGATGGAATAAGCTGACTCAACTATTGGAAGAAGTTTCCTTTACAGATGGAAAAATCTACGTTCGCGGTAAGCTTACTGCTAGAGGAAATCAAAAGAGAGCAGATTATATTCTTTATTACAAGCCAAATATTCCAATCGCAATAATTGAGGCAAAAGACAATAAGCACTCAGTTAGAGCCGGAATTCAACAAGCATTAGATTACGCTCAAATACTGGATATTCCCTGCGTGTTCAGTAGCAATGGCGATGGTTTCCTTTTTCATGACCGCACGGCAACTGACGGCAAGATAGAAACCGAATTAAGCATTGACAGCTTCCCTACACCCGAACAACTATGGGAGAAGTACAAAAAATACAAAGGCATTACAACTCCTTTAGCTGAAAAGATTGCATCTCAAGATTATTACTTTGATGGCACTAATCGCAAACCACGCTACTACCAACAAATTGCCGTAAACAGAACTGTTGAAGCGATTGCCAATGGTCAGAATAGACTAATTCTAGTGATGGCAACCGGCACTGGGAAGACTTATACTGCTTTCCAAATTATTCATCGTTTGTGGAAGAGCGGAGCCAAAAAACGAATCTTGTTTTTAGCTGATAGAAATGCACTAATTGACCAAACCCGACGAGGCGACTTCAAACATTTTAAGGATAAAATGACTGTTGTAAAACACCGTCAGATTGATAAAAGCTATGAAATATATTTGGCTCTATATCAAGGATTGTCGGGCACAGATGAGGACTCTGATGTTTACAAACAATTTTCACCAGACTTTTTTGACCTAATTGTTATTGATGAGTGCCATCGTGGAAGTGCAAAGGAAGATAGCTCTTGGCGTGAAATTTTATCCTACTTCAAAAACGCCACACATATTGGCTTAACTGCCACCCCTAAAGAAACAAAGGAAACAAGTAACACCGAATATTTTGGAGAGCCAGTTTACACCTACTCTCTTAAACAAGGCATCGATGATGGTTTCTTGGCTCCCTATCGCGTTGTAAGAATAGCATTGAATGTGGATGCGGAAGGTTGGCGACCCAATCAGGGTAAAACAGATAAAGATGGACATGCTGTTAAAGACCGCATGTATAATCGTAAAGACTTTGACCGTTCATTAGTGATTGAAGAGCGTACTGAAATGGTCGCTAAAAAACTAACTGAATTTTTAAAGGGCTATGACCGTTTTGCAAAGACAATTGTTTTTTGCGTAGATATTGACCATGCAGAGCGGATGCGAACAGCCTTAGCAAAGGAAAATCCTGATTTGGTTGCTGAAAATTACAAATACATCATGCAAATTACTGGCGATAACGATGAAGGCAAACGAGAGCTTGATAATTTCATTAACCCAGAAGAAAAATATCCTGTCATTGCAACTACCTCTGAATTGATGACCACTGGTGTTGATGCACAAACCTGTAAAGTAATTGTTTTAGATGCGAATATTAATTCAATGACCAAGTTCAAACAAATAATTGGTCGTGGTACACGCATAAACGAGGAGTTTGGTAAATTGTATTTTACGATTCTTGATTTCAGGAATGCCACAGATTTATTTGCAGACCCTGCTTTTGATGGAGACCCGTTAAGGGTAAAACCTGTATCGCAAGATGAAGATTTGTCGATGGTTGTTATTGAAGAAGAAGAAAACACTGTGACCGTTTTAGATGAAGTTACCGGTGAAGAAATAAAATTTGAAAAAGTAAATATACGTTACCCAGATGGGTCGCGCCTAGGCGGTAGTTGGATTGCACAAGACCCCAATAGAACAAGAGAAAAGATTTATGTAAACGGTGTCGATGTTTCAGTGCTTGTAAGTAGAGAAATGTATTTCGACCAGCATGGGAAACCTATTACCACCAGTCTGAAAGACCATACCAAAGAAATCATCAAGCGAAAATTTGTTTCCTTAGATGACTTCCTAAACAAATGGAATTCGACCGACCGCAAAGAAGCCATCATTGCCGAATTACAGGAACAGGGCGTAATGGTTGAAGCCCTGTATGAAGCAGTTGGTAAACAGGTTGATTTATTCGACCTCATTTGCCATGTGGCTTTCGACCAGCCACCATTATCTAGAAAAGATAGAGCCAATAATGTGAAGAAGCGGAATTACTTCACCAAATATGGTGAAACTGCGAAGAAAGTATTAGAAGCTTTATTGGACAAATATGCTGATGAAGGCATCACCAACATTGAAAGTATAGAGGTATTAAGAATCAATCCTTTTGATGAGTTTGGCTCACCAACAGAAATTATAAATGAATTTGGTAGCAAGGAAAAATACTTGGAAGCTGTTAGAGAATTAGAAAAAGAACTATATAAGAGAGCATAATCGATGTTATATATTCTAGAGGTTAATGACCAAACCAAAAGTGACGTAGTTGAATTAACATCCTTCAATTATTTGTTTGTTTCTGTAATGTCTGAAAAGGAAGCAGACGAGTTTGTTATTATTCAAGAAAAGGCAAAGTATGAAATAAAGGATAAAATTAGTGAACTCACTAAAAAGGGATTAATCTCCAACCTACCAACTAGAGACAAAACTTTATTATTTCTATTAGTGTATTTAGAAGGATGCTTGATTGCCTATGGTTATTCTATAGAAGACCCAGACGATAAAGATATTTGTTATATAAATACAATATTCGTTTCCAACGAACACAGAGGACTCGGATTAAGTAGTGTTATCCTAAAGAAATTAATAAATGAGAACTTAACAAGATATCCTCACTTCAAAAAGATAAAAGGGATTACACAAAATGACAATAAAAAAGCCCAAAAAATATTAATTAATATGGGATTTATACATTCACAATAAATAAATAGATGAGCAACATAGGAGGCATAATAAAGAGTATTCAAAACATCATGTGGCAGGACACCGGTCTGAATGGCGATGCACAACGTATCGAACAGTTAGGATGGATGCTTTTTTTGAAGATATTTTCTGACAAAGACAAAGAACTAGAACTACTTGATGAAAAATACAAATCACCTATTCCTGATGAATACCACTGGGTAAAAGAAAAAGGCAATTGGGCTGGTGATGATGAAGGGATGACAGGTGATGAGCTTTTAGAGTTTGTTGACCGGAAACTATTTCCGGCTCTACGAAATTTAGACTTAAGTACTGGTAATCAAAGAGCCGTTATTGTTCGAGAGGTTTTTGAAGGAAATAACAATTACATGAAAAGTGGCATCAATATCCGTAAGGTGTTGAACAAGCTTAACGAAATTGATTTTAATATTGCTAAAGACCGTCATGCCTTTGGTGAGCTCTACGAAACCATTTTAAAAGAATTACAAAGTGCGGGTAAAAGCGGTGAATTCTATACACCTAGAGCCATCACACAATTTATCACAGATATTATTGACCCAAAATTGGGTGAGAGAATTTTAGACCCTGCTTGCGGAACAGGTGGTTATTTGACATGTGCCATTGAACATTTAAAAAAACAGGCGAAGAATGTAAAAGACCGAAAGAGCATTGAACAAAATATTGCTGGCTGGGAATACAAGCCCCTGCCCTATTTGTTGGCAACAACCAATTTGATTTTACACGACATTGAAATACCCAACATTAAATTTGGTGATGCCTTAGACCAGCCTTTGAGCAACTTTACTGAAAAACACCGTGTAAATGTAATACTGGCTAATCCTCCTTTTGGTGGTATAGTAGCCAATGGCAACGAAAGCAATTTTCCGCAAACATTTCGCACCAAAGAAAGTGCCGACCTATTTTTAATTTTGATGATTCATCTTTTAAAACAAGATGGCAGAGCCGGGATTGTTTTACCGGATGGCTCCTTAACCGGTGATGGTGTAAAACAACGTGTGAGGCAAAAGCTTTTAGAGGAATGTAATCTTCATACTATTATTCGTTTACCTAATTCTGTATTTCAGCCTTATGCATCAGTAGCAACCAACTTATTATTTTTTGATAAGGGTAAACCTACAAAGGACATTTGGTATTATGAACACCGAATGCCGGAAGGCTACAAAGCATACAACAAAACCAAACCAATTCAAGCAAAGGAATTTGAACCAATTAAGAAGTGGTGGAATAAGAGAAAAGAAGGTGATTTTGCTTGGAAAGTAAACATCAAAACGATAATTGAAAGAGGGTACGACTTAGATATTAAAAACCCAACAAAACCTGAAGAAGAAAAAGAATACAATAGTGCTGAATTAATAAAAATGCTTGACGATTCATTTGACAAGAGCCACAGTTTATTGAACCAACTTAAACTAGCTTTAAAATGAGTTGGAGAAAGGTAAAATTAGGTGAATTTTTAAGAGTTCGGGATAATCGTTATAAACCCAACGATAAAGCCATAAAAAACCTACAACGAATTGATAAAATTGATTTTTCAGGGAAAATATTTATTTCAGACAAACCTTCAAACACTGATATGATATTGGTTAAAAAGGGAGATTTAGTGATATCTGGAATTAACGTTGAAAAGGGAGCAATGGCAGTATATACTGGTGAAGAAGATATAACTGCCACAATCCATTATTCTTCATACAGCTTCGATGAGACCAAAACTGATATTGAATTTTTGAAATCATTTTTAAAGAGTATTGAATTTAAAAACGCATTAAAAGAACAAGTACCGGGAGGTATTAAAACTGAAATAAAACCGAAACATCTATTACCCCTTATTGTTGAAATTCCCACAGATATTAAAGAGCAAAAAGCGGTTGTAAAATTATTGCAAGGGCGAAATTCAAAAGTAGATGAAATATCTTTAGAACTCACCCACCAACTCTCTTTAGTAAAAAAACTCCGCCAGCAATTATTGCAGGATGCGGTGCAAGGAAAATTAGTACCACAAAACAAAAAAGATGAACCAGCTGGTGAACTGCTAAAGAAAATTAAAGCCGAAAAAGTTAAACTGTTTGCAGAAAAGAAACTGAAAAAAGAAAAAGAATTGCCACCAATAAAACCAGATGAAATTCCTTTTGAAATTCCTGAGAATTGGATTTGGTGTAGGGGTGAAATAATTGCGAATTATATTGACCCCCAGCCAAGCCACAGGACTCCTGCTGAAAGTGCAGATGGTGTGCCATACATAGCAATGAGTGATATAAAAAAGGATGGCTCCATTGATTTTAATTTTGCAAGGAAGGTCTCTAAAGAAATATTAGTTGAGCATCAAAAAAGATACAAATTGGAAAATGGTGATTTTGTGTTTGGGAAAATAGGTACAATTGGTAAGCCAGTAAAACTTCCTTCACCTTTTAACTATACATTATCTGCAAACGTGATTCTTATTCAACCGATTAGAAAATTAATTAATCATGATTACTTATTCTATTTTCTTTCTAGTCCAACTGCCGAGAAAAATCTAATTGAAAATAAAAGCACAACATCCTATCCGGTTTTCGGCATGGGAAAGGCAAGAAACATGCCTATACCGCTTCCACCACTTGCTGAACAAATCAGAGTCGTTCAAAAAATAGCTGAACTAATGCAGTATTGCAATGATTTGGAAGTCAGTATCAAACAAAGTGAATCACAAAATGAAAAATTATTACAACAGGTTTTAAGAGAGGCATTGAGGAAAGAGCCGGTTGAGGCTTAATAATAATCATTTAAAAAATAGAGGGCAAACTTAAATATCTATGTCTGTAATAATGATACAAAATCCAAAACCAGCAAAAAGTCAAAATAAAGTACCCAATTCCCAACTTAATATAAACATAGTTGGGTTTCTTAAACAGTTGTTTATTAACCTTTTATGACCTGTTTTATCTGAAGGGAATCTTCCTTATATTTAACTAAATTTACGAACAACCTTTTATCAATTTAATGACGAAAATACCCTTCAAAGTATCTGCAAGAACCGCCAAACTTATTGGACAAGAGAACTTCTCTAATCCAGAGGGTGCAACTATTGAATTGGTAAAAAACTGTTATGATGCTGATGCGAAAAATTGTTTAGTTGTTTACGACATATTATTTGATAGTATTCCTGAAACACTTTCTACCAAAGAATATAAAAACTACTCATCAGAAAACGAAGTTGTAAGGCTAGGTTACAAACTGAAAGAAGGGAAATATTTTCTTACACAAAGTTTAAATGAAAAAAGAACAAATGAATTGCTTTCGTTTTTCTATTCGTTTAACTCGATTTACATCATAGACAATGGTGATGGAATGACTCAAAGTGTGATTCAAAACCAATGGATGGAAATTGGAACCGGAAACAAAGAGACTAACTACATCTCAGATGATGGCAGGATAAAGACAGGAGCGAAAGGAATTGGAAGATTTGCACTTGACCGTTTGGGATTTTTTGCAGAAATGTGGACTGTTCCCAAAGATAAAAAATCTGGACATGGTTATTATTGGAGCATGGACTGGACACAGTTTGAAGCTCCGAACAAATCTGTTTCAGATATTGAAGCAGACTTTGAGGCAAAAGATATAAACCTAAAAACATTCATCCAAGAACACTTCAAAAGTCATTCAGGTTTAGTTGATTTTATCAAATCAAAATCATTTAGTAGTGGCACAATAATTAAAATTTCAAAACTTAAAGACAGTTGGAATGAAACCAATTTACAAAGTGTATTTAAGAGTTTAGAGGCGTTAATTCCACCAAAGGAATTAGAAATTCCATTCCATGTAAATTTCTATCACCTGCAAAAGCCAAAAGTATTTGGTGAAGTGGAAACAGCTTACTTCAATGATTATGACTACAAAGTTTTAGCAAAATTCAATTCAAAAGATTTAACTGTTGATTTGACTTTAACTAGGAACGAGTTGGATTTAAAAAAGGTAAAAAAGGAATTTGTTCACATTTTTAAGAACGCAAAACAACCATACGACTTAAAGACCTTAGAGAAAAAGGAATTTACCATTTCTAAAACAGCTAACGAAATTTTAAAGTGGGAGAATAATAATTATAATGAAACAGCACTTAAGAAATTAGGTGACTTTGCTTTTTCATTTTACTTTTTAAAAAATATAACATCACTAAAAGAAGATTATCCGCATCAGGCAATTAATTCTAAAGAACGTAAAGAAATTATTGAAAAGTTTGGCGGAATAAAAATTTACAGAGACTCATTTCGTGTAAGACCTTATGGAGATACTGGTAACGATTGGTTGAAGCTAGGAGAAAGGGCTTCTGTTAGTCCTGCTGGCGCAGGGCAAAGAATTGGAGATTGGAGAGTAAGACCAAATCAAATCGCAGGGCTTATTACAATTTCAAGAATTGAAAATCCAAATCTGCTCGACAAGTCAGACCGAGGTGGACTTCAAGAGAATGAAGCTTTTGATACACTTCAAAAATTATTGAAAGCACTTATTTATGAATTTGAGTTGGATAGAACTAAAATTCTAAATCCATTCTACCTTGATGCTAAAGCAAAAGAGGAGAAAAAAAGAGAAGCTGAAATAAGGAAAGAGGCAGAAAAATTAGCTGACAAAATCGTTCTTGAAAGACAAAAAGTTGAACACAAAATATACGGCTCTAAACAAGACCTTTTTAAAGGTATAAAAGATGAAGAAGAAAAAGAAGCATATAAAAATGTCATAAAGAAAAGTTTAGAGAAGTTTGAAAAAAGGGATGATGAATATGCAGAAATTGCACAGATAAGAACTTTAGCAAGTTTAGGTTTAATAGTTTCATCGTTTGCACACGAACTAAAAGAAGTTAGAAACAACTTTGACGATATACATGAACTTGAAAAAATCTTTAACAAGATTGTTTCTGATGACAAGAAGAAAAATGTTGACTTCAAAGATGGGCTGAACATTATTGAATTGCTAAAATCAGCAAATCAAAAAATTTCTCATTGGGTTGATTATTCTCTGACAGCTATCAAAAAAGACAAAAGAAAAAGGACAACTATAAAGTTTGACAGATATTTTTCCGGACTGAGTAAGAACTGGAAAAAAGTTTTAGAGAATAGCAATGTGGAGCTTGACTTGAAAAACAACATCAAGAACCCTTATGTATTTAGGGGTTTTGAGATGGATTTGAATACTGTTTTCAATAATCTAATTTCAAATTCCATTGAAGCATTTCACAACTTACGAGTTATTCGTGATAGAAAAATTGTAATTGCATTTTCATTAGTTAAGAACAACATTCAAATAATATACTCCGACAACGGAACAGGAATTCCAAGCGTTTTCAAAAAAGAAAGGGATGAAATCTTTTTACCGTTCACTACTTCCAAGAAAGACAAAGAAGGAAATGAAATAGGAACAGGTTTAGGAATGTATCTTGTAAAAAATGTGATGAATGACAACAATGGTTCAGTAGAAATTATGGATGCACCTGTTGGCTTAAAATTAAAAATTGATTTTCCAATCAGAAAAAAATAGTCAAGATGAAATACAAAATCGGATACATAGACGAAGACCCAACTCAATTCAATAAGTATGAAAGAGAATTGAGGGAATATTTTGATGTTGTCGGTTATCAAATATCAAAAGGGTTACCCCTTGAAGATATGATAAATCAAGTTTATGAATCAGATATAGACTTATTGCTTGTTGATTATCTCCTAGTTGAAAAAGGTGTTTTGGTTTACAACGGAGATAAAGTTGCAAGAGCATTTGAAGAAATTAAACCAAGGTTTCCGATAATAATTTTCACCAATGAAGAGAATCAAGCATTCCCACAAGTTGACAATCCTTTCAACATTTGTGATAAAGCAGAAGTAAAAGACAACATCAACAAGTTTGTTTCAAAGCTCACTAAGTTAATTGAGCAATACAAAGGTTTTGTTTCAAAAAGAAAAGACCTAATTAATAAACTCCTTGACAAAGGTGAAAAAGAAGGATTAAGCTCTGAAGAAAAGCATGAATTACTTCAGGCACAATCAGAATTAAATAATCTTGACAAGCGTTCAACCGAAGTTCCTCTTCAGTTAATGACTGATAAAAAACTCGAAGACCTATCAAAGACAACTAAAGAGGCGGAAGCGTTTTTGGAATCACTAATTAAAAAGAATAAGAAGTGATACCACTTAGAGATATAACACCTTCACGGACAGCTCCAGTATTAAACGAAACTGACGGGAATTGGGGAAAGCATAAGCCACAATTAAAAAATGATTTTAATAGTCATTGTGGTTATTGTCATTCATATGACGGATATAAACACACATATTTTGAAGTTGACCACTTCGTTCCGAAAAGTGTAATCATTAAAAACGGGTGGGACATTCCCTCAGCCCGTTACAACAACTTGGTTTATTCCTGTAAGTTTTGTAACAATAAAAAACTTAGTAAGTGGACAACCAACAGCCATATAGTTTATAATGATGGCACAACTGGTTTTGTTGACCCATGTGATGCGTCTTATGATACACTTTTTTACAGAACAACTGACGGAGCAATAAGACCTGATGCAAATTCTGACTTGGCAAAATGGATGTATAAAGTGGCATTCAAGTTTGACGAAAGAGAAAGAGCTATAATTGTTCTTTGGAACATGAATAGATTAAGACAGATTATTGATGGGCTTATAGTGGAACTTAATACTTATGGAATCGGCTCAACAGATTACAACACGATAAAATTAAAGCTCGGTGAATACGCGCTGAAATATTATATCTTTCACAAGGAATTAATTGAATTCTATGAGCAATAAAAAGAATATAGGCTCATTTTACACTCCAAAAATTATTGCAGATTTTTTGGTGGACTATCTGTCAAAAAAATTGACTGGTGATAATTTGACAATATTGGAGCCAAGTGCAGGAGATGGAATTTTTATTCAGTCAATTTACAATCACCAAACCTTATCAAAGCAAATAAAAAAAGTAATTGCGGTTGAGAGAGAAAAAAATGAACTTGAAAAAGTAAAAGCAATTACAAAAAGTAAATCACTTGAAACTATTCATTCAGATTTTTTAAAGTTTCAAAATAACAACAAACAAAAATTTAATTTGGTGGTTGGCAATCCACCCTACATCAAGAAAAGTTTGTTAGAAGCAGAGCAAATTTCTCATTGTGAAAACATTCATAAACTCTTCCCGGCTCTTTCAGAAAATAAAATCAAAAATATCTGGACAGCTTTTTTAGTTCGGAGTATAAATTTTGTAAGCGACGATGGAATATTAGCTTTTGTTCTTCCTTCCGAATTACTGCAAGTAAAGTTTGCATCTGAACTTCGGGCTTTAATTCTTAAAGAATTTGAACGAGTTGAAATTTTTACTTTCAATGAATTGCTTTTTAAAGATTGCAAAGGACAAGACACCTTACTCTTAATTGGTGAACGTAAATCAAAAAACAAAGGTGTTTATTACTGCAATATTGGAAAATTGAATGACCTTGGAGAAAAAAGGTTTACACTTGCTCAGAATGTAAACATTAGAGAATCTAAATGGACGCATCATCACTTGGCTACTGATGAGATTGAACTTTTAGAGAAAATCAAAAAGCACCTTCATATTGCAAATTATTACTGTACATCAAAGGCAGGTATAGTAACTGCAGCCAATAATTATTTTATAGTGGATACTAAAACCGTTCAGGAATATTCATTGAAGAAATATGTAAAGGAAATTATTCAGAAAGGGTCTTTTGTAAATGGTAGTGTTATTCTAACTCAACTTGAGTTTGACAATTTAGTTAAGCAATCAAAGCCGACATTTCTGATTGCTCTTAACAAGGCAACAAAGATTAAAACCAATGAAAGAATACATCAATATCTAGAAAAAGGTTTGGCTTTAAAAATAAATGAGAGATATAAAACCTTATTGCGCAACAAGTGGTTTGAAGTTCCTAATGTTGGAAACCCACCTGAAGCATTTTTCTTTAAGCGCTGTAATGAATATCCAAAACTAATTAAAAACAATGCAAGTGTTTTAACAACAGATAGTGCCTATACAATTGAAATGAAAGAAGACTATGACGTGGAAAACTTGATTTTCTCTTTCTACAACTCATTGACACTTTCTTTTGCTGAACTTAACGGTAGATATTACGGTGGTGGTGTTTTAGAATTGACTCCAAATGAATTCAAAAACTTACCTGTGCCTTACATGAATGTTGGAGTAAAAGAATTCAATTCGTTTGTAAAAGCCTTTAAGGGAAAGACTTCAATCAAAGATATTTGCCTAAAAAATGACACTAAAATTCTTAAATCAATTGACAGTAAAATTGACAGCGATAGTATAAACAAAATCTTTAGTATTCGTGAAAAGTTATATCTGCGTAGAATCAAAACGAATTAGCCAACGCATTAACAAATAATTTCAAGGTTCATTTTATTAAGATTTCCGAAAGAAATCCTTTCAAATTTCGTATTAATCTTCGTATACCATCATTATATTTCCTTGGTAAAAGATTAATACACCTTGAATTCAACCATCACCTTAGATAGCGAACTTTGGATTTCAGTAAAATCTGAAGATGCTAGTTATTCAAGGAGACCATTATTTTTAATTGCCAATCGCTTCCGGGTTCACTTGCTTAAGCTATCTGAAAACTATTCCGGTCATGTGGTAAAAGCCTACTTGATAGTTGGTTTGGAGCCACACGAAAAACTAATTGTTTACTATTTGTTTCGCAAAAACAATTCAATCCAAAAAAGAAAAGTGCTACTGAACAAAGGATTTGACCGTGAGTTGGGGCGTTTGCTCGGTTTGGCTCTAGATAAAAAAATCGGTCACTAAAACACTTCCACTGAATTTTCAAATCAATTAAAATTAAATCGAAATGAGAAAAGGAATCAGCCATCAATTTAAAAAAGAATACATAGTAAAAAATGATTCAGGAGTAGATATTTTCTACTTTACCATTTACCAGTATTCTGAGGGCTTCAGAGAGCATTACACAAACTTGAGTATCAATTGGGACAAGTACCCAATTCTGTTTTATTATTTGGATATACTCCTAAAGGTTGAGGAACACCGGATTGACAGCCTGTCAACTATCCTTTTCAAGGAAATTAAGCGTTGCCCTGAATTTGCATCAGATTACTTCAAAGACGAAGTTCTGACCCGTGATGGTAGATATTCACCGGCACTGGCTAGAGAGGTTGGTCGCCTAAAACGCAAAAAGTTTGAAGCCGAACGTTATAAATTCCAATTAAACACCCCCTACTCGGCTGAACACAACCCTGAAGGCTTCAAAATAGCCCAGAGCCATTTAGAGCCAAATGGAGCTGGGCAGGATTATGTTAAGGCTCTACTGCCAAAAGATGCCTTTGAGAGGCTCCTAATTAATGAAAAGCTGCAAAATGCCTATATCGAGGTGTATTCTCCAGATGCTGATTTTATCCTTGGTAAAAGTCCGTCTGATGATGCTGTTTTTATGTATCAGGGTTCGCGATTGTTACTCATGATTATTTTGAAAAGTCATTTGTAAAAAGCGGTTTAAATAATTAGCTTTGCTCCTCTCTGAAAGGAAAAAAATGGGTTGTGGATTTTACGAATAATTTATTCGCCAAAAATTCGCCAAATTTTTACCAAAAAGAGCCCTTTTTAGGGGAAAACAAAAAAGCTAAGTAATTGATTAACAAATAAATTAGAAAACATATGGCATTCGATATTGAAATGATTAAGAAGGTATATGCCGAAATGCCTTCAAAAGTAGAAGCAGCGCGCAAGTTAGTGGGTCGTCCATTAACGCTTACCGAAAAAATACTCTATGCGCATTTGCATCATGATCAAAAATCCGGAAATTTTGAACGCGGAAAATCATATGTTGATTTTGCGCCGGATCGTGTAGCCATGCAGGATGCAACCGCGCAAATGGCTCTGTTGCAGTTTATGCAGTCGGGTCGCCCTAAAGTAGCTGTGCCATCAACGGTACACTGTGATCACTTAATTACCGCTAAAAATGGCGCCAGCGATGATTTGGCTTTTGCTAATAAAGAAAGTAAAGAGGTATTCGACTTTTTAGGTTCAGTATCTAATAAATATGGTATTGGTTTCTGGAAACCAGGTGCTGGTATCATTCACCAAGTCGTGCTTGAAAACTATGCCTTTCCTGGTGGAATGATGATTGGTACCGATTCACACACCGTTAATGCCGGTGGCTTAGGTATGATTGCCATTGGTGTTGGTGGTGCCGATGCCTGCGATGTTATGGCTGGTTTGGCCTGGGAATTAAAAATGCCAAAACTGATTGGTGTAAAATTAACCGGGAAATTAAATGGCTGGACAGCTCCTAAAGACGTGATCTTAAAGGTTGCCGGTATTTTAACCGTAAAAGGTGGAACAGATGCCGTAGTAGAATATTTTGGTGAAGGTGCCACGTCGATGAGCTGTACCGGTAAAGGAACCATTTGTAACATGGGTGCAGAAATTGGCGCTACCACTTCTACCTTTGGTTATGATGATAGCATGAGTCGTTACTTAAAAGCAACGGGACGTGCTGATGTGGCCAGCTTAGCAGACACTGTAAAAGAACATTTAACTGCAGATGCTGACGTTTATGCTAATCCGGCTAACTACTTCGATCAAGTCATTGAAATTGATCTTTCAACCTTAGAGCCACATGTAAACGGACCTTTTACTCCAGATTTAGCGACTCCTATTTCAAAATTAAAAGAAGCGGCTTTAGCCAATGGCTGGCCTACTAAAATTTCGGTTGGTTTATTAGGTTCTTGTACCAACTCATCTTACGAAGATATTTCACGTGCCGTGAGTTTGGCTAAACAAGTTTCTTCGAAAAATTTAAAAGCTAAAGCTGAATACCTGATTAATCCGGGTTCAGAACAAATTCGCTTCACCATTAAACGCGATGGTTTTTTAGATGTGTTTGACCAAATAGGTGCGAAAGTATTTACCAATGCCTGCGGCCCATGCATTGGGATGTGGGACAGAATGGGTGCTGAGAAACAAGAAAAAAACACGATCATCCATTCATTCAACCGTAATTTTGCCAAACGTGCCGATGGTAATCCGAATACCTTTGCCTTTGTTGCCTCTCCTGAAATTGTAACAGCAATGGCTATTGCAGGTGATTTAACCTTTAACCCGCTTACCGATTCATTAACCAATGAAAAAGGTGAACAGGTGAAATTTGATGCGCCAAGTGGTGATGAATTGCCAACGAAAGGTTTTGCAGTGGATGATCCGGGCTTTCAGGCTCCGGCCGCCGATGGCAGTCAAGTAACTATTAATGTGTCACCAACAAGCGATCGTTTACAGTTATTAGATCCTTTTGCTTCATGGGAAGGCGTTGATTTAAAAGGATTAAAACTTTTAATAAAGGCCAAAGGCAAGTGTACAACCGATCATATTTCAATGGCCGGACCTTGGTTAAAATTTCGCGGACATTTAGATAATATTTCTAACAACATGTTAATTGGTGCGGTGAATTTCTTTAATGAAAAAACCGACAGCGTAAAAAATCAATTGAGTGGCGTTTACGAAGCGGTTCCAAAAGTACAACGGGCATATAAAGCACAAGGCATTGGTTCGATTGTAGTGGGTGATGAAAATTACGGTGAAGGTTCTTCGCGTGAACACGCAGCTATGGAACCACGCCATTTAGGTGTGCGTGCTGTGTTGGTGAAATCGTTTGCCCGTATTCACGAAACTAATTTAAAAAAGCAAGGCATGTTGGGTTTAACTTTTGCCGATAAAGCCGATTACGAAAAAATTCAGGAAGATGATAGTATTGATATTATTGGCTTGAACAGTTTTGCACCCGGTACATCCTTAACCTTGGTTTTTAATCATGCCAATGGAACTAAAGATGAAATAATGGCTAACCATACCTATAACCAGCAACAAATTGAATGGTTTAAAGCCGGTGGTGCTTTAAACATTATTAGAGCAAGTATTAAAGCATAAATTCAGATAAAAAAGAAAACCCGTTTCCAATGAGACGGGTTTTTTTTATGACCTAGTAATTATTGTAGACTAACCGTACCTGAAGAAACTTCCAAAACAATTTGATTGCTAAAAACAGATTCTAAACCTTTAATATTGATTTTAGCTGCATCCAACACAATCCTTACATCCATGCGATAATTCTTCACATCACTCTTCTCGGACAATGAAATAAGGTCATACAAGGCAACTCAAGGGAAGGTGATTCCATTAACTGTAAGAAATCCCTGCAAGACTGTTCTTTTTTATCGTTTTATTTTTGATTAAACGTTGAAAATTTTTGCTGAAGTTTCCTTTAAAAATCATGTTTGGTTTAGCTGAAGATTAACAAGTGTTAAATTGTTTATCGTCACCATGTATCCTCGCCAAATATACACTCAGTAAAAAATAATCAGTTGACGGGTTTAAAAAAAGTACTGCTTTTTGACTTTTAAACTTAATGGATTTGCCTACTTTGGTTTCAGATACAAAGATGTTGGTACTCTCAACTCGAACATTACTTATACTTTGTGCCTTTTTTAAAAAAGAAAAAACCGATTATTTTATTTCGGTTTTATTTTTTTAGCAGCTACCATCATTTCTTCACCAATATTAAAAAAGGAAAGGATGTTGTATAGAATGTTGTGAATAAACACAAATAATTTTAATTGCCAGATTGGTCGGCTGGTGAATTTATTAAAATATCGTTGACGTTGCGCAGAGTTGATTTCCATATTGGCTTCACCCAAACTTTGTTTCTTTTTATTTTTGAAACGGGTTATGATTGGAAGAAGTGTGTACATGATAAATAACTTGATCTCAAAAGAAGATTTTATTTTCAGCACTTCAAATCCGTTTTTGGCCAGAATCTTGCGGATGGTGTCTTTCCCGAAATAATTCACATGATCGAGTCCCATCATTTTCCAATTATCTTTATGACGTTTGGCGAAATAACTATCTATTTGTGGCACCTGAATAAAAAGATAACCATTGGGGTTGGTTAGTTTCGCGCATTTAGCTAAAAACTCATCGGCTTTATCGATGTGTTCGAGTACATCCCACAAAGTGATGAGATCGAATTTTTTAGACTCATCCATTTCAAAAAAATCGATATGATCTACAGGTAGCTTAAGATCATTCACACAATATAAATAAGGTTGTTCTGAAATTTCGACCCCGTAAACATCAAAACCCAATTCTTTACCAGCCAGCATGAAATGACCCCAACCCGCACCCAAATCGAATAGTTTTCCTTTTTTAATAAACTTTTGAATAAATTTAAAACGCAATTTATGACGTTGAATTTTCACCCAATTATTTCCGGCTCGCACTGCTTCAGTAACAGCTAAGTTTTTGTATTGTGTGTATTCAATGCGTTTTCTGAAATACGGAGGGATAAAAGTAAATCCACAAGTTTGGCAAACCACCACTGAGAATTTTTCTTTTTCGTATTTTAATTCGAATGCTTTTGGATCTTTATTACCACAAACGCAGCATGACAGATCTTCCGTAAACTTTTTTTGTAAAACCGGCATACTTATTGCTTTTTTGTTTCTTGTTCAAATACCAGTTCTGTAATAGAAGATCCGTCTCTGAAACAAGCAATGCCGCCCCAGTTAAAGATTTTCTTTTCATATACAAAAGCCATTTGTCCTTTTACCAATACCCGACGTATAATAACGACGCCTTCGCCTGGTAATGTTTCTTCGGTGATACCCTGTGGGTATTTAGCCAATAGCTTTTTAAGATGCTCGTCGGTTTTTTGATTTGCATCAGAGCCAATATTTTTTTCACATTCCAATAATCTTTCTTTGGCGTAAGAATCGCCACCTTTTATAGTTAATGCCTCCTGATAAGCTAACTTGGCATCCAAATACCTTCGTCCCCCAAAAAACTCATCGGCTTTATTAATAACTTGACGGTATTTAACCTCGGTATCGGAAAGAATAAGACTGGCTGCTTTTGCCTTCGCCGCGGCGTCAGCTTTTGCCCTGGCTTCTGCCTCTGTTTTGGCTTTAGAGTCCGCTTTGGCTTTTGCATTGGCTGCTGCTAATGCTTCCGCTTTGGTCTTAGCCTCTGCTTCGGCTTTTGTCCTGGTATCCAAATCGGCTTTCGCTTTCGCTGCAACTTCTTCTGCAGTCTTTTTTGCCGCTAATTCTTCTGCTTGTTTCTTCGCTAAGACTTCAGCATCCGCTTTTGCTTTAGCCAGTGCCTCTGATTTGGCCTTGGCTTCTGCCTCTGATTTCGCTTTTGCGGCGGCTTCTTCTGCAGTCTTTTTTGCCGCTAATTCTTCTGCTTGTTTCTTCGCTAAGACTTCAGCATCCGCTTTTGCTTTAGCCAGTGCCTCTGACTTGGCCTTGGCTTCTGCCTCTGATTTCGCTTTTGCGGCGGCTTCTTCTGCAGTCTTTTTTGCCGCTAATTCTTCTGCTTGTTTCTTCGCTAAGGCTTCAGCATCCGCTTTTGCTTTAGCCAGTGCCTCTGACTTGGCCTTGGCTTCTGCCTCTGATTTCGCTTTTGCGGCAGCTTCTTCTGCAGTCTTTTTTGCCGCTAATTCTTCTGCTTGTTTCTTCGCTAAGGCTTCAGCGTCCGCTTTTGCTTTAGCCTTGGCTTCTTCCGCAGCTTTTTTTCCTGCAGCCTCTTCGGCTAGTTTCTTGGCTTGAGCATCAGCCTCTGCTTTTGCTTTAGTTAATGCTTCAACCTTGGCTTTTGCCTCAGCCTCAGCTTTGGTCTTCGCCGCGACTTCTTCTGCAGTCTTTTTCGCTGCTAATTCATCTGCTTGTTTTTTGGCTAATATTTCCGCCTCGGCCTTAGCCTTAGCCTCGGCTTCTTCTGCAGCTTTTTTTGCTGCTAATTCTGCTGCTTGTTTCTTAGCTTGAGCTTCCGCCTCTGCTTTTGCTTTAGTTAATGCTTCTTCATTGGCTTTTGCCAAAGCCTCAGTTTTGGCCTTCGCCGCTGCTGCTTCTGCCGCCTTTTTTACCGCTGCTGCTTCTGCTTGTTTTTTTGCTAAAGCATCCGCTTCAGCCTTAGCTTTGGCTGCGGCCTCTTCAGCTGCTTTTTTAGCTGCGGCCTCGGCAGCGGCTTTCGCTTTTGCCTCGGCAGCGTTTTTACTCTTGGCCTCTGCTTCAGAAATCTGCTTATTAATAATGGCAATTTGAGCTTGTGGATAATTTTCGTTCGGCTTAATGCTTAACGCTTCTTTGTATTTTGCTAGAGCTGTCGTTAAATCTTTCCCTGAAAACACTTTATCTGCTTCCTTAATCAAGGCTTTATAGTTGTTTTCTTTTTCCTTCTCCTTGGTCTTAATCACATCCTCAGCATCCTTTATGATGTCAACTAATGCCAACATTTGACTTAAATATCCCTTATCGTAAGTGAAATTGTCTTTTGCTGGATTATATACATATTTTACAAGCGGTTGATTTAGAGCGGAATAATCAACCCCATTTACCTTTTTAAATAAACTAACACTTGCTTCAATCACAGGAAACCTAATTTCGGCCTTTTCGGGAGGAATGCCGGTTGTGTTAACTACAAACCGTTTTGTGATATAACCCTCTTTTGAAACTAAAATTAAATAATCACTCCCAATGGGGACCTGAAAAGCATAATTGCCGCTTAAATCACTCGTGGCCGTTAAAATGGTTTTTCCTGCTTGGGTTACTTGAATGGCTACCCCACTTAAATTATTTCCATCATCCGACACACTTCCTTTAACATCTATTGGAACTCCTTGGGCAAAAAACAAAAAACGAGTGAATATAAAAAAAACGAGAAAGAAAGCCTTCTTAAAATTAAATAACATCTTTATTATTGTATGAATCAAATTAGGAAATAAATTTACTAAAAATATCGTTTCTATATCTATTTAAATATGCATTCTACTAAAAATTTCAACTACAGTTATTGGGAAACTTCTTCCTATTTTAAATGCTTTGATTTGATTGTTATTGGTGCTGGAATTGTAGGACTTAACTCTGCCATAGCTTTTAAAAAAAAGAATAGAAAAGCTAAGATTTTAGTATTAGAAAGTGGTTTATTCCCGAACGGCGCTAGCACTAAAAATGCAGGTTTTGCCTGCTTTGGAAGTGCGGGTGAACTGCTCGCCGATTTAAACACTATACCTGCCAAAAGTGTTTGGGAAACCGTAAAAATGCGCTGGGACGGCCTACAACTCCTAAAAAAAAGAATACCTCTAAACGAAATGGATTACAAGCCTTACGGTGGTTATGAAGTGTATGATGAACAAAACGCCTATCACAAAAGTGTCGACCAAATTCCGCATCTCAATGCACAAATAAAAGACCTTGTAGGTTTAAACAATTGTTACACTGTCTCAGGTTCAAAACAGTTGAATTTCAAAAACATGAAGGGTTTAATTTTAAATAAATATGAAGGCCAACTAAATACCGGCCTTATGATGCTGCGATTATTACAAATAGCACAGCAAAGCAATATCCTAGTTCTTAATTCGATACATGTCACACATATCAACGACCTACTAAGTCGCGTAGAATTAAAGTCCAACGCGGGAATTTTTCAAGCTAAAAAGGTGGTTGTAGCTACCAATGGTTTCGCCTCACAATTGCTAAAATTAAACGATGTTAACCCAGCCAGAGCTCAAGTACTTATAACCAAACCCATTCTTAACCTAAAGTTAAAAGGTGCTTTTCATTATTGCGAAGGTTATTACTATTTTAGAAATATAGACAATAGAATTTTATTGGGAGGAGGCCGGAATTTAGATCCGCTAACTGAAACAACCATGCTCCCCGATCTTAATCCTACTATTCAAAACAAGTTAGACCAGCTACTAAAAACCGTCATTTTGCCGGATACAAAATTTGAAATTGATTTTAGGTGGACCGGCATAATGGGCGTTGGAAAAGAAAAAAAACCAATCATAAAAGCGGTGAGTAAAAATGTTTTAGCTGCTGTGCGTATGGGCGGAATGGGTTTAGCCATTGGCACCTGGGTGGGCGAACAGGTAGCAAACGAACTAAGTTAAACAAATCCTTCCATTGCGATTGTTTTAGTTAAGGAGTGTTAATATTTCGACGCATTGTTGAAAACCTTGAGCCTAAAACAGCAAAAAATAAACGCTTCATGTGATAAAAAAAGGACTTAAGATGTAATTATAAGCCTATTAAGGATATTAATTTAAGCCTTCGTCTAAAATCACTAAAGTCTAAAAACCTTTTCACTTTACGCTCGTAAACAGAGTCATAAAATCGCGCCATATTTTGGAAAAAAAACAAATAATAGAAACAGGTAAAGGTTAGTTTTACTAATTTCACTATCTTTAAAGACTACTTCAGATTTGATTTATTGATTCTTAAAAATGGAAACGAATAGAATTATTTACTCATAGTCTCTCTAAATATTTAGATGAAATGAATAGATTAATTTATTCAAAATAAGTGAAGCGATTTTTTTTTTACAATTAAAACGAAACTTACATTAGAATTGGGACTCACCATGAGAACAAAAATTTACTTGTTATTAATATTTTCGGTTTTTTTTATTCCCAAAGGTTTTAGTCAATCGCAATTTATGCCGGCTAAAAAAGATTCCGTGCCATTTAATTATGCTTATTGGAACGCCTTAGCAGATAAAGAACATTTAAGTGCTGCAGAAAGAGCTGAAATGATTACCGGACAAAAAAATATTTTTTTACAAGAACAAGCGCACCAACACGATAAACCACAGGACCTCATTTGGGTAAGTGCACCTGCTAGTCCTACGAATCAAAAAGGATACGGCCAAAATACCGTTTATACCAGCCCATGTACCAATATTGACTTTGAAAGCGGCACCATGGCCGGTTGGACGCGAAGTACAGGCTGGAACCCGCTAACAAATCCATTAGGATGCTGCCCAAACCCAAATGGTGACCAAACTATTATGGCCGGTGGTATCGATCCTTTTGGCGGTTTTCCTTGCGTGTTTCCTGGAGGTGGATCCTTTTCGTTGCGCTTAGGTAGTGCGGCAACCGGTGGTTTTGCCGACCGCATTTCACAAACATTTTCCGTTACGGCAGCCAATGCTAATTTTACTTATCGTTATGCTGCTGTGTTAAATGATGGTGGTCATGCCTTAGTCGATCAACCAAGGTTTACAAGTGAGATTATTGATGCTTTTGGTAACCCTGTTCCTTGTACCTTTTATCAGGTTTCTGCAGGCAGCGGTATCACCGGATATTTTACCTCTTCCTTAACCGCAAATGGTGGGGCCGTTATATGTAAAAACTGGACCAATGTTTTGGTTGATCTTACACCAAATATTGGGCAAAATGTGACCATTCGTTTTTCTGTTTATGATTGCAGGCAAACCGGCCATTTTGCATATGCCTACATTGACGGATTATGTTCAGACTTTGCAACTACAGTTAGAGACACCATTTGTCCAAATGTGCCTACCACCATTTGCGCTCCTATAGGATTTTCGACTACAACATGGAATGGGCCCGGTGGTATAATAAGTAACACCAATCAATGTATCTCAGTGTCAGCACCGGGTGTTTATACGTGTGCCACCATTCTTGTACCCGGTTGTCCCGGACCTACCTTTACACATACGCTTATTCTCCGTCCGAATCCGGTTATTTCTTTTACACCGGTTGCATTAAGCCCTTGCAGTAATCAATACACTTTTAACGGTATTATAGGGATTCCTTCTGGTACTGTTGTCTCTTATCAATGGTCATTTAATGATGGTACTTTTAATACCACAACGCTCAATCCCGTCCATAGTTTCGCCGGGCCCGGAACATATCAAATCAAGTTAAGAGCAACCACCAATAAAGGCTGCGTCGATTCCCTCATAGTGCCCATCACAATTTTTCCGCCACCAATACTGGCATTCAGTCCACCCTCCAATTGTATCAATACTTCTGTTCAATTTACCAACACATCAAGTGTTGCAGTGGGCACCATAACGGCATTTAGCTGGACCTTAGGCAACGGGCCAACTTCTACCCTCACCAATCCAACCAATACCTATGCTGCTAGTGGTATCTATACCATCACCTTAAGGGGCACAACCAATCAGGGCTGCAGCGCAACGCTCACACAAACATTGGGTATTTTTCCTCCCCCTATTGTGAGTTTTTCGGCAAGTCCTTTATGCGATATAAATGGAACGTCCTTTTCACCGGCAACTTCAACAGCCATTGCCTCAGGTAGTCTCACCCAGTTTTTTTGGAACTTTGGAGATGGCACCACCTCTAATTCGCCCAACCCCATTCACATATACAATGTACCGGGAACTTATTCGGTTACGTTTACAGCCATTAGTAATCACAACTGTTCTGCCACAACCAGTAATATATTCAGTATTTCACCTTCCCCAACGGTTGCCTTTGTGACGACTTCGGTGAACGCCTGTAGCCATAATTTTACGTTTACAAATATTTCAGCGAGTGGTTTCGGCCCTATTTCCTATACCTGGAATTTTGGTGGAACGAATACAACAACAGCCACCAGCCCGTCCTATACCTTTCCGGCAGATGGTAGTTACACCATCTCTTTAATTGGTAAATTAAGTAATGGTTGTGCCGACACGTCTTACTATTATGTTTCAGTTTATCCGGAACCTGTTATTAATATCAATGTGCCGGCTTCTTGCGAAAATGCAATCATTACGGTAACAACCACGGCCTTAAGTGGAAGTGTAACCAGTTATCTTTGGAATTTTGGTGATCCCGGCTCCGGAGCCCTTAATACGTCAACGATTCAAAGTCCTACCCATTTTTACTCCTCAACCAATGTCTATACGTTAAACCTAAATATCATCAGTAATTTAAACTGTCCTTCTTCCTCGTCACAAATTGTTACAGTATTTCCTAACCCTGTCGCCAGCTTTAGTTTTTCAACATTAAATAACTGTTCCTTGTCCTTTGCTTTCTTAAACAGTTCAACCACAGCAACCATTGGGGCTAGTACGCTAGCCAGCTACAAATGGAATTTTGGCGGCATAGGTACCAGTTCGCTTGCCTCACCGGGCACCTTCACCTTTCCTGCCAATGGTTCTTATTCGGTGAGTCTGATCGCTATTACGAATCATAATTGTAGCGATACCACGGGAACCACCATTCTTATTCATCCTAAACCCGCCTTCGATTTTAGTGTAAATCCCATTTGTTACGGCTTGCCCATTACTTTTGCAGGTACAAGTTCTATTTCGCCAATACCATTGCCTGGTAGCAGCATAAGTTCTTACACGTGGAATTTTGGTGATAATAGCTTTAATGGTCAATTTGCTCCGCCTCCCCACACTTACTCGGCAAGTGGTAATTACCCCGTTTCTTTTTCAGGCACCAGTAATATGGGTTGTGTTGGCACTCAAAGCAATGTTCAAGTTATCTATCCCGTTCCCACTGTTGATTTTACAACTACCAGTAACATGTGTTTGGGCAACGTTACCTCCTTTAACGGAACAAATACAATTGCCTCACCTGGAATTATTTATGGTTATAATTGGACCTTTGGAGATGGGGGTCTGGGTTATAATGCCAATGGCACGCACACCTATGTCACGAGTGGCAACTTTCCAGTAACTTTTTCAGCGACATCAAACAACGAATGTGTTGGTTCTGTGAGCAAAACAATTACCATTAATCCATTACCCGCTGTGTCTTTCACTGTAAATGGCGGATGCTTAAATGTACTGAGCCAGTTTACCGAATCAACAACTATATTATTTGGTAGTATTAATTCTTACAGCTGGAATTTTGGCGATGGAAATAATTCCATCATACAAAATCCGGCTTATACCTATACTAATTATGGCGTTTACACTCCCACGCTTAGCACTGTTTCCAACATGGGCTGCAGCAGTAAAGCGGTTACAACCATAACCATAAACCCAATTCCAATAATTGCATTTAGTCCCCCCGGATCTTGTCAATATTCGGCTATCCAATTTACAAATACCAGTAGCATTGGTTTAGGTTCCATAATTTCTTATACTTGGGATTTTGCTGACGGAACAACTACTTCCCTCTCTAATTCATTTGCGCCAATACATACCTATACTACATCAGGTGCTTATAACGTAAGTTTAACTGCGATTTCAAATAAGGGGTGTATAAAAACTGGCAATTTCAATCTGACCATTTATCCAATTCCGGGGGCAACTGTTACACCAATCTATAATTCCTGCATCAACGATTCGGCAAGTATAAACACTAATATTTTAATTACTTCTGGAAGCATTTCTTCTTATACATTAAATTATGGCGATGGGGCCTTCTCCACTTTTTTAGCACCAATCACATTTACAAACGCATTAAACTCTCATACTTATACGGCTTACGGTAATTACACACTAAATATAAAAGTGGTTTCAAATAATAATTGTTCCATTATTGATACGGCCATTATAAAAATTTACCCGAAACCTTTTGTGAACTTTACTCCTAATGCGGTGTGTTATGGTGATTCCATTCACTTTAATAATTTAAGCAACATTCCATCTCCGGGTACCTACAGTATTTCTGCGCATAGCTGGCAGTTTAACGATGGCAGTGCTTCTCCTACATCAGTTCTTGCCAGTCCGGTTCATTTATTTCCCGGAACAAATACTTACACAACCTACAATGTGGTTTTAACCGAATTTAGTTTTCCGGAGGCACAAAACCTTACTTCAACGTTAACGTGTAAAGCGTCTGCTGCAAAAACAATAACTGTATTTCCTTTGCCAGTCCCTTCATTTACAGCTAACAATGCCTGTTTTGGAAAAGTTACGACTATAATTAATACCACCCCTACACTTAATATTTCAGGCTGGTCGTGGTATCCTAACAATAATAATCAACTGGTAAGTGTAAGTCAGAATTTAAGTTACACCTTCGCTACCTCCGGTACACAAAAAATAAAATTAATTGCGTTAAATAGTTTTGGATGTAAAGATAGTATCATCGATACGGTGAATGTAAACGTATATGCCAATCCGGTTTCATCTTTTACGGCCAATTCGGTTTGTTATAAAGATCCTACCTTATTCTCAAATATCAGTACCAACGGTGATGGTTCGGTACCACAGTATACCTGGTCGGTGGGCGGTTTGAGTTTCTCAAACATTAAAGATCCTTTATATACATTTCCTCAACCAGGCACTTATAATATTCAATTAATTACGCAAACGACCAACAATGGATGTATTGGAATAGTTAGTTCTTCTATTATTGTATTTCCACTTCCTAATATACATGTGTCGGTAAACACGGCTTGTTTAGGAAAAGCTTCTTTTTTTGGTAATTCAAGTTTGGGTGCCGGCACCTATAGCTGGACCTTTGGAGAACCGGTATCGGGTGCTAATAACAGTTCTAATTTGAGTAGCCCAAGTCATACCTACGGAAGTAGTGGTGTATTTAATCCAACCTTGGTAGCCATTAGTAGCAACAATTGTATTTCAGATACCGTTTTAAATGTGCGCGTGCACGATACGCCAATAGCCAATTTTACAAGCAAAACAATTTGTACCGGCGATAAAGTAGACATTTTAAATCTTTCGAGTTCGTTAGATGGCACACTAACAAGCTATGCTTGGGATTTTAATTCGGATAACTTAATCGAATCAGTAGCTTTCCTTCCTATTTATACGTATTCGGCAAGTGGTAATTATCTCATTAACCTCGAAGTAACCACACAGTATGGATGTAAATCAGTAATAAGCAACAGTGTCTACGCTAATCCAAAAGCTGTGCCTTCGATTGCATCCAATAATAAAAGTGGTTGTCCTACTTTATGTGTTAATTTTAGTCTTACAACAATAAGTTCGGTGCCATATACCTCGGCATGGGATTTTGGCGATGGAAGTCCGCTAAGCAGCACGACTCTGAGTTCCAATGCGCATTGTTATGAAACAGGTAAATATGATTTTAATTTAACCTTAACAACGGATGCCGGTTGTAAAAGTAAATTATCATACCCCTCTTATGTAGCGGTATATCCGGTGCCGGTGCCGGGTTTTTTAGTCGAACCAGAATCTATAGATGAAGACGATCCTTCTATTTCAGTTAAAACAAACGCATCTTCTGATGTAACAAATACACGCTACTATATTAGCGACGGTTCAAGTTATGGTAGTTCAAATTTTTCTCATGTGATAAAAAATTTGGATAAAAAAACAAAACCCATGATTGTACAGATAGTTAAAAACGCGAACGGCTGCATTGATACCTTGTTTAAAGTCTTAGATATTAAACCATCTTATGTTATTTATATTCCAAATGTGTTTACACCAAACGGAGATGGCACCAATGATACCTTTGAGGCAAAAGGGGTAGGCATTATTAAATTTTCGATGCAGATTTATGATCGTTGGGGACATGAAGTGTTTCAAACTAAAGACATTTACAACTCATGGGATGGCAGAGTAAAAGATGCAGACGAAATTGGTAAACAGGATGTTTATACGTGGAAAGCGCAAGTAACCGACATCTTTAACAAGAACCATTTTTTAGTAGGACATGTCAGTCTAATTAAATAATGCTATTTCGCAGTCACTTAGTCTTTTAATCAAAATTCACCTCCTGATAACCATTCAGGAGGTTTTTTTAGTAGATAGCAGAAACTTCGTTCACTCACTCAAACATGCGTTTCACCCAAAAAAACCAAAGATTCACTCATTGCTTCAAAAAAAACTGTAACTGATTATCAGGTACTTAATTATAATGTTTAAGTTATTTGAAATTTTGACGTAACCCTGTATGCCTTTTTCACTTATAAGTCCATAAGCAGTACTTAAACTTCTATTTATGGCCATAAATCCCCATTTTCATCATAACAATGCTCAGTTAAATGAGGAGATGCTCTTGATTGATGCTGCAAAAGCTGATCCCGGAAAATTTGCGCCGCTTTATGAAAAATATTACAAGCAAATTTTTAATTATGTATATCAGCGTCTTGAAGACAAAGACGCCGCTTTTGACGTAACCGGGCAAGTATTTTTAAAAGCGCTCAGCAACCTTAACCGATATCAATTTAAAGGTGTGCCTTTCGCCAGCTGGCTTTATCGCATTGCTCATAACGAGGTGATGCAGTTATTCAGAACCCAAAAAGATAAACGTGCTATTAACGCCGATATTGGCGATTTGCGTTTTATATGCGAAGAAAATGAAACACCCTTTTTTGAAGAATACATACCGGCCATTAAAACATTAATTCAGCAATTAGCCGAAGATGATTTACAGCTGGTGGAGTTACGTTATTTTGAAAAAAGACCATTTAAAGAAATTGCCGATATATTAGATATTACCGAAGTGAATGCCAAAGTACGCATGTACCGGGTTATCGAAAAGTTAAAAAAATCATTGAGTAAATTAAAATTATAGTATGAGTTCGAAATTTAATATTAACCGCCCCCCGATTAGTGACGAGGAAATAAACAAGCACAAAAATTTTAATCAGTTGCTGGAAAAATTTAAACAGCAAAGTTTAAAAAAAGCACAGGGAGATGAAAGTTGGTGGAAAAACAAAAGCATCCGCTACTCCACCATCATAGCAGGTATTACGGTGGTTTGCGTAGTTTCTTATCTTAGTCTTACAAATTCTAAAAAACAAAATAACACAAAGCATGAAACATTAATTACTCAGAATACCAACAACAACAGTTTATCCACACACAAATTCATACAGCCTCCTTCCGAAAAATTAAAAAGCAATTACACGGCATATAAGGTTAACAACGCTAAGGGCGCTGAATTAAAACACAGTACCCAATCTAAAATAAATATACCTAAAAACAGTTTTGTCGATAAAAATGGTAAGGATATTATTGGTGAGGTAATCATCGAATATAAAGAGTTTCATGATATGGGTGATATTATTGCCAGTGGCATCCCTATGGCTTACGACAGCGCCGGAAAAAAATACAAGCTCCAAAGTGCCGGCATGTTTGATATCAGAGGATCTCAAAACGGAGAAGCCGTGTATATTAAACCCGATAAAAGTCTGGACGTGGAATTAGTGTCAACCAATAATGAACAAAAATTTAATCAGTATTACCTCGATACGGTTCAAAAAAACTGGCAGTATTTAAAACACGATCAACCCAATCTCATTAAATCAAGTGCCACAAACACTAAAAACCAACGTTTATTAACTAACTCTAAAACCGAAAAACTAATCAACGAAATTGAAAAAGTAATTCCAAGAAAAATGGATAGTGTTGGGGTCCTTTATAAACATAAGTCCGAAAAATTGACAAAACCAAAAGAACCCTCTAAACCGGTAAAATCAAACGCCGACCGACCAAATTTTAAATTAGAAGGTTCTAATGAAGAGTTTCCTGAACTGGCAGCCTTTAATAACGTAGTTTTTGAGGTAGGGCCCGAAAATAAAAATTGCAGTACTGATATACAAGAAATCACCTGGTCAGATATCAAAATAACCCAGGGTCCGGTAAGTGGTAAAAATTACATGTTGAATTTGACTTACCTCAATCGCAAAGAAAAACTCATTGTATACCCCGTATTAAGTGGAAATGATTTTGAAAAAGCCACTGTTATTTATACGTCAAAGTTAGAAGAATACGATCGTTTGTTAGCAAAACGTAATGCCGATGAGAAAAAATTAATAGTCGAAATGGAGGCCAAACAAGCCGCTTACATGGCTGAACTAAATCGAAAAAAGGATGAACTAGAAAATGAAAAGGCCAAATTAGCCGCCAAATACAATGTGGTTCAACAAAACGAATTGGCCTCTAATTTTAACACGATGAGCACATCGGTTAAAGCCACCCGCTTATTTAACATCAGTAAGTTTGGGATTTTCAACTCCGACTGCCCGCATGCCATGGCACAAGGCAATACCGTGAGTCCCATTTTTTTATTATCACAATCCGGCAAACCCTTCCGTCCCGAATTAGTTTATCTTATTGATCATAGCAGTCAAACGGTTTATAGTTTTGCTCAAACTGAAGGCTTTCGTTTTACCTATGATCCCCTGAAAGTTTATTCCCTTTGTGTTTTTGCGAAAAATAAAATGTTTGTATGCAACAAGGAAAAGTATCAGGAAACGATTGATAAAGCCTTAAATAAATTTGTAATCACTCCCCTGCCCGATCAAAACGACAATCTAATAGATTTTAAGACGGCCTTAGAGTTATGAGATTACTTTATACGCTGCTTCTTTTTCAATTAACAATAAACATACATGCTCAGAAGGTTGATGATCGCATTCAAAAAATTGACGAACACTGCAATCAGATTATCCGTCAATTAAGCACTTGCAGTCACAGCGTGGTAATGTCAGACTCCCAAGGTAATAGAATTAATTATGCTTGTTTTGGAACAACCAAAGTCATCACTATAAAAGTACAACAAGATAGTATTCTAAAAAATGTGATTTGGATCCTAGAGGAAAACCGGCTTATTTTTGCGGGACAAGAATGGTTGAATGTAAAGACAAATCGCATTGTAGACATTCAAAAATTTTACTTAGAAAATCAATCTTTAATTGGCTGGCTAACAAATAACAGCTTTGTGGCTAGTAATTCAGTTGCTTTTACCGAAACGGCAAAGGAACTTCAGGATTATATACCAAAATTATTAAAACAATAAATACTGAATTCATCGCCAAAGTCATCTTGACTCGTGTATTCAGAGTTATTAGCGCTCATTTTATAATTTTTTATCCTTTGCAAAGCGCATTCAGGACTTCCTTCTAAAAAATTAGCTAAATTTGTACCTTCATTAGTATGGCACAATTAGTAATATTTCGTCACGGTCAAAGTACCTGGAATTTAGAGAACAAATTCACCGGTTGGGTAGATGTAGAATTGAGTGCAAAAGGCATTGAAGAAGCCAAAGCGGCAGGCCTAA
Organism: Sphingobacteriaceae bacterium; assembly: GCA_947480015.1. GTDB lineage: Bacteria > Bacteroidota > Bacteroidia > B-17B0 > Aurantibacillaceae > Aurantibacillus. The sequence continues at coordinate 77,970 of CANKBS010000009.1, forward strand.
AGCTAAACGGCTACACTTTTGATTACGCCTACGCTTCGGCCTTAAAGCGCGCTCAAAACACCTTATCACTTGCCCTGGAAGCGGCCAAACACCCACCCCTTGATGCAGCCTACGATCAGGCTTTGAATGAACGCATGTATGGTGATTTACAAGGTTTAAATAAGGAAGAAACCGCCGTAAAATATGGTCCCGAACAGGTAAAAATATGGCGCAGAAGTTTTGATGTACCACCTCCAAACGGAGAAAGTTTAAAAGATACTGCTGATCGTGTCATTCCGTATTTTGAAGCCGAAATTATTCCGAAATTAAAAGCCGGCAAAAATGTGGTGATAGCCGCGCATGGCAATAGTTTGCGTGCACTAATCATGTACCTCGAAAAAATGACTCCTGCACAGATACTTGAATTTGAAATTGGAACCGGACAACCACGTTTGTACGAATTAGATGCAAACATGACTGTACTATCGGTAAAGAATTTATAAAAAATGATAGGTTTTTTAAACGAAAATTCTAAGGTAATTGCGGTTGACTTTGATGGCACCATTGTTGAACACCGTTACCCTGAAATTGGCAAGGAAATGCTTTTTGCATTTGCAACATTAAAGGCCTTACAAGATAAAGGGCATAAACTTATTTTATGGACCATTCGTGTTGGACCTTTGCTTGAAGAAGCGGTTAATTATTGCAAAACCAATGGCATTGAATTTTATGCTGTGAATAAAAATTATCCTGAAGAACAACTCGATGAAAAAACATCACGCAAATTAAATGCCGATGTGTTTATTGATGACAGAAGTTTAGGTGGATTTATTGGCTGGAGCGAGGTTTGGCAGACGTTGCATCCCGAAGGCATGGATTTTTCACATCAATTAAAAAACGAATTAGCCCATTACAATTACAAAAAAAACGACAGTTCCCTTTTTAAAAAACTATTCGGATCGAAATGATATATTTAAAAAACAGAGAAGAAATTGAATTGATGCGTGAGTCGGCCCTAATGGTTTCGCGCACCTTAGCATTAATAGCCCGTGAAATTAAACCCGGTGTCATTCCACTCGAATTGGATAAACTGGCTGAGACCTACATCCGTGATAATGGTGGCATTCCGGCCTTTAAAGGTTTTAAAGGTGGTAGAGGTGCTCCCGATTTCCCTGCAACCCTTTGTATATCTATTAACGAGGCTGTAGTACATGGCATTCCAACCAAAACACCTTTAAAAGAAGGCGATATTATTTCGGTAGATTGTGGTGTGAAAAAAAATGGCTTTTACGGAGATCACGCTTATACCTTTGGTGTGGGTGAAATTAAACCCGAGCTCCAAAAATTAATTGAGGTGACCAAAGAAAGTCTGCTTTTGGGAATAGCCCAAATGGTGAGCGGCAACCGCATTGGCGATATTAGTTTTGCCATTCAACAACATGCCGAAAAACATGGCTTTGGTGTGGTAAGGGAATTGGTGGGTCACGGTTTGGGACGCACCATGCATGAAGAGCCTGAAGTGCCTAATTACGGTAAACGCGGCGATGGTCCTAAAATTAAAGAAGGTTTGGTTTTAGCCATTGAACCCATGATAAATTTAGGTACTAAAAATGTAAAACAATTAAACGATGGCTGGACGATTATAACAGCCGATGGAAAACCAAGTGCCCACTTCGAACATGATGTGGCCGTGATAGACGGGAAACCCGAAATTTTGAGTTCTTATGCATTTATTGAAGAGGTTTTAGCACTCGTTAAGTAAACCATAACCATTTCAGTTTTTAATAAAATATCCATCCGAGAACTACGCCACCTGGTTGTTTCCCGCAAACAGCGTGAACTTTCTGTAGTTAACCGCATCGTTTTGTGGTTAAATTACTTTATCATTTTGAGTTTACTGGTTTCCATTGCGGCTAAATATATTTCACCTATCCTGTTTTGGTTACCGGCCTTTTTCGGACTCGCTTTTCCGTTTTTATTTTTATTAAATCTGGTTTTGATTATATACTGGTTTGTTCAATTTAAACCGGCCATAATATTCGGTCTCATTGTGTTTGCCTTATCCCTTCCTACTGCCTACCGTTATGTGCAATTTAGTTTTTCACCTACTAAATCTCAAAACAAAGTGCTAAAAGTAACTTCTTACAACAGTATGTTGTTCGATTTATATAACTGGAACAAAAATCAGGAGAATCGCTCTAAAATACTGGTTGGTCTAACTGAAATCAATCCGGATATTCTTTGTATTCAGGAATTTTATACCTCGGAAGAAAAGGATGATTTTAATAATATTGATACCGTTAAACAAATTTTAAAAACAGCATATTACCACAGCGAGTATACCACCACCATGCGCAAATTCGACCATTGGGGAATTGCCACCTTTAGCAAGTACCCCATTGTTAATCAGGGAAAAATCATCTTTAATACAACTTCAAATAACATTTGTATCTACTCGGATATTGTGGTAAATAAAGATACTATTCGGGTTTATAATGTGCATTTGCAATCGGTAAGTTTTAGTCGGCGCGATAATAAATTTCTGGAGGATGTGATTTCGGAAAAAAAAGATGCTGAGGATGAAATGGAGAATAGTAAAAGCATTTTACGTCGCCTAAAAAGAGCCTTTTTAAAACGAACCAAACAAGTAGAAATGATTGTTCTTCACATGAAAACCTGTCGTTATAAAATTATTATGTGCGGCGATTTTAACGAAACAGCAGCTTCCTATTCTTATCAAAAATTATCGCGTAACCTTCAGGACGCTTATATAGAAAGAGGATTGGGCTTTGGTCGCACTTATGCGGGTAAATGGCCTAAATTTAGAATAGATTATATTTTACACGACAAGTTTTTACATTGTAGTGATTATAAACGCAGTGAAGAAACCTATACCGACCACTACCCGATAACAGCCTATTTTGATAATATAAATTGGACTAAGTAATTTCTTTTCTTTAATTTTAACCTAACTAATCTTATGAATAAAATTATTTTTTCGCTTATTGCCGTATTCATACTCGGCTCGTGTTCAAGCAAGTTTACACTTGTAAAACGTAAGTATTCAATTGGGTATTATGTATCTGTGAGTAAAAAGGCTCCTGCTGTTAAGGAACGAGATGCTAAAATTCATTTAGTCAACCATAAAAACGGTCAAGAAGATGCCACTACTGTTCAAATAGTTAAGGCCAAAAAAGAATCGAAAACCGTTCAAACTGTTGCTGAGTCTAAAACCCAAGCAAAGGAAATGGCTATTAAAACTTTCACACAGGCACAAAAAACGCCAAACGCGGATAAATTGATTGCCTCTAAAAACAAGCACTTTAGTGCACAAACTAAACGTGAATTTAAATCCCTTAAAACTAAAATTGGGACACTCTCCAAAAGTGGTTCCGAGCCTGATGCCAAAGCTATTGTAACGATCATTTTATGTATTTTTATACCACCTCTGGCTGTTTACCTATTCAAAAAAAACATGGATACTAATTTTTGGGTTGATCTCATTTTATCACTCTTGTTTTGGCTACCCGGTATTATTTTTGCTTTTCTAGTTTGTTTTGCCGGAGTTAGTTTATAATTCATACTTTTTAACATATAAGCGTCGTTATAACCCTTATATTTGTACTTATAACCAGTTAAACTAAAAAACAAAATGAAAAAAATACTTTTAATGGCCGCTTTCGCAGGTTTGTTAGGAAGCACCGCAGTTGCTAACACCAAAGGTGACGACAAAGACAAAAAAGCAAAAAAAGAATGTTGTTCTAAAGATACCAAATCATGTGCTGGCGAGAAAAAAGAAGGTTGCGAAAAAGGTGAAAAAGCATGCTGCAAGAAAAAAGCAGAAGCTACTTCAGAAAAAGCAAGCGATAACAAAGCCACTGAAAAAAAGTAATTTAAACACACTTATATTAAAAAAACCTTCCATTATCACGGAAGGTTTTTTTGTTTAATGGCATAGTGAACTTACATTTTGCCTACCACACATTCGAGCAAGTCTTTTTCCTGTAGGTATTTATTGGCCAAATCGCGTAGTTCATGAGGTGTTACTGATTTTACAGCAGCGAAATAATTATCGAAGAAAGAATAATCTAGATCAAATTCCCAAATGGATTTAAACTTATCGGCTAAGGCAAATGGTCCGTCAACCGATCTTAAAAAATTACCAAGTATATAATTTCTAACTGTTTCAAGTTCGAGTTTATCAACCGGCTTTTCGCGAAGCAGGGCGATTTCTTTATAAATTTCTTTTAAGGTTTCTTTCGTTACATCGGCCCCTACTTCGGTAGAAATGAAAAAATAACCGCTTTGAACTAAATTATTCAGTCCTGAACCAATGCCGTAAGTATAGCCTTTATCTTCTCTTATATTGGCCATTAAGCGCGAACCAAAATAACCACCCAGAATGGTATTTAATACTTGAAATTTAAAATAATCGGGATGCGTTTTATTAAAAAGAATACGACCAACACGAATTGCCGACTGTATGGCATCTTCACGTTCGATGAAATGTTTTTGTTGTGGGTTCGATTGAATGGGCATCGCCGTGGCTATGACCTGAGCTGAGCTGCCCCATAAGCCATCTCCAAAAAAACGATTAAGTACATCGGGTAGACTGTTTGGTAAATTACCAGACGCAAAAATGGTGCAATTAAGGGCATTATAATGTGCTTTAAAAAAGCCAGTAATCTCGGCAATGCTAATGCGGTCAAAATCATTCTCTTTCACATCAATACCATAGGGATGTGCTTCACCAAATAATAACTCGGTAAAACGGCGACGAGCCAGCACATTCACTTTTTGAGAATTAATGGCAAACTTTTGTTTTTTATTTGCAATATGAATTTTGAATTCATTTTCGGGAAACACCGGATACTTAATAATCTCTTCAATGTAGGCCAAACTCTTATCCAAATACTTATTTAATGAAAACAAGGTAATACTGGCGAAATCCTGCTCCACTTGTAATTCTAAGAAGGACCCGAAAAAATCGATACCATCACTTATTTGATCGGCAGTAAACGATTTGGTGCCACTTTCCAACATGACATTGGTAGTGGAAGCCACCAAGGTGGCCAACTGATGGGCCATTCCAGCCTTGAAAATAAATTCAATTTTTACAATTTCCTGACTGCCCGCAGATAAGGAGTACAGATTAATACCATTATTCAATTTAGCATGATTGGTGCGAATAACTTCTATTGCGTCAATGGTCTTGTAATCGGGGGCAATGGTACGGTTTAGCATAATTATAGTTTTGCAGATGATTGGTAAGTAATGCCTTCACCTTGTAATTGGTAAAGTTTAAACGATTGTAAATGAATCTTGATTTCTTTTTTATCGATATTCCATAAATAGGCTACCATCCGTTTTATTTTTAAGGGAATGTTGCCACTTACCAAACAGGTCGTAAATGATTTACTGCCATTCCAATCGTATTTAATCAAATTTAAAGGCACCCGAATAAACACATTCGAATCGGGCAAATCAGCGCTTGTAACCTCCAGCACAAACCAGGCATTAAATGGAATCGGCACTTGATCAACACTAAAGCGAAATTCGGCCTGCAGCGGATTACTAACTGCTAAGGATGTATCAAGTCTTTCAAAGGCATTGTAATATTCCAGATTTGCATTAAAATCAAAGCCGGTATCTTTGCTTTGCCAAATCAATTTTTTTTCAATGCTTGTTTTTCGTTTTAGTAAAACAAAATTCCAGTATTTATCCTGAGCCAGTTCCGAATAGTACTTATCGTAATAAGGTTTGTCTTGTGTATAAGCCAAAGCATAGTCACAATTCATTTGCAAGGCTTCGGGTGAAGTCATGTGATTGAGCTTAACAGCACTGTTATAATTTAAAAAACCATAAAAAAACTCCCTTACACGATGGCCGGCTATGGTAATAGGATGATCAGCGGCTTTTTGTTCTTTTACCAGAATATCAAAAAACGATTGCGGCATGGTTTCATATACCCGCCAAGCATGGGCGCTTGTATTGGCGAACTTATAAAAATGCGCAATAAAAAAAACCGGAATCAGCATAAAAAACAACTGAACTTTAGTACTGAGTTCGCCTAACATAAAACAAAAGGTTAGCATAAAGAACACATAAAAAAACAAACCTGTTCTGTCTTCAGGATAGTTTACATGCATTAATTTTTTTAAGAGGTAAAAGGCCAGCACTAGTCCACACAAACAAACAAAACTCAAGGAGAAAAAACTGCCAAAGAGGTAATTAAATTTTTCTTTATAAAGCCTGAATACAAAATAACCTGACATTACACTAACAGCCAAAACTGACAAGTAATTAAAGATCAGGCTTTTAAAGAAGATTGTTTCAATTAACGATTCAAAGGTCACCTTCCAGTAACTTTCGCCGCTGCCATAATAAAGGGCGCCATTTTGTTGCAGAAAAAAAGCATACTTAATCCAATAAATGAGAAGTGCCAGATGTAGTAACAGTACAATCAGGTATTTAGCTTGAAAAAAAGATTTATTTCTGATCTGAAAAAAAAGCACTACCCCAGAGGTGAGCGCTAGGACGAATACAAGGGTAAGATTGGCGCTTAAAGCCAGTTGCGAGAAAAGCAAGAATTTGTAATAGTGAGTAAATGAACCGAATTTAATGTGTACAAAAAAGTAATAGAGTGCTAGCATAAGCAAAGCCATTGAAAGACCATAACCTCTGCATAGCGAATAAAAATTAATAAAGTTGAATGAAAAGATGAAAGCCGAAGTAAAAATGATTTTAACTGCAAGGCCGTGTAATAATTTATTAATCTTAAAAACCGAATACGTTAACAGCAAATAGGCGCCAATACAGGGTAAACGCAGTGCCAAAGTGGAAGAACCTGCCAGTTTGAAGGAGATCCAAGTTAACAAACTCGTTAAAAAATGTCCGTTAGCATCGGCATGTGAAAGAAAAGGAAGGAAATCGCCGGGCTGAATGTAAAAATAAAAGGTTGCCACTTCATCATGCGAAAAAGGCACCTTGATGCAGCGTAACACCACCATCACCAAAACCGCCGAACAAAATGCCCAGTAAATTTTCTCGAAGTGTTTTTCCTTTAAAAGGATCATATTAATCTAATAAATAATTTTGATGCTTGTTAAACTTCTCAAGTGTGCGTATACCCGACGAGCTAATATGCTCGTATTCTTTATCACAAAATATATTCACAATTTTAATGTCGGGCATTAGTTCCTGAATATACCGGTATTGGTTTTGTTCGTATTGAAAATCGGTAGAGTTTCTTAAACCTCTAATAACCGTTACATCGTGCTTTAAGGTGGATATAAAATCGGTGAGTAAACCATCGTATTCTTCCAGTTGCCGGTTTTTTATGGTATTGGGAATTTCCCAGTCACGTTCATTTTTATCAGGATTCTTGCCAAAAGCAATAATCACCTTATCAAAAATACGTTCGGCTTTTTGCAGCACGTTATAATGGCCTTTATGAAACGGATTAAAACTACCTGCAAAAACGGCAATACGCGGATGAAACACCTTTACATAATCACTGCTTTGCTTTGCCTCGGGTAATGTTTCCAAAAAAGCTTTGCGTTGCGTCAGGTAATCATCAAAGCGCTTGTCCTGATGCATTTTAAATTGCTCCATTTCATGCAAAATAATATCCTGCAAGGCATGAGGTGTTTTAAAAAATGCTGAATCGGTAAATGTCATCATGCTTATTTTTTCTTTAAATAATACAAGGTACTGCAATTATTTTCGTCCAAAATCAAATTAGCCTGTTCACGAATACCTTCACGAGTTACCTGCGCATACTTTTCAATTTCCTGATTAATTAAGTCGGCATCGCCCAGTAATTCAGAGATCGCCAAATTGGTGGCTTTGGTTAACACATCGGTTTCACTAAAGGTAATGCTCGATTCTATTTTATTTTTACATTTTTGTAATTCATCTTCCGACACCAGTTCTTTTTTAATTTTTTCAATCTCATCAAAAATGCCTTTTTCAGCATCTTCCATTTTTACATGATCGGGAATTTTTCCGCTAATCACTAAAAGCCCTTTATCAAAATCACCCATCACATACACACTCACTTCCGAAAACAATTGTTTTTCGATAATGAGCGATTTGTAAAAACGTGAAGAATTACCGCGACTTAATACGTCTGACAAAATATCAACGGTATGATACGCCTCATCACGGCGCGAACACATGTGGTAAACTTTATAAATGGAATTAGCCGGTACATCTCGTTCAACGGTTAATCGGCGGGCTTCCGTTTGTTTAGGTTCTGCGGGTAAATTGCGTAGCGGTTTTTCAACGGCCGGAATCGCATCAAACCATTTTTCGCTGAGGCGTTTCACTTCGTCCAATTCCACATTACCGGCTACTACCATAATGGCATTACCCGGATGATAATGTTTTTTGAAAAAAGCACGCACATCGCCCATGGTGGCTTCTTCAATGTGTTTTATTTCTTTACCAATGGTTGCCCATTTGTAAGGGTGTTCGCGGTATGCAAGGGGTCGCAAAAGGAGCCATACATCGCCATATGGCTGATTAAGGTAACGTTGTTTAAATTCTTCAATGACCACACTGCGTTGCACTTCCAAACTTTTTTCAGTAAAGGCAAGGCTTAACATCCGATCACTTTCAAGCCAAAAAGCAGTTTCAATATTATCGGCCGGAACGGTGCAATAATAATTGGTAATGTCGTTGGTAGTAAACGCATTATTATCACCGCCAACAATTTGAAGTGGTTCATCATAACTCGGAATGTTCACACTTCCACCGAACATGAGATGTTCGAATAAATGTGCAAAACCTGTTTTACTTTCATCCTCATCGCGGGCGCCAACATCATAAAGGATGTTGAGGCAAACCAAAGGGGTGCTGGTATCGCGATGCACAATAACCGTTAACTTGTTTTTTAATGTGAACTTATCGAATTGGATCATAAACAGATTTAGAAAATTTAAAATTAAAGATTAAAAACCTCAAATTCTAACGGATTATGAATTGCCATACAAAAGCAAGGCAAATTAATTGGTAATAGACGTTAAGCTAAGCAGGGTGACTTTAAATTCAGTAAAAATTTCTTCTACAATTTCAGCGGCCGGTTTTATTTCTTTAATTGCGGCACTCACCTGCCCTATTTCCAACTCCCCTTCATTAAGGTCGCCTTCAAACATACCTTTTTTTGCTCTGGCTCTACCCAGCAATTGCGCTAACTCCTCAACAGAGGCACCTCTTTTTTCAGCTTCATTAACCTCGTTAAAGAACTTATTTTTAATTAGGCGAACGGGGGTTAATTGTTTTAAAGTTAACTGCGTATCGCCTTCCTTGGCTATGAGAATGGCTTCTTTAAAATTTTGATGGGCACTACTTTCAGGTGTTGCCACAAATCGACTACCTATTTGCACCGCATCTGCACCCAAGGCAAAGGCCGCGGCCATTTGTATGCCCGATGCTATACCGCCGGCTGCAATAACTGGAATTTTAATTGCTTTGCGAACTTGTGGAATTAATACCATGGTGGTGATTTCCTCACGCCCATTATGTCCGCCTGCTTCAAAACCTTCGGCTACAACTGCATCTACACCCGCTTCCTCGCATTTAATGGCAAATTTAACGGCACTAACCACATGCACCACGGTTATTCCTTTTCCTTTTAAGGTATTGGTCCATGTTTTGGGGTTACCGGCACTTGTAAAAACAATTTTTACACCTTCTTCAAAAATTACTTTCATGAGTTCTTCAATATTGGGATAAAGTAAGGGCACATTCACACCAAAAGGTTTAGAAGTAGCCGCTTTGCATTTTTGAATATGCGTTCGTAACACTTCGGGGTACATACTCCCCGAACCTATTAATCCCAGTCCGCCTGCATTGCTTACAGCGGAGGTTAATTCCCATCCACTGCACCAAATCATGCCTGCCTGGATGATTGGTTTTTCGATGTTAAATAAGCGGCAAATTGTATTCTTCGTCATAATTTTACCAATGAAAAATAATTCGAGAAAATTAGTGCTTTTTAATGGAAATTGCTCTAAAAGTTGAATAAAGCAAAAAATTAATTGAATATTTATTATATTTGTTCTTTAAGCAAAAATGAAAAAACTTTCCCTGATTCTAGTTTTCAGCTTTTTCATCCACACTGTTAAATCGCAGTGGTTATGGGACTTTGGCGTTAATGCCTCTGCAGCCAATTACTTAGGTGATATTGGAGGAGGAGCCGGTACCCGAAAAAATTTTGTAAGCGATATGAAACTTGCTGAAACCCGCTGGAATTTTGGTGGATTTGTGCGTTATAAATGGCGTCCAAAACTATCCTTAAAATTGGCTGTTGATTACCTGCGTTTGCAAGGAGATGATAAACTATCAGCTAATCCTGGCAGACAAGCGCGTAACTTTAATTTCAGAAATGATGTCTACGATGTAGGTTTTACCGGAGAATATTTCTTTTACGAGAATAATGACCTAGGCAATACCTACCGATACCGTAATGGCTTCAGAGCTTATATTTTTGCGGGAGTTGGTGGCTTTATGTCCAATCCTAAAACATTGTATAAAGGACAGTATGTAGCCTTGCAGCCATTAGCCACCGAAGGTTATCAGTACCGTAAATTTGTGGCAAATATCCCTATGGGTATGGGTTTTTACTTCACCTTTAACAAAAAACACCGCATTGGTTTTGAACTAAATTACCGCAAAACATTTACCGATTATTTAGATGATATTAGTGGCAATTATCCAAATGTGGACCCTAGCACCGAACCGATCATATTCAGAGCTCAGGAATTAAAAAATTCTAATTTGGACATTGACAATCCTGGTCTATTGGATTCGCATTCACCCGGAAGTAAACGTGGGGAAAGTCAGCATAAAGATTCATACATTACCATGGGTTTCTCCTATGCCTATGTACTAAGAGGAAAAAGCAGTTTTTACAGAACCCGGAATACTGGATTCTTCAGTAAAAAACGTAAAATGCGTAAAATCAGAGCTAAATTCTAATTTAGTTTATGTGTAACCATTTAAAAAAACTCGAAGCGATTTTTGGGTTTTTTATTTCTTATTCCACCTTAAACTAACTACCTTTAGCGCCATTAACTAATTTTATTAGTACGATTACCTTTAAATAAACATACGAATAGAACCTATGAAAAAGTTACTCATCCCAGTTTTATTTTTCAGCCTTTTTTCTTGTTCACAAGGAAGTAGTGACGACAAACTTGGTACCGATGCTATTTCAAACAGCGCAAGTGCCGACGGAAAACAATCGACCGATTTACCGGTTATGACCTTTGAAGAAGAAGTTTTTGATTTTGGTAGAATTACCCAAGGAGAAAAAGTAAGTCATGCTTTTGCGTTTAAGAATACCGGTAATAAAAACCTAATCATTAGTGGCGCCAATGGCAGTTGCGGTTGTACGGTGCCTGAATGGCCAAGCGAACCGGTTAAACCGGGCGCTGAGAGTAAAATAAATGTGGTATTTAGCAGTGAAGGCAAAAGTGGATTACAAGAAAAAACGGTAACCATTGTTACAAATTGTGAACCCGCCACCAAAGTGATTAGAATTAAAACAGAAATTATTGTAGCCGAAACGGCCAAGTAATCAACATCAATATAAACTAACAAAAACCAAATAAGAATGAATCAATTATTAATTTTAATGGGCGGACCGCAAGCAGGACAAGGCGGAATTATGTCGTTTTTACCACTTGTTGCCATTGTGGTGGTGTTCTACTTTTTTATGATCCGTCCTCAAATGAAAAAAGCCAAAGAACAAAAAAAGTACATTGAGGCTTTAAAAAAAGGTGATAAAATTTTAACCATTGGCGGTATTTATGGTAAAATTGTTGAAGTAAGAGAAGATGCTACTATGATCATGGAAGTAGAGGATGGCACCAAAATGAAAATCTCTAAAAATGCTGTCTCCAATGATGCAACAGCCACTTTAAATCAAAATTAATTTTAAGGCCTTGAATTCAAGCAACCTCAAATATTCTTCATCTAAAAAAAAGCCTGGTAAAACCAAGGCTTTTTTTATTTGTTTGTGTATAGCATCCTTCTTATGGTTGGTGCATTCACTTAATACGGTGTATAATTATACACTCATTATTCCGGTTAATTTTAAAAACATTCCACAAAACAAAAAACCACTGGTACAAATGCCCGAGCGGCTTTCGGTGGATATTAAATCGAGTGGACTTAGATTGGCACTTATATTATTGAATCGCCCATTCAAACAATTAGAAATTGATTTTAATACGCTTAAAGCAGTCAACCGCGATCAAAATTACGTGCTCTCCCCGTCTCACCTTAATTTTAAACAAATCTTAAAATTTGAAACCCAAATCAAACACATTAGTCCCGATACACTTTACTTTTCTGAAAAAACAGGTTATCAAAAAAATGTGCCTTTAAAAGTGCCGCTTTATTTAAAATGCAAAGAAGGTTATAGTTATAGTGTACCTGTTATTACGCCTGTGTTTGTAACCATTTGGGGCGATACCACCATCATTGATAAAGTAGATACGTTATACACACAACCTTTTACGCTAAATAAATTAAGTAAAAATGTGAATGTTAATTTGCCGGTACTACGGCCAAATGCGGGCGTTTACACAATCACCAAAGAAGCCAATGTTTTTATTGAAGTATCAAAGTTGGTGGAACAAACCATTAACCTGCCACTTAACGATATACAGTTAAATCGGAATCAACTAATAACCATTTTTCCTTCGGTTGTTAAAGTGAAATTTACCTCTGTACAAAACGCCTTTAGTACGGAAGATACGTCCTTATTTAAAGCCAGTATCGACAGCAGAAAAATTAATAAATTCACTAAAAAATGTCCCGTATTTTTAAACATGGTACCCGGCGAGGTCACCATCATGGACATTGAACCTAAGGAAGTTGAAATTTTAATATTAAAGAAATAATGATTGTAGGTTTAACGGGGGGTATTGGAAGCGGAAAAAGCATGGTAGCCAAGTTGTTTGAGTTATTAGGCTGTGCTGTGTTTAATAGCGACGAAGTGGCTAAAGAGCTGTATTACGAAACTGCGATTAAAGAAAAAGTAGTACACTTACTAGGCCAAGAAAGTTATGTGAATTCTAATGAAATAAATAAAACTTATATCTCTTTTAAAATATTCAATGATACGGGTTTATTACATCAGTTAAATCAAATTATCCATCCAGCTGTTATAGAAAAATTCAAGCTCTATTGCGAAAAGAACCAAGATAACATTGTTATTAAAGAAACGGCATTGCTTTTTGAAGCTAATTTAACCCAGGATGTTGATTACATTGTTGTCGTTGCTGCTAACGATGAACTACGTATTCAAAGGATTATGCAGCGCGATGCGTTAACTAAGGAGGTTGTATTAAAAAAAATAAGCGCACAGTTATTACAGGAACTAAAAATTAAAAAGGCTGATTTTGTTATCTACAATAACGAAGAGGAATTTTTAATTTCTCAGGTACTAAACGTATTTAAGATCTTAAAATCGTCAAATTAATCTTATCCTAAACAGCATGTATAGAAAAGATTATTTACAAAGGCAGTTTGAAGAGTTCGGCAAAGTACTGGCCGGAATTTTAGGATTTAAAAAGACTAAGGATTGGGATAAATTTCAGGAAGCTTTAGAGGCCGCCACTAAAAAGTTTAGCATCCAGGATTTAAAAAAGCTCGAACGCCTGGCTTATAGCGAATTTGAGCGGGAAATGGTGATTGCTGTTGATTTAAGTCTTGATCAGAAAAAAATGATGTCAGAACTCTTATTTGAAAAAATGATCTATTATTTAGAAACCGATCAGGAAAAAAATTATCTGAATTTAAAACAAAAATGCATTGCTTTGTACGCGTTTATAAACGCCAACAAAACAGAATATGAGTTCGATCTTGGCATCCATTACCGATTAGAATTTCTAAAAAAATAGCGTTTAAATGTCCGATTTTAATTAAAAAAACTTTTACTTCCCTTAATCACACCAATTACTTTACCGTTTAATTCCTTTTCGAAAAACGGGGAGTTTTTAGATTTCGAATGATTTGATTTTTCACTAAAAATCGTTTTGGCGCTGGTGCTAAACAAAGTAAGGTTAGCCTCTGCGCCTTCTGTAATAGTTTGCAGTTGTAAGCCAAGAACCCGACGTGGATTTTCGGCTAAGGCAGCTATAATACGTTCGATGTTTTTTTCTTTCATCCCTTCGAGCGCACAACAAAAAGCCGTTTGCAAATTAATGATACCAAATTCAGCCAAATCAAATTCCAACTCTTTACTTTCCACATCCTGAGCCGAATGGTCACTCACAATCACATCAATAACGCCACTCTCAACGGCAGCACGTAATGACTGAATATCCTTTTTTGTTCGAAGAGGTGGGTCAACTTTATAATTGGTATCAAAATCACTTAACAGCGAATCGTCGAGATATAAATTGATGGCGGCTACACCACAAGTTACTTTTAAACCGTTGGCTTTAGCCTTTTTAATCATGTCAACACTACCACGGGTACTGATGGTTGGAATGTGTAATTTACCTCCCGTATATTCCAAAATGGAAAGGTTTCGCTGTAGCATTAATTCTTCGGCCAATGACGGCATGCCTTTTAATCCTAATACCGTAGAAGTTTCACCTTCATTCATTTGACCTCCAGTGGAGATGCTTTCATCGTTGCAATGCGCGATGATGAGCGAGTCGATGTTGCTTCCATATTGAAGTGCGCGGGTAAGCATACCTGCATTTTTTATGCTATGTTTATAATCACCAAAAGCCACAGCGCCCGATAATTTCATATCATACATTTCGGCCATTTCCTCCCCTTTTCCGTTAACGGTAATAGTTCCAACCGGTAACACATCAATAATTTTGTTACGTGTATTATTAATAAGATATTCAATTTGTGATTTGCTATGTAAGGCAGGTTGATTGTAATTATGCACACATACTGTGGTAAATCCACCCGAAGCAGCGCATTTAACAAGGGTATCTAAACTTTCTTTATGTTCAAAACCCGGATCACAACTCACTGCCTGCAAATCCAACCAACCCGTTGAAATACAAAGATCTTTTTCTTCAATGGTTTTAAAATTGCCTTTTGGCGTAATGTTTTTTTTGATTTCGGATATAACCCCGTTTTCAATAAACATATCCATTACCTTATTATTAAAAGCGCTATTGGTTGATATGATTTTTGCCTGCTTAATAAATATATTCATGTTCTGTTATTTTAATTTTTTTAATAATACAACCTCAAGGCCAATAAATAGTAGGCTTAAAATTATAAATAATTTCCATAATTTCAGTCCCTCTTCTGCTTGTATAACCAGTCCGGTAATATCATTGCGCAAGTCCTCTAGTAATTGCACCTTCGGCCAGTTATGGTCTGAAATTATTTTTGTCAAATCTTCTGTATTAAAACAATTGAGATCAGATTCATTTCGTGAATAATTAAAAGCCAAAGGTAAAATGGCTGAGTCCTTTTGCATCACTTCATAAAAGCCCGGATTTTCGATTTCGGCTTGTGTGTACAAAAATTCGGTGTTGTTAATGATTCGTCGTTCCGGTATCATATCAACGAGGGTTCCCAGCTGCTTGATATGAGGAGGTTGTTCACCATCGGTTGGACTGCTTTTAATTTTAAGTAAAACATTCGTTCGCACCGGATAAGATAAAGGAACGGATTGAACACTGCTAAGCGCTATTTGGTAAAATGTGGGCACAAATAAAGCATGCTTCGCAAAGCTGGTATAGGCTTCGTTGAGTGGTGTTGCAAAAAGGTAAAGTGTTGAAGCATTTAATTTAGTTTGACCAAAAAAATCATCCGCATTCTGCAATTTCAAAATACTTTCATAATTAGTCTTGTTCGTTTTCACGAGAAGGTAATGCTTGTTAATGACCGGTAAATGTAAACGCTCCTCAACTTTTTCAAACACACCGGTATAAAATCCTTTGCGTTGGTCGGGTTGTTCTAGTTTAACGGTATTGCTATCCAGCGTATAAAATGTCGGCAAATTAAGGCTAGTCAGTCCTGAGTTATAAAGCTTAACGTCGCATTTTTCGGAGGGAATGATAACGATGGCCCCTCCCGAATTAGTAAATTTAAGGAGTTCGGAAACGAGTCCTGAACTTAATTCCGATAATTGATTTAGGATGATGAGATTGGCTGTTTTAAACTTGCCGTAATCAATCACTTGTTCGTTAACCGAAGAAAGATGAAACAAACTATCGTTCGTAAATAGTGAATTAAAAGCCTGGAGCCCTTTATTCTCTTTACCATTAATGAGACATACACTTAATTGAATGGTTGAATTAAAACTAAAAAACAAGTCATCATCAAAGGTTACCGGATAATCTTCAATTTTAATTGAACCAAAATTAAATCCGTTTTGCTTGCATTCAAAACTAAAAATCACTTCCTTCTCTGCATTGGCTTCCAGCGAAAATGAGCTGAGTGCGATTTGTTGCTTATTGAGAAAAAGTTTAACAGAAGCCAATTCAATGAGTTTAGTGCCTTTGTTTTGAATGCGGGCGTGCAGTTTTTGTATGAATCCTTTTTGTTGCAATGGTTTTTCAAACCAACAGGTATCCACATAACAATTGTTTACCAGAATAGCATTCAAAGGCACCAAAGTTATTTGAACGCTTGTATCGACTTGTATTTTATTTAAATCAAAGCTACTGCGCTGGGCATCTGAAAAAACATATATTTTTTTATTATCGAGATTGCTGGTTTTTAAAAAATCGTTTTGTCGGTTTATTACTTCACTTAAAAAACGTGGCGAGGCCGTGATCTTTAGCGCTTCAATCACATTGAGAGCATCTTCTTTGGAATAAAAACGCTGGTGTTTGCCTTCAAAATCATTGCTAATAATTTGAAAACGATCGGCATTTGAATAGGCCTTAACTACTTCCTTAGCGCGGGTTTTGGCGATTTCAAAAAGCGGGCCTTGTTTCTCTACCATTTGCATGCTGAATGAGTTATCGACATACAAACTTAAGGCGGTGGCTCCAGCTTGCTTGATGGCATTATTTTTATTGGGAATAAAAGGCTGACAAAAGGCCAGAACCAAGGCGGCCAGACTTAAGCAGCGGGCAGCCAGGATAAGAAGTTCTTTTAATCGGGATTTGGATTTACTTTCCTGCTGTAATTCCCTCAGAAATTTAACATTCGTAAAATAAACCTTTTTGTACTTTCTAAAATTGAACAGGTGAATAATGATTGGAACCGCTACCACCGCTAGAGCCCATAAAAACAAGGGGTGTACAAATGTCATAATTCATAAAAATACAACTTTGGGCAGAAGCATACAAGCGCTTTTTTAAATTTTAAGAAAGATTTATACAGCTAAAAATGCTTGTTGAGCGTAAAATCTTTTTTTGTATATTTACCTTAACAATTAAATCTCATTATGAACTCCGCTTTTGCTTCCATTGGAAAAAACCTGATTTTATTAGGGGTCGTTTTGTTATCAAGTTTGAATTTTTTTTATGCCTGGTTTAATTGGAAAGAAATGATGGGCATTGAAATCTTTGCAGGCTTTGCCTATATTTTCTTGAGTTGTTATGAGTATTTAAATGCCAGTTACAAAGCTTCCTTGCCTATTCAACGTTATCCATATTTTTCAAGTCACTTCATCATGTTCAGATCACTTAAAATAGGTGTTTTTCTGGCCTTTGCGGTTCTCCTCTTTAGCTCAGGCAGCGGCTTAAAATACATGTATCCCATATGTTTAATAATCGCATTAACCGAAGGCTGTATGCTGGTTTTAAAATACCGAAACTCACTTTGCTTTGTAAATATTTATGCGAATTATTTGTTAATTGCCGAAAATAAATTCACGAAACTTTTTGCTTCAGAAATCATGGTGATTGAATTCAGACATGACATTTTCTATTTTGTAAAAAAGAATACCAAAACAGTTACCGTTAAACTTGATCATATACGCGATAAGGAAAATTTTTTAATGGCAATCAATAATTGGATTAACCGAAACAATGTTTTGGTTAGCGCCGAATCAAAAGTGAAAATCAAAGAACTAATCGATTAAACAAAAAAAACATCACTCTCTTTATTTATCCCTACTTCCTTTTATCCTTATTCTTATAGGCACTTTTTCCTTTACCCTGGTTAAAATCCCTTTTTTCTGAATTAGTGACCAAAAAACGAAAAATTTTAGTTTTTTGAAGCAAGATACGAAGTATTGAGGCTGAGCTAAAAAGAAAAAACCCTGAAAATATTGATTTTCAAGGCTTTACTGTAGCGGAAACGAGAGTTGAACTCGTGACCTCAGGGTTATGAATCCTGCGCTCTAACCATCTGAGCTATCCCGCCATTTTCGGGCTGCAAATATATAACATTCAGACTCAATTCCCAAAACAAAATTATTTGAGATTTTAATTTGCTTTCTTGTAAAAATTTTATACATTTCACAAAATTTTTAAGTATGTCGAAAAAGAGCAAGGATTCGTCTGGTAAAACCGGAAAGAAAAGTCCGGTTAAAAAAACCACGAAAAATGATAAAAAGCCTTCGGCGAAGAGTAAGCCTGCCAAAAAAGCTGTGACTAAGAAGGTAATTGTTAAAAAAGTTACCAAAGTCCCTTCAAAAAAAGCTCCCTCTAAACCTGTTTCAGTAAAAAAACAGCTGGCTAAAAAAATACTTGTTAAAAAGGCTGTAAAATCTGAAAAATCTAAAGTTGTTCCGGCTGCAAAAACTAAAAATGTTGTTGTAAAATCTTCTCCGGCTAAAAAAGCAAACACTGTTAAAGTGGCGATAAAACCTTCAAAATCAGCAGCAGTGAGTGCAAAAGCTATCATAACTGCTAAAAACACTGCGATTAAGCGCGAAAAGGTTGTTACGAAAGCAATTCCTGCTGGGTCTGCTCCTAAAAAAGAATCGGCTAGCGCTATTGAAAAAGCTAAAAAATCGGAAGAATTAATTACTAAAAAACAATTAGCCGAAAAACGCTCATTAGAGGTTTTAGCTATTACAAATACCATACCCGTAAAAGCAAAAAATGAGATTTCCCAATCAAAAATCGCCTCCATTTCGCATTCCATTACCAATCCTATTAAGAAAACCGATTCTTATGCGGTAAAACCCGAAAAAGAACCCAATGGTAAATTTGAACTTGAATTTGTGGTGCATTCTTCTGCCGAGATGTTATATGAGTTTTTATCTACACCAAGTGGACTTTCTGAATGGTTTTGTGACGATTTAAATATTCGCAATGGTATTTATACCTTTATTTGGGACGATCAGTTACAACAAGCCCGTTTACTCAAAACAGTTGAACTTCATTTGGTTCGTTTTCAGTGGGTAGATAAAACAGATGGTTCTTATTTTGAATTTAGAATTCAACGTGACGATTTAACCAACGATATTTCACTCATCATCACCGACTTTGCTGAAAATGTATCAGACCGTGAATCATCTAAATTATTATGGCATAGTCAAATTGAGAAGCTCATGCATGTGATCGGCTCAATCTTCTAAGCTCCTTTCATAAAACAGAAAAGTCCGGAACCAAGGTTTCGGACTTTTTTTGTGTGTCAGATTTCTTTAAAATTTCATACTCACACCTACCATAAAGTTACGTGGTGCCGACGGAGCCAGGTTATTGGAGGTATTTAAACTAGTAGCGTTGTAATAACTGTAGGTATAGCCATTCGTTTCGTACAGCTTATTAAGAATGTTATTTACGTTACACATAAAGGTGATTTCAGGAATCAAAGCCGTTTTGATTGTATAATTCATTCGGGCATTCAACACGTTGTAAGCCATGATACTGCGATCGTTGCGGCCGGTGTTATCAATGTATTGTCGACTCACGTATTTATTAATCAAATCAATTTCCATATTCTTTATTGGCTTAAAAGTAAGAATTACAGAGGACACAACTTTAGGGGAAAATGAAATTGGAGTGTTTTTGTATTCATTTTTGTGCTGATCGTAATAAACCGTATAATCGGCATTGGCACTATCCAGATACTCCACGAATTTTTTAATCTTGTTATCCGATAAAGCCATATTGCCTCCCAAAGAAAAATAACGATTCAGAATATAATTCAATTCCAACTCCATACCACGACGGTAGCTCTGAGCTACGTTCACATGTTTTGGATTGCCTACATTGTCGATTTGACCATTTAAAACCAGTTGATTGCTATATTGCATGTTGTAAAAATTGGCAGCCAGGTATACTTTTTTGTGCAGGTATTTGATTCCGGCTTCCAGATCAACCATCTGCTCTGAAGAAGGACGTGCACGGGGTTTATTTTTAGTAAGATCATCACCGCTGGGTTCTTTATGACCAATAGCCAGTGAGGAATAAATATTGAGAGCCGCATTCAAATCATAACTCAATCCCATTTTTGGATTAAAAAAGGTATACGACTGATTCATGTATTTTTGGTTTATCGAATCTGAATAACCAAAATAACGGTACTCGGTTTTACGCACTTGTAAATCAACAAACACATTTAAATTGGCCACAGGTTTGTAATTTGTTTTAACATAAAAATTAGCATCGTTTTTATTGGTGGTGGTAAAATAGTACTGATGGTCGATCTCCATGTTAGAGGCATACTGCGCCCATAAGATGCGGTTATAATGTTTGCCATAATAGGTGTTATAACCACCACCGGACGTGATAGCGAGTTTAGAATTGACTGTGTAATTAAAATTAAAAATACCGCCGGCAAAATTATTATCCAGCCATAAACGTCGAATAAAATCTGATTTTGTAATGGTATCTATACCAACAATAACATTCGGCAAACCATAGGTCTCAAAGCTGGCGCCTGATGTACCAAACATATCTTCTTTAATAACATTTTTATATTGCTCGTAAAAGCCGGCACCTTTGGTAAAGTGTCCGGTTAAATTAAAATTGAGTTTCGAATTAATTTGATGCACCACATGCAACTGAAAATTATTTTGTTTGTAATTGTCGGTTTCGTTTTTGTAATGCTGCAGTTTACCATTGGCATCGTAGTACTCGCCGCTTGGGTTGTAGGTGCGATTACCCTTTTTAATGGAATCCTGCGGTACATAATACCAGGCCTGGTAAGTTTTTTCTTGTCCTAAAAAATTAATGAATTTGATTACTGTTTTTTCACCGTAATACCCGGCGGCAATGTAATACGATTGTAAGTTAGACGAAGCCCTATCGATGTAGCCATTACTGCTGATGTTCGAGGCCCGGGCATCGAGGGTAAATTTATTATTCAATAAGCCTGTACCAGCCGATAAGGTATTTCTAAAAGTGCCATATGACCCTGCAGTAGAAATAGCATGCGCATAAGCTTTCTCTTTTAGTTCGTTTGTTTGAAAATTAATGGTGGCACCAAAAGCCCCTGCGCCGTTGCTGGAAGCCCCTACCCCACGCTGTACCTGAATATTATTAGTACTTGAAACCAAATCAGGCATGTTCACAAAAAAAGTCCCTTGTGATTCGGCATCGTTAACCGGCACACCGTTAATGGTTACATTCATGCGAGTACCATCTGAACCACGAATGCGGATACCTGTATAACCCACGCCATTACCGGCATCTGAATTCACCACCACTCCCGGCAATTGATTCAGAATGAATGGTGCGTCTTGCCCCATGTTTTGTTTTTTAATGGTTTCTGCATCCACATTATTAAAAGCCATACCATTGTTTTTATCAACACGGGTGGCGTTCACAACAATTTCTTCCAATTGTTTGTTGGAGGCAGTTAAAATGACATCGTAATTAAAATCTTTGTCAAGCTGAATGGTATCTGTACGGTCTGAAAAGCCCAAACAGCGCGTGCTTAAAATATAGGTGGCACTTTTTAAATTTCTAAATTTAAACGTTCCATTGGCTGTTGATGTAGCTGCGAGTTGGGAATTTTTAATCCCGATAATGGCAAAAGGAACGGGCTCACCCGCAGTGGTTTTCACCTGTCCTGTTAACAGATGTTGTGCCTGCAATCCCATACTGGGGGCAATGGCTGCTGCAAAAAATACTTTTGCAAGTTTTTTAAATTTCATTTTTTTTGTTTTTACTTTTTAATTAAACATAGTCAAGCAAGGGGATTGCTTCACTTTTTAATTAGTTCCCTCCGCAGGCATTACCCTGTTCAGGTGTTTAACAGCTGTGTTGATCACATGCTGCTAACGGGTTTGATCTCAGCCGGTGAAATTATTCCCATAAAAATACATTGCTTTTATTGCAGGCTTGTACCTTTATGCTTTTTCACCAAGCACCCCTAAGACGCCCCAAAAGTACAGTGTGTAAATTGATTGTGCAAAAAAAATATTTTGCAAGCCGAAAATAATGTGGAGTTTTGCAAGTGATGACAGAAACGAAAAAGCGCATTGCAGTTGTTGGAAGTACGGGTAGTATTGGTACACAGGCCTTAGAAGTAATTAAAGAAAATCCCGACCTGTTTGAGGCCGAAGTATTGGTAGCCCATTCAAATGCCAAGCTATTGATAGAGCAGGCTCTGGCCTTTAATCCCAATGCGGTGGTTATTGCCGACGAAAAAAAATACCTGCAGGTAAAAGAAGCTTTAATTCCGCACGATATAAAAGTATTTGCCGGTGAAAAAGCCGTTGAACAAATTGTGGAAATGGAAACCATCGATTTGGTTTTAGCCAGTATTGTGGGTTATGCCGGTTTAGCCAGCACCATACATGCCATAAAAAATAAAAAACAAATTGCCTTAGCCAATAAAGAAACCATGGTAGTGGCCGGTGAGCTGGTTACCAAATTGGCCTTAGAAAATGCGGTCAATATTTATCCGGTAGATAGCGAACACTCGGCCATTTTTCAATGTTTGGCCGGTGAATGGGAAAACCCAATAGAGAAAATTTATTTAACCGCCAGTGGTGGACCTTTTAGAGGTAAAGACCGTGCATTTTTATCAACAGTAAAAAAAGAACAAGCTTTAAAACATCCCAACTGGAGTATGGGGGCTAAAATCACCATAGATTCGGCAACCCTTATGAATAAAGGATTAGAGGTAATCGAAGCCAAATGGTTGTTTAATTTGCCAACCGAAAAAATTGATGTGATCGTTCATCCCCAAAGTATTGTGCATAGTTTGGTGCAGTTTGAAGACGGTAGTTTAAAAGCCCAAATGGGTCTGCCGGATATGAAACTTCCCATTCAATATGCCATGGCTTATCCGCATCGGGTGAAAAATAATTTTCCACGCTTTGATTTTTTAAACTATCCGAATTTAAGTTTTGAGAAAGCCGATTTAAACACCTTTAGCTGTTTAAATCTGGCCTTTGAAGCCCTGCGTTTGGGTGGTAATATGCCTTGTGTATTAAATGCAGCCAACGAAATTGCGGTGCAGGCATTTTTAGAAGACAAAATAGGCTTTTTGCAAATTAGTGAGCTAGTTGAAAAAACCATGCAAAAACTGGCCTTTGTGCCCGCCCCTACTTACGAGCAGTATGTTGATTGCGACCAAGAAGCAAGGCGAATTGCCCGGGAATTTCTATAATTCATAATATTGTTTAAAAGCTAATTTATTATGCCGTAATCGGCTAAAAAATGGTAAATTTACGCTGCTTCGAAATTCGGTCAGATTATTCTTACTTCGTTTCAAACCACAAACCATTATAAAATACTATGTTCATAAAAATCGCACAGCTCTTTCTTAGTTTAACCATTTTAGTAACGCTTCACGAATTCGGGCATTTTTGGTTCGCCAAACGTTTTAAATGCCGCGTTGATAAATTCTATTTGTTTTTCGACTTTTTATTTCCCTTTGCATCGGTCATGAATTTTCCTTTGTACAAAAAGAAAATTGGTGATACCGAATATGGTATTGGCTGGTTTCCTTTTGGCGGTTACGTTCAAATAGCCGGAATGGTTGATGAACAAATGGATAAAACACTTATTGATTCTCCGCCACAACCATGGGAATTACGCAGTAAGCCGGCATGGCAACGTTTATTAGTCATGATGGGTGGCATTTTAGTGAACCTCATTGTGGGAATTATTATTTTTTGGATGGCCTTATTAACCTACGGAAAAACCACCCTGCCTATCACCAATATTCCTTATGGTTTAATGGTTGACAGTTCGGCTTATAATATTGGATTACGTAATGGCGATTTTATTACCTCACTCGATCATAAGCCGGTGCGTTCAATAAACCGCATTCCGATTGAATTAATCATGAATGGTGTAAGTACCATTGAAGGTGTACACCAAAATGGCAAACGTTTTTCTTTACCTATCACCAATGTTGATCGTGGACTGATTTTAAAACGTTTAAAAAAATCAAACTTTGTTAGTCCGCGTTATGTGCCTCAGGTTGATTCGGTTGATCATGCCAGTTTTGCCGGCAATGCCGATATTAAGAAAAACGATCGCGTGATTGCGATTAATGACGCACCTATTCGTTTTTTAGATGAATACAAAGCTGCTGCCATTAAAAACAGAAATAAAAAAGTGGAACTGGTTTTATTAAGAGGTAAAGATACCGTACACACCCAATGTCAAGTAAGCGAAGATGGTATTTTAGGTATTTACCAAAGTGCGGTTGATGATATTAAATGGGAAGAACAATCCTTTAATTTATTTGAATCCTTTACACAAGGTGTAAAAGATGGCATGGAATTGATTATGATGCAAGCCAAACAATTTGTGGTATTGTTTACTGTAAAGGATGCTCATAAACAAGTGGGAGGCTTTTATACCATGGTACAACAAATGAACTCAACCTGGGACTGGCAACAGTTTTGGATGTTCACCGGCTTTTTATCTTTGGCTTTGGCCTTTATGAACTTCTTGCCTATTCCCATGTTAGATGGTGGATACATCATGTTTATTTTATGGGAAATGGTTACCGGTAAAAAGGTATCGGACACTATTATTTATTATGCCAATAACGTAGGTTTATTTATTGTGCTCGGTTTAATGGTTTACGCCAATACCGACTGGCTCAGAAATTAAGACTACAAAATAATAAGAATTTAATGATCGTTAAATGAAAAACCGTTTTTTTACTTTCGTTTTATTCTCATTGGCTTTGGGCTCCATTGCTCAAAACACTACCATTCAGAAAAAAAACGACAGCAGTCGTGAAGCCCTAACTGCTCATAAGGTGTTGCTAATACCTTTTGAACCCCGCTTGTATATGAGTGAAGTGGACATGGCCATTCACAACGAAAGTAAATTATCGGCCCGAGAAATAAAATACAAGTTTCGCGATGGCATTAACGATCAGCTTTACAAGGCCTTTAAAACGTCGCAATACAATGTGGTTGACTTAATGGAAGACACCCTTAAGTATAAAAAAGATACAGAGGGATTGTATCAATATTTAAGTTACGAGTATTTAAAAGTACCCGATCAAAATCATTATCAGGCTCCGAAAAAAGAAAAGGAAGAAAAGAAAATAGACAAAGGTCAGTTGAATGTGGAGACCAATGGAGAAATGCGTTTTATGGATGCCCGAATTTCTAATCCAAAAGCTGTTTCCATGATCTATGCCAAATACAAAACCGATCTGTTTGTCTTCATCAATCAATTGGATATAAAAGCCTCAGGCTCTAAAGACCCTACAGATCTGGGTCCTGAGAGTGCCTTTCGTAAAATTGTAGTGCATTATACCGTTTACACCTACGAGGGCAAGGAAATTAATTCGGGCATCGCTGAAGAATTTTTCGATCCAACGATTAATAATCCAAAAAAAATTATCGACAAACATTTCTCTAAACTGGCTTTAGTTATTGTGCAGCGTGTAAACAAAGCTATTTATCCCACTGCAACCAAATAAGTTCAGTCGCCATCGAAGCAACCATTCATATTGCTAAAGCCTCTGCCGCCGATTTTATTTTAATCAAAAATTACATCAAGACATTTGAATTAGACGACCGTGATTTAAACTACGAGCAGTTTTTAGTTGCTAAAAAAAACTCGGAGCTTTTAGGTTTTGGTAGATTAAGAAATCATGCCCGGATGCAGGAACTGTGTTCGCTTGGTGTGTTACCGGAATACAGGCATAAAGGCATTGGTGACTTATTAGTACATGCACTTATTAAAATAGCCGTTCAGGATGTTTATTTGGTTTGTATTATCCCCGATTATTTTAAGTACTTTGGATTTAAACTCGTTGATGAATTTCCGGAAGAGATGAGCGAGAAATTACATTACTGTACTTCTGAGCTGGTGGTTGAGGATAAGTATGTGGTGATGAGATTTTCCAATACTGAACCACATAAGTGATATAAGGACATATAAGAAGGAATGTCGTTGAACAGGTTTTTAATCATTTTTTGAATACTTTATACAGAAACTAACATTATGTTTTCATACTCTCTCTGTGTCCTTTGTGCAAACCTCCGTGTACTTTGTGGTTAAAGATGTGAATGTTAAACGAAGCCAGTAAAAGGAAACGCTAACGTGTCAGAGTCACCTGCCCTGACATCGTTTTCTGTTCACCTGAATTACTCGACACATTTATCTTCCACACATACACATCCTGCTTGGCTTCTTCTCCTTTGTAAGTGCCATCCCATCCAGTTTCTGTACTGTTCGTTTCAAAAAGTTTTGCACCCCAACGATCAAAGATGGAGAGCGTATAAAATTTAGTCCCTCTTAAAATTGGTAAGAAATTATCGTTGAGTTCATCGCCGTTTGGTGTGAAAGCATTTGGCACATAAATATTAAAATCAGATTCTACTTTAATTGTTTTTACAATGGTATCTGAACATCCGTATTTGTTTTGCACAATAAATGCCACAGGGTACAGACCGGCATCCTGAAAGAAATAGGGTGTATTTTCATGGCTTGATTTAAATCCATTATTCGCTATAAAGAACCAATTCCATTTATTTTGAAAATCGCCTGTTGAGTTGTTTGTGAAAATTACCGTTTCTAAATTCTCCACAGGTTTTTCCGGTAAGAATTTAAAGTCTGCTTTTGGAACGGGATAGGCGTTTACTAAAATTGTAAGAGTGTTTACGCAATTAGTGTTGGTGTCCTGTAAATGGCCTTTGATCAGGTACTCACCGGGCACTGTAAATAAATGAGAGAATTTAGTTCCGCTATACGAACTTGTTTGGATTGTCCAATTTACCATTGGTTTTGTATGTGAATCAAAAGTAAATTCAGAAGTAAATGGCACACAATTATATTTGCTACTTGGTATTAAACTGCCGTAAGGCAGATCATCTACAATTAAATCAGCTGTGGTTTTGTTTTTACAATTGTTGCTATCAATCACATTTAAAATATAAGTGCCTCCATAATTAAGGCTGTGGGCTACAAAACTCACCGTTTGTCCGACATACAATAAATTATTCGGGCCTGTCCAGTGATAAGTATCACCGCCTTTACCAATTAAAGTAATCACCTCATTTAAACACAATCTTGGTCTTGGTAAAATAATTTCCGGCTCAGGAAGCGGTATGATGGAAACCGTTACCATAGCAATTTGAGTGCAGGAATTTAAACTGGCCATTACCTGATACATTTGTTGTGTAATAGGGCCTGCGTTGACAACCGCACCGGTTGTGGTGTTTAGGGCAAGATTAGGTGACCAGTTAAATGAAGTACCATTACCTAAGGCCGTTAAGTTTATTTTATCAACTAGACAAATACTTGGGTTGGTTGGAGTAATGCTAACCATTGGTAAAGGATTAACTGTTATGGTACTCGTTTGCGTTCCTGAATTACATCCAAGACTTCCTCCAATGACCGAATAAACAGAAGTTACTGTTGGACTGGCAATAGTAATTGGTCCGGTATATGTTGATAAACCCGGTGTACCCGGCCCCCAAGTGTAAGAGTTCGCTCCGGCACTTGTATAAGTAAATGATTTACCAGCACAGATAACTGGCGTTGGAGAAGTCACAGTTAAACTTGGATTTGGAATCACACTAAAGGTTACCGTTTTAACAGCAGTACAAGCCCCGTTAGAACCGATGAGGGTGGCTGTTGCCAGTCCGGCAGTATAAGGTGGCAGTGTGCTTAATGGACTAGATGGACCGTTTGGATTATTCGTAAAAATATGTTGAGGCGTTGCTAAGGTAAAGGTCGCTGCACCTCCGGCCGTTAATGTAATACTGTTAGGTGATCCATTAAAAGCCTGCGCACACAAAGTGCCATTGCCGTTCAAATTAGAAGTAAGACTTGGCGGCGGAATGACTGAAATATTTACTACAGCTGTATTAGAACAATTTTGCGGACTTAAAACTTTTATAGAATAATTACCACTCGCCAAAACTGAAGGATTATTTATAAAAGGATTTTGAAGTGTTGAAGAAAAGTTTTGTGCACCATTCCATAAATAGGTGGCTCCAGCGACAGAAGAAGAATTTAGGTTTAAAGTCTGTGAAGTACATACAGTTGCACCCGCTACACTTAAACTTGGTGTTGGATTTACTACAAGCGTTTGACTGGTACTAGCCGTGCAGCCATTTACAGAAGTGACCGTCAAATTATAAACTCCCGAATACAATGGAGATGCACTTGTAATAACCGGACTCTGCGCATTAGAAACAAAACTTTGCGGACCATCGAAATTGTAAGTTACTCCCCCACTTGCATTTAATTGCAAATTTTGACCGTTGCAACGTGGGGAATTACTCGTAAAAATGGGTGTTGGAAGCGGATACAACATTATTGTTGGATAAGCTACCGAGGTACAACCCAAGGCAGAACCAATGACTGTATATTGTGTATTTACAAGTGGTGAAGCCGTAAAACTCGCACCCGTGAGGCTAAGCGTGGCCGAAGCCCAGGTGTAAGTACTTGCTCCCAAAGCGGTCATTGTGCCAACCGTTAGTGGACAAATGGAAGCATTTAAAACCGTTAACACAGGATTAGGAATAAAATCGACTGCTATGGTATTACTTGTTAAACAGTTTAATGAATCACGACTGCTTAAAGTATATACATAAGTTCCTGCGAGAAATTCAGATACCGTGTTTGATGGAGCTGATGGTCCGCCGGTCCAGGTATAAGTATAATTAGCTCCAATGTTGGTTGGTGTTCCTCCCGAATTTGTGCCGGTTAATACAATGTTTGTACCTGCACAATTTGTTGGCGTATCATAACTCAGAAGCAAATTCATAGCACTTGGCTGATTTATATAATACGATTGACCAAACTGACAACCAGTCAGAGCATCGGTAACCGAAACGGTCCAGAAGCCTGCACTTAAATTAGTTGGACTTGGACTTGTAAGGGTTGCCGTGTTACTATACCATAAATAGTTTTGTATAGGCGAACCTCCGGCTAGATTAGTAACATTACCCGTGCCTGTGCTGGCGCCATAACAGGTGATACTGTTTGAAATATTAACACTGCCTGTTAAGGGAACTAAAGCAGTGAAGGCCGTAGTAGTGCTAAAGTAAACATTGCAACCAAGGCTGTAAATATTTAGCGAGTATGTGCCCGGAATTAAGCCCGTTGCAACTGAACTGGTTTGCGAAGTAGGTAACCATGTGTAGGAAAATGGTCCAGGCATACCCGTGATGCCAACGGTAGCAGAACCAAGATTAGCGCATGTAATAGAGGTACTGTTTACATTTACCATATAAGGTGGCAAAGCAGAAGTAAACACGGTAACTGCACTGGCTGTGGTATTGCAGGAGGAACTAAAAACCGAAACGGTATAGGTCCCCGCATTTAAGCCGGTAACCACCGAACCTGTTTGCCCACCGGGCATCCATGTATAAGTGTATGGCCCCGGGATACCAATGATGTTTGCAGTTGAAGTGCCAATATTAGCGCAATTTATTGAAGTGGTATTAACCGTAACAGTAGGTTGAATACAGGCGCAGTAATTTACAATGGTGGAACAACTTAAGCTATTAATAGCCGAATAGGCCCCAAGAAAGCCAGTTCCTGTAGCGTACAAAGTTTTGGTTACTTTGTCCAGTTGCAGATCGAAAACATACTGATTAGTCAGGCTGGCATTCACTGCAATGGGGGGTAAAGTGCTGAAACTTGCGCCATTAAAATGATAACACAAAATAGATCCCTGGCCTCCTATATACACATTATCACAATCATCTACCGCAATACCCGCTTGAGTTCTAACGGTTAGTGTGTTTGATGTTGTTGCAACCATAGTGCCTGTTGTTTTATCATAGGCGGCAATATTGTGGCCGTTATAATAATATACATAATTCAAATTCACAGCCAAACAGTTAAATTTTGTGCCGCCAAGAGAAGGAATAATAGAACCACCCAGCGTGTTAGAATTCCCGCTCTCAAAAAAGGTTGTGAATGTACTTGGTGCTGTCCAAAGGGAGTTCGTAAAAGAACTGGCTACTTTGGAGATTTTATTGCCTACGGGAACAGGTGGATATCCGAAACCGTATAAGACAAAGAGATTCCCAAGCATATCCACAGTTGCATCCACAATATCAGCGCAAGAGGTAGAATTTGGAGGTTGGAAATTTGTAATATTAGAAACACTTCCTGTTACCACATCAAGTATTTCTGCAGAAGAACTTAAGCCAAGGGGTGAAGACCAGCCACCTCCAAAAACCATCAAACTACCATTGCAAGCAAATTCCATATCTCCTACCTCAGAGATCATTTGATCACCTTGTGAATAAAAATTATCGTAATTGCCCGCAGTAGTTAAACGAATCACTGACGTATTTGTGTTCAATCTTGCGCTAACATAAGTTTTACCACTTGCTTTATCAACTGCTATCCCGCCTAGCCAGTTATAACCTGACTGCCAGGCTGGAACTGTCAGAACTCCTGAAAAGGTCCATTGAAGTATACCGGTTGCATTGTATTTGGAAACTTTAAAAATAGTGGCCGTATTAGTTCCTGCTCCGTAAATAAAGGTATTGCCGCTTAAATCGTGATCAATATCATAGGCATACTGACTTGAGGGCATGCTAACAATAGAAGTCACCCAAGGATCTACAAAAAGTGTTTTGTTATGATCGAAATTGTTGGCGAAGTGAAAATGAATAAGATCATGCTCAAGCTTAAATGAAGTAGTAACGGCTTGCTTATTCTCACCAAAACTTATTGGCGCATGTTCGATGATGTCTTCTATAGGCGTTTTAATCTGAATATCTCCATTGTCCAGGAGTTTTAATTTGGAGACATCGCCACTATACTGAATTGTCATATCCTTGGCATTGGCTCCGGGATGCAGAACCAGTGTGTACTTGATGCCGTAGGCTTTATCTTCAGGAATGGTGTATTCGATGTCGATATTTGGATAAACATTTTTGTAAATTAGTTTTTTGTATGTAGGTGCGTTCAGGTCTTCAGGACCATAAGTAAAATAATGACTTTGTTTTTGGTCAGCACTTAATTCTATTCCACTAGAGGCATTGAGCCAATTCATGTTCACATAATACAGTTTTGGCGCTTTTTTCGGGATTGGTTCTCTTCTTTTTTCTGCGGCTTCCCGTTCTTCTTCAGTTCCAGGACTCTCCTTATTCAGTTCGTAAACTAGGCCTTTTGTTGTAAAATAAATTTTCTCACCGCCATGTTGATATACATAGTCAATTTTTTCACCCGTGGCTAAGATTTTGAACTGTCCTCTATTCTCAATAAAGACGCGGGTTCCGAATACATCACCCGAAGCAACAAAGTTAGAATTAATTGGCAATGTTGTATTTGAAAAACTTACTTGTCCAACTTGGGCAAAAGTAAAGCAAGTCCAAATTATACTTGAACATAGAAGAAAATATTTGGGTAAATTTTTCAGTTTAATAATTTAGGTACAAAAGAAATAAAGGGCCTTAACCATCTAAGGTAGAAATAATTAAGGGCATTTCCTATTTTAACGTTTGGGGCTTAAAGCCGAGCAAATTCGCTGCACAATGGCTGTTGTATTTTAGCATTCGGCAAGGGCAGACTCTTCAGGCCAGGTTAATTTTCCTATTCCCTCAGTTGACGGGTAGCCTTTAGATTCCACCATGTATCCATGATGTCTGTTGAACTTTAGCATCCGGCTAGTGCGGACTCTTCAGGCCACGTTAATTTTCCTATGCCCTCTGAGTGACGGTGGATCTATAGAACGCGCGTCATTCAGACACCGCATAGGAGCGATTTCGAAGGCGGCGGAAGAATCTGCACTATGGGGCTGCTAGCCATACGGCTGGGGCGGACTCTTCAGGCCAGCGGTTATCGATGTGTGCCCTCTGCGTGACGGTAGCCTTTAGATTCCACCATGTATCCATGATGTCTGTTGAACTTTAGCATCCGGCTAGTGCGGACTCTTCAGGCCAGGTTA
>CANKBS010000010.1 GCA_947480015.1 Sphingobacteriaceae bacterium
CAAGGACTGGCTCCATTAAAGAGCCAAAGCCCGCAGTTGGAAATAATTTGACGACTGGTGAAAAACAACAAAAAAATTAACTAATTTTAAAATGAAAATGTCCTTAGTTATTTATGCATAAAAGTTCAGATTGGTTTGACGACATACAGCATCAGCTTGTGTTATCGATCTATTGGTAATTGGCTGGCAGCAAAGTGCCTTGCGAAGAATTGTGTTCATGAAGGATAAATCTACACAAGGCGATTTTTGGTGTTGGATCTTATCCATTTTAAACTTGTTCGATTTTTTTACCTTATTGTTTTCATTTGGTTTCTTTTATGTTCTTTCAATTGTATTCTTAAAAACAGGAGGGCTTAATTTACTTAGTTATGTCCCGGCTGTGTACTTACAATGTTTAGTTATTTTTTGTTTGGGCGATCTTAAACATTATTTATGGCACCGATTTATGCACGCCTTGCCATTTTGGGAGTTGCACAAATACCATCATTCAGCTACGGAGTTTAATTTAATCACCACAAGCCGCGGCCATTTTTTAGAAAGAGGGGTACTTGTTTTT
Source organism: Sphingobacteriaceae bacterium (assembly GCA_947480015.1). Lineage (GTDB taxonomy): Bacteria > Bacteroidota > Bacteroidia > B-17B0 > Aurantibacillaceae > Aurantibacillus. The sequence goes on from CANKBS010000010.1 coordinate 557, forward strand.
TTCGATAGCCTCTTGTTTTCATTAATGGGTGCACCTTTGGCATACTTTGCCATATTTTTATGGATTAAAGAATTTTACAATCAACTTTTACACTCCAATCTTAATTGGTCATTGGGCTGGTTTGGCAAGTACATTTTTGTTAGTCCAAAAGCCCATAAATTACACCACAGTAAGGCTCCCGAATTTTACGGCAAAAATTTTGGTGGTATTTTTGTTTTTTGGGATCGACTTTTTGGAACCTTTATGAGCACTGAAAAGGAAATTACCATTGGACTTGAAGAAAATCCTTATAACGCCTATGGCTTTTGGTGGGACATGATGGAAGGTGTGAAAGCCTTTGGAAAATCATCACTGCTGTTAACCAAAAAGCTATTCTAAACCTTGCTTCAAGGCCTTTAATGTGCTGATTTCTGTTAACAATAAAAACATAAGACTTACGTTAAATGACAAGCCTAGATTAAAAATTTAGCTTAAATTAGTTGCAGATTATGTATAAAATTCTTGTGCTTAGCCTACTCGTCTTTACCAGCGTGATACATGCGCAGGTTCGTAAATACAGTAACGAATTCTTAAACATAGGGGTTGGGGCCCGTGCTTTAGGTATGGGTAATGCCAATGTGGCTTCAGTGGAAGGCGTTAACTCAGGTTATTGGAATCCTGCCGGACTTTTAAAACAAAAAAATGATCTTGAAGTAGGCCTAATGCATGCTGAATATTTTGCAGGCATTGCCAAATACGATTTTGTGGGGGTATCTAAACGCATCGATAGTAACTCTGTAGCGGGTTTTTCGTTGCTTCGTTTTGGTGTAGATAATATTCCAAATACCTTAGATTTGGTTGACGCCAATGGTAACATTGATTACAACCGTGTTTCAACTTTTAATGCCGTTGATTTTGCTGCCTTGTTAAGTTATGCCCGTAAAATTCCACAATTAAAAGGGGTTGAATTAGGCGGTAACTTTAAAATCATTCGCCGAAAACTTGGTGAGTTTGGTGGTGCTTGGGGTTTTGGTTTAGATGCAGGAGCAAAATATCATTATAAAAAATGGACCTTTGCTGCCATGTGTCGCGATATTACCGGAACTTTTAATGCCTGGTCATACAATCTCAATCCCTCTCAAATTGCCACCTTTCAACAAACAGGTAACGAAATTCCAAGCTCATCTTTAGAAGTTACCTTACCAAAACTAATTTTAGGCGCCTCTCATACCGCATTGTTTTGGAAGGATAACCTTTCGGTGCTCGGTGAAATTAATTTAGTTAACACTTTTGATGGGATGAGAAACACGGTAATTAAAAGTAATACCTGGAGTATGGAACCGGCCTTTGGTGTTGAAATTGGGTATAAGGGATTTATTTATTTAAGAGGCGGTTTAGGCAATATTCAAAAACAACTAAACGACCGTGCCACGCTTTATGTCACTACTGTTCAACCTAATTTTGGGGTTGGCGTTAAGTATAAGATTTTCACCATCGATTATGCCCTCACCGATATTGGTGACCGTTCGGTGGCATTATATTCAAATATTTTTTCACTAAAAATTGATATCAATAAAAAGATGAACAAGTGAGACGACTAGTTATTCTTGTCATACTTAGTTTAACAGTGCTTTCACTTAAGAGCCAATCTTACGGGAATGAATGGATTAATTTTTCTCAACAGTATTACAAATTACCTATTTTTAAGGAAGGGATTTATCGTCTGGATTCGACTACCCTCGCCAATTATTTCAATCTCACAACCATCAATCCAAAAAACGTACAGGTGTTTTTAAAAGGCAAAGAACAGTTTGTATACATTAATGGTGAAGCCGACGGAAAAGTAAATACCGGTGATTTTATTGAATTTTATGCGCGGCCATTTATTGGCGACATTGATTCGTTAGTGTATACCGACATAAAGTATGTTCCAAACCCCTATCTTTCCATTTATAACGACACACTTTATGCTTTTATTACAGTAAATAATTCAATAAACAATAAACGCTATGTACTCGAAACCGATACCAATTCGGCAGCCTACCCATTAGCGGATCATTTTTACACCGAAAAAGTTTTTACACAATATGCCACTTACAACGACGTAACCGAGTTCGCAGCATCCTCGAGTGATCCTCATTTAACACAAGCGGAAGGCAAAGGACATGTGATTTCAAAGGGAGGAGTTTACAGTTATCCGGTTTCTAACCTAAACACCTATACCCTTAGCCCCCTTCCCTTCTTTATTCGTTTCAATTATTCCGGCAAAAGCATTTCAACGAGTTATAGTCCCGATCACCAATTGCAAGTCTTTTATAAGGATCAAACTAATTCACAAATTCTGCTCTCAGATACCACATTTACGGGTTATGCGCCTGTTCGAAAAAGCTTTGTTCTAAATTCACAAAACACAAATTCCACTTTTGCCATTACGTTTAGTTCGGTGGCAGCGCCAAGCTTCACCTCTTCAAACACGACCATGCTTCATTACCTAAATTACTTTTATCCGCATACCTGCGATTTAGGGTCACAATCATTTTTTAAATTATGGGTCGATAATAGCAGCGGAAGTAGCAAGAATTTTTTCAAGTTCAGCAATTTTTTTTATGGAATTTCTACCTCTGTACTTTTACTTGATGTGACCAATGGAAAAAGAATAACCACGGTGCTTAACGGATCTCAGGTAAGAGCGCTTATCCCGGATGCTTCGGGTCGCAAATTATGTGTGATGCTTGCCGAAAAAGACACCATTAACATTTCTAAACTCATTAAGGTTGAACAAAGTGGAAGTTTTACCAATTATAAAAGATCACTTTCTTCCAAACCTTATGTGTTAATTTATCATGCTAGTTTAAAAACTGCTGCCATGCAATACAAGGCTTACCGACAGAGCATTGCCGGCGGCTCATACGATGTCATTGATGCCGATATTCAAGCGCTCTATGAACAGTTTTCATATGGCGTAAATAAACATCCATTAGCCATTCGTAATTTTATTAAGTTTTTAAAAGATAGTTTAACGAGGCCGCCTGTCTATGTTTTTTTAATTGGTAAAGGTGTTGATTACATGGCCTTTCTTACAAAAAATTACCAGCCTATTAATTTAATTCCAACCATTGGTGTGCCGAGTAGTGACCATCTTTATACGGCGGGACTCACCGCCAGCAATACTAATTTATATTATAATGAAATTCCTACCGGTCGTTTAGCAGCTTTAAGTAATAGCGAAGTGAGTGTTTATCTCGAAAAAGTTCAAACTCATGAAAGTACACCACAAGCCGACTGGAAAAAACAAGTATTACATTTTGCGGGGGGCGACGATGATCCGCTATTAGCCTCTATTAGCGGATATCTCAGCCAATATGAAGAAATAATTAAGGATACCCTTTTTGGTGCGAATGTGACGACATTCAAAAAAAACACCACGGCACCCATTCAAAATAGCATTAGTGATAGTATCCGTTCAAAAATAAACCGAGGTGCCGCACTCATTAACATATTCGGACACGGTTCAACTAACGGATTTGATCAGGCCATTGATGATCCGAATGACTATAATAATATCGGTAGGTACTCGTTCTTTATGGCCAATTCGTGTTATTCGGGCGATATTCATACAGCCAATGGACGCTCGGTAAGCGAACGTTTTGTGTTTGCCAAACAAAAAGGGAGTATTGGATTTATTGCAACCACCTCTTACGGTTTTGATTTTGCTCTTAACAATTTTGCAAGTGGTTTTTACAAAGCCTTTTCACGCACACATTATGGTAAGGGCGTTGGAGATATTATTAAAGAAAGTGTTTTTCAAAACTCAAGCGGTGATATACTTACCAAATTAGTAGGCATGGATATGACCCTTAGTGGGGATCCTGCAGTGAGCATAAGCAATGGCCAATTACCCGACTACCAAATTGCAAATGAGAACTTGAGTTTTGACCTTAAAAAATATTCCGACTCTGTTGGCGTTCGCCTTATTTGGAAAAATGTGGGAAGATCACCTAGGGATTCTTTTGCGGTTAAACTCCTGCGAATCCTTCCAAATGGTGATTCCAGCATCATTTTAAAAAAAATACGTGGTACCATGTATAAGGATAGTCTTAAATTATTTTTACCTATCGACTTTTACCGAGGCATTGGTTTAAATAAATTCAGTGCTAAACTTGATGCTTATGACCGAATTACCGAAAGTTTTGAAAACAATAATAGCATAGGACCAATAGATTTTTTTATTCCGGGTGGCGATGTGCTTCCCGTTTATCCTTATAAATACGCCATAGTTCCTAAAACAAACAACATCGTTTTAAAGGCATCGAGTTCCGATCCATTTGCACCTACAACTACTTATCGGTTTCAATTGGATACCTGCGATAAATTCACCAGCCTTATTTCAACGACTTTAATTACCAGTGCCGGTGGAGTGCTTGAATGGCCGGTGAATTTACCTTATGGCGACAGCACCGTTTATTTTTGGCGAGTGAGCCGAGATAGTATTTCCCCACAAAAAGCATTCGCCTGGCGCGAAAGTTCCTTTCAAACCATAGGTAACAAGCGCGGTTGGGGACAGGCACAATTTGATCAATTTAAAAACGATCACTATCAATTTGTTAATTATAAAAAGAATCTAAGGCAGTTTGTTTTTCAAAACAATAAACATACGGTCCGCTCCCGTAATGGTATTCATCCGTATCCCGACCTCTCTGCCATGAATTATTTTTTCGACACACAGTTAAAAGAAGGCTGGTCGAGTTCCTTTAATGGTTGGAACTTTGCTGTATTTGATTCAATCAGCGGTTTACCACAAGAAACAAGAAGTTTAAATTATCCCAATACAGGTGTTGGTCCATTTAATAATTGTGTTGAATATGGTTCCAGATACGTTTATTCATTTGGCCTAATTAATGCCGGTGGTTGCGGACCGCTGCCAAACTGGAAAGCAGACATGGAGAATTTTTTGAATGCCGTAGCTCCAAATAATTATGTTTTGGCCTATAGCACCGGATATGCGGGACCTATTTATTGCGAACTTAGCAGTTACAGTAATTCGCTTTATACCGCATTTGAGAGCATTGGTGCAAAAAACATACGCACCACACCCGATACGGTTGCCTATGCTTTGTTTGGACGAAAAGGGATGAGTGCCGGTCAGGCTCATGCAGTGATTGGTAATAATAAAAAATCCATTTTATCGCTCGAAGATACGATTACAACTGCCTGGCGAAATGGTTATGTTAGCTCCGAAATCATTGGTCCATCTAACAAGTGGACGAGTTTACATTGGCAAGTTAACAGTCTCGATAATACCGCTGGCGATTCCACTCTACTCAAACTGGTCGGTATTAAGGTCAATGGTCAAGCCGACACACTAACAGCATTTAAGCAGGACAGTTTAAATGTATTGGCTTTGTATAACTATATTGATGCAAAAACATATCCTTATTTAAAATTGGTTGCATTTATGTTTGACAATGTTCATCGTACTTCTCCACAGTTGAAACGTTGGCAAGTATTGTACGATGAGGCACCCGAATGTGCTATTAATCCATTAAAGGGATTTGCCAGCATAAACGATACCTTGATGGAAGGAGATGACGTCACCTTTAGATTTCCGATTGAAAACATTGGCGTGAAAGATTTTAAGGACAGTTTGGTAGTGACCTATTGGATTGAAAATAATCAGGGCACAAAAGTTTTGCTTCCTCAAAAATTAAAAGCTCCACCTTTTGTGGCAGGCCAGCGCATGATAGATACGGTGAAAGTCAATAGCTATCAATTTAAGGGTAATAACGCATTATGGATTTATGTGAACCCCCTTCAAAACAGCCATTATCAACCCGAACAAACACAGTTTAATAACATAGGCCGTTATTCTTTTAAAGTTAACACCGACATTACCAATCCTTTACTGGACGTGACATTTGATGGTGTTCGCATATTAAATGGTGATATTGTTTCAGCGAAGCCTTCCATATTAATTAGTTTAAAGGATGAAAATAAATTTTTAGCCTTAAACGATACCGGTGCCTTTAGTATCTTTTTGCAAGCACCCAACCAAACTACACAGCAACGCATCTATTTCGCTCAAGGATTAGATTTCACACCGGCTAATCTGCCAAAAAACAGCGCCAGTGTTCTTTATAGTCCCAATCTTGGCAGCGATGGCAAATACAGCTTAATTGTACAAGCCAGAGAAAGAAGTAAAAATGTTTCGGGAACACAGGATTATCGAATACAGTTTGAAGTAACTAATAAACCCAGTGTAACCAATGTTTTAATTATCCTAACCCATTTAGTACCAGTACCCGTTTTGTTTTCACCCTTACAGGCAGCGAAATTCCCGAAGTGTTCACCATTCAAATTATGACCATTACCGGCAAAATTGTGCGCGAAATTACTCGGCCCGAATTAGGTAATTTGCATATTGGCCGAAATATCACCGAATATGCCTGGGATGCCCGCGATACCTATGGTGACCGCTTAGCCAATGGTGTCTATCTGTATCGCGTTTTAACCAAACTAAACGGCGAAAACATCGAAAAAAACGGGAGTGGTGCTGATAAATTTATCACCAAGGAATTCGGAAAAATGGTAATCATGCGCTAATTAAGGGTTTAAAATTTGCTTTTTTTCTAAAGGAATTCCTCCTAAATATTGCTATTTTTACCGCTTATGAATAAGGAAAAAAAGGCACCTGCTTCTGTTATTAAAAACCCGAAAACAAGCTACGAGAAATTTGAAAATTGGGCAGCTAAAAATGACGCTAAATTATTTTACTCCCTTTTAGTTCTATGCCTCCTATTATCTTTCCTTTCATTTAATGCCCGTATAAGCGAAGCACATGATGATGCCCTCTACCTCGAAGGCGGTTCAAGGTATGTGAATGAATTCCCCAATTACTTTTATACCCAAAATGCCCCACTCTACCCGATGTTACTTGGTGTTCTTATAAAACTATTCGGATTGAAGCTCATCCTATTTAAACTCTTCTCAATACTCTTTAATGCCTTAGGCTTTGTGTTTTTTTATAAAGCCTTAAAAGGCCGTATTCCTGCAATAGTATTTATACCTGTGGTTATATTTCATGCCAGTAACCACCTTATCATGTATTATGCCAGCATGACCTTTACCGAAGCATTTTATTTTTTCTTACAAAGCCTCTTCTTTTTTTATGCCGCTAAAATTGTTGATCTGGTTTCTCAAAAAGATTTTGCCCTAGTTCCAAATCTAAAGCTATGGCTGATGTTTGGTTTAAGCATGTTTTTGATAAGTACCGTTAAAAGCTCGGCTATTGTTGTTATTCCTGCTGTTATTTTATTTTTCACACTCTCAAAAAACTGGAAAGCCATGGGTTTTTCATTAGCCGCCTATGGTATTTTTAAAATTTTGTTTGAAGTTCTGGTTCGTGTTATTTGGGGCGCTCAAAATCAATTCAAAGGTCAAAGCAAAATTTTATTACAAAAAGATCCCTACGACAAATCGCTGGGAGATGAAGATTTTAGTGGCTTTATTACCCGCTTTATCGAAAATTGTAACCTTTCCTTAAGCAAACGTTTTTATCAAATATTGGGTTGGCGCGACGAAACGTCTTTTGAAGTATATGGTGTCCTAACGGTTCTTACTATGGCGCTCATCATTTTTGGGTACTATAAACTCGTAAAAAGTAATAACAAGGTCATGATTTTGCTAAGTTTATTTACAGGCGCACAATTGGTCCTCTCCTTTCTCATCCTTCAGGTAAAATGGGACCAAGCGCGTATTACACTAGTAGGCATGCCCATTGTGTTAATACTTATGTTTTATGCCATTTACAGCCTTACTGCGAAGCCCGGTATTGGTCAAAGTATTTACATCGTCATTATTGCCCTCGTCATAGGATCAGTGCTTATGTCGTCGTTTAAACGTGGTTTTAAAAATTTGCCCATTGTAAAGAAAAATCTAAAAGGCGATAAATATTATGGTTATACACCCGATTGGCAAAACTTCTTAAAGTGTAGCGAATGGTGTGCCGATAGCTTACCTGCAAACACCTTGGTAGCAAGTAGAAAAGCTCCAATGAGTTTTGTATACGGGAAAGGAAAAAAATTCTTTCCTATTTACAGTGTTATTAAACGCGATTCAACCACCAACCAATCGAACCCCGACTCTGCTTTGGTATTTCTAAAAAATAACGGTGTTACCCACGTCATGTTGGCTAATCTACGTGCAAATCCCAATCAACCGGGCGCCGGTATTATCAACACGGTACATCACATCATAGTGCCCATCATGCAAAAATATCCCGAAAAAATAAGATTGGTCCATACCGAAGGCATGTATGAACCTACCGAACTTTTTGAAATCGTTTATTAAATAAAGCCGAATTACAAATGAACCTAATAATCAACCGTTTTTAATTCAAATCATCCTATGTCGTTCAGTATTAAACTCGGTAATTTTTTATACAACTATGCCTTTGTACTCTATAAGCCCATGTACATAGGCTTTAAAAATAAGCAGGACGCTTTTGAAATTGAGTTGCTGAAAAAGTACATTCCTGTAAATGCCACGGTACTCGATATTGGCGCCAATATTGGCTTCTACGCCACCATCCTATCAAAAATAGTAGGCCAAAATGGAAAGGTGTATTGTTTTGAACCCGACACCACCAATTTTAATCACCTCAAAAAAACAACTTTAGGCTTAATTAATATAACAATAGAAAATAAAGCCGTTGGGCCTAAAACAGAAAAGCTAAAAATTTACACCTCAAAAAATTTAAATGTCGACCATCGTACCTATAAACCCGATGATTACGATGCCGAATTTGAAATTGACGCCATTAGTATTGACGATTATTTTGATTCGGCTGCCTTAAAAAACAAACGCATTGATTTTATAAAAATGGATATCCAGGGCTTCGAAATGCAGGCTATGCAAGGTATGCAAAGAACACTGGAAGCAAATCCCAACATCCAACTCATCTCTGAATTTTGGCCCTACGGTCTCAGAAAAGCCGGAAGCTCACTCAATCTCTATTACGATTTTCTAATCGGAAAAGGGTTTACTTGCTACTTACTCGAAAAAAATTCATTACTCAAATTAAATCCCGATAAAGTTCATACCCTGCAAGATCTTGGCGAGGAACATTATTTTAATATTTTTGCCACACAATATGCCATTTAAAAAATATACGATTCCTTATGATCTCGACGACCCAAAAACGACCTTGGCCCATCGCGAAATTATTTTGAATAAACCCTTTCTTAAAAAAATATATTTAGACTGGTATCACATTTTTATTAAAGCCTCCAAAAAAGTAAAACAGGGTAAATTTCTTGAAATCGGCTCAGGTGGCGGCTTTTTAAAGGAAGTGTTTCCACAAATCATTACCAGCGACATTTTGCCCTTACCAAATGTTGACTTGGTTTTTAGTGCCGAACAAATGCCATTTAAAGAAAATGAATTGGGAGCAATTTTTATGCTTAATGTGTTTCATCACATTCCTAATCCACACTTGTTTTTACTCGAAGCACAACGCTGTTTGATAACAGGCGGAAAAATAGTGATGGTTGAACCTGCTAATACTGCATTTGGAAGATTCATTTATAAAAATTTCCATCACGAACCTTTTGAACGCGATGGTGGCCGACAAATCAGTCCGGGAAACCCCCTCTCTAATAGTAACCAGGCCTTGCCCCATATTTATTTTGAACGCGATATTGAATTATTCAAAAAACATTATCCCCAATTAGCCATTAAAAAAATAAGTTACCACTCCCCATTTACCTACGCCTTTAGCGGTGGGGTTTCAAGAAGTTCCTTACTTCCATTTTTTATGTATAATTTCGTGAAAGGTTTTGAATGGATCCTGTCACCATTTTCAAAACAATTAGGTTTATTTTGTACAGTAGAAATTGAAAAAATATAATGCTCGATTCAACACATAATTATTTTAATAAGGTTGCAGCTAAACGTAAAAAAAGAGGCTTTAGCTCCTATTACTGGAAAGAAATTACGCATTATTGCAATTACTTCTCACACGAAGATAGCTCTGTACTTGAGGTAGGCTGTGGCAGTGGCGACCTCCTGGCAGGAATTGCCGGTTCCAAAAAAACAGGAATCGATTTTAGTGAAGAGTACATTAAATGGGCCAAAGAAAAACATGGTTCGGCCGGGATTGATTTTTTGGTGATGGATGCCAACAACATCCAATTAAATCACACTTACGACCTTATTATTGTAAGTAATCTCATCGGCTTTGTTGAAGACATTCAAAATGTATTCCAACAAATTAAAAAATGCTCACACCCAAACACCAAAGTCATTGTACAATATTATAATTCATTTTGGGAGCCATTAATTAAATTTTCCGAACTCATCGGACTCAAAGAAAAAACACCAACACAAAATTGGCTCAGCACCCGCGACATTAACAACCTGCTTTATGTTTCGGGTTTTGATGTTTATCGCAATTCCAAGCGCCTCATTTTTCCTTTCTATTTTCCAATTCTTGCATTTATTTTCAATCGCTATTTGGCTAAATTTCCTTTTTTCAGATTCTTTAGCCTAAACATTTATAGCTTTGCTAAACCTTTACCTGAGACAGATACAGCCAATTATAACACAAAATATTCAACAACAGTGGTTATTCCCGCTCGTAATGAAAGTGGAAATATTGAAAACGCTATTTTACGTTTACCAAAATTCGGCAAACACACCGAAATTATTTTTATAGAAGGCAATAGTACCGACGACACTTGGATAAAAATTCAGGAGATTCAAAAAAAATATGCAGCAACTCACGATATTAAAATCGGTCAGCAAAAAGGAAAAGGTAAAGCTGATGCTGTGCGCGAGGGTTACAAAATAGCTAGCGGCGATATTTTAATGATTCTGGATGCCGATTTAACAGTGCCGCCGGAGGATTTGCCGAAATTTTATGACGCCATTGCCAGTGGTAAAGGCGATTTTATTAATGGAACCCGATTGGTTTACCCCATGGATAAAGAAGCCATGCGCTTTCTGAATTATTTAGGCAATCACTTTTTTAGCTGGGCCTTTACCTGGTTGCTTGAACAACGCTTTAAAGACACGCTTTGTGGCACTAAGGTTATGTTTAGAACCGATTATTTAAAGCTCATTAAAAACAGAAAATACTTTGGTGAGTTTGATCCATTTGGCGATTTTGATCTTCTTTTTGGTGCGCATAAATTGAATTTAAAAATTGTAGAAGTTCCAATTCGATACCGTGAAAGAACCTATGGCAGCACCAATATATCGCGCTTTAAACATGGGGTTATTTTACTTCGTATGTGCGCCTTTGCCAGTCGAAAATGTAAATTCATTTAATTGACGTCTACTTAAAATTTATATCTCATCCCATGCCTTTATGATTGAGATAAAATTGCCTTCAATAAGCCATAATTTATACTGGTTTATTAAAATTCCTTTCTTAAATTTAACCTGTATTTTTCAATTTTATTTATGACTCAATTACAAAATTATATTTGCGGACAATGGGCGGCTGGATCTGAAAAAGGTCAGGAATTATTTAATGCCATTAACGGCGAATTGATTGCTACTGCAAGCAGTAAGGGAATCGATTTCAGCGCCATGTGTGATTATGCCCGCACTGTAGGTGGACCAAAACTTCGGTCAATGACCTTTCAGCAACGCGGCTTAATGATTAAAGCATTGGCCATGCATTTACTCGCAAAAAAAGAAGATTTTTATAAAATAAGCTGGGCCACCGGTGCCACCCGAATTGATAGCTGGGTCGATATTGAAGGCGGTATAGGAAATTTATTTACTTATGCGTCCTTACGTCGCCAATTTCCCGACGAAACCTATTGTTATGACGGCGATGTGGCGCGCCTTTCAAAAAACAACACCTTTATTGGTCACCACATTTGTGTACCAAAAGAAGGAGTTGCCATTCATATCAATGCTTTTAATTTCCCGGTTTGGGGCATGCTCGAAAAAGTGGCTGTTAACTGGTTGGCCGGCGTCCCTGCAATCGTCAAGCCCGCAACCGTTACCTCCTTTTTAACCGAAGCCGTTGTAAAAGAAATTATTGCCAGCAAAATCCTTCCTGAAGGCGCTCTGCAACTCATTTGCGGCAGTGCCAACGGCATTCTCGATCATGTGATGAGTCAAGATGTGGTAACCTTTACAGGTTCTGCAAGCACCGGAAAAATGCTAAAAGCGCATCCCCGCTTAATTCAAGAGTCAGTGCCATTTAATATGGAAGCCGACTCTCTGAACTGCTGTGTACTAGGTACCGACGTAACAACCGAAATGCCTGAATTCGACATTTTTATTAAAGAAATTGCCCGCGAAATTACAACCAAAGCCGGACAAAAATGTACCGCTGTTCGCCGCATCATTGTTCCCGAAAATCGCATTGAAGATGTGCAAATTGCATTGGGAAAACGTTTGGCTCAAAATATTATCGGCGATCCAAATACCGAAGGGGTGCGCATGGGCTCTCTTGCGGGTAAAGCACAGTTACTGGAAGTAAAAGAAAAAGTGGAACAACTATCAAAATCGCAGAAAATAATTATTGGCGATTTTGAAAAATTTGAAGTAAAAGGAGCCGATAAAAACAAAGGTGCCTTTATGCCACCCATCATTTTCTTAAATGAAAAACCATTCACTAACACCGATTGCCATAATATTGAAGCCTTTGGTCCGGTTAGTACCTTAATGCCGTATAAAACAATGGATGAAGCCATCACACTCAGTAAAATGGGCAAAGGAAGTTTAGTGAGTTCCATCATTACCGCTGACGATCGTATTGCTCGCCTTTACACCATTGGCGCCGCCTGCATGCACGGCCGTATTTTAATACTTAACCGCGAATGCGCCAAAGAAAGCACCGGACACGGCTCCCCAATGCCAATGCTAGTTCACGGTGGTCCAGGTCGCGCCGGCGGTGGGGAAGAAATGGGCGGAAAACGTGGCGTGTTTCATTACCTGCAACGTACCGCCATTCAAGGTTCTCCAACAACCATCACCCATATTCTAAATCAGTACCAACAAGGTGCCAAACAAATTGAAAAAGATATTCATCCCTTTAAACAATATTTTGAAGACCTCGAAATTGGTGAAACACTCATAACAGCAAAGCATACAGTAACGGAAGCCGATGTGGTAAATTTTGCGAATGTAAGTGGCGATCATTTTTATGCACACACCGATGTGACCAGTTTGGAAGGTACCATTTTTACAGGGCGCGTGGCCCATGGTTATTACATTTTGAGTAAAGCCGCAGGTTTATTTGTGAATGCTAAAAAAGGACCCGTACTTTTAAATTATGGTATCGACGAATGTCGTTTTACCAAACCGGTTTATATGGGAAGTACCATTGGCGTAAAATTTACCTGCAAAGAAAAAATTGTTCAAGAAAAAAAGAATGCCGAAGATATTGCTAAAGGAATTGTTAAATGGTTGGTTGATGTGTATGATGAAACTGGCGAAACAGTTGCCATTGCTACAATTTTAACCATGGTAAAGAAAAAAGACCAAGGCTGATAAATATCATTCGGTAAATGAGACTTATGTCCATTTACTGAAAAAACTAATTCTAAATCTTTGTTATATTTGTTTATTCACTAAACATAAAACATATGAAAAAAATTATCAATACCAGCAATGCTCCTGCTCCAATCGGACCATACAATCAAGCAATCATCGTGAATAACATCATGTTTATTTCAGGAACCATAGCCATGGATCTACAAAGTAAACAATTGGTAAAAACAAGCATCAAAGAAGAAACCAAAATGGTGATGGACTATTTGGGTGCCATTTTAAAAGAAGGTGGTTGCGGCTTTGAAAACGTAGTAAAAAGCACCATATTTTTAAACGACATGAATAATTTCGTGCATGTTAACGAAGTGTATGCTTCCTATTTTAATGGCGACTTCCCGGCAAGAGCAACCATTCAGGCAGCTCGCCTCCCTAAAGATGCCAATGTTGAAATCAGTATGGAAGCCATCCTGTTTTAAAAAGCACTTAGTATGTAATCAAATTTGTTAAATATTAACTAAAATTTAACAAATTTTGTACTTTCATTTGATTTTCTGTATTTTTTACTTAACTTTATATACACACAAAAATATAGACAACTATGAACATTTTTATCTCCAACATCAGTTTTAAGGTGAGGGAACAATCCCTAAGTGAATTGTTTGCTCAATATGGTGAAGTAACCAGCGTACGCATTATTAAAGACAAAGAAACCAGACGCAGTAAAGGCTATGGATTTGTTGAAATGGCCAATGATACGGAGGCCAATGCCGCTATTAACGCTTTAAACGGCACTGAACACTACGAACGTAACATCGTTGTAGCAGAAGCCAAAGGCAAAAATGAACCGGCGCCAGAAACACCCCAATAAATAAATTATTCAATTAATATGAACCCGGAATTTCTATTCCGGGTTTTTTTATGCTTTATTTTAATATTTAGTCAATATCTTTCTTTCTACAATCACGCTTGACTCTTATCTTTGCTCGATTTTAAACTTCCTTTATACAAAATGCCAAAAAATACATCCATTAAGTCCGTTTTAATAATAGGTTCAGGTCCCATTGTTATTGGTCAGGCCTGCGAATTCGACTACTCCGGTTCTCAATCAGCTAAAAGTCTTCGGCAGGAAGGCATTGAAGTAACCTTAATTAATTCGAACCCTGCAACCATCATGACCGACAAAGTAACTGCCGATCATATTTATTTGTTACCACTGGAAGTAAAATCAATTATTAAAATTTTAGAAGAAAGACATATAGATGCGGTACTTCCTACCATGGGTGGACAAACAGCGCTTAATTTAGCACTCAAATGTGAGGACCTTGGTATTTGGAAAAAATACAATGTGGCCATGATTGGCGTTGATATTGAAGCCATAAAGGTAACCGAAGACCGCGAACTTTTTCGCCTTAAAATGGAAGAGATTGGCGTGCCAATGGCCCCAAGTAAAATTGCTAAATCATTTCTCGAAGGAAAAAGTATTGCTCAAGAATTTGGATTCCCATTAGTAATCCGTCCTTCCTTTACCCTTGGTGGTAGCGGTGGATCGGTGGTTTATGAAAAAGAAAATTTTGACGCGCTTTTGAACAGAGGTTTACAAACCTCACCCATTCACGAAGTGCTGATTGATAAAGCCGTACTTGGCTGGAAAGAATACGAACTTGAATTATTACGTGATAAAAACGATAACGTAGCCATCATTTGCTCAATCGAAAATTTTGACCCCATGGGCGTGCATACCGGCGATAGTATAACCGTTGCACCTGCCATGACGCTTAGTGATAGCACTTACCAGCGCATGCGTACCATGGCCATCAAAATGATGCGCAGTATTGGTAATTTTGCCGGCGGATGTAATGTGCAGTTTGCAGTGAGTAATGATGAACATGAAGATATTATTGCCATCGAAATTAATCCAAGGGTTTCACGCTCTTCGGCATTAGCAAGTAAAGCCACCGGTTACCCGATCGCTCTCATAGCCAGCAAACTGGCTATTGGATACCACCTCGATGAACTCATCAATCAGATTACAAAATCAACCTCAGCTTATTTTGAACCAACCCTCGATTATGTTATTGTAAAAATACCACGCTGGAACTTCGATAAATTTAAAGGTTGTAACCGCGAACTTGGTTTTCAAATGAAATCGGTTGGCGAGGTAATGGCCATTGGACGAAGCTTCCAGGAAGCTTTACAAAAAGCCTGTCAGAGTTTAGAAATAAAACGAAATGGTTTAGGGGCGGATGGAAAAGAAATTACCGATCAGGCCGAATTACTCCGAGCACTCGAGCGACCAAGCTGGAACCGCCTCTTTATGATCTACGATGCCATGAAAATGGGCATCTCCATTAAAACGATTCAAAAACTCACAAAAATCGACATGTGGTTTCTTCAACAAATTGAAGAAATGATTGCACTCGAAAATGAAATAGAAAAATACAGTTTAAACGAACTCTCAAAAGATCTTTTATACGAAGCCAAACAAAAAGGTTATGCCGATCGCCAGATAGCACACTTACTGCGTTGTAAAGAAAGTGAAGTTTACACCAAGCGCAACGACATGGGCATTAAGCGGGTGTATAAATTGGTTGATACGTGTGCGGCTGAATTTGAAGCCAAAACCCCTTACTACTACTCTACTTTTGAAGATGAAAATGAAAGTGTAAGATCGGATAAGAAAAAAGTAGTCATCTTAGGATCGGGTCCGAATCGCATTGGACAAGGTATTGAATTTGATTACAGTTGTGTGCATGGTGTATTAGCGGCCAAAGAATGTGGTTACGAAACCATCATGATTAACTGCAATCCCGAAACCGTTAGTACCGATTTCAGCACCGCCGATAAATTATATTTTGAACCGGTTTTCTGGGAACATATTTACGATATTATTTTGCACGAAAAGCCTGAAGGTGTGATAGTGCAGTTGGGTGGCCAAACAGCCCTCAAGCTGGCTGAAAAACTAGAGCGTTATGGCATTAAAATTATTGGTACCGATTTTAAATCACTCGATTTAGCCGAAGACCGTGGTAGTTTTTCAAACCTTCTCAAAATCAACAATATCCCCTACCCTGAATTTGGTGTGATTGAAGATGCTGAAGAAGCTATCACTCTTTCAAAACGTTTGGGTTTCCCACTCCTGGTGCGTCCGAGTTATGTGTTAGGCGGACAAAGCATGAAGATTGTTATTAACGAACAAGAGCTTGAACAGCATGTGGTAAAATTATTAAACGATTTACCCGATAATAAAGTTTTACTTGATCACTTTTTACAAGGAGCAATAGAGGCTGAAGCCGATGCTATTTGTGATGGTGAAGATGTTTACATCATTGGTATCATGGAACACATCGAACCTGCCGGGATTCACAGCGGCGATAGTTATGCCGTGCTTCCTCCATTCGATCTTTCTGCCGATGTAATCAAACAAATTGAACAACATACCAAAACCATAGCCCTGGCGCTTAATACCGTTGGCTTATTAAACATTCAATTTGCGGTTAAAGATGGTGTTGTATTCATTATTGAGGCGAATCCACGTGCCTCTCGTACCGTGCCATTCATTGCGAAAGCCTACGACGAGCCTTATGTGAATTATGCCACCAAAGTAATGTTAGGCGCTAAAAAGGTAAAAGATTTTAAATTCAATCCACGTAAAAAAGGATACGCAATCAAGATACCTGTATTCAGCTACGAAAAATTCCCTGAAATTCAGAAAGAATTAGGTCCTGAAATGAAAAGCACCGGTGAAGCTATTTACTTTATCGACAGCCTGCAAGACGAGTATTTCCAGAACATTTACAGCGAGCGGAATTTATATTTGAGTAAGTAATTACCTGATTTAGAGTTTCTGTTTTTTATTTCAACTTATTAAATCTCAAAAAAAAATCCGGCCTTTTCAAGCCGGATTTTTTATTTATTCAGTATCGGTTATCTAAAGATATTGATAGTGCCATTTTTATCGTAGCTACCGCCATCTTTACCGGTAGCTTTAATAATATAGAAGTAAGTTCCTTCGGCAACTTCTTTACCTAATTGATTTTTACCATCCCACACAATGTTTCCTTTTTCACTAATCACTTCGTAAATTTTATGACCCCAACGATCGTAAATTAAAACACTGATCTCGCTTAAACTTTTTGCTTCAAGGAAGAAGAAGTCATTTACACCGTCACCATTTGGCGTGAACACGTTTGGAACAACCAATTTAGAAGGTACTTCAACTGTAATAATATGTTGTGTCGATTCTAAACAAGTTCCTTTTCGGGCATATAAAGTAACCGTATACGTACCGCCAATGGCATACATGGCTGTAGTAGAAGCAACTGAACTAAGCGTGGCGGTGGTGTTGTTACCAAAACTCCATATGGAGGTAATGTTGGTGCTATCATTACTTCTACTTAAATTTTTGAAATTAACTTTTAACGGAGGATATCCTGAAGTAACATCTGGTTCAAAATTAGCAGTTAAACTACCGGTAACTACATTAACATCCATTTCTGTTTGGCAGCCACTGTTTGTATTATAAACAACTAAATGGTATTCACCCGAATTGCTGGTAGTAAACACGGAAGTGAATTGACCGCTAACAATAGCGTTAGATGGACCACCTGCCCATGTATAAGTTAGCGTAGTTCCCGGAACATTTGCTGTAGTGGCATTCAAAACTGCAGTTGAACCGCAATACAAGGTGCCGGTTGGCGGTGAAATTTTTGTATCAGGGTATAATAAATTGTCAATAATAGTTGTTGTGGTATAATTCGCGCAACCATTATTTAAATCTAAAGCTAGCATGGTATAAGTACCAACTTGTAAAGCCAGATAAGTAGATGTATTACTTAGTGGCTCTTGAGGTGTTGGGCCTGACCAAGTGGAACCAATTACCGGTAAGTTAGTTGTAAATATTGAGTTTGGAGGAATACCAGTCGTACTTTGATTGGTTAACATCACACTACTTGTTTTACAAGAAATAGCTTGGGTTCCACCATTTGAAATAATTGGTTTTGGTTTAAATAAATTTTGGTAGATTGGTACAACCGATGTACTCTTACAAGTACTGCTATTATCTAATACCGTGAGCGTATAATTAGCAACCAAGGTTGTTGCAGGTGCACTTAAAATAGCCCCCACTGTAACGGTATCTCCCGGCATATTACCTGGTGTTCCTGGGAAGCCCCAATTATAACTGACATTATCACTGGTACTTTTTCCTTGTAACTTCACAAATGGCACATAACAATCTAAAATCTGACGCGTGAAAGTAGCGCTGATATTAGGGGCAAAGGTGTTTGATAAGATGGAAATCGGCAATCTGGTTTCACATAAACTGGTATTATCCTTTGTAATAACTGTCCAGGTACCTGGTGTGGTTATTGAATAGGCGTTAATACCACTTAATACACCAGAAGAAGTAACCGTGGAAGATGTAGGACTTAACAAGGTGTAAGAAACCGGCCCACCGTTTGGCACCTGTAAACTATTAGTTCCACTGGCCCCGGTAATTACAATGGTAGCAACAGATCTCGAATTACACCCCAAAGTAAAGTTCTGGGCACTCACTACACTAAAGGTAGGGAAACCTTGATTGGAGTTTATCGTAAAATGTTTCACGGTTGTACAACCATTTACATCATTACGAACCGTGTAGGTATAATCACCAATTGCACCCGGTAAATAAGAAATGGTGTGTGTATTGTTAGAGAAAGAACCTCCTAAAGGATCGGATATCATTTGTGTAACGTTAACCGTAGGGTTTGAAGTAGCTATAAATGGCACAGCCTGAAGATTGGTACAATTAATATTTTGTACCGTTGGTGAAATAATAGCTGTAGGAGCTATGGTATTAACACCAATTGCAATGGTATGCGTACTCGAGCAACCGGTAAATGAATCATATCCTTGAACAGTATAAGTGCCGGGGTTTAATACTGTAATATTAGCCGTAGTAAATGTAGCGCTATTAGTAGCCCAGAAATAACTTAAGTTATTTCCACCATAATTATAAAGCGTAGAGATATCTAAATTAATACTTGGATAAAAACAGGTAATACTTGGTGAACCTGTAATATTTAAAATGGTAAAGGTTGGAATTGGTGGTGCCGGATTAACGGTGACTGTTGCCGTAACTTTACAACCCAAAGGATCACTCGCCACTATACTCGCCACAAAAGGTGTCGACTGAATGGTGTAGGTACCCTGCATGGTGTTAGTCGTTAAACTTAAGGGGGTTGGAGACCAATTAATAGATGAAGGGTTTTGAGCAGAACCGGATGGTGTTAATGTAACCACAGCTAATGAACTACCGCAAACTGCTTGCACAACACCTGCAGTTAATAATGGAGCCGGAGTAATGGTACTGGTTACAACCCTTGAAATAGGGAAACAAGCACCTTGTGGTTGCATATATAAGGTATAAGTAGCTGAAATATTTGTAGTAAAACACTGATTGGATAATGCCGGTGTGTTAAATGGAGGACCAACACCAGGACCAGCCCATGAGTATGGACCTAATCCATCAGAAGCACAAATAGTAGCACCAGCAGCGCCACAAGTTGGCACCAAAACATTGGTGACGTCAGCTGAATAAGGTGTACCGTTACCATAAATGGTCATTGGACCGCATTGTGAATCAAAATATACTTTTCCAAAGTGTCCCCCGGCAGTACAATCAGAAGCAATAATATCAATTGTAATATTTTGACCAATATATGGCGTCATATCAATTGAGTTTACCTTCCAAGGGTGATAAATATTACCAAAGTTTAAAGTTGGACTATAAGTAGTACCAGTACCAACATTTAAATAGTTAATTGGAACAGTTGCGGTACAAGCTGTACTTGGCGCAGATACCGAGAAACTTGGACAAGCAATAACGGTATTTGCAGTAGCATTGGTTAATCTAATTTGGAAAGCTCCGGCATCACAACAACCGTGACCAGGAGAAAATACCGAAATAAAAGCAAACTGGAATAAAGCGTTAGTGGCAGTTACCGAAAAAGTTTTCGATAATTTTTGCATACTGTAATCACCGGTAACACCATCGTTAAGTCTTAACACTTTTGTTCCAAACATGCCACCTGAAATTTGTGTGTTTGAAGCTGCGGCCGCTGCATTAGAAGTGCCAGAACCAAACACCGAATAAATAGGATATTGATTTCCAATTTGTGTATCTATATAACCACCCGGAGCACTACAGTCAATTAATTCGGAGTGTAAAGGTGGCATTGGGCAACAACCAAGAAGGTTACACGACGTTACCCCTGAAATACCACCCGGATAATAGGTTATTAAAGAAGTGGTATTCGAAGAACTAATACTACTGTTGTAACCACCTGAAATGGTCCAACCGGCAATTTGATTGGTTGTCGTAATAACCGCAGCCGTAGAAGCCTCAAAGTCTTCATTTACACAACCCGAAATAGCAGCCGGTCTGTTGGCTGTTAAATAATTAGTGGTGTTATTTACAATTGGCATTTTAACCAGATTGTATTTGTTATCAATGTACTCACGTTTTAAACGATACATCTTAATCTTAAATTCTGAACCATAAAATTGTTCCGAAATAGCCGATGCCCGCGCTGCAGTTTCATCGAATCCCACAAGGGAATCCCTATCAAAAATTTGATAGTACATAGGATCTATAGCGAAATTTTGAGCCACTGCCTTATTGCAGAGAATAAACAAGGCTAAAATTGCTAGCGAAATTGTTTTTTTAAGTGTTGTCATTGATAACTCGGATTAAATATTATGTTTGTACTTCATCAAATATAGTACCAAAATTTGTTAAAACAAGAAATATGGCCCTATTTGGTCGATTATTTGGTTTTTTTATCGGAATAAACTGATGGTGCCGTTTTTTTCGAATGAATTTCCATCTTTACCTTTGGCTTTAATAATATAAAAGTAAGTGCCTTCCGCTACTTCTTTGCCAAATTGATTCTTTCCATCCCAAGCTAAATTACCTTTATCACTTACCAAATCAAACACTTTATGTCCCCATCGGTCATAAATAAGCATGGTAATTTCATCCAAGTTAGTGGCTTTGATAAAAAATACATCATTTACATTATCCCCATTCGGTGTAAAAACATTCGGCACTACCATCTGAGAAGGAATTTCCACACTGATTATTTTTTTTATGGTATCCATGCAACTGCCTTTTCTCACATACAAGGTTACTGTGAATGTTCCGGCTAAGTCGTAATGAGCATTTGTTATAACACTTGCCTCAGGTGTTGCACTGAACGTTCCGTTTCCAAAATTCCAATAACTTCTAATTCCTAAACTATCAATTGTAGATTGTGAGGTGTTTCTAAATTTCACATCCATTGGCGCATAACCATTACTGCTACTTGGCTCAAAGCCGGCATTTAAGGTGCCATTAACTACGGTTACTTCCCCACTCGATGCACATCCGTTAGATTTATCTATCACCAGTACTTTATATAAGCCGGTATTACTGGTAGATATAACAGCACTTGTATTTGAAGAAACAACCGCTCCGGCAGGGGTTGTCCAAACATACGTAAGATTCGTATTAGGGACTGAAATGGTTGGGGTTATCGTTCTGCTCCCTGCCCCACAATCTAAGACAAATGAATCCGGACCATTAGATCGACTAATAGAAGGGTAAATCCTATCATCTTTTATAGTTATTACTGTGTTGCTGGTGCAACCGTTATTTAAATCTTTAACGGTTAGGGTATAAACACCAACCATTCCTGCCAGGTAAGTAGAGCTTACTTGCAGAGGTTCCTGTGGCGAAGGGCCTTGCCAAAGATAACCTTGAATAATTTGATTTGTGGTGAAAATTGAACCCGGAGGAATACCCGTTGTACTTTGATTCGTTAACATGATGGTGCCGGTGATACAAGTAAGGGCACTAACACCGCCATTAGAAATGGTAGCATGCGGTTTATAAATGTTTTGATATACAGGAATAATTGTGGTGCTTTTACAAGTACTGCTGTTATCGGTTATAGTTAAGGTATAATTAGCCACCAAACTGTTAGTTGGTGTGAGCGAATTTACCGAAACTGAAATACTATCACTTGGTAAATTACCCGGTGTACCCGGAAAACTCCAATTGTATTTAATGTTACTGGATGCACTCTGTCCTTTTAGAGTAACGCGTGGTACAAAACAGTCTAAAATGGTTCTATCACTAATTACAAAAATATCAGGAGCTATCGTATTTTGCAAAATCGATATCGGCATTCTGGTTTCACAAAAACTTGTATTATCTTTTGTAATCACCGTCCAAGTACCCGGAACGTTTACTGTATAGGTAGCTAGACCACTCAAGGTGCCACTTGGCGTGGCTGTTGGAGAACCCGGACTTAAAAGGGTATACGAAACCGGACCACCGGTTGGAGCTTGCAAGCTATTTGTAGCACTGGCATTGGTAATATTAATGGTGGCCACACTGGTAGTGGTACAACCAAGGGTATAGTTTTGTGGACTATTCACACTAAATGTTGGGAAGCCCTGATTTGAGGCAACAGTAAAGGTTTTACACGTTGAACATCCATTAGCATCGTTAACAATACAATGCGAATAGGTACCCGGTCCACCTGGCAAGTAGGAAGCACTGTATGTGGTGGCGGAATAATTCCCCCCTAATGGTGAGTAAAATTGATGGGTGACATTAACCGTAGGATTTGCCGTGGCAATAATGGGTGATATGGTTGTTAAACTACAGGTAATATTTTGAAAAGTTGGTGAAATAATGGCTACTGGCGCTGAAAAGTTTTGACCAATGCCAACCACCAATGATGCCGTACAACCTGAACCCGGATTAACCGCCTGAATTGTCCATGACCCTAAATTGGTAACAGAGAAAACCCCTAATTGTCCGACAATGGGCGCAGAAACGCCATTGGTCCAAGTATAATTATTCGTACTCACCATCGACGTTAAGGTTAATACCGGTTGATAACAGGTTAAAGTATGATTAAGCCCACTTGGACTAAGCGTAATAAGAGCCGGATCGGGAGCCGGGTTAACTGAGAAATTGGCAACCGTGCTGCAACCTCCAGCTGCTGTTATGGTTGCAGAGTATGGGCCACCTTGTATTCCGAAATTAAGCGAAGCTTGGGTTGAACTTAAAATGGTTTGTGTTGAGCTATTGATACCGGTTGGCAAATTGGCCCAACTAACCGTATAACTTGGCACAGGACTGGGAGGATTAAAATTAAGGCCTAGGTTAAAAGCATTGGAATAGGTATTGCATGTTGAATTCGTTACCGTAGGAACCGATAATGGCAATGGATTAACTGTGACTGTTGAAACAGCAGTTTGCGTAATGGGAATACTCAAACTATTTAAACCGCTAACATAAAGGGTATAAACACTTGTGACCAGTGGCGAGACTATAAACGTTCCTGTTGTGTTGCTTAAACCGCCGGGATTGATAGAATAATTTGGACTCGTTAAACTGCCACTGTTGTTTGCTACCAGCGTAGCTGCTGAACCGGCACATATTTTAGAATTGGTTGCAACTAAACCACAGTTGGTACTTCCCGTGCCTGCATATTGGGTAAATAAAATATCTTGAGTAATGTTAGCAAAATTCGTAATCAATACCAGATAATATTGACCAGTGACACCGGTTGGAATATTTAATGTTTCGGTAAAACTACCCGAATAACTGCAATCAACAATATTGGTTGCAGTTAAACTATTGCAAATACCTGCCAACGAATTAAAAGGTCCCCAGCATATAAAATCAACATCCTGCCCCGGACCCGGAGGAGATACAATTTGCCCTTGAATTAAAATATCAAGATTACCCGAAGTACTAATTTGTAAATAATACCAAGCTGGATTTGGGGTACTGCCTAAACAACCATAATTAGGCCCCGTCTGAGCAGTGGTAACGCTGGTTGTTGCCGGAAAAGTAACTCCAGAAACGCCACCCGCACAAAATGGTTGAGCTGTTTCGCAGGTTGTTTGAGCATTTAAACTAAACGTGATTAAAAAAATAAGGGCAGATAGAATTTTTTTCATAATACGGGATATAAGTTTTAAAGATACAAATATCAAGCCGAATTCGCAAGACTGCCTAGCGTAAAAGTGAAACGGTTCCAGTTCTGTTAAATAACTGCCCGTCTTTTCCACTTGCTTTTATGACATAAAAATAAGTTCCTTCCGAAAGGTCTTTTGATTCCTGGTTTTTCCCATCCCATGCCACATTACCTGAATCACTAGTCATTTCAACTACCTTATTCCCCCATCGGTCATAAATAAGCAAGGAGATTTGTTCAAGATTACTTGTTTTAAGAAAGAAGAGATCATTCACCTGATCGCCATTTGGCGTAAACACATTCGGAATTTCAAGCCTTGAAGGAAGTTCCACAGTGATCACTTTTACAAAAGTATCTAAACAAGTTCCTTTTCTTGCAACCAAACTCACGGTATAGTTGCCGGCCAAGGAGTATACAGCACTGGCCATTATATTCGCCGATGGGGTAATGCTGTATGAGCCATTACCAAAACTCCAATAGGAGCTAATGCCTAAGTTGTTTTGGGACTTCGATGCATTACTAAAATTTACTTCTAGTGGCGCATAACCGGTCAACTTATCAGCCTCAAAGCCTGCATGTAAAGTACCATTCACAACCATCACATTACCATTGGTAACACAGCCACTTACATTGTTGGTGATTATAACGCGATACAAACCCGTTGTTTTTGTGATTAAGGTTCCTGTTTGTGCACCCGATATGATAGCAGAAGGAGGCGAGATCCAGTTGTATAAAAATCCGGCGTTTTGATTACTTAGGCGAGGACTAATAGACACAGAATCTTTACCGCAATCGAGTGTAAACTGACTCGTTGAATTTGGATCGAGAAATTGTGGATAAACGCGATTATCGGCAATGCTTGTTGTTGTTTTACTTATACATCCATTATTGAGATCAAGAACGGTTAATGTGAACACACCCACCATTGATCCGGTATACGTAGAGTTCATCTGCAAAGGCTCTTGAGGACTTGGGCCTTCCCAAACCTGAGCAACTACCGGAAGATTAGTAGTATAAATTGAATTTAGAGGGATACCGGTGCTACTTTGATTCGTTAAGACGACTGTTGACGTTAAGCAATTAATTGTAGTAATACCGCTATTTGAAATTAGGGCCTTGGGTTTAAACAAATTTTGATACACCGGTATAACCGAAGTACTTTTGCAAGTATTGTCATTGTCTGTGATGGTGAGTGTATAATTCGCCACTAGTGTGTTTCCCGGAACCCCTGCATTCGTTGAAACTAAAATACTGTCACTCGCTAAATTACCGGGAACGCCCGGAAAACTCCACAAATAATTAATATTACTGTTGGTGCTTTGTGCTTTTAAAGTAACTTTTGAAACATAACAATCTAATATTTGTCGCGGCACGAGCGCTGAAATGTTGGGCGTGAATGTATTCTGCAAAACAGTAACTGGTAACCTTGTCTCACAAAAACTGGTATTATCTTTTGTTATGACTGTCCAGGTGCCTGGCACATTTACAGTATACGTATTGATACCACTGAGTGATCCGGTAGGCGTTGCTGTGGATGATCCGGGACTAAGCAAGGTATAAGAAACCGGACCTCCATTTGGAATTTGCAAACTATTGGTAGCACTGGCGTTGGTAATGTTAATGATGGCAACACTTGTGGTGGTGCAACCAAGTGTAAAGTTTTGTGGACTACGCACACTAAACGTTGGAAAACCTTGATTAGAAGTGACTGTAAAATTTTTGCAAGAAGAACAACCATTTGTGGTATTGATTAAACAATACGAGTATGTGCCGGGACCTCCGGGGCTGTATGAAATACTATACGTAGTGCTGGTATAAATACCACCTAATGGAGAAGTTACCTGATGCAAAATGTTAACCGAAGGATTGGCAAAAGCTTGTATAGGCAGTGCGTTATTTAGATTGCAAGTAATGCTTTGGAAAGTTGGTGAAATAATAGCATTTGGGACTAAAGTACTTTGTCCAATATTAACGGCAATGGATGAGGTACAACCCGAGACTGGATTCACGGCATTAATGGTCCACGTGCCTAACATGGAAGTGGTGAAAACCGCCAGAGGACCTGTTATTGGAGCGTTTATACCATTACTCCAAGTATACGAATAACTCGCGTTAACGGTTACTAAATTGATACTGGTTTGAGCACAGGTAATTAAATGATTTGAACCCGGTGGATTTAATTGAATGGAGACTGGTTCGGGCGCGCTTTGCATGGTGAATGAGGCCACTGCCTTGCACCCTCCCGCTGCAGTTACTGTAGCTGAATAGGGCATAGCTAAAATAGCTGTTCCGGAGGAAGTTGTTTGAAGAGGGCTAATCACTCCAAACGGAATGGTTGACC
This sequence comes from Sphingobacteriaceae bacterium, assembly GCA_947480015.1. Taxonomy (GTDB): domain Bacteria; phylum Bacteroidota; class Bacteroidia; order B-17B0; family Aurantibacillaceae; genus Aurantibacillus. The sequence goes on from CANKBS010000010.1 coordinate 27,404, forward strand.
AACTGACCGTATAAGCCGGTATGGCTGGAGAAGGGTTAAAAGTTAAACCTAAATCGAAAGCTTTATAATTACTTAAACAGGTGGCTTGTGTAAAACTTGGTGTCACGATGGGTTGCGGATGCACCGAAACAGTTGTCACTGCAGACTGTGTTACCAATGCACTTTGTGTGTTAATTCCAGTTGCATACATGGTGTAGCTGGTGGTAACAGTTGGATTAACAGCAAAACTCGGGCTTGGTGAACTAAGATTGCCCGGACTTAAAGAGAAGTTTACATTGGATAAATTTCCACTACTAACGCCTACAACATTAGTAAAGGAACCAATACACACTTGTGGTGAATTTAATAAAAGACAGTTTGGACTGCAGGATAAACTTGCCGTTCCTAAACTTTGAAAACTAACCAGTGTATTTACACCACTGTAATTTGAAATGCAAATGATGTATTGCTGACAACCATTTACCAATAGTGGTGGTTCGTAGTTACCCGCTATCCCTCCTGTTGGAATGTTAGTAGACGAAGCAATTCCGGTGCCACCGGATTGGGATATGTTCCAGTTACAACGAATGGGCGGCAAGATGTTATTTAAAATATCGGAACAGGCTGATGGTGAATATGGCCACATGGCCCAATCGTAAAAACCAAGTTGAGGGTTGGCACTGGTTCCTGATCCGAATACAAATTCAAGTGTACCCGGATTTCCGATGGTTATTAATAACCACTGTGGTCTGTTTTCACCGCTTAACAAACAGCCAGCATTTCCTGATGCGGGGTTAGTTCCCGGATTACTAATCGTATTTGCTAAGGGCAATTCATTAATAGTTCCAAACGTGGAACCCGCATAAAAAGTAAAATTGGGAGTGGTGCAAAGAGGAATGGCATTGGGGCAATCGGCATTGGTTTGCGCCTTTACTAAACCAATGCACAACATAAAAAAAAGTGACCAATATATTCGCATGATGTGAAGGGTTAACGGGTTACGCGTTGGTGTATACTTTCTACGACCAGATCTTTGGTCAAATTTTTGAAGATCATTTTTCCATTCGAATCAAACACCGCGTTTTTTAAATCGAGCCCAGTCGCTTCAAAAAGATTGGCGTTAAAAGCTATGGTTTTGAGCACCCCATCTTTATGAAAACATATTTGAGTGGTACTTTCAGAATTAGTTTGATTAAAAGCTACCACAATTAAGCCCTTGCTTCCACCCTTTAATTTAGCAAACTCATAATAAGTATAAACCTTGTCGAAACGTTTTAAAATCTCTCTGCTTTCCTTATCCTCAGAAGACCACATGGTAAATGCGATCAACTTATTTTCTGTATTTAATTCCGGATGGTATTGTTGTAAAAGGTCTTTAATTTTTTGAAAAGTATCCGTTTGAGAATTACCGAGATTGCAAAACAAAAAAAGTGTTAGAATAAGTAATGTTTTTTTCATTCAGAATTTATTATGAGGTTATTAATTCTTTTCAGCACACGCCATATAAAAATAATAAAAATTACGGAAGGCAAAAAAATATTTCCGAAACAAGTTATTCATCGTTAGCTGCCAACCGTTTCCCCTAAATACATCTCATGCAAAGAAGGTCCTACTGCACCGTATTTAAGGGCAAATTATGTCGCCCCGATTTCAATACACAAGCATTTAAAAAAACCAATTCATTTTGTTTTAATTGTGTGGCAATATTCTCTAAGGTCATGTCTGTATGAATGGCATTGTAAGAAATTTCAGCCACATTCAATTGTTCTATTTTTTCTTCAAAATATGCATTTGCCAATTTAGAATTGGCTTTAAGATTTTCAATATCCTTGATCATTAAAATAAATAACTGAATTTGCCTGTTAAATGCCGTGAAATCAAACGCAAGCTCATTTGTCTCAACCGAGTCTTGACGCAACATCTGAAGCCGGTCGCTAATTTCACCGTCCAGAAATTTATCTAAATCTTTATTCGGATTTTGGTTTTTACAGTTTGATAAAAATTGCAGCGCCATTAGAAAAACAATTGCTTGAATTACCCTTATAATCATAGTTAAAGATAATTAATCCTTATTCATTTAACCTAAAACAAAAACAATTATTCCCGTCTAATAATCTTATTTTTGCCTTTTATAAAACATGTACCGCTATTTTGTTATTTATAAACCTTACAAAATGATTTCTCAGTTTGTGAGTCCCTATAAACAGCCCTTACTGGGCGATCTGAATTATCCATTTCCCGAAGGCACCAATGCCGTTGGTAGATTAGATGAAGACAGTGAAGGTTTACTCATACTTACCAATGATAGAAGTTTAACCAAACGTTTACTCCACCCTGACAGAAAACATAAACGCAATTATGTGGTTCAAGTGGAGAGAAAGGTGGAAGCAGAGGGCGAGGCCTTATTAAAATTAAGAACCGGACTTGATATCTTAATTAAAAAAAGAGGAACCTACCACACACTTTCCTGCGAAGTGAATCTCATCGAAAAGCCTGAAGGGCTTCCCCCGCGGGACCATGAGTTTAAAGCATTTCTGCCCCATTCCTGGTTAGAATTTGTTTTAACCGAAGGCAAGAACCGACAAATACGAAAAATGTGTTCGGCAGTGAGGCATGATTGCAAGCGATTGATTAGGACCAAAATCGAAAACCTCGAACTTGGCACAATGCAGCCGGGCGAGGTGAAGGAGTTTGATCAAAAAGAATTATTTGACTTGTTGTTATTGGAAGAGTAAATTTAATTTACCCTCTACAGATTTCTAAAAACTTTCTCCACTAAAGGAGAAAAATTTTATAAGAGTATTTATTAAGCAGTGATGAGGGTTACTTTAATGGCATTAAGACCTTTTTGACCGCGTTCTACTTCAAAAGTCACTTTATCTCTTTCTTTTACCAAGGTTATCACACCATTAGCGTGAAAGAAAATACTTTCTTGTGAACGTTCGTCTTTAATAAATCCATAACCTTTTGCATCATTATAAAAGGTAACTGAGCCGCGTCTGATCAAATCAGCAGGTTCAATCACTTCTTCCTTGCGAGCACCCAATTGAATGTCCTCAATGTTAATGATTTTTCTTTTACTTGGATCGGGAGGGGTTGATGACAGTTGGCCGTTTTCGTCAACATAAGCCAGCATATCTTCAAAGCTTTTGCCTTTGTTTGAATTGGCTTTGCGTTCTTCGCGTTTCTCTTCTTTTTCCTGTCTCTTCTTTAATTTCTTTTTTTCTTTTTCTTTTTTACTGTATGTTTCCTGCGATTTGGCCATGTTTAAAATTTATTGAATCTGTTTTTAACCGTGCATCTAACATTTATTGCAAAGAATCAGATTGGTACAAATATACGAAAAAAGAAGCATGCAGAGTCAAGAGCATTTAATTATAACGCGCGATCAAAAAAACACCCATCAGAAGATTTTAGTTAGCCGGCAATACTTTGGCTTCACAGGCTCCGAAACCAACACGGATGCCGTCCTTTTCACAATGACCTTTAATAATGATGGTATCGCGATCATTCACAAATTTACGTTCAGTGCCATCCTTTAAAGTAATGGGTTTACTGCCACGCCAGGTTAATTCCATCATACTGCCATATTCGCTTGGGTCGGGACCACTAATGGTGCCACTGGCCATCATGTCACCAACATTCATATTACAACCATTAACGGTATGGTGGGCTAATTGCTGCTCCATGGTCCAGTACATGTACTTATAATTCGATGTACAAAGTTTATTCTCATCCCCATTTTCTGGTTTTAAGATCACATCCAGTTTAATATCCAAATTGCGTTCGCCTCTGTATTGCAGATATGGCAATACCTTCGGATCTTGCACATATCCTTTCGTTCTAAAGGGTTCAAGGGCTTCAAGTGTAACTATCCAAGGTGAAATGGTGCTGGCGAAGTTCTTTGATAAGAAAGGCCCCAATGGCACGTATTCCCATGTTTGGATGTCGCGGGCACTCCAGTCGTTAAACAACACCATACCAAAAATATACTCATCAGCTTTCTCGGTTGTAATGCTTTCACCCATTTGGGTTGATTTACCAATTATAAAAGCGGTTTCTAATTCAATATCGAGCAATTTACAAGGTCCGTATACCGGTAATTCCGAATCGGCCGGCTTTTGTTGTCCTTTCGGGCGGAAGAATGTGTGACCACTTACACAAATGCTACTGGCACGACCATGGTAACCAACCGGTAAATGTTTCCAGTTAGGCATGAGCGCGTTTTTAGGGTCGCGAATCATCGTACCAATATTTACGGCATGATCGATGCTGCTGTAAAAATCGGTATAATCCCCTACTCTAACAGGCATGAGCATTGTTACACCACTTTGTTTTTTAAATACCTTATTAAATAAAACTAAATCTGTTTTAAGTTTAGAATTTTCATTGCTTAACTCCTCAATCAGTTTTGATCTTACTGGATTGGTTACAGCCTTTCCCAAAGAAATAAAATCATTTAAAAAAGCCTGGTCGAGGGTGTTTTTATCAAGACTAATGATGCCGTTAACAGCTAATTCAAATAAATCGATGATATACTCACCGATAGCAGAACAGACATGGTGTTTAACGGTTGCATCGGTGTATATGCCAAAAGGAATATTATAAATAGAAAAATCGGAATTACTCGCTACGGGAATCCAGGAGTTTAAGTTTTTGTTCAACATAAATTAAGCAATACGTGATTTGATGTTATTTATAAGATCTTCTAAAAGATCATGATTATGAACCTCTGCCGATTGGGCAATTTCAAGGGCTTTGGTAAGTGTAGGCTCATCCATAATCCCTTCGCTACTTTCTACAACGGATAGAGCTTCTAGAGCCAATTGGAAATTATCGCTGGTAGCAAGGTTTACAAAATCCAAAAAGTAATTCGTAAAATCCAAACCACACTCCCAACAAGCTGCAGTTATGATGGTTTTTTCGTTTTCGCGTTCAGCTTGTTTAATGGCTTCTACCATTAATTTTTGCGAATTGGTTTCTTTTAATTTCGAAAAAATTTCTTCACTTTCTTGGCGTGTGATGTTCTTATCCAATAAGGCTTCGAGCAAATCGGCACTGTTATTTTGTTTTTTACTAAATCCTTCTCTTCCAATAATGAGGGTGCTGTATTCTTCCTCATTAAATAATTTTTTCGGATCTAAAGCATCGTCATCTAAGAGTTCTTCAATGATCTTGTCCATTTTCATTATACTAATTGATTAATAATTTTTTCTACAGTCATGCCTTCTGCTTCGGCCTTATAATTCAACACCAAACGATGGCGTAAAATAGGCACAGCGATGGCTTTTACGTCCTCAATATCCGGACTAAATTTACCTTTAATGGCAGCATGACATTTGGCTCCAATAATTAAATATTGCGAGGCTCTTGGTCCTGCCCCCCATTGCAAATATTTTTTAGCTACTTCGGTTGTGTGTTCACCGGTTAAGCGTGTTTTATGAACCAGTTTAACGGCATATTCAATAACATTATCAGCCACCGGAATTTTACGAATCAGGTCCTGAAAGTAAACGATTTCCTGGGCAGTTAAAATTTTATTGAGCTTAACCGTTTGATTGCTTGTGGTAAGTTTCACTACCTGCATTTCCTCGGCAAATTTCGGGTAATCGAGCCATACATTAAACATAAAACGGTCTAACTGCGCTTCCGGTAATGGATAGGTTCCTTCTTGTTCGATTGGATTTTGAGTGGCCAATACAAAGAAAGGGGTGTCGAGTACGTATTTATGTCCGGCTGCAGTTATTTGACGTTCTTGCATGGCTTCCAGCAAGGCTGCCTGCGTTTTGGGTGGCGTGCGGTTAATTTCATCGGCCAAAATAATATTCGAAAATAAGGGCCCTTTCATGAATTTAAAATTACGGTGTTCATCTAAAATTTCAGAACCTATAATGTCGCTGGGCATTAAATCGGGGGTAAACTGAATACGGTTAAAACTTAAACCCAAGGCGTCGGCAATAGAATTTACCAACAAGGTTTTAGCCAAGCCCGGCACACCCACTAATAAGCAATGGCCTTTACTAAAAATCGAGATCAGCACATCGCGTATGGTTTCTTCTTGACCAACAATAACCTTATTAATCTCAAGGGTTAATTCTCGGTATTTTTTCACAAAGCCTTCAACTGCTTCTTTATCATTATTAAAATTCATAGATCTAAAAAAATATTAGTTGGATGAGTCTTTTATCGTATTCTTAAACTTGGTGACCCGCTCTAAAATATTGCGCAAAGATACATATAAAATTAAGTGCTTTGCGTTAATTTCAAAGTGAATTAGCCGAGATATTGGCCCTCTTTCGGTATTGTAATGCCACCTCATTCACTAATTCGTTGATGTTTTCAGTCTCCGTTTTATTTGCATCTACCATGTAAACCGGATTAACCATTTCAATCTTGGTACTTAGGGCTTCTTTAGACTTCTCGACAAATACAACCGTCCAGGTTTCCTCTTCATTTTTTAATTTTTGGTTTTTATAAACATAAAGTCTACCGGTTTGATATTTATTACGAGCGGTTATTTCTTTTATAAAAATGAGACTGTCTTTTTTAGACTTCTCTTTTTCATAATTAAAATAGGCGGTTAGTTGATTTTGACTATAGATGACCGATTCAACCATTATTTTTTGAGTGGCGAAATCCTTTTTAAAATAGTTACTCAATTTTTCCTTTTCCAATTCACTATAAAAATAAGCAGCAGTGTATTTGTTTTTACAAAAATAGCCCAACAATGTATCGTTAATTACCACATCGTATTTTAGTAAATTAATATATACCGGCATGGCAATGCTTTGATTTTTTATTTTAGACAGTCTGTCAAAAAACTGACGAACATCGGCATTACTTTTGTACAAAGGAGCCAACACCATGGCGTAATTCACTAATCCACTTCTGCGCGTGGCATCAATATTTCTCATGGTTAATGTTCCTTTATAGGAGTTATTATTTTCAAGACCTTCTAGTGTCCATTTTAAATTTTCAGCCAAGTCTTTGTTGGTTTTATCCAGATGTTCAAAATTTCCATGATTAGTAGCTGACGAACTTTTCGCGGAGGAGGAATTATACCGTTTTAAAGCCAGATTTGCATTTGTCAAAATCTCGGATGTTTGTAATTGATAATTGGGTGCTGTTATCAATTTCTGCTTAACCAAATCAGCCATAAGGGAGTAAACAGCATCTTTGTATTCGTCGTATTTGGTTAAAGCGAGTAATCCCGGATAAAACTTTTGACACAGTTCTAATGAATCGTGAAGTACAGAAAACACATCGTTGATAGTATTATCCGAACCCACGAGTGGTGGCTCTTTTACCAGCAGATTGTAAAACTCATTATAAGAATACTGTGTTTTTAAATAGGCCAAACCTTTAAGTAAACATAATTGCAAATAGAAACTATCGGTATATTGTTTATACAGTTTAGTATAAGGCACGATAATCTTTTCAGACTCAATGGTTCCCCCGTTTACAAATAGTTGGGCTCTACTATCTTCATTTACTTCATTAATTTTTGCACCGGAAACAAAACGCACAAAACTATCGGAAAAAACCTTCTGTAAAGCCACCGAACGTACAGAATGATTTGCCATTTGTTTTACCATGGTATCTTTCGAGCATAAATCATTTAGCAGACTATCAAACTTATTTTCAAAAATATTTTTACCAATCACGGTATCCATTGGTTGAAAGGAATTCATAAAGCCTTTCGTCCAGCCTTGTAAACCAATGGTTGTATCGTAAGGTGCCGAGATTTCGTGCATCAATCCGTTTTTAATGAATATTTTTATGTCAATGGCTCTAGCCGTTGCCGTATCTTTGAGCGTTGCTGAATAGTTGAAACAAGCATGCTTAAATTCAGATTTTTTTTTAGCAAGCACCAAGCCATACTCAGAAGCGAATGTTTTTTCAATTTTCTTTTCAACCTCTTTTACATCTCTAAAATCGTAATCATTATATTTTTCGTAAGTAATGTTTACATATTCATTGCTGGATGGGGAGTAATAAACCTTACTAGCCGATTTATAATCAAAATCTTGTTTAATGCTATCCTTTTTTACTTTAGTAGCATCAAAGGCCTTGGCATACGATTCATTAAACCTGCTTAAAGCATTATCTGTGACTTCATCTTTAACTCGAAAACAAAATTCTCTGTCGGCTATTTCTTTGATTGGATTTGTGTATTCAAAGTCGATTAATTTAAAGGAAGTAAAAAACTCATCGTTAAACGAACCTTTATCGTTAGTAATTAAAAATTGCAAATAATAATGAATGCCTTTAATGAATAATTTGCCGTTGAAATGTTGTCCCTGTTTATTTAAAGCGCTAAATCGGATACTCGGGAAACCTAATTCCTTAACAAATTCGGTTTTAATCGCTTGCTTAAAGTTATAGCTAGTTAAAACATTTTTCGAAAACTGATTTAATTCAAACGTATCTTCTTCAAGGTAACTAAAATCATTATAGATAGATCGTTTAATACCGTAAAATTGTTTTTTATCGCTTGAATAACTGTACACATCTTCAATTGGGCCCTGTAAGGTGGCTACGTCGTTTTTACTGTAAATAAAATTGCCCGGTAGTTTAACCGAAAAACCTTTGTTTTTTGGTGTAAATAATTGGGACGATTCAGATTGTTTTAAAAAATTAATTGAACTGAAAAACTGTTTAGCCTCGCTACTGCTTGCGTAGTCTTTTTTACCACCCAGTTTAAAAAGTATGAGTTCGAGGTTGGTAAAATAAATTTGATAATGCTGTTCATCGCCTCGACGGGTTTGATTAATGATCTCCAATCCTTTAATACCACTATTGGAAGTAATTTCTTTCTTATAAATAATTTTTCCGGGAATATTCTCAAACAAAAGACTATCCATCTTCTGCATTAATTGTTCAGGACTCACTTGAAATAGAGGTCCAAGATGTTTTAAGCGCACCACCGTATAAAAACTTCCATTTACCATATCGGCATGGATGTAGTATTTTAAATTTCCACTACTGATAATTGGATAAAGTTTGCCTGGCAGGTTAACCGAAAATAATGAATCTGTAATAAATTGTTTTTTAAAATTAACGGGTTTTATTTGTTGATCAAGTGATTCTCGAATAGCATGACTTTTTTTGGAAACAATCGGCGAAAGGGGTTCGAGCGTGTATCCTTTTTTTCTTAATAATTCAATCACACCATTTTGACCGGGTAAATGTGCGGCGCCTACCCCGCTAAAAAGTGTTTTAGTTTTTAATACCGAATCGATGGTATTTACAAAAAACACATTTCGGTCGTCGATTAGGTAACGTTGTGTGTTTTTTGAACTCCCCGACTTACTTAAGCTATCGAGCATGTCAAGATTACCTTCGCGGTAGGCATCTTCTATTTTTTGAGTGTTGGAATATACATTTTTGTAGTTAGCATTCTCATCCGCTTCGTTTTCATCAGGAACGGAGGAAAGCCTTGCCTTAATCTCTGATTGCGCAAAATTTTCTAAGCTGATGAGTTGTTTGTTTAATTTGGATGCCGACTGAAAAATAAAAAGATCGATGTAAGTACTTTCTTCAAAATTTTCCTTGGTTTTATTTTGACGGTACAATAAACCATTTAATATATCCGGGTCATAATTTAAGATTGCCTGCAGTACCCGTTTTTCGGGAAAATAAACCGGAAAAGCCGATTGATAAAAATCGTCGCTATTGCTTGGAACCCGCAGTTGATTAAGCTCTTCAAGCTCACCGGTTTGTTCCATATTATCGAGCCAGTCACCCGGATTTGTTTCCAAGCCTACAACATCCACCTCTTTTAAAGCAGAGAAAAACTGTTCAGATAAATAATAGGCTACCCTGTTACTTACATGCATGGTGCCATATAAGTAAGACGGTTTTTTTAGTCCGTTGCCGCTTATTTTCCAAAGAAGACTTGGATATTTTTTTTGCACCTGAGATGAGAGCAAAAACGGCACAAAAATAAGACTTAGCAGAAAGTGCTTCATAGTGGGATAATTACCTCATAAACATAACAAATATATTTTGCTTGTATGTTTGATTCGTGGGATTTTAATTTATTTTGTGCAAAAAAAAACACCGTCCCATGGAGAGTGTTTTCTTAAAAAATCATTAAATATAAAAAGCTAATTAAACTGACTTTCCAAGATTAGCTTCATTAAACAGATTGTTGATTGCATTAATGGCACGGCTTTTAATTTCATTTATCTTCTCAAAATCACTGTTTTGAATGTCAATCAATGAACGTCTATATTCCAATAAATCGGTAACCGTTTTTTTGATTTGATAAAATTCATTCAGCTCATCATGAATATCACTCATTGAAAGTTTTTCTTCCATATCCGTTTCAGATAAAGAACTATTTTTTGCTTTATTCATTTATTAAAGATGAAAAAAAGAACTAATAAAGGCAACAATAATGCATCATAGTTTATTAACAATAATTCACCCATTCAACATTAAAGACTTTAATAATTAATGTTCACCAACGGCAGCCAAATATCTTTCAGCATCAAGCGCACCCATACAACCCGAACCGGCCGCTGTAACCGCTTGACGGTATGTTTTATCAGCGCAATCACCCACAGCGAAAACTCCCTCTATATTTGTTTTTGTGCTGCCTGCAATAACTTGTAAATACCCTAATTCGTCCATGGTTAATTGACCTTTAAAGGCATCGGTATTTGGTTTATGACCAATAGCGACAAAAAATCCGGTTACTTTTATGGTGCGGAGCTCGCCGCTTAAACTATTTTTCACAACAACACCTTCTACCCCTTCTGCTCCTAAAATATCAGCAGTTTCTGAATTAAATAGCAATTCAATGTTCTCGGTGTTTTTCACTCGGTGCTGCATGGCTTTGCTGGCACGCATTTCACTTTTACGTACAATCATATAAACTTTTTTACAAAGTTTAGATAAGTAAGTGGCCTCTTCAGCAGCAGTATCGCCGGCTCCAACAATGGCAACTTCCTGACCTTTAAAGAAAAATCCATCACACACTGCACAGGCACTTACACCACCGGCATTCATACGTAAACGGGTTTCATTTTCAAGACCCAACCATTTAGCACTTGCTCCCGTTGAAATAATGACAGAGTCGGCTGTTATTTCGATGTTGTCGTCAACCCACAAACGTTTAGGTGTACTTTTTAAATCGGCTTTGGTAATCATACCAAATCTAACTTGTGTACCAAAACGTTCGGCCTGTGCTTTAAGGTCTTCCATTAAAACCGGACCGGTTACACCTTGGGGGTAACCTGGAAAATTATCCACTTCAGTCGTTTCTGTCAATTGTCCACCCGGGGTTAAACCGGTGTATAAAACAGGTTTTAAGTCGGCGCGTGCTGCGTAAATGGCAGCCGTGTAACCGGCAGGACCCGAACCAATAATAAGGCAATGAATATGTTCTGTTGTTGAGGATGTCATAGTGTTTTTTAATTTGAATGCAAAGGTACTCCTAGAAATGTAATATTATTTTTTGGAAACAGGTAATTTTTAACAATTTGTGAATTGTTTGCCTCAACTGATATGGATCATATCTTATTTAATTAACGAAGGAAGTACATAACTATAAAAAAAATACCTGCCGAGGCAGGTATTCATAAGTTTGTGTGGGGCTTATTTTAATTTGTCATTCATTTCTTTTGCTTTAACGTCATTGCCTGTTTGCATGTATAACTTACGCAAAGCTACCATGGTTGATCTGTCATCGGTTTTCAAGTCCAAAGCTTTTTCAAGATAAGGAATGGCTTTTTTGTAATAGTCAAGTGCCTTTGCTTCGTTTTCCTTTTGGTATTTAGCTAAATCGGTAATCTTTTCTATTTTTTTATTGGTTATATAGCTGCCATAATTGGTGTAAACCGCACCTAAATTAAAATAAGAATTATATAAATACTCTTTATTCACCGGATTGAGTTCAATGGCTTTTAAATAACTGGTTTCAGCGCTTTTCACCAAGTCCTCATAATTAGCGGGCTTTTCAAGATCCCTATTGGTTTTTTTATCTTTTGGATTAGATAAATTATCGTAGATATTACCGGTAATAAAATAATACAAAGCATTTTTGGGGTCTTTTTCAATAGAAGTTTTTAGATTGGCTAAGGCTTCCAATTGTTTGCCTGATTCAAGAAAATAACTAGTTTCCTGCGTTAATAAACCAATGTCCTTTGGAAACATGGTTCTTCCCTTTTTCATAACCTCAATGGCACTGCTTGAATCTCCTTTGGCTAAAAGAACCGTGTAAATGGCTTCATAATTATAGGGAGCGGCAATTTTAACATCAATCATTTTTTTATTGTACTCTAAAATCTTATCGGTGTTTTTAGCTTTAGAGGCCGCTATACATGCATTATAAAAGTTAGCAGTATCTTTTGATTTATACAAAATGGTATTAATAACCCCTGTTTTATAAAAATAATCAGCCGCATCCGTATACTTTTTGGCTTTATATTTACCTGAAGCAATGTTGGCGGATTCAATTTTCATTTGTTGAACGGCCAAGGCAAACTTTAACTCATCCTCATCCAATGAACCAGCACCCTTTACTAATCCATCCTGAATCACTTCAAGAAATTTTGGATCGAGGTCTTTTATTTTATTTAACTCTTCTGAGGCTATTTCAAAATCGGCCAAATCAGTATTACCATATGCGGTCATGAGTCGCTCCGTTTTATCCTGAATGGTAGTTTCCAGTTTTTTACGCTCTTCATCAACTGTATTTTGAAATTGAGCGTAACTAACTCGTAATTTGTAAGCATGAGTTTTGCTTTGATTTTTTGTATCCTCATTAGCTAAAGCAAGGTCAATGGCCTCTTTTGCCTTATTTAAATAAGTTAAATTTGGTTTGCCGTCTTTAACGGTTTCCTCGTAATCACTTAAGGCACGCCAAGCGGTTTGCACTTTGCCTTTTTGAGCCAACAGTGATCCTGTAAGTAAACTTAAACATGCTAAAGTTTTGATCCTGGTTTTCATAATTTTTTATTTTCAGGTTTAATTCCGTTGTAGTAACGACTAAAAGTCCAAATTATTTATACTTCTCAGCTTTTACTGTATCGCCCAATCGAAGGGTAATTTGACGCAGAATTCGTTTTGTGTTTGAATCCTTCGTTACTTCAAATGAAGTTTCAAAATAACCTACCGCTTTTTTAAAATAATCATTGGACTTTGTTTCGTAATCTTTTGTTTTAGGGTCTTTTAAAGGTAAACTGTTTAGTTTATCATTCCATTCTTTTGCAGCACTATAGTATAAAACACCTAAATTATAATTGGCCGGTTCATAATCAGGTTTTAATTCAAGCGATTTCATATACTCTTTTTCTGCGTCCTCAAATTTTCCTGTTTTCCTGTAAATATCGGCCAAAACCATGTGCAACACCTCATTGTCGGGAGCTACTTCAATGGCGGCTTTTAATTTATCTTTTAAAACGTCTGTTTTTTTACGGGCCATGTAAATATCAATCTCTGTTCCTATTAAACTCATGTTATCTTCAAACAACAGTTTTCCTTTTTCAATATAACCAAGCGCACCTGCCGTATCTTTATCTAAGAGTGAAAGTTTCACCATGTCCATATAAATTTTTGGATCTTTGTATTTAGCATCCATCAATTTACCCGCGTATTCTTTGGTTTTTTCTTTATTTGCAGCCGACTTATACATTTCGAATTTCTCGAACATGATTTTCTCTTTGGTAATGTTTTGACGTTTCATTGCCTGATCAAAATCATAAGGTAAGGCAGCTTCCAAAAGGTCATAACAATACAAAGCCTTTTCATATTCTTTATTATAACTGTAAAATCCGGCTTTACGTTTGGTGGCAGAACTTGCATTTACAATTAGTCCTTTTACATCGTCTTTATAAATATTATCCTTATCAAATTTTAAACTATTAATGTAGGCATCCAATGCCTTTTCTTCTGCAGCAGCATCAATATCACGAACCTTTTTTGATGTATCGGCATAAATGGCCCTGTATACATTGCCACGGTACATCCACATTTTAGAGCTAGTTTTGGTTGCCTCGTGTTCAGCTGCCGCATCAGCTGAAACCTTTGCTTTATCGTATTCTTTGCTTCTTAGGTAATTAAACATGTTTTGAACCTGCATGTTTTGTCCAAAACTCATTATTGAAAGTAAAATCAATAAGCTACTAAAACTTTTTTTCATATATTATTTCTGTTACGTTTAAAAAAAACCACTAAGTTGATCTTAGTGGTTAATTGTTTTTTTATCAATGCACTAGTATTTATCAGATGCAAAGATTGTGCATTTACATAAATTAATCAATAGAAATTTTCTTTAATTTAACCTTATTTAATACATCCTTGTTATTAGCGTCTTTAGAGGCTTTTTCCAATAATGATTCAATAATCCATTTATCTCCTACTACAACCGTGGTTAATTTGTTTGAATCAAAGTACTTTTTAATTTGACTGTTCACATCTTCTTTGGTCATACTTTTAAGAATTTGATTTTGTTTTGTTGTGTAATCCTTTTCAAGATTATAACGAGCAATGGAAGAAAGGAAATCGGCCTTTTGATAAGGATTTTCATACTTAATGGCTTCAGTATTTAACAATGAGCTTTTTGTATAAGCTAATTCAGCATCCGTAATTCCTTCCGTTTCGTATTTTTTGAATTCTTTAATAATTTCAGCTAAAGACAAAGCCGTTGAAATACGTTTAACAGAGGAGCTTATTTGAAAAGTTCCGGTGTATTTACCACCATTAAACCCAGAACGGATTCCGTAAGTGTACCCTTTATCTTCGCGTAAATTTAAATTTAAACGACTGTTAAATGCCCCACCAAACACAAAGTTGGCAATTCTATTCTTATAATAATCACCTGTAGCATCAAACTTTAATGACGGATAACCCATGGTAATTACCGAGGAAGGCGCTAAATTTTTGTTACTGATAAAGAAACGCGGTTCAGTTGGTGCAGCCGGTTCAACAATGGGTTGAATAACAACTTCTTTTGCTGACCATTTATTTAAAAATTCAAGTTTAGCCATCACGTCATTTTGCTCGATATCACCCACGATCACTAAATTAGTAACAGATGGCGAGTAGTAATTTGAATAATAGTCCTTCACATCGGCTAATTCAATATTGTCGATTGATTTAGTAGACGGTGAAAGGCCCATAACGGAGTTACCATAAATAGAGAAAGCAAACATTTTAGCTGCCATTGAATTGGCGCTTTTCTCTTCATTTCTAACACTTTCTTTATATTGTTTTTTAGCAAGTTTAAAATCATCTTCTCTAAAACCAGGATTTAATAATTTTTCTTCCAGAATTTTTAAGGTAGCATCCAGATTTTTCTTTAAACAGTTAACCTGAATGTTTGTGGTAGATTTACCAGCATTAAAACTTATTGAACTTCCCAGCACATCTAACTGCGCACTAATTTGTTCAGTGGTAAAGTTCTTAGTTCCTTCATTCAACAAACTAGCCGTTAATTCTGCTATTCCTAATTTTTTTAATTTGTCGTTTGTTAATACTAGGCTTCCACCTTCCATGGTTAATGATATAGTGATTTCAGGGGTTTCAACGTTTTTAGTCCCTAAAACATTCATCCCGTTTTTTAATTTAGTAGAAAAATAATCGGGTACTTTAATAGTTTTATCGGCTGAAGCAGCCGGTTTTACTGCTCTGTCAAATTTATCGGCAATTGGCGTATACGTTAAGCCTGTATATTCCGGATTAGTTGGGAAGATTTGTCCTGCATACGGATTCACACTTTTTACCGAATCTTTTGGGTCAAAAATCGGATACGTATTTAATACGGCGGCACCTGAACCTTTTATGTATTTATTATATACACGGGTAATGTCTTCTTTGGTTACTTTGCTGTATCGATCAATCTCGTCGCTTAAGGTTGATGATTTACCTAATAAACGCTCCCACTCTGAAATGATAGCGTTTTTACCAAATACGGAATTTAAACTACCATAAACTGCCGTCTCAACTTGACCTTTAGCTCTGGACAATGCCTCATCCGTAATACCGGTTTGACCAAATTCATCAATGGTAGCTTTCACTTTTGAATCAATATCAGTAAATAATTTTTCAAGATTTAAATCTTCAGGTGGGTAAGCGAAAATTTGAATGGTAAATTCACCTGACAATTCTTCCGAACGATGACTTACACTAGCTTCAACAGCAATTTTAGATTTCACGAAGTTTTTGTAAAAAATAGAGTTATTACCGCTTCCAATCATTGTACCAAGTAAATCTAAGGCCGGCTCATCACGGTTGTATTGCGCAACGGTAGGGAATACTCTTAAGTTTAAAGGGAAATAGGTGTTGTCTTTATAAGCGGTGTATTTATCGGTTGCAATAACAACCGGAGCCACTCTTAATTTTTTTACTTCAGGACAAGCTTTTAAATTACCGAAATATTTATCGATCATACTTAATGCATCGGCCGTATTAAAATCACCCGAAACACTAACAATAGCATTGTTTGGACCATACCAACGTAAGAAGAAATTCTTCACATCGTCTAAATTGGCTCTGTTTAAATCATCCACATAACCAATTACAGGCCAGCTGTAAGGATGTCCTGTTGGATAAAGGGTCTTATTAATCTCCTCAACAAATGCCATCGCATAAGGTTGGTTTTCGACGTTTTGTGATTTTTCATTTTTCACAGCATCACGTTGATTTTCGAATTTTTTGGTTGTTAACGAATCCAATAAAAAACCCATACGATCCGATTCCAGCCATAAACCCATTTCAAGGTAATTTGAAGGAAGCGTTTCGTAATAAACCGTTTTATCACGTTGGGTAAAACCATTCATGTCGCCACCGGCTGTTGAAACCATTTTAAAATGTTGTTCATCAGCTACGTGTTTTGAACCTTGAAACATCATGTGTTCAAAAAAGTGAGCAAAGCCTGATTTACCAAGACTTTCACGATCAGAACCCACTTTATAGGTTACCATAATATTTACCACAGGATCAGAATGATCTTCATGCAATAAAATAGTTAAACCATTGGGTAGTTTCCATCTTTCGTATGGAATTACCACTTTATCAGCTCTTGATTCTACTTTCTCAATTAAAATAGGTTGCGCAACTATTGTTGTTAAACCTATGAGGCTAAACAAGCCGGCTATTACGATTTTTTTATTCATCTTAAATATTTTGCTAAAGTTAATTTATTTAGTGCTTTTTTATCCTCCGTTATTAATTGTTATTGTCCGTTGGTGTAGTATTCTCCGGAGCATCCGCTTCAGGAATATCCGCACCGGCATCCGGATTTTCATTCCGATCAGATACTGGCGAATCAACCGGAGCATCCACTTCATCTTCATGATCAACACGGGTTACCGCAGCAATGCTATCAGTTTCCTGAATATTAATTAAACGCACACCCTGGGTAGCTCGTCCCATTAGACGTAAATCAGAAACATTCATTCGTATGGTAATACCATTTTTGGTAATGATCATCAAATCGTTTTCATCCGTAACTGATTTAATAGCCACTAAATCGCCTGTTTTATCTGTAATGTTAATGGTTTTAACCCCTTTACCACCACGGTTCGTAACACGGTACTCATCAATATCAGAACGCTTACCATATCCTTTTTCGGAAACGACTAATACGTTAGCTTGCATATCTGCAATACAAATCATACCGATCACTTCGTTATTTCCACCCTCTTCATCGTTCAAATCAATGCCAATGACACCACTGGCATTACGACCCATTGGCCTAACTTTTTCTTCGTTAAAGCGGCAAACCTTACCTAAACGGGTTGCTAGCATAATCTCGTTCTTACCATTTGTTAAAGCAGCTTCAATTAAAACATCTCCTTCACGAATTGTAATGGCATTAATACCATTAGCTCTTGGACGGGAATAAGCTTCTACCGACGTCTTTTTAATAATACCATCACGGGTACATAAAATGATGAAGTTGTTTTGAATATACGCTTCGTCATTCAAATCTTTGATATTAATAAAAGCTTTCACTTTATCATCAGGTTGAATGCTGATGAGATTTTGAATGGCTCTACCTTTACTTTGTTTGTTACCTTCAGGCACTTCATAAGCTCTAATCCAATACACTTGTCCCTTTTCGGTAAAGAGTAAAATATAATTATGTGTAGAAGCTATGAACATGTGTTCGACAAAATCCTCCTCACGCGTAGCAGTTCCTTTACTTCCACGTCCACCGCGGTTTTGAGCTCTGTATTCCACTAAATTGGTACGTTTCATATAACCCATATGAGAAATGGTTATCACCACATTCTCATCAGCAATCATATCTTCAATACGCAAATCATCACCGGCGTATACAATATCCGTGCGGCGTTCGTCACCATACCTATCTTTTATATCAACCAATTCATCACGAATAATTTTAAAGCGTAATGGTTCGTTATTTAAAATCTCATTTAAATGAGCAATGGTTTTCATCAACTCTTCGTATTCCGCTTTTATTTTATCGCGTTCAAGTCCTGTTAAGGTTCTTAAACGCATATCTAATATTGCACGAGCTTGAATGTCGGATAAATTGAATTTGGTAATTAATTCATCTTTGGCCAAATCTGGACTGTCGCTTTCACGAATAATTTTAATCACCTCATCTAAATGATCGATGGCAATTAATAAACCTTCTAATATGTGTGCGCGTTTTTCTGCTTGAGCCAGTTCATATTTTGTTCTACGCACGACCACTTCGTGACGGTGTTCAACAAAATACTGAATCATGTCTTTTAAATTCAACATTTGCGGACGGCCTTTCACCAGTACCACATTGTTGATTGAAAAAGAAGTTTGAAGTGCCGAATATTTATAAAGATTATTTAAAACTACATTCGACATGGCGTCGCGGCGCAGTTCATAAACGACACGCATCCCTTCACGGTTACTCTCATCACGAATCTCACTGATACCTTCAATTTTCTTTTCGTTGCAAAGTTCCCACTGACGTTTAATCATTTCAGCTTTGTTGATCTGATATGGAATTTCAGTTACGATAATTCGCTCCCTTTCCCCTACTGGTTCGATGTTGGCTTTGGCACGTAAAACCACGCGACCACGGCCTGTATGAAATGCATCCTTAACTCCCTGATAACCGTAAATAGTTCCACCTGTAGGGAAATCCGGAGCTTTAATGTATTTCATTAAAGCATCAATATCAATTTCTTTATCGTCGATGTATGCTAAAATGGCATTAACCGTTTCGGTAAGGTTGTGTGGCGCCATATTGGTGGCCATCCCCACGGCAATACCGGAAGCGCCATTCATTAATAAATTCGGAATGCGAGAAGGTAATACCGTAGGTTCAGTTAAAGAGTCGTCAAAATTGGGGCGAAAATCAACCGTATCTTTTTCAATATCAGCCAGCATTTCTTCAGCTATTTTACGGAAACGCACCTCGGTATAACGCATTGCTGCAGGAGGATCACCGTCAACTGAACCAAAATTTCCCTGGCCATCTACTAACATATAACGTAAGCTCCATTCCTGCGCCATACGCACCATCGTCTCGTACACAGAGGAATCGCCATGCGGATGGTATTTACCTAAAACCTCTCCAACAATACGGGCCGATTTTTTATATGGACGATTGTGAAGAACCCCAAGATCCAACATACCGTATAATACCCTTCTGTGCACTGGTTTTAATCCGTCTCTTACATCAGGTAACGCGCGCGACACAATAACCGACATCGAATAATCGATGTAAGCCGTTTTCATTTCATCTTCAATGTTAATAGGAATAATTTTTTCTCCGTCTGCCATACTGTTTGTGTTATCTTATTTTTTTGTTTTTAAATAGGTTTTGTATGCTTTTTTGTCAGCCTTTTCTTTTAACAATTGTATCACAAAAAAAGGCACGTTATTTTTTTCTTTGAACCGATGAAAGTACCGAAAAATCAGCAAATACACCCAAAACTTATCAACAAAATATTTGTTAAAAAAACCACTTATTTGATTCTCCTTTCCACTTATTTAGAACTATTTTTGGTTTTGGCATTAAATATGTAACTTAACCTATCAAACAAAGGAAACTTATATGGAAGCAAAATTTTCGCCCAGGGTAAAAGACGTCATTACATACAGTCGGGAAGAAGCTCTTCGCTTAGGGCATGATTATATCGGTATTGAACATTTAATGCTTGGCATGATCAGAGACGGTGAAGGTGTTGGCATGCGTTTATTAAAAAATCTAGGCATCGATTCGGCCGAACTCAGAAGGAGTATCGAGCAGAGTTTAACACCGGGTTTGCGTAAAACCAACAATCTGGCCAATATCCCATTGGTTAAGCAAGCTGAAAAAACTTTAAAACTCACATATTTAGAAGCTAAAACTTTTAAATCGATTCAAATAGGTACTGAGCATTTATTGCTTTGTATTTTAAAAGAACAAGATAACGTGGTAACTAAAACTTTATTAAAATACGGCGTAGATTATGATGCTACCCGTGCTGAACTAGAAGGCTTTCTCGACAATCCCGGTAAAATAGAAAACTCGGCAGCGAGCGGCGATGAAGATGACTCGGAGGAGTCAAGTTTTGGAGCCGGCAGCGGTTCAGGGTCTCAAAAGAAACAAGGGGAAAGTAAATCAAAAACACCGGTATTAGATAATTTCGGAAGAGATCTAACCAAAATGGCAGAGGATGGAAAACTGGATCCTGTTGTTGGTAGAGAAAAAGAAATTGAAAGGGTGTCCCAAATTTTATCCCGTCGTAAAAAGAACAATCCTATTTTAATAGGTGAACCGGGTGTTGGTAAATCAAGTATTGCCGAAGGTTTAGCCTTACGCATTGTGCAACGCAAAGTTAGCCGTGTATTGTTTGGCAAA
This sequence comes from Sphingobacteriaceae bacterium, assembly GCA_947480015.1. GTDB lineage: Bacteria > Bacteroidota > Bacteroidia > B-17B0 > Aurantibacillaceae > Aurantibacillus. Next base: position 48,189 of record CANKBS010000010.1, read on the forward strand.
CGTGTGGTAACTTTAGATTTAGCCTCTTTAGTGGCTGGAACAAAATACCGTGGTCAGTTTGAAGAGCGTATGAAAGCGGTGATGAATGAACTTGAAAAAAGTCCGGATGTTATTTTATTCATTGACGAGATTCATACCATCATTGGAGCCGGTGGTGCCAGTGGCAGCTTGGATGCCAGCAACATGTTTAAACCGGCTTTAGCACGTGGCGAGATTCAGTGTATTGGTGCCACTACTTTAGATGAATACCGTCAGTATATCGAAAAAGACGGCGCTTTAGAACGTCGTTTTCAAAAAGTAATTATTGAACCAGCAACGCCGGAAGAAACATTACAGATCTTACATAATATTAAATCCAAATACGAAGATCATCACAATGTATTGTATACCGATGAGGCCATTAAAGCCTGTGTGCAATTAACAGCCCGATACATCACCGATCGTCACTTGCCCGATAAAGCCATTGATGCATTAGATGAAGCCGGTAGTCGTGTTCATATCACAAACATTAACGTGCCTCAAAATATTGTTGAAATTGAAGGTAAAATAGAGGAAATTAAAGAACTTAAAAATCAAGTAGTCCGCAGTCAGAAATATGAAGAAGCTGCAAGATTACGCGATACCGAAAAACAATTACATGCGCAGTTAGAAGCTGCCAAAAAAGCATGGGAGGAAGAAACCAAACAAAACCGCGTTACTGTTACCGAAGAAAATGTAGCTGAAGTGGTGAGTATGATGAGTGGTGTACCGGTGCAACGTGTGAATCAAAATGAGGGTGAAAAACTCATTAAAATGAACGAGTTACTCAGAGGTAAAGTCATTGGTCAGGATAATGCTCTTTTAAAAGTTGTAAAAGCCATTCAACGTAACCGTGCCGGATTAAAAGATCCAAATAAACCAATTGGTTCATTTATATTTCTTGGTCCAACCGGTGTTGGTAAAACACAATTGGCCAAAGTACTAGCACGTCATTTATTTGATAACGATGATGCCTTGATTCGTATCGACATGAGTGAATACATGGAAAAATTTGCCACTACCCGTTTAATCGGTGCGCCTCCGGGCTATGTTGGTTATGAGGAAGGTGGCCAGTTAACTGAAAAAGTGCGTCGTCGTCCCTACTCTGTTATTTTGTTGGATGAGATTGAAAAAGCTCACCCAGATGTGTTTAACATGCTCTTACAAGTATTAGATGATGGGATGTTAACCGATAGTTTGGGTAGAAAGATTGATTTTAAAAACACCATCATTATTATGACCAGTAACATTGGAGCCCGTCAGTTAAAAGACTTTGGTGTAGGTGTTGGATTTGGCACACAAACCCGGAAAGAAGGTGAGGAAGATTTATCAAAAGGGGTTATCGAAAGTGCTTTAAAGAAAGCCTTTGCTCCCGAATTCTTAAATCGTATTGATGATGTGATTATGTTTAACTCGTTACAAAAAGATGACATTCATAAAATCATTGATATTGAATTAGCCAGTTTGTTTGGACGAGTGAACGGTTTAGGTTTTGTGATAAAAATTTCGGATGCTGCCAAAGATTATATTGTTGAAAAAGGATACGATATTAATTATGGCGCCAGGCCGCTTAAACGTGCCATTCAAAAGTACCTGGAAGATCCAATGGCTGAAGAGATCATTAAGAGCAGTTTAACTGAAGGCGATGAAATAGAAGTGGATTATGATAAGGAGAAGGACGAAATTGTGGTAAGTGCTCATAAACCAAAAACCAAAAAAAGTAAAAAAGAAGATAAAGCATAATTTTTCTATAAAACCCCGAAATAAAATTCGGGGTTTTTTGTTAATTTTACGCAAATTAGTTCATGAAATTAAGCATAGACACCGAAGTTCTTGAAGAAGAAATTATTGAAGTTGTTTTAAAAGAAGAAGCCATTAAAGCGCTTATTTTATACAATGACGATGTGAATACATTTGCCTGGGTTGCTGAGTGCTTAATAAAAGTATGCGGTCACGACACTCTTCAGGCCGAACAATGCACCTATCTGGTTCATTACGTAGGCAAATGCGTTGTAAAAAACGGTAGCTTCAAAAAACTCCGGCCACTTTGCGAAGCTTTGCTTGAGCGAGGTTTGAGTGCCAAAATTGAAGATTAATTCTAACTACTATAGAACAACAATTCCCCATTCATAATTAAACTAACAATGATAAAACGAATTCTCTCAATTGCCAGTCTTACTGTTTTTATTTTCGCCTGCTCTAAAAATGCAGTCACCGGTAAGCGCTCAATGACTTTATTACCCGAAAGTGAAATGATGGCGATGAGCTTTACCGAATACGATAAATTTTTAGCTGAACATCCTCCCCTGCCCGAATCAGATACCCGTGTGCAACTGGTAAAAAGTTGTGGCACACGCATTCAAAAAGCTGTTGAGCAATTTTATGCCGACAAAAAAGCAAGCAACGATTTAAAAGGCTTTCAATGGACCTTCAATGTAGTGGATGAAAATACCATCAATGCCTGGTGTATGCCTGGTGGCAAAGTGGTGGTTTATACAGGCTTATTGCCCGTAACACAGGATGAACAAAGTTTAGCAGTTGTGATGGGTCACGAAATTGCCCATGCCATTGCCCGTCACGGTAACCAACGTATGAGTCAGGGTTTATTAGTGCAGTTTGGTGGCGCAGCCCTTTCGGTGGCACTCTCACAAAAACCGGCTTTAACACAACAGTTATTTCAGCAGGCTTATGGGGTAACAACCGGACTAGGCACGTTGAAATACAGCCGTAGTCATGAATCGGAAGCTGATAAAATGGGTCTAATATTCGCAGCCATGGCAGGATATAACCCTGAAGTAGCAATTACCTTTTGGGAAAGAATGGCATCAAGTGGTGGTCAAAAACCACCTGAATTATTAAGCACCCACCCAAGCGACGAAACACGTATAAGAGATTTAAAAGCATTTATGCCTGAGGCAAAGAAATATTATAAAGCTCAGTAGTTTTATCTGACAACAGCCTGTTTCAGGCTGCAGGTCATATGACCTTCTTCGTCAATTTCTCCTAAAGTTACCTGTGTTGTTCTGTTGCAAAGCTCAGTATCAAATGGGATTTTTGTTTTCACATAGTTTTGTGTAAAACCATACATAAAACCATTTTTGTTTTCAGTCTCAAAAATAACTTCAGCAACCTTACCTTTTTGTTTTTCATAAAAGGCACGTAATTTTTTAGCCGATAAAATCCTCAGCATTTTATTCCGGCGCTTGCGTTCGGCCATTGGCACAGCATTTGGCAGAGCAACAGCTTCGGTATTATCGCGTTCGCTGTAGGTGAACACATGCAGATAAGAAATATCCAAGTTATTCAGAAAACTATAGGTTTCCATAAAGCGTTCTTCTGTCTCGCCCGGAAATCCTACAATCACATCCACACCAATACAACAATCAGGCATTAGCGAACGGATTTTTGAAACTCTTTCGCTGTATAATTCTCTTACATAACGACGTTTCATGGCCTTTAAAATGGCGTTACTGCCACTTTGTAAGGGAATGTGAAAGTGCGGCACAAACCGTTTGGAGGTAGCCACAAAGTCTATAATTTCGTCCTTTAACAAATTAGGTTCGATAGAAGAGATTCTAAACCTTTCAATACTGGCTAACTCATCGAGTTTTTTAACGAGATCAAAAAAGTTGTATTCTTTTTTCTTTCTGCTATCGCCGTCAATAAACTGACCATAGCCAAAATCACCAATGTTTACGCCGGTTAAAACAATTTCTTTTACGCCACTTTCAGCAATTTTTTGAGCGTTCTCCAATACATTTTCGATGGTATCGCTCCTACTTTTTCCGCGCGCTAAGGGTATGGTACAAAAGGTACAGCTGTAATCACAGCCATCCTGCACTTTTAAAAAAGAACGGGTGCGGTCGCCAACACTGTATGCGCCCACAAAAAAATCAGCTTCTTCTATTTCACAGTTGTGAATTTGTGCATGCGTATGTTTGGTCGAAAGACTGATATAATTGAGTAATTTAAATTTTTCTGTAGCGCCTAATACCACGTCAACCCCGGCTATATTGGAAATCTCTTCGGGTTTTAATTGTGCATAACAACCAACCACTGCAATAAAAGCTTCGGGATTCTGAGCGAGTGCGTTTTTTACGATCAACTTACATTCCTTATCTGCATTTTCGGTCACCGAACAGGTATTGATCACATAAACATCGGCCGGCTCGTTAAATGTTTTTTTAATAAAACCCTTTTCCTGAAACATCCTTGCAATGGTAGATGTTTCCGAAAAATTTAATTTACAGCCCAGGGTGTGAAAAGCAACGGTTTTATTTAAAAAAGACATGCGGCAAAGATAAGAAATTTAAAAAAAATAGACTCTAAATAATCCTAACAAGGCTCCAAGTCCATAAAGAAAGGGGATTGGAGTTCATTATACGTGCCAATTTGTTAAAACCTTGTTTTTGTAGTACCTTTAACTTCTTATTTTTTTTATGGAATTACAAGCATTAACCGCTATTTCGCCAGTTGATGGTCGTTATAGAAAAACCACCGAATCTCTGGATATTTATTTTTCGGAATTTGGTCTAATTAAGTACCGGGTATTAGTTGAGATCGAATATTTTATCGCACTCTCTCAAATTGGTCTGCCTCAGTTGCCTGCACTCAATGCTTCTCAAAAGGAATCTCTCACAGCCATCTATAAAAACTTTTCCTTAGCCGATGCGCAAAAAATAAAGGAAACCGAAAAAACAACCAATCACGATGTGAAAGCCGTGGAGTATTTTATTAAAGAAAAACTCAACGAAATTGGACTTTCGGCTTTTACTGAATTTGTACATTTTGGATTAACTTCTCAGGATATCAATAATACCAGTATTCCACTTTCATTGAAAGAGGCTTCCTTACAAGTGTTATTTCCAGGCATCACGGGCATTATCGAAAAAATTACGGCATTGAGTAAAGAATGGAAAGAGGTGTCCTTACTAGCCCGAACCCATGGCCAGCCAGCTTCGCCAACGAAGTTAGGAAAAGAGTTCTATGTCTTTGTTGAGCGTTTAACTGTTCAGTTAAATCAGTTAAAAGCCATTCCCTTCTCAGCAAAATTCGGAGGTGCTACCGGTAATTTTAACGCCCATCAAATCGCGTATCCCGGTCAAAACTGGATTGATTTTGGCAATCATTTTGTAAACCAAACTCTTGGCCTGAGCCGCTCGCAGTTTACCACACAAATTGAACATTACGATAATTTAAGTGCTTATTGCGATGCCTTAAAACGCATCAATACCATCCTCATCGATTTTTCACGCGATGTTTGGACCTATGTAAGCATGGAGTATTTTAAACAAAAATTAAAAGCCGGAGAAATCGGCTCATCGGCCATGCCGCATAAGGTAAATCCCATTGACTTTGAGAACGCAGAAGGGAATTTAGGCATAGCCAATGCCTTGCTGGAGCATCTGGCCTTTAAACTGCCCATTTCGCGTTTGCAGCGCGATTTAACCGACAGCACCGTGCTACGTAACATTGGCATGCCTTTGGCGCATTCATTAATTTCTTATTCCAGTATTTTAAAAGGATTGAATAAATTAATCTTGAATGAACGTGTCTTGCAGCAAGATCTGGAAGACAATTGGGCCGTTGTGGCAGAAGCCATTCAAACCATTTTGCGCCGCGAAGCTTATCCAAAACCATATGAGGCTTTAAAGGATCTTACCCGCACCAATACGGTTATTACCAAACAATCCATGCATCAATTCATTGATGGGTTAAATGTATCGGATGCTATTAAAACCGAATTAAAACAAATTACGCCACATAATTATACCGGTACTAATCCAAATTACTAATACCATGAACAAAGTCTGGGCCTATACCATCAGCAAAGCATTAACCGAATCCGAAACCGATCAACTCATACAATCGGGTAAAAAATTTGTAAGCGGCTGGACCGCTCACGAACACCAGCTGAGCGCCAGTTTTAGTGTTTTTAACAAACGTATTATTCTCATTCAGGTTGATGAAAATGTGGCAGAGGCTAGCGGTTGCAGCATTGATAAACTCATGCATTTTGTAAAGGACATGGAAAAACAATTTCAATGCGAATTATTGAATCGTTTATTAATTCCATACAAAAAGGCTGAAACCATTGAAGTCATTCATTCAGCTAAGATCAAAGCATTATTGGATAGTAAGGATATGGATGAAGATACCTTGGTATATAACACAGCGGTATCGACCAGCAAGGAACTGGAGGTTTGGGAACAAGCTCTAAAAAACACTTGGCTCAATAAATACCTAATAAAAACTTAAAAAGACAGGAATCCCTCTAATTGTGCAGTGCAGACATTCATCTGTGCCTCACTAAAATTTCCTTCGGTATCCATGACTGAATTTACGACCGAAATAGGCAGTTTATCATAGTAAACATGCATTTTCAAATAATGTAAAATCCCTGTAAGATGCTCCATGCCTCTTAGATTACCCGCCCTGCCATCAGAAACACCAACCAAACAGGCTTTTTTACCTGCCCATTCCCTGGGATGCATACTATCTAAATATGTTTTTAAAATGCCCGGAAAAGAACCATTGTACTCTGGAATCACAAATACAAATTTAGAAACGGAGCTAACATATTCCTGAATGAGTGCTGCATATTTTTCTGTTCTTTTACCAAAAGTTTCGGCAAAAGCAAGATTTTCGGGCAGGTAACAAAAATCTAAAATTTCAACTTCAACCGCTTTGTTTTTAAGGATGTTTTCATATATCCTACTCACCTTTAAGGTGTTACTATTTGTGCGATTGGTGCAGCTTACAACAACTATTTTCTCCATATTAATTTATCAACACTATATGCTTTTCTTTTTCCTTTTTGTTAAAAACTAACACTGCGAAAAGTCAGTAATTAAATTAATTTTACAAACAGCAATTTTACTGAATTGTTTTTAATTATGAACATTACTTATTACGGTCATTCTTGTTTTGGAGTTGAAATTAATGGACGTAATTTGTTATTTGACCCTTTTATTCGTGAGAATAATTTGGCAAAAAACATTGATATTACTTCAGTAAAAGCTGATTACATTTTGATCTCACACGGGCATTCAGATCATATTGCCGATGCTGAAGAAATTGCCAAACTCACTGGAGCTAAGCTTATTTGCAATTGGGAGATTTATGACTGGCTTCAAAAAAAAGGCCTTGAAAACATTCACCCCATGAACATTGGCGGAAAGGTGAAACTAGATTTCGGAAATGTAAAATGTGTGGTAGCACAGCATAGCAGCAGTTTGCCAGATGGCAGTTATGGAGGTAACCCCATGGGCTATGTGATTGAAAGCAGTGAAGGGAATTTTTATTACGCCGGTGATACGGCGCTGACCAATGATATGAAATTAATTGGTGATTACAGGCAGATTGATTTTGCCTTTTTGCCAATTGGAGATAATTTTACCATGGGTGTTGAGAATGCCATCATAGCCTGCGATTTTATTGCCTGCAGCAACATCATAGGCATGCATTATGACACCTTTGGTAACATTAAAATAGATAAGCAGGATGCTGTTTCAAAATTCAACCGGGCAGGGAAAAAACTCACGCTCATGGAGATTGGTGAAATCGTTGAAAAAAAGAAATAATTTAATAGGGAAAGAATGGGAAAAATAATAGCAATAGCGAACCAAAAAGGCGGGGTTGGAAAAACCACCACTGCGATTAATTTAGCAGCTAGTTTAGCGGTACTCGAATATAAAACCCTGCTTGTTGATGCCGATCCGCAATCTAATGCTACGTCAGGTGTGGGTATCGATCCGTCAAATGTTAAAGCCGGATTATACGAATGTATCATCGACAGTGTGCATCCAAAAGATGTGATTTTAAAAACAGAAACGCCAAATATGTTTTTGTTACCTACCAACGCTGATCTGGTTGGTGTTGAACTCGAGTTGGTAAACCTTACCAACCGCGAGTATATGATGAAAAAAGCACTCGATAAAGTCAAAGATAAATACGACTTTATCATTCTCGATTGTTGCCCATCTCTTGGTCTTACTGTAATTAACGCCTTGTCTGCCGCCGACAGTGTGATTATTCCGGTGCAATGCGAGTATTTTGCTTTAGAGGGCATGGGTAAATTATTGCAAACCATAAAAATTGTTCAGGCGCATTTAAATACCAATTTAGATATTGAAGGGGTGTTGCTTACCATGTATGACGGGCGTTTGCGCTTAGCCAATCAAGTTGTTGAAGAGGTGAAAACGCACTTTCAGGACATGGTTTTTGATACGCTCATTCAACGCAATACCAAGTTGGCCGAAGCCCCGAGCTTTGGTAAAACCATTATCATGCACGACGCTGTAGGCAAGGCCTCTACCAGTTATTTAAACCTGGCACGTGAATTATTGCAACGCAACGGCTTAACCAAAATTAGCGACAGCAACCGCATGATTAATATTCAGGAATCGGAACAAGAATTAAGTGAAGATATTTAATAATTTGAAGTGCTTAGTTTTAAGTTTTTAATACCAAGAATTATTAAAAACTAATCACTAAAAACTAAAAACTAAACAAGAAGATGAGCAAAAAACCGGCATTAGGAAGAGGATTAAGTGCATTGTTAGAAAATGCAAGAACAGATATTACCACAAAAGGATTTGGCGAAAATGCAGCGGTCGTAAATTCAGTGTCAGTGATCAAAATTAAAAACATTGAAACCAATCCATTTCAACCGCGCACTAATTTTGAAGAAAATGCTTTGCAAGAATTAAGCGATAGCATTAAACAACACGGCATCATTCAGCCCATAACCGTTCGCAAGTTGGGTTACGACAGATATCAACTTATTTCAGGAGAACGTCGCTTCAGAGCCTCGCAAATGGCTGGATTAACTGATGTGCCGGCTTATATCCGCATTGCCGATGATCAGGAAATGCTTGAGATGGCTTTGGTTGAAAACATTCAACGTGAAGACCTTGATCCCATCGAGGTATCTTTGTCATACAAGCGTCTAATTGATGAATGTAATCTAACCCAGGAACAATTGAGCGAAAAAGTAGGCAAACAAAGAAGTACCGTTACCAACTTCTTACGTTTATTAAAACTTCCAGCCGCCATACAAAAAGCTTTACGCGACCGCGAAATTACCATGGGGCATGCCAAAGCCCTTATTAGCATTGATAATGATGACCGCCAACTGGCTATTTTTGCACTTGCTCTTGAACAAGATTTTTCAGTTCGTCAAATTGAAGAATTGGCTCGTGGAGAAAAAGTAAAAGTGACCCCAAAAGTGAGCCGTGTTGAAAAACAATTAAGCATAGAGGATAAAGTAATAGCCAAAGAATTGGATAAGATTTTTAATAAATCCTATAACTTGAAGAGAAATGCCAAAGGTGGTGGTGCACTTACACTCAGCTTCAGCAATGATACAGAATTACAACACATCCTTTCTTTTTTCGGAATCGAATAAATCGCTTTGCATAATCCATGCTGCCCTGAGATTAATTTAATGAAACGTATTTTACTCATATCCGATACGCATGGTCATTTAGACCCGAAACTCTTTAAATACATCGAAAAAGCCGATGAGGTTTGGCACGCAGGCGACATTGGCGATCTGGCCTTATGTGATGCGCTAGAGAAATTAAAGCCCTTAAAAGCCGTTTATGGGAATATAGATGGGGCTGATTGCCGTTTAAGATTTTCTGAATTTTTAGTTTTTCAAATTGAACAGGTAAAGGTTGTAATCACGCATATTGGTGGTTATCCCACAAAATATCCGTTAAAACTTAAAAACTATTTGCAAAACGAGAAACCTAATTTGTTCATTTGCGGGCATTCACACATTCTTAAAGTGATGTTCGATAAGGAGCTCCAGCATTTACACATGAATCCCGGCGCTTGTGGAGTGCATGGCTTTCACCATGTAAAAACCATCCTTCGGTTCGAAATTGAAGGCAAAGAAATAAAAAACCTGTCAGTAATTGAATTAGGTAGCAGAACATCCTTACCTTCGTAACATGGATCCGAATACCTATTTTAGTGATGAGGCCCTTGCCAGATTTGTTAGTGCACAGGGTAAAACAATTGAAAATATCATCTGCCATCTTTGGCAAAACACTATCAATAAAAGCGCTACCGTTGAAATTATCGACAACGTTGAACTTCATTTTACCGATGGTCAGAAATTAACGATTTCATGTAATGAAACCGGTGAGGCCCTTGATGTCATTCATTTTGATTACAAAAAAGCAGCACTAGAGATTCAGAAAGAATTTGACGGAAAAATAAAATTGTTTGCTGTTAATGCTTCCTCAACCAAAATGTGGGAAGATGTGATAGGCTTAGCACTCGAAACAGTTAGAATCATAAAAGAGGGCGATTACGATCAAGCAGGCTCTGCCCTACTGGTATTTGGAAAGGAAAAACGCATCATCTCAATAAATCCTTTAGATGGTTTAACCATTGATTATTACGAAGAAGATTAAGCTATTCTTTTATTTCAATAATTCCATGGCCTCCTGAATGGAGATTACATCATTCTTAAAGGTAGCAATAATGAAGGCGTCGGTAAATCCTTTGTCTTCTAGCTCCTTGCGGTGTTTCTCTGCTGCGTCAAATCCTTGAAAGGCCCCAGAGGTGTAACGCAAACTACCTGAAGCAGTTGTTTGTTTCTCAATATTACGAAGGTCTTTTACTTTCTCATCCATCATCGTTTCGAAACTTTGTTTTTTCAATGGACCCAATTGAACCTTAAAGGCTAGTAATTTTTTGTCAATGGAATTAAAGATCTTGTCTTCGCTCAAATCCTCTTTATAGCTCTTATTCATAGTAGCCTTAGTCTGATTCATCGGAATACGTTTTCCGCCTTTATAAGCAGTTACAAAGGCGTCGCTGTATCCCTGAACAACCAGATCGGCACGCACCGAAGCAGCTTCCTCAATTGATTTATAACCTTTGGTTACATAACGGTAAATACTCTCGCCGGTTTTCAATTCTAACACACCGGCACTGGTATTAAATATACTGGTAGAAATTTTATTTTTAAAAGCCCCTAACTGAACACGGTATACAATGTCCTCTTTCGAGAAAACTTCTTCGGTAGCTGCACTTGTAACATTAACTTCAGAGCTATCACTTATTTTAACCGATAATAATTCTTCCAGCTCACTGTTCAACAAACGCTGTAACTCTTCATCAGGTACCTGTATAATTTCTTTACCCTGAATTCTCGAAATACCAGCTCCCTTATTCCCTTCTGTTCTAAATTCATCTCTTCGTTTAATAGCCGAACCTAATTTATCATAACTACCGCTGGTGTAAACAACCGTTGTACCATCATCCAAAGTGGTTGAATTGATATCACCAATACTTAATAAAAAAGCTAATTCATCAGAAGGAATCGAACCTGTGTAACGCACTAACTCAACTGTAAAATTGTCTTTTTTCTCCTTAGGTTTTTTAATTTTGGAGGCGTAAATATTACCAGTGTATTCGGTTACACGATCTACTGGAAGCGTATCGTTCAAATACTCATCATACCAAGCTTGCCAATAAGCATCCGATTGTCCCACTCCTTTCTTATTTACTGGCATTCCTGTGGCCGTAGATAATTCATCATCACGGTAATCGGGAATTCCATCGCCATCGCTATCGAGTGCACAACCTTTTTCATTTACCTTAGCTCCTTTAGCTGTACCTAAACAATCGTCTAATAAATCAATAATTCCATCTTCATCTTCATCTTCGTCATCATTATCCATAGCTAACCAGCTTGAATTACTGATTGTATCAACAAATGGTTTACTACTCGGTTTTTTGGTTATTAAATCGTATTGAAGTGCAAAGGAGGTATAAGTGAAATTATCTTTTTGTTTATTTCCAACTCTATCACCACTACTTTTGTTTGAAATACCATCAATATAATCGGTGGTGGTTAAAAAATACTGGAAGTTCAGTTTCAAATCAACCCGGTTGGTAACTTTCATAATAAAGCCAATCCCAAGCGGGAAGGCCCATGAACGTTCCTGGTACTTACCAAAACCATCCTTATTTAATTCTCTGATATCACTTTCGTATTTATAATCTCTAACTAAATTTTTTGCGCTTTGAGCATCTGCAGATCCTTCCGGTTTATCTTTAATACTTCCGTCGCTCCAGTAATAATAAACACTACCGTTTTTATCTTTTAAATCGGTTTTACTTAAAAACTCAAAACCGGTTAACCCTAAGCTCACAAAAGGTCTTACCGTATAGCGTGCAGGAATTAAATTTCCAAAATCGTAAACCACATTTACTCCACCTGCTCTAATCTCTGATTGAAAGTTTTCGTGCCGGTTGAGAAGGTTTTCGTTTGCTCCTAATTTCCCAAATAAAACAGTGAAATCAAGTTGTAGGTAAGGGGTAATACGATGTGAAATAGCCAAATCCATTCCCGAACGTCCCACGGTTGGTGACTGTAAATGGCGCTGATACAAATCACCCTTAAAGGCTAAACTACCATAACCAATCGCTATTTTTGGTCTTCGTCCAAGTTCCGGACCTTTTGCGGTATCTGGTGTTAAATCAAATTCCTCTTCTTCGCCACTACCATGATTACTGAGGGCGTAGCCATCAATGGTTTGAGTTGGTACGGTTAATGGATTTAAAACGTAAAACACCGAGTCACCAATCGTTGGCCCTTTGTAAAACTGAATGGGTTCAGGTTCGTTGAGATAATAATTTAAGATCTGTTCTGGCGTTAAACTGTCGGTTAATTGTTTTGGAACTAAGGTGTCTGGAAAAATCGGTGGTCCTTGCTGATCGGGCAATTTAATTGGTATAATGCTATCTTGCTTAGGTTTTGTAATTACGGTATCCTTAAGCGGAGGTTTAGGTTTAATACTGTCAAGTGCTGATTTTGATGTGAGACTATCTTTTACGAGTTTAACAAGCACGCTATCCAAGCTGTGCTTTACTTTAAGGGTATCAGGACTTAGTGTTGGTATTGTTATAGGATAGGTATAGGTATAGGAACAATGCTATCCTTAACTACATCTATAATTAAACTATCTTGTTTGGGTTCTGATCCTTTAGGAATTTCGGGTTTTGTGGAAGCGCTTAAAACACTATCCTGAATTTGTTTTGATCTTAAATTGTCATTAGCGAGTTTGTTGCGAATACTATCCTGAATGTGCACTTGTTTTAAACTATCTGCCGTTTGCTTGGCTTTCGTCACATTTTCAGGGAATAAGAGAGCGCTTAAACTCTCTTGTATTTCAATGCTTTGTAAACTATCTTGAACTCTAGCATTTCTTAAACTATCGGCTTTGGATAAAATAGGATTTACTTGTGAGGACACAGTTAAACAGAGGAGAGAAAAGAAAAGAAGATAATAATTCTTCATATAATATTTAATCACCGTAAAAATAGGCTTTTTTTTTATTTAAACCATTTTTGATTCGTTATCATGAGTGCTTCCTGCACGGTGATGCGCTTGCCGTCGTTGTAGGCCACAACAAATGCACTTTTAACCCCATTGACGCTCGTCATGGTCTCGCGCTGCCCGCGGGCTTTTTTGTAATCCGTATGCGATCCAATCATGAATTTCGAAAAACCACCTTGCATTTCACTGCTGATCTTTTCTTTTATTTTAAACTTTCTAATGAGGGTTTGTGCTGTTACCTTACTATTTGTAAAGGCTCCAACCTGCACATGGAAATTCATATTGCCTTCTTTTTTCTCGGGTACAGAATTCACTTTTGCTTCAACAACCGGGTTTTGTGTTGGCTCAATTATCGGCTCCACAATCTTTTCAGGCTGTTTGGTTTCTGTTGATTCTATTTTGTTAGTTGCCACCTGAGTCGCTTGAAATGCTATAGACTCGACTGGGATTTTGATTTTTTTGCTTTGATTATCTTCAAGGTAAGAGTATTCTCCTCCTAAATTCATGGCACTTTGAGTCGTTCCCTGCAGGGAGTATGAAATCAGTAATTCTTCCTTATCAGGCACATTTACCCATACAAATTTAATTTTACCATCTGCAACCGAGAAAGAACCGCCTTCAGTCGCAATGGCTTTAGCGGTAACACCTACCGGAATATCATCGCTAAATCTCGCAAAACCTTTGGTTGCACCTTTTTTTATCTTTAGGTTTACAATAAATTCATTTTCTACCGAACCTCCGGCTATGGTCCTTATTACCGAAATATCTCCGGCTGGTTCAGAATTAGCGGCTACCGGATTCACTAAGGGCTTATCCTTATTTGTTGAATCATCTTTTTTAGCCAATGGTGCTGCTCCTACTGTTGATAAATCTTTCCCAGGAGCTACCACGGTGATATTAGTTGGATTCATTTCAACTACCTGCTTCACATTATTTTCCACGTAAGCGTATTTTGCGTTTATGGTTTTTAATCCAAGATCTGTTTCATCGGCTATGATGGTTAATTTAATCGTGATTTCACTCTCGTTAGGTAAAGCGGCCCATACCCACTTGGCACTGGTTCCGCTATTGGTATAATTAGCTCCTTTGTCTTCACTTTCTTTAATGGTTATACCAGACGGCAAATCGAGTTGCAATTTGGCAAATCCATTCATGCTGCCTTTGTTTACAGTTAATTCAATAGCCACTTCCTCTCCGGCATGAATAGCTGTTGGAATTTTAACGTTAATAGTGACGCCATTACCATCACTAAATAAACCAAAAACAAAAAGGCTAAATGAATTAATTAATATAAACAGATATTTAATCATGCCCCTAAAATACCTGTTAAATACGCTTTGTTTTGCTCAAGTATATGTGTTTTAGTAACACCTAAGTGTTAACTTCTATAAGCTTGAGGTTCTTCCTCCATCAACCGGTAAATTAATTCCATTAATGTAAGCCGCAGCTGGTGAAGCCAAAAAGGCTACAGCATTAGCAATTTCAGATGCTTCAGCAAATCTACCCAAGGGTATTTCATGAAGCATTTCAGTTTTAACCACGTCATTATTTACATTGGTTTTTAATGCTTTATTCTCAATAATATTGCTAAGACGCTTTGTTGCCGTTGCTCCGGGCAACACATTGTTAACCGTTATTCCAAATTTACCCAATTCATTAGCCATTGTTTTAGCCCAATTACCCACTGCCGAGCGAATGGTGTTACTTACCCCTAAATTTGGAAGCGGTTGTTTAACAGATGTTGAAATGACATTAATAACCCTGCCATACGAAGAATTTTTCATACCTTCCATACATGCCTGCACCAAAATATGATTGCATATTAAGTGGTTGTTAAATGCACTCAAAAACTCATCCACCTTAGCCGTGGCAATGGGCCCGGCCGCCGGCCCGCCGGTATTATTAACTAAAATATGTACCGGTCCATTCCTTTGTATGAATTGATCAACCAGTTCTTTTAAATGCGTGGGATTTGAAAAATCGGCGCAGAGATAGGAATGCAACTGATTACCATTGTTAGGTAAATCATTTTTACTTTGTTTTAATGCCTCTTCATTTCTGGCAACAAGCGTTACGTTAGCACCTAAAGCAGCCAACTCCATGGCTATGGCCTTACCAATTCCTTGTGTGCTGCCACAAACAATGGCTCTTTTATTTTTTATATCTAAATTCATGGTTTTCCTTTAAAGGTTATTTTCACTTTTTAAGTGATTTAATTGTTCTATTGCCAAATCTGTCTCGAATCCACGTGAACGAAGGTAAGAAAGCAGTTCGAAATATTTCTTTTGAGCGTCTCCGGATTTGAGAAGGCTCTGTTTTTTTTCAATGATTTTTAATATGACCATTTCATAATCTCGGTCATTGATAGTCGTTAAAGCCTTTTGGATAAGGTAATCCGACACTTTGTGTTTTTTTAATTCGAGCTTTATTTTAATTCTACCCCAGCGTTTTATTCTAAATTTCCCACTGGTTAAAGCCAGCGCAAAACGTTCTTCATTTAAAAAATTTTCCGCTATTAACGTTGCAATGATATCTTCTACATCCTCCAAAAACAAGCCATAGTCATACAGCTTTTGTCTTGTTTCATGTTGTGACCTTTCCTGATAAGCACACCATTGTTTGATTTTATGATGAGCCATTTCGTGTGATAGCTTTATTTTACTTACTTTGTAATCCACAAAAATCTAAAAACAAAGAAAGCGTTTAAATTCTAATTATGCCAAGCCCTCCGCAACAATTTTTAAACAGTTTGAGGCATCTTGATCATTTTGATGAAAAGGCCTTTGTAAAGGTACACGAAGAAGAAATGAAGATTACTTCCATTCGTTTAAATCCTTACAAAAAAACGGAGCTTGATTTCGAGCTAAACGAAGCTGTAAACTGGTGTTCAGATGCCTTTTATTTAAATCAGCGTCCTTCTTTTACCCACGACCCCTTGTTTCAAGCAGGATGTTATTATGTGCAAGAAGCCGGCAGTATGTTTTTGGAATATGCCCTCAAACAATGCATTGATTTCACAAAAAACCTTAAGGTTCTTGATTTATGCGCCTCACCAGGTGGCAAAAGCACGCTTATAAATTCAATGCTTAATGAAGAAAGTTTGTTGGTAGCCAACGAACTTATTAAATCACGGGCCGATGTATTGGCCCAAAACTTGAGCAAATGGGGAACCTCTAATACGGTAGCTACCAATAACGATCCTCAGAGATTTTCTGATTTTGGATCTTATTTTGATTTGTTGGTGATTGATGCACCGTGCAGTGGTAGCGGTCTTTTCAGGAAACAACCCGATGCTATCGATGAATGGTCTGAAAACAATGTAGCCATGTGTAGTATTCGTCAGCGTAAAATTCTTAGCGATGCCCTGCCATGCCTTAAAGAAGATGGTTTATTATTTTATAGCACCTGTTCCTATTCTGAAGAAGAAAATGAAAAAGTGGTGAATTACCTGATCGAAGCATGCGGCATGGAGTTCGTTTCTCTCAGTGTTGAAAAGGCTTGGGGCATAGTTGAAACCGGACTTGGATACCGTTTCTACCCGAATAAAACCCAGTCAGAAGGCTTTTTTTGTGCGCTTCTCAGAAAAACAAAAAATGAATCAACATACGTTGTTAATAAAAAAAAACAAGATTTAATTTGTTCTAAATCTGAACTCGAAATTCTCTCGCCTTTTTTAAAAAAATGTCCACATCGTATCATCAAAAAAAACGATCGATTTCATTTAACAAATAATGCGGTTGCCGAATTTTTAATACAATTTGACAAACAGTTTTATTTTAAAAAAGCTGGCAGTTTAATGGGGGAAATAAAAGGAAAGGACATGGTTCCGGATCATGAATTAGCCTTAAGTGTATGGCTCTCTGAAGAAATTAATGCCTGTGAACTCAGTTCGGAAGAGGCCTTGAAATTTTTGAAAAAAGAAAGCTTTTTAGCGCATGAAAACGCCAAAGGTTTGCAACTTATCCGTTTCAAAAAACAAGGCTTGGGATGGGCCAAAATTTTACAGAACCGAATTAATAATTATTTACCCAACGGACTTCGGATTTTAAAGTAAGCCTTTAATTAAATTCTTGAAGATATTTTTGAAATAATAGATATTTATTTGTTGAGTTGAAAAGATTTAGTACATTTGCAATCCCTTTTTGAGGGGTAGTTCTTTAAAATGTGAAAAAAGCCGAAGTAGCTCAGCTGGTAGAGCCACTGATTTGTAATCAGTAGGTCGGGGGTTCGAGTCCCTTCTTCGGCTCTGTTTTTTGAAAGGGGATATACCAGAGTGGCCAAATGGGACAGACTGTAAATCTGTTGTTTCGACTTCGGAGGTTCGAATCCTCCTGTCCCCACTGAGTAACTGTGGTTGTTTAGTCAAAAGCGAAAGTAGCTCAATTGGTAGAGCTCCAGCCTTCCAAGCTGGAGGTTGCGGGTTCGAGACCCGTCTTTCGCTCCAAAATTAAGTTTGAGCCGCTGCTCAGAGTTAATTTTAAGAGAATTAAGAAATACGCCTTCCTGATGGCTGTTAGGAAAAGAGGCGACAAAAACACAAAAAACTTGGCTATACGGTTCGAGTGTTTTTGAAAGTCCCAAAAAGAGGGACTTTTGGCATGTGAAGTGGGTTGTTCTTTAAAACGATTGAAAAAACGGCTTTAGTGAAAGCTAAAATTAAAAAAAGCTGTTGTAGCTCAGTGGTAGAGCACCTCCTTGGTAAGGAGGAGGTCGGCAGTTCAATCCTGCTCAACAGCTCTAATAAGTTGAAATACTAATTAAAATAAAATATAAACAACAAAAGTAAAAATAACAACTATGGCAAAAGAAAAATTCGACCGTTCCAAACCTCACGTAAACATTGGAACTATAGGTCACGTAGATCACGGTAAAACTACTTTGACTGCAGCTATTACTACGGTATTGGCAAGTAAAGGTTGGGCAGAAGTTCGTGACTTCTCATCAATTGACAACGCTCCTGAAGAAAAAGAACGTGGTATCACCATCAACACTTCACACGTAGAGTATTCAACGGCTGTCCGTCACTACGCACACGTTGACTGTCCTGGTCACGCCGATTACGTTAAAAACATGGTTACTGGTGCTGCCCAAATGGATGGTGCTATTTTAGTAGTTGCTTCAACTGATGGACCAATGCCACAAACACGTGAACATATCCTTTTAGCTCGCCAAGTAGGTGTGCCTAAAATTGTTGTGTTTATGAACAAAGTTGACATGGTAGAAGATGCTGAGTTATTAGACTTAGTTGAAATGGAAATCCGTGAATTATTAACTTTCTATAAATTTGACGGTGACACTACTCCAATTATTCGTGGTTCAGCTTTAGGTGGATTAAACAACGATCCAATCTGGGTTCCAAAAATTCTTGAATTAATGGATGCTGTTGACAGCTATATTCCAATTCCTCCACGTGAAAAAGATAAGCCGTTTTTGATGCCGGTTGAAGACGTGTTCACGATTACTGGTCGTGGTACTGTTGCTACTGGACGTATCGAAACAGGTGTAATCAACTCTGCTGATCCGGTTGAGATCATTGGTATGGGAGCTGAAAAATTAAACTCTACTGTAACAGGTGTTGAGATGTTCCGTAAAATTTTAGATTACGGTGAAGCCGGTGATAACGTAGGTTTATTATTACGTGGTGTTGAGAAAAAAGACATCAAACGTGGTATGGTTATTATTAAGCCAGGTACTGTAAAACCACATGCTAAATTCAAAGCAGAGGTTTACATCTTGAAAAAAGAAGAAGGTGGTCGTCATACACCATTCCAAAACAAATACCGTCCTCAATTCTATTTCCGTACAACTGACGTTACCGGAGAAATTGAATTAGAAGCTGGACGCGAAATGGTTTTACCTGGAGATAACGTAACTATCACTGTTAATTTAATTAACCCAATTGCTATGGATAAAGGCTTACGTTTTGCGATTCGCGAAGGTGGCCGTACTGTAGGAGCTGGTCAGGTAACTGAAATTTTAGACTAAGCCATAGTCATAAATATAGGCAAAATGGCACCCAATTTTGGGTTGCCATTTTGCTATTTTTAGTCGGGCCTAAAATTTGTTAAATTACCATAAAAAACCATGAAGCGAATCGTAGATTACTTCATCGTAAAAACTGCCGAGTAGACCAATGGTCACTTTGCTAAATACGGGTGTGGTGCAATGGTAGCATACCGGTCTCCAAAACCGTTGATGGGAGTTCGAATCTCTCCACCCGTGCAAGAACAGTTGTTAGTTCTTAGTTTTTAGTTTTCAATACTAACGACTAAAAACCAAACATTAAAAACTTAAAACTAATAAAGATGAGCAAAATAGGAACTTATTTATCGGAAACTAAAAACGAATTAGTAAATAAAGTGAGTTGGCCAACTTGGCCCGAACTGCAAAGCAGTGCTATTGTTGTAATGATTTCTTCGGTGATCATTGCTTTGGTGGTTTTTGGGATGGATTTTGTTTTTGAAGTACTTATGAAACAAGCTTACGAGATTATTAAATAATTTAAGTAGCTAATAAAAAAATTATAAATGGCTGATTTAGTTAAAACCGATCTTTCTGCAAAAAAATGGTACGTGGTGCGCGCCATCAGTGGCCAGGAGAAAAAGGTAAAACAATATATTGAAGTTGAAATTACCCGTTTAAAATTAAACGATTATGTTTCACAGGTATTAATACCAACAGAAAAAGTTATTCAGATCCGTAACGGAAAAAAAACAACCAAAGAGCGTTCGTTTTACCCGGGTTACGTATTAATTGAAGCTGTTTTAGCGGGTGAAGTGCCTCACGTGATTAAAAACATTACCGGAGTAATTGGATTTTTAGGTGAAACCAAAGGTGGTAATCCTGTTCCAATGCGTTTAAGCGAGGTAAACCGTATCTTAGGTAAAGTAGATGAATTGGTTGAAAGTGAAGGTACTGTTACCACTAACTACACCATTGGCGAGTCGGTAAAAGTAATTAACGGGCCATTCAATGGTTTTAACGGGGTGATTGAAGAAGTGATGGAAGACAAACGTAAGATTAAGGTTACCGTTAAAATTTTCGGTCGTAAAACACCGGTTGAACTTAATTTTGGTGAGGTTGAATTAGAATAGGCTTCTACGAGATGACTTCGACAAGCTCAGTCAGCTTTGAGAAAAATTAGAATGAAATAAACAAATTGATGATTAATTAGTTTAAGAATGAAATGAGCGCTTTGCTGCTTCCAACTCAAAGTAAATTGCTTCTTAAACGAACGATCTCAGTAAAACAAATAAACAAATAAAAAAATGGCAAAAGAGTTATCAGCAATTGTAAAATTGCAAATCAAAGGTGGAGCTGCTAACCCCTCGCCTCCGATTGGTCCTGCATTAGGTGCCAAAGGTGTTAACATTATGGAGTTTTGCAAACAGTTTAATGCAAGAACTCAAGAAAATGCAGGTAAAGTATTACCTGTTATTATTAATGTTTACACTGACAAGTCGTTTGATTTCGTTATCAAACGTCCGCCTGTTGCAATTCAAATCCTAGAGGTAACCAAAATTAAGGCAGGATCTGCAACCAGTAACCGTAAAAAAGTAGGCGCATTAACTTGGGAACAAGTACGTGCGATTGCTGAAGATAAAATTGTTGACATGAATTGTTTTACAATTGAATCGGCGATGAACATGGTAGTAGGAACTGCGCGTAGTATGGGAGTTACAGTAACAGGTGAAAAACCTTACTAATCCATTAATTAATTATTAACCGGTGAGGCCGATAGGAAATCGCTTCACCAACTAAAAAAACAAGCTTAAGAAATGGCAACGTTGACTAAAAAAAGAAAGGCTGTTATCGGCAAATACGACGCTAACAAGTCTTACTCCGTAGCTGAAGCGTCAAAAATTGTGAAAGATATCACCACTACAAAATTTGATGCATCAGTGGATCTTGCGATCCGTTTAGGAGTTGACCCTCGCAAAGCTAATCAAATGGTGCGCGGCACTGTTACCTTACCTCACGGTACTGGTAAAACCATGCGTGTTTTGGCTATCGTAACTCCTGATAAGGAAGCGGAAGCAAGAGCAGCAGGTGCTGACTTCGTTGGATTAGACGAATACATTGAAAAAATTAAAGGTGGATGGACAGATGTGGATGTAATTATCACCATGCCTTCTGTTATGGGTAAAGTTGGTGCATTAGGACGTGTGTTAGGCCCTCGAGGTTTAATGCCTAACCCTAAAACCGGAACTGTAACCATGGACATTGGTAAAGCAGTTACCGACTCTAAAGGTGGTAAAATCGACTTTAAAGTAGACAAAGCAGGCATTATTCACGCCGGTGTTGGTAAAGTGTCGTTTGATGCTGCTAAATTAACCGAAAACGCGAATGAGTTGCTTCAAACTATTATTAAGTTAAAGCCATCCAGTGCAAAAGGAACTTACGTGAAATCAATTACCTTGAGTAGCACAATGAGTCCAGGTGTAACCATCGATCCTAAATTATTCTCTTAAAAAACTGCTAAAAAATGAATAAAACCGAAAAAACACAGGTAATAGAGCAGTTGGTTGAAAAATTAAACGCCAACAATAAGATCTATTTAGCAGATTGTTCCACTTTAACAGTTGAAAAAGTAAATGCGTTCCGTAAACAATGTTTCGAGAAAAAAATCTCGATAACAGTAATTAAAAACACCTTACTTAAAAAAGCAATTGAAAGAGCAAACGACAGTAAGTTAGCCGAATTAATTCCAGCCTTAAAAGGAGAAACCGCTTTAATTTTTACCGATGTATCTAATGCACCGGCAAAAGTCATTAAGGAATTCCGCAAAGGCAATCAAAAACCTGCTTTAAAAGCAGCGTATGTTGAGGACATGATTTTCATCGGCGACAGTCAGTTGGATGCTTTAGTAGGCTTAAAATCTAAAAACGAATTAATTGGTGATATCATTGCATTATTGCAATCGCCAATTCAACGCGTTATGGGTGCTTTGGAAAACAAAGGCGGCGAAGACGCAGCAGCTTAAACTGTTAATTGAAGTTGAGCTCAGATTCGCTTCATGATAAAGAAAAAACAATCTGGCGACTTGATAAAATTAGTCGCAAAACAATTAAATAAATAAATTAACAACGCTGAAAGATATTAAAATTAATTTCAGCACAAATAAAAAATAAAATGGCAGATATTAAATCATTAGCTGACACATTAGTTAGCTTAACAGTAAAAGAAGTACAAGAATTAGCAAAAGTATTAAAAGACGAGCATGGTATCGAACCAGCTGCTGTAGCGGTTGTTGCAGGTGGCAGTGGAGCTGGTGCTGAAGCTGCATCTGTAAAAACATCTTTTGACGTTATGTTATTAGAAGCAGGTGGTGCTAAATTAGGAGTTGTGAAAGTTGTAAAAGACTTAACCGGTTTAGGCTTAAAAGAAGCTAAAGACTTAGTTGACGGAGCTCCTAAAGCTGTTAAAGAAGGTGTTGGCAAAGAAGAAGCTGAAGCAATTAAAAAGGCTTTAGAAGATGCTGGTGCTAAAGCGGAAATTAAATAATTCTGTAAAATCTACTAGAAAATGATCCCGCTGCGGCGGGATCATTTTCCTGTTTTTTTAGTTAAAAACAGTGAGCTTTGAAGAAGTCCAAATTGTATTAATTTAATATCTAAATAACATTGGCTGCAAGTACAAAAATTCAAAAACGAGTTAATTTCTCGTCGAATAAATTCCCGATCGAATATCCGGATTTCTTAGATATTCAGGTAAAATCCTTCCAGGATTTTTTCCAGTTAGAAACAACACCGGAAAACCGTAAAAAAGAAGGCTTATTCCGTGTGTTTGCCGAAAACTTTCCTATCTCCGATGCGCGAAATAATTTCGTGTTGGAATTTAAGGATTATTACATTGACCCGCCACGTTACGCTCTGGATGAGTGTATCGAACGTGGTTTAACTTATTCTGTACCACTAAAGGCTAAATTATACCTTTACTGTACCGACCCTGAACATGAAGATTTTGAGCCAATCATGCAGGACGTTTATTTGGGAACCATTCCTTACATGACGCCTAAAGGTTCATTTATTATAAACGGTGCTGAACGTGTGATTGTGTCACAACTCCACCGTTCTCCAGGTGTGTTTTTCGGCCAAAGCCGTCACGCCAATGGCACCAAATTATATTCTGCCCGTGTTATTCCTTTTAAAGGAAGCTGGATAGAATTTGCTACTGACATTAACAATGTTATGTACGCTTATATTGACCGTAAGAAAAAATTACCGGTTACCACCTTATTACGTGCTATCGGTTTTGAAAGCGACAAACAAATTTTAGAAATTTTTGGATTAGCCGACGAAGTAAAAGTTAGCAAGGCCGGTTTAAAACGTGAGGTTGGTCGTAGATTAGCTGCGCGCGTGCTTAAAACCTGGTTGGAAGATTTCGTAGATGAAGATACCGGAGAAGTTGTTTCTATTGAACGTAACGAGGTTATTTTAGACCGCGAAACTATTTTAGATGAAGACCATATTGATCTGATTGCTGATGCCGGAGTTAAATCCATCATTTTGCACAAACAAGATGTGAATACAGCTGATTTCGCTATTATTTATAACACCTTACAAAAAGATTCAACCAACTCTGAAAAAGAAGCGATTGAATTTATTTACCGTTTATTACGTAACGCTGAACCACCTGATGAAGAGACGGCTCGTGGCGTAATTGACAAATTATTTTTCTCTGACAAACGTTACGATTTAGGTGAAGTTGGTCGTTACCGTATCAACAAAAAGTTGGGATTAAACATTCCGCCTGAGATTCGTGTATTGACCAAAGAGGACATGATCCTCATCATTAAATATCTGATCGAGTTAATTAACTCAAAAACAGATGTGGATGATATCGATCACTTGTCAAACCGTCGTGTGCGTACTGTTGGTGAGCAATTATTCTCACAATTTGGTGTTGGTTTAGCTCGTATGGCGCGTACCATTCGTGAACGTATGAACGTACGTGATAACGAGGTGTTCACGCCTACCGATTTAATCAATGCGAAAACATTAAGTTCTGTTATTAACTCTTTCTTTGGAACCAACCAGTTATCGCAGTTCATGGATCAAACCAATCCATTATCAGAAATTACGCACAAGCGTCGTTTATCGGCACTCGGGCCAGGTGGTTTAAGTCGTGAGCGTGCAGGTTTTGAGGTACGTGACGTTCACTACACACACTATGGTCGTTTGTGTACCATTGAAACACCAGAAGGACCAAACATTGGTTTGATTTCATCGCTTTGTGTATACGCTAAAGTAAATAAATTAGGATTTATTGAAACCCCTTACCGTACTGTAACCGGTGGTAAGTTAGATTCAAACAAACCTATTATTTATTTAACTGCTGAAGAAGAAGATCAAAAAAACATTGCTCAGGCAAACGTTGATTTGGATGACAAAGGTAATATCACTACTAAAAAAGTTACGGCTCGTTACGAAGGTGACTTCCCTATCTTAGAACCGGATAAAGTGCATTTGATGGACATTGCTCCAAATCAAATTGCCTCTATTGCGGCTTCTTTGATTCCTTTCTTAGAGCATGATGATGCTAACCGTGCCTTAATGGGTTCGAACATGCAACGTCAAGCGGTTCCATTGTTACGTCCACAGGCGCCAATTGTTGGTACCGGTATTGAAGCCCGCGTGGCAGAAGATTCCCGAGTATTAATTAATGCTGAAGGGGAAGGTGTTGTTGAATACGTAGATGCACAATCTATTACCATTCGCTACAACCGTAATGAGGAAGAAAAATTAGTGAGTTTTGAAGGTGATGTTAAATCATACAAATTAACCAAGTTCCAAAAAACCAACCAAAGTACTTGTATCAACTTAAAACCTATCGTTAAAAAAGGCGATAAAGTTCAAAGAGGCCAAGTGTTATGTGAAGGTTATGCTACACAAGACGGTGAATTAGCTTTGGGTCGTAACTTAAAAGTGGCTTTCATGCCATGGAAAGGTTACAACTTTGAGGATGCAATCGTTATTAATGAGAAAATTGTTCGTGAAGATATCTTCACTTCAATTCACATTGATGAGTATACGTTGGAAGTCCGCGACACTAAACGTGGAATGGAAGAGTTAACTCCGGATATTCCTAACGTAAGTGAAGATGCCACAAAAGACCTCGATGAAAAAGGGATCATTCGTATTGGTGCTGAAGTAAAAGAAGGTGATATTTTAATCGGAAAAATCACTCCAAAAGGAGAGACAGATCCTTCACCGGAAGAAAAATTATTACGTGCAATTTTCGGTGATAAAGCCGGTGATGTGAAAGATGCTTCATTACGTGTATCTCCATCCATTAAAGGTGTTATCGTTGACAAAAAATTATTCTCACGTGTAATTAAAGATAAAAAAGCAAAAGCTGAAGAGAAACCTTTGGTTGAGAAATTAGACACCGACCATGAAAAAAATAATTACAACTTAAAATTAAAATTAGTTGACAAATTATTTGTACTGGTTAATGGTCGTACCTCACAAGGTGTTACTAATATTTTAGGAGAAGAAGTCGTGCCACGCGGCACTAAGTTCACTCAAAAATTATTAGAGCGTATCGATTACAGCGAGGTGAATCCAAGCAACTGGACCACCGACAAAGAAAAAAACGAACAAATTGAACGTTTGTTACATAACTTCTTAATTCAGTTTAACGATTATTTAGGAAAATACAAACGTGAGAAGTTCCAGATTACTGTTGGTGATGAATTACCAAACGGAATTGTTCAGTTAGCTAAAGTTTATATTGCGCAAAAACGTAAATTAAAAGTTGGTGATAAAATGGCGGGGCGCCACGGTAACAAAGGTATCGTAGCCCGTATCGTTAAAGAGGAAGATATGCCGTTCTTAGAAGACGGGACACCGGTTGATATTGTTTTAAATCCATTAGGTGTGCCATCGCGTATGAACCTTGGTCAGATTTATGAAACTGTGTTAGCTTGGGCCGGCGATAAATTAGGTTTAAAATTCTCAACACCAATTTTTGATGGTGCTACCCTTGATCAAATTGACGAGTACACCAAAAAAGCAGGATTACCGCAGTTTGGCCGTACGTATTTATACGATGGTGGAACCGGTGAGCGTTTTGACCAACCAGCAACAGTAGGTATCATTTACATGTTAAAATTAGGACACATGGTAGATGATAAGATGCATGCCCGTTCAATCGGACCATATTCATTAATTACACAACAACCATTGGGTGGTAAAGCTCAATTTGGTGGTCAGCGTTTTGGTGAGATGGAAGTTTGGGCTCTGGAAGCATACGGTGCTGCAAACGTGTTACAGGAATTATTGACAGTTAAGTCGGATGATGTTACAGGCCGTGCAAAAGCTTATGAAGCAATTGTAAAAGGTGAGAACATCCCTACTCCGGGCATCCCTGAGTCGTTCAACGTATTGTTGCACGAATTAAGAGGTCTGGCGCTTGATATAACAATGGATTAATTAATTGACGATTAACGAATTTACAATTGACGGTTGAAAAATCTGAAATTGTAAATTCAAGTTCGTTAACAAATTGAAATTGTAAATTGTAAATAAAAAATTGTAAATAAATAACATGGCGTTAAGAAGAGATAATAAACAAAAATCAAATTTTTCGAGAATCACCATCAGTTTAGCTTCTCCGGAAACTATTCTGCGTCGCTCTAGCGGTGAGGTCTTAAAACCTGAAACCATTAATTACCGGACTTACAAACCTGAAAGAGACGGTTTGTTCTGCGAACGTATTTTTGGCCCGGTTAAGGATTATGAGTGTCATTGCGGTAAATACAAACGTATTCGTTACAAAGGAATTGTTTGTGACCGTTGTGGTGTTGAAGTAACAGAAAAGAAAGTACGTCGTGAACGTATGGGTCACATCAATCTAGTTGTGCCTGTTGCTCACATTTGGTATTTCCGTTCGTTACCAAATAAAATTGGTTACTTATTAGGATTACCTGCAAAAAAATTAGATATGATTATTTACTACGAACGTTATGTAGTAATTAATGCAGGTGCTGCTGGCGAAAATGGTATTAGCTATTTGGATTTCTTAACGGAAGAAGAATACTTAAACATTGTTGACACTTTACCAAAAGAAAACGCTTTGTTGGATGATGCCGATCCAAATAAATTCATCGCTAAAATGGGTGCTGAATCTATTGCTGATTTGTTATCACGTTTAAATTTAGATGAATTATCATACGATCTTCGTCACAAAGCAAATACAGAAACTTCACAACAACGTAAAAACGAAGCTTTAAAACGTTTACAAGTTATTGAAGCATTCCGTCAGGCTAACCAAAATGTGGTTAACAAACCTGAGTGGATGATCGTTAAAGTGGTTCCGGTTATTCCGCCTGAATTACGTCCGTTGGTGCCATTGGATGGTGGCCGTTTTGCTACTTCCGATTTAAATGATTTATACCGTCGTGTTATTATTCGTAATAACCGTTTAAAGCGTTTAATTGAAATTAAGGCTCCTGATGTGATTTTACGTAACGAAAAACGTATGTTACAAGAGTCGGTAGATTCGTTATTCGATAACTCACGTAAATCAAATGCCGTAAAAACCGACAGCAACCGTCCTTTAAAATCATTATCTGATTCATTAAAAGGTAAACAAGGTCGTTTCCGTCAGAATTTACTAGGTAAACGTGTTGACTACTCTGCCCGTTCGGTAATTGTTGTTGGGCCTGAATTAAAATTACACGAGTGTGGATTGCCAAAAGAAATGGCAGCTGAATTATTTAAACCGTTTATCATTCGTAAAATGATTGAGCGTGGGATTGTAAAAACAGTAAAATCCGCCAAAAAAATTGTAGATAAAAAAGAACCAATTGTTTGGGATATTTTAGAAAACGCTTTAAAAGGACATCCGGTTATGTTAAACCGTGCCCCAACATTGCATAGACTCGGTATTCAGGCTTTCCAACCAAAATTAATTGAAGGAAAAGCCATTCAGTTACACCCATTGGTTTGTACAGCGTTCAACGCCGATTTCGACGGTGATCAAATGGCGGTTCACGTTCCATTGGGACATGCCGCAATTTTAGAAGCTCAAATCTTAATGCTTGCTTCTCATAATATTCTTAACCCATCTAACGGTGCACCGGTAGCGGTACCATCTCAGGATATGGTGTTGGGTCTGTATTATCTGACCAAGTCGAAAAAGAATTTACCAAATGATGTGGTAAAAGGAGAAGGTAAAATTTTCTATAGTGCCGATGAAGTAGTGATTGCTGTTAACGAAAAAGCAGTTGACGTTCACGCACAAATTAAAATTAAAATTACCAATGCACTTGAAGGTGATAAATTAGTTACTAAACTAATTGATACCACTGCCGGTCGTGTGTTATTCAACATTGTTGTGCCACATGAAGTTGGTTACATTAACGAATTATTAACCAAAAAATCATTGCGTGATATTATTGGAAGTATCGTTAAGAAAACCGGTATGGCTAAAACCGCTAAATTCTTAGATGATATTAAAGAATTAGGTTTCCGTACAGCATTTAAAGGTGGTTTATCGTTTAACTTAGGTGATATTCAAACACCAGCTGAAAAATTACAGATCATTGCTGAAGCACAAGTTCAGGTAGATGAGGTGATCAGTAATTACAACATGGGTTTCATTACGAATAACGAGCGTTACAACCAAATCATTGACATCTGGACGCACACGAACTCTAAAGTAACCAAAAAGGTACTTGACAGTTTGAGTACAGACCGTCAGGGTTTCAATCCGGTATTTATGATGTTGGATTCAGGTGCCCGTGGTAGTAAGGAACAAATTAAACAGTTGAGCGGTATGCGTGGTTTAATGGCTAAGCCTCAAAAAGCAGGTGATACCACTACTTCCATCATTGAAAATCCTGTATTATCGAATTTCCGTGAAGGTTTATCCATTTTAGAATACTTTATTTCAACCCACGGTGCCCGTAAAGGTTTAGCGGATACGGCGTTAAAAACGGCTGATGCCGGTTACTTAACCCGTCGTTTAGTTGACGTGGCGCAAGACGTTATTATTAATGAGCAAGATTGTGGAACCCTTCGTGGTTTAAGCATGTCGGCACTTAAAAACAATGATGATGTGGTTGAAGCATTATACGATCGTATTTTAGGCCGTACAACAGTAAGTGATATTTACCATCCAACCAGTGGCGATTTAATCGTGGCAGGCGGAGAAGTCATTACTGAAGATATTGCTGTATTAATTGATAAATCACCAATTGAAACAGTTGATATCCGTTCGGTATTAACCTGCGAATCACGTTCGGGTGTTTGTGCGAAATGTTATGGCCGTAACTTATCTAACGGGCGATTAGTTCAGTTAGGTGAAGCAGTAGGTGTAATTGCTGCACAATCTATTGGTGAGCCGGGTACACAGTTAACGCTCCGTACTTTTCACGTGGGTGGTACAGCGTCAAATACTGCAGCTTCCAGCTCATTAATTGCGAAACATGATGGTATACTTGAAATTGATGAATTACGTACGGTAGAACGTTTTAATGCTGAAGGTGTTAAAGCTAACGTAGTAATTGGTCGTTCAACTGAAATGCGTATCGTTGATACCAATACCGGAATTACTTTAACAACAGGTAATGTACCATACGGTTCAAGCTTGTATGTGAAGCCGGGTGCTAAGGTTAAAAAAGGTGAGATGATTTGCGACTGGGATCCTTACAACGCGGTTATCGTTTCTGAATTTGGTGGGCATGTTGAATTTGAGCATATCAAAGAAAACGTAACCTTCCGCGAAGAAAGCGATGAGCAAACCGGCTTCCGTGAAAAAGTAATTATTGAAAGTAGAGATAAAACCATGAGTCCATTGATTCGTATCGTGGATAAAAAAGGTGAGTCTCTTAAAACTTATAACATTCCGGTTAGCGCTCACATTATTGTGAACGAATCGGCGAAAATTGAACCGGGACAAGTGTTGGTAAAAATCCCTCGCGTTACAGGTAAAACCGGAGATATTACGGGTGGTTTACCACGTGTTACCGAGTTATTTGAAGCACGTAATCCAAGTAATCCTGCTGTTGTTTCTGAAATTGACGGTATTGTTACGTTTGGTAAAATTAAACGTGGTAATCGTGAAGTAGTGGTTGAAGCTAAAACAGGCGAACAACGTCGTTATTTAGTGAACTTAAGTAAACATATTTTGGTTCAGGAAAATGACTTCGTAAAAGCCGGTGACGCTTTATCTGATGGTGCTGTAAGTCCTGGTGACATATTAGCTATTAAAGGGCCAACCGCTGTTCAAGAATATTTAGTGAATGAAATTCAGGAAGTATACCGTTTACAAGGTCAGAAACTGAATGACAAACACTTCGAAACCATTGTGCGTCAAATGATGCGTAAGGTTGAGATCGTTGATCCGGGTGATACCATGTTCTTAGAACAACAACTGATTAATAAAGGAGATTTCATGACTCAAAATGATGAAATTTTCGGTAAAAAAGTTGTGATTGAACCGGGTGATAGCTCAGAGTTGAAACGTGGTCAAATTATTACTGCTCGTAGATTGCGTGATGAGAATTCGGTATTGAGACGTAAGGACAAAAAATTAATTGAAGCCAGAGATGCTGTTCCTGCAACAGCAAATCCAATTCTTCAAGGTATCACACGTGCCTCGTTACAAACCAATAGCTGGATCTCCGCTGCATCCTTCCAAGAAACAACCAAGGTATTAAACGAAGCCGCAGTAAACGGAAAAGTTGATACCTTGTTAGGATTAAAAGAAAACGTAATTGTTGGACATTTAATTCCTGCAGGAACCGGTTTACGTCAATACGAAAAACTGGTAGTTGGAAGCAAAGAAGAATACGAACGCTTAATGGCCAGTAAAGAAGAAGTTAGCGAAGAAGCTTTGTAATCAATCTGTGGCTTCGACTGCGCTCAGTGCATCGCACTCAGCCACGATAGTAAAATAAATTTAAAAACCCCGTCAGAAATGTCGGGGTTTTTTGTTTAGTGTATTTTCAACAGGACTCGGAGTTAAAGAGACCAGAGAGGAAATGTCAGGTTCGTGATGTGCTATTTCGCTATAGGTGATAAAGGGCGAATAAATTTGATACTGCGTTTCAGTGGTAACTGACCAATAGTAATTACGACTAAAACTCTGCTTACTTGACATTCAATTTCAAAAAACTTTCACCTTGCAAAAAACCTTCCAGTTTATCGCCAATCTGAACCTGCCCTACTCCTTCGGGTGTTCCGGTATAAATAAGATCACCTACTTTTAGGGTGATAAACTGCGACACATAAGCGATTATTTTATCAAAACTAAAGATCAAATCTTTTGAATTACCTTTTTGTTTGGTTTGCCCATTAATCTTCAATTCAAAGGCGATGTTGTTTAATTGAAGTTTATCTTTGGAAATAAATTTTCCAATGGGAGCACTGTTATCAAAGGCTTTGGATTTTTCCCAGGGCAGACCTTTTTCTTTGGCTTTCGATTGCAGATCACGTGCAGTAAAATCTATGCCTAAACCAATTTCCTCATAATATTTGTGCGCAAATTGTTCTTGAATGTGTTTGCCGGCTTTACTTATTTTAATCACCAATTCTATTTCATGATGCAGATCTTTAGTGAAATCAGGCAAATAAAAATCCTCCTCTTTTAATAAAGATGTATCGGGTTTCATAAAAAAAACGGGTTCAGTTGGAATTTCGTTTTTCAGTTCTTTGGCGTGTTCGGCGTAATTACGACCTATACATATTATTTTCATGGTTTTATTTTGAAATTCGGAGCGCTTCATCCGATAACCATCGGACTCCGCTCAGCGGCCTTTTAAGGGATAAATATAAAGTAAATTCCACATTATTTGGTACATTTGTTCTCGCATTTATGGAAAATAATTTTGATATAATCATCGTAGGTGGGGGCATAGTAGGTCTTGCTACTGCATACAAACTCACTTTGCAACATCCTAACAAAAAAATACTGGTTTTAGAAAAAGAAAAAGAAGTGGCAGTGCATCAAACCGGACATAATAGCGGCGTTATTCATAGTGGCATTTATTATAAGCCCGGTTCTTATAAGGCCCGCAATTGTGTAGAAGGAAGACGTGAGTTGGTGAAATTTGCCAAGGATTATCACATTCCGCATGATATTTGCGGAAAAATAATTGTTGCCACCGAAGAAAGTGAATTAACACACATGAATAAAGTTTATAACAATGGTATAGCCAATGGTGTGGAGGATATTCAACTAATTGATGCCAAAGGTATCAAAGAAATAGAACCTTATTGTGAAGGCATTTCGGGTCTTTGGGTGGGATGCACCGGTATTATTGATTATACTGATGTCGCTAAAAAATATGTGGAGTTAATTCATGCTAAAAACAATGGTAGCAAAGTACTTACTTCTCAAAAAGTAATTGGTTTTGAAAAACAGAATGAGTCAACCACCGTCATAACAGAAAGTTCAAAATTTATCGGTAATTATATTATCAGTACTTCTGGCTTGCAGGCCGACAGGATCACCAAAAAAGAAGGTGCCAAAACCGATTCGGCTATTGTTGGTTTCAGAGGCGACTATTACGATCTCACCGAAAAAGGATTAAGTAAGGTTAAAAATTTAATTTACCCGGTACCGAATCCAAAATTTCCTTTTTTGGGCGTTCACTTTACACGTATGATCAAAGGTGGCACGGAATGCGGTCCAAACGCTGTTTTTGTGTTTGACAGAGAGGGTTATAGTAAAACTTCCTTCAATTTAAAAGATACAGCTGAAGCTTTCACTTATGGAGGAACCTGGAAATTTTTTGGTAAACATTGGCGTTTTGGGATGGATGAGTACAGAGGTGCTTTTAGCAAAACCTATTTTTTAAATCGTTTACGCAAATTGATTCCAAGTTTGCAAATGGAGGACATCGTGTCTTCGCGTTGCGGAATAAGAGCCATGGCCTTGGGTCCGGAAGGTGAAATGCTGGATGATTTTAAAATTGAAAAACATGGTAATGCCATGCATGTGATTAATAGTCCTAGCCCCGCTGCAACAGCAAGCTTGGCTTATGGTAATGAAATAGCCTTAATGGCTACCGAATACTTTAATTTAAAATAAAATTAATTTACGTATTGGTTCGAAACAGCGTTTTCGTTTAAAAAATAAATAAGATGAGCAATAAAAATTTAAGAGGAACAGGCGTTGCCATAGTAACACCATTCGATAAAAAAGGTCAGGTTGATACCAAAGCTTTAAGCAATTTAGTAAAACATTTACACGATGGTAAAGTAGATTATCTGGTGGTATTGGGTACTACTGGCGAAAGCGTAACGCTTACTAAGGAAGAAAAAAAAATCGTGATCGATACCGTTATAAAAGCCAATCATAACAAACTACCATTGGTTTTAGGCATTGGGGGGAATAATACGCAGGAAGTCATTGAAACGATTCAACATACCGATCTGAAACATTTTGAAGCCATTTTGTCGGTGGCTCCTTATTATAACAAACCCAATCAGGAAGGTTATTACCAGCATTACAAAGCTGTTTCAAAGGCAACAAAAAAAAACATCATTCTTTATAACGTACCCGGCAGAACCGGCAGTAATGTGACTTGGGAAACACAGGTTCGAATTGCCAAAGATTTTAAGAACATTGTGGCGACTAAGGAAGCCAGCGGTAATATGGAACAGATCATGAAGGTGATCAAAAATAAACCAAAAGGGTTTATGGTTATTAGTGGTGATGATAATTTAACGCTGCCAATAATTGCAGCCGGTGGCGACGGGGTGATTTCGGTAGTGGCTAATGCATTTCCAAATGACTACAGTGAAATGGTGCGTTTATCCTTAAAACATAAATTTACTGAAGCTCAAAAATTGCATTACGGTTTGGTTGACATTACTGATCAGTTATTTGCCGATGGAAATCCCGGTGGCATAAAATACGCCTTGAGTTTATTGAAAATTTGTGATACCTATGTGCGCTTACCTTTGTGTGAGCCTAATGAGAAGGTGAAACAAACGCTGACTCATTTAATCAAACAGTATAAATAAACAACAATCCGATTTATTCTAATAAATTCAGGTATGCGGTATTTTAAAGTCCTTGCTCTTTGTATCCTTTTTAATTTTCAACTAGAGGCTCAATCGCGTAAACCAATAGTTTTTAGGATGCAGGAAAAACGAGTGACTAAACAAATTCACCACTACCTGCGTTATGACACCTTGCTTAAAACAAGCAAGGCTGTAATGCATTTAAATTATTCGAATGAGACCGGCAAACCTTATCTGCTCCTGCTTCATGGCATGGGGGTAGATGCAAAGACCAACTGGTATAAACAAATTGCTGATTTATCAAGGTATTACAATTTGATAATGCCTGACCTCATTTATTTTGGACAAAGCAGTACTAACGAGGCCAATTACTCGGTTGAATTTCAGGCCGAACAAATTCATGAGGCCATTGACCTATTAAAAATTTCATCAAAGCTAAATGTCATGGGCTTTAGTTACGGGGGCTTAACGGCAGCCATGTACAACCAACTTTACGATAAGGATGTTTTGAAATTAATTATTATAGATGGCCCTGTCAAGTTTTATTCGACTCACATGGCCGATAGTATGGCCTTGCTGGCAAGCGTAGGGAGCATGAGTAATATCATCATTCCTCAAACGACACACGAATTTAAGGCTATGGAAAAGGCAGTCATTTCAAAACGTATGCACATAAGCAATCGTTTCAAAAAACGAATTATAGCGCATTATTTTATGCCAACGCTAAGCACACGTCAGTTGCAAATTTATTATCTCACGGCACATGAAGAAACTTACACTAATTACACATATCATTTAGACGAAACCCCTACTCTGCTTATCTGGGGTGCACACGATGGGGTGGTATCACCTGCAGTTGGCGAAGCTTTACATAAGGCTTATCCAAAAACCACGCAACTGCTTATTTTCCCCAAAGCCAAACACGATGTGCATTTTAGAGAAACAAAAAAGCTTAACAAAACGGTTGTTAATTTTTTGAATAAATAAATTGTCATTTGTTTATTTATTGCTGCTTTTCATTAATTTTACCTAAACCGTTTAAGCCAAAATTTGTTTTTAAAATTGAATTTTTTTATGGATAAAAAAGTAAAAATATTAGACACACTTCAAATTCAGCAAAAACTCGATCGTTTAGCTTATGAAGTTTATGAAAATAATTTTGAAGAAAAGGAATTGCTGGTAGTTGGTATAGAAGGCAATGGTTACAAAATAGCTGCTCACCTATGCAAACGGCTTAAAACCATTTCACCCATAAAAATAACTTTAGGTAAGATTGCTTTAGATAAAAATAAACCCTGGGAAGGCGAACCTGTTATTGACTTTACAGAAAAAGCCTTTGTGAATAAAACCGTTATTTTGGTAGATGATGTTTTAAACAGTGGTAAAACATTGATGTATGCGGTGCGTTTATTTTTAGATAAACCGGTTAAAAAAATCAATACGGTTATTCTTGTTGACCGCAGCCACACACGTTTTCCTGTTAAAGTAGATTACGTTGGTTTGCGTTTGAGCACCACGCTTCAGGAACGCGTAGAAGCTGATTTCTCGAAAAGTAAAAAAGAAGCTGTCTATCTAACCTAAATGGCTGAAGGAACTAAAATATCGAAGCAAAAGCTCATTCAGGATCTAAAACTGAATGCTTTGCTTGAAGTTACCAAAGCAATCAACAATAATTTTTCTACCGGTCAATTACTCGATCTTTATCAACATATTCTTGAAAACCGTTTGGGTGTTGGTAAACTGGTTCTTTTTCATTTTGATGGTGACTGGAAGTGTATTTTAAAATATGGGGTTACCGAAGCCTTTAACCATGTGGTGTTTGAAAAGGAGTTGCTGGCCATCAGTGAAATTGAAACCATCACGTTTAGTAAAGGCGAACTGAGTAAAAGTTTTGAAATTGTGATTCCTGTATTTCATAAGAAAACGCCCTTGGCCTTTGTGTTGTTGGGCGACGTGAATCAGGAAAAACTCGAATTAAGTGCGGCCATCAAACATCTGCCTTATGTTCAAACACTCACCAATATTATTATTGTTGCCATTGAAAATAAAAAATTATACAAAGAACACATCCAACAAGCGCAGATAAAAAAAGAATTAGAATTGGCACAAAGCATGCAGCAAATGCTTTTTCCGCAAAAACTACCACATACCGATGCCTTAAAAGTTGCGGCCAAATATTTACCGCATCAACAAGTTGGTGGCGATTATTACGATTTTATTAAACTCAACAATCACGAATTTATTTTTTGTTTGGCCGATGTGAGCGGCAAAGGCGTGGCGGCAGCCTTGCTTATGAGCAATATACAGGCCACTTTGCATAGTTTGATCAACTACACACATAACTTAAAAGACATTGTGCTCGAACTAAACAAACGTGTTTTATCCAATACCCATACTGAAAAATTTGTATCCTTATTTATTGCCAAATTAAATACCAAGAGTCAGCAATTCACTTATATAAATGCGGGACATAATCCCCCCATTTTATATTATGAAAATAAATTTTCGGAGTTAATGAAAGGCTGCACCATTTTAGGAATTAGTGATAATTTAATACATGTTGAAGTTGAGACCTTTGATTATGCCGGAGCTTTTACTCTGCTTTGTTATACCGATGGTTTAACCGACACCGCCAACAGTTCTCACGACACGGTTTCCATAGACGCAATAAAAGACATCTTGCTTAAAAACGAAAAAAATGATCCTGAATTACTGAATCAAGCGTTAATTAATTATGCTGAAGAGTTTAAAGGAGAAAATGATTTTCCGGATGATATTGCTTTGTTGAGTTTAAAAGTATCTGATTTGCATTTTTAATTTAGTTCACCCTAAACCAAAAAGAGCCACCGTGTTTTTCAACATTTTTCGTATTCTCGCTGTTCCAAAGGGGGTCAAGTTGTTTTGCTAAAACTTTATCTTCACTAACAAAAATACAAGGAAAGATAACTTCGTACTTTTTAGGATTAGCCAACAAAAATGCGGCAAGCATGTATTGTTCGGAATAAAAACGATCACACATGTCTTGCGGGTAATCGTAAGGCAAATAAATATCGTGGATATGCACAATAACACCCGGTTTTAATTGAGGGAGTAATTCAAGAAAACAAACCGTTGCATCTGAGTTTGGCAAAGTACGGTGTGAATTATCAATAAATAATATGTCATTGGCTTCTAATCCCTCTGTGATCATGCTATAGTCGTCCATGTTCTCAAGGGGTTTACGAATAACTTGATCCGCCAAATGATCGATGTTTGCACGTGGAAAGGGGTCGATGGAAATCAACTTAGTTTCTAACTGATTATCCTTAATGCTTTTTCGTGCCACTTTTGTTGAATTTCCTGAACCAATTTCAATGTATTTTTTTGGCTTCAAATCATTCAGAATTGTATACAAAGCAACCACGTCGAGTCCCGGAAAGAAACCGTTATTCCATGCCGGTTCATTTTCATTGCTTTCGTTATCGCTTGTTTTTATGGCGTGAAATACCGAAGTGAATTTAAGTATGGATAAAATTTGCTTTTCAAATTGTGTGCGATTTGCATTAATGATCTCATACAACAAGGCATGTGGTTTTTTACCGTATCCATAACGGGGCTTCATATCTACCTTGTATTCGAGAATAAGCTTTTGATATTTTGGAAGAAATAATTTGATCGTTTTTTTAATATCCATAATGATTTGTCTTAATCTAAAATAACAATTACTGAATCAATTCCTTGTTTTTATTGATCGGTTTCTTTTTGGTATAATAAAGGTCGAAGCATACCAGTGCTGCTAAAAATGCCCAAAAAGGCAATGAGAGTTTATCGGTATCTAAAAAATTGTTGATGAAGCCGTGTACAAAATAGGTCATGATGCCCAGAAACAGGCCAATACATAAAATCCGGTCGTCGTGATCCTCGAGCGAATAAGCCAATCGATAACCCAGGGAAGTGACATAAAATAATAAAATAATAACCCCCACTAAACCAAGAATCCCTTGTTCTGACAAGGGTCCCAGATATTCACTATGCGCATTGCCTACCGTTCCGAAATTAGTACTGATGATAGTAAGGTCGCGACTAAGCTGATAAGGTGCGTATTTAAACATGTATGTTCCGGGGCCCCAGCCAAACACCGGTTTATCTTGCCACATACGAATAGCACAACTCCATCGGTTTAATCGTTCAAGGTTGGAAGCTTCTGTTGAAATATTTAACATGGACTCAATGTTATTAGCAAAGCCTCCCTTGGCATCCTGATTGTTTTTATTAAGGATCATGATTATTTCAGTTTGAAAGGCCAGAAACAATCCTAGTAAAGTAAAAAAGGTTATGAATAAGGTACGGAATTTAATTTTTAACCAGAGTGTAAGGAGTATTGCCAAGGCAACTGCTAGACTTCCCCAGCCGGCACGCGCAAAAGAAAGTACAATGGCTAACATAAACATACCGAACAGAATAATGGAAAGTACTTTTAAATTTCTTGAAAGGGATTTTAAAAACCAGAACGATACCATTACCGGAATAAACATGGCCAAGGCAGCACCATAAGCCGTATGATCGTTATAAAAAGGTGAAACAATCCAATCGGCTATTTTTTCATCAAAATTAAATCTGGCATGAGAAACCGTTGTATAACACACCACAATGGCTAGCGCAATGGCGTATGCTAACACAAAATTAATGATATTCTTTTTGTTTTGAAATAGATGTGGAATGATGATGTAGCAGCTGAAAATAAACCATAAGCGTGATATTAGGTACTTTAATGAAATCACGATGTCGGTACTCGTGCAAGTGGTTACAAACATCCAAAACAATTGAAAACAAATTAACAGTGTTAGCGGATGATTCAGGAATTTTTTATCGGTAATGGTTTTTTGAAAATGGATGAGGACATAAACGAGCATGATACCAAACATAATGGGTTCGGTAGGTAAACTCAAATCAGGCCCTTCGGTGAGTCCCATTTCCTTTAGCGAAATGGCCAATGGTGTAGCGAAGGCCAAAAAATAAACAAGGTTTTGTAAATGGAAAACTGCCGTGTAAACAATAAAAAGAGCAAAGGGTAAAAGGTTGTAAGGGTAAAAATACCCTCTCTTATAAATCATAATGTATGCATTGCCCAGAATATAGGCGAGCATTAGCAAGGGAAATAAATATGATCTAAGGTGTTTGGTCAATACGTTGGTATTAATTACTAATGAAGTAAAGAACCTGAAATCTTAATTTTCAGACTTGCCGAATCTCTCCTTAAATAAAAGATAAAACAAAGCCATCATATTAGCGGCTATCACCCCTATTAGAATAATAACAAGGCGTTTTGGTCGTGCTTTAAATTCATCGGGCTTGCCTTTTTCAACCACAAATTTTATTGGGATAATGGAATTGAAATTTACTTGAGCTTCATCGTATTTCATTTTAATATCAGGATACTTTGCCGCATACCTTTCTAAATTATCTTTCACGTTTTGGTAAGCACCACCATATTTTTTCAAAGTATCCAATTTTGTTTCGAGTCGTTTGATGGCAGCACCATCATTTTTCTCAATGGCATGCGCATAACTTTTCGAGTAAGCCTTTACCTGTTCTTTGTAATGAAGAACCCCAAGTTTTCGGAGTACATCTAAACTATCTTCCAAAATCTTCATACGTAAAACTGTACTGTCGAATTCGGTTTTTACAATTTTTAATACGCCGCCGGTAAGTCTTCTGTTCATATCAAAACGCACCGAATCTACATAATCTGAAATTCCATTGGCTACAAAGGCAGCACTATCGGCAGTGTAATCGTAAACTTCAATTCTAATGCTGTTATACTCAGTGCGTTTAATAACAACTTGATCATCCCACTTTTGTCTTAAATAATGAAGTGCAAAAATGGTGTCCTTTATTTTCCAGCGATCCCACAAATTAAAGGCATCGGCAACTTTTAATTTTAAGGCATCGTTTTGCAATAACTGCATCAACTTTTCACAATCATCAGCATCCCCAAACATCATATAATCCTCTTGATTTCCCGCATTGGCTTC
The DNA here is from genome assembly GCA_947480015.1 of Sphingobacteriaceae bacterium. Lineage (GTDB taxonomy): Bacteria > Bacteroidota > Bacteroidia > B-17B0 > Aurantibacillaceae > Aurantibacillus. Next base: position 88,565 of record CANKBS010000010.1, read on the forward strand.
AATAACCAGTTTGGAAACAGAGAACTGACGGGCCGGAAATATTACAGCCGTAGATTTATACTGTTTAGGCATCCAAAAAGCAACCACACCCGAAACTAGTGCAGAAACAATGGTAATCCATAAAAAAGTTTTTCTCCAACTTATCACTTTTATAATCAGGTCTTTTGCCGAAATATTTTCAATCATACTATTTATATTTTATAAAACGAAATACCGATTTAGGGTTTATCATACCGGTTGCAAAGGCTAAAATGACACTAAATATAAGCATTATCACAAAATTAAACATCCAGGCATTTCCGCCTTTTCCAATTAAATCCATGGTGAAGTAATTGATAAAGAAAAGTCCGGCTATAAAGAAAGCGAGTGAAGTTAATAAACGTTTATTCACTTTAAAATGAAACACCTTATAACATAAATACACCTGTAATAAACCCGTAATCAGCTGGGTTACCAAACTTGATACGGCTGATCCCATAGCCTGATAACGAGGAATAAGAATGAGGTTTAAAACTACATTAACCAAAATGCCACCAAGCGCCACATAATTTTGTTTTCTTAAATTTCCGCTGGCGGTAAGTAAAGTACCGAAAATACAGGTAAGTGAAACGCCTGTAAAACAATTCATGAGTACTGCCAAAATGGGATAACCCAGTGTATCGCCGGTATAGATTTTCTCGAAAAAATGTTGTGCGTAAAAAATGGTACTGATTGAAACAATGAGAGCCGGAGTGATAAGAATGGTAAAAGATAATTTTACAATATTCTCAATATTCTCTTTGTTCTTTAGCATGCGGCTAAACAAAGGAATGAGTTGAATGGAAAATAAATACGCAATTTGATTGGCAGCATCGAGTAAACGAAAACCCTTGGCATAAATACCGCTTTGTTCATTACCAATATTTCCAGGAAGCATTTCTTTGATCATTAAGGAATCTAAGCGGTTATAAAATGTCATTAATAAAACCAGAATAGCAAAAGGAAAACTCTTTTTAAGAATCATACGGTTAAAAGCCCAGTCCCAATTGAGTTTAAAGGTATGCGTTTTATTAAGCACAACAAAAAAACAAACAAATGAGGTGATTACATAACCAATGGTTTGCGCATAAACAAAATTCATCACATTCATTTGCAGACCAAACATATGCAAGAGCATCACTACCAGTAAAAGTATCATGATTACCCGGTCGAGCACTGAGATCACACTATCGAGACGGAACAAATGCAGGGCCTGTATGTTAGAGCGCAAAAAGAGCGTGAAGCTTAAACAGAAACTATTGATGCAAAGAATGACTAATAATTTAAACTGAAATTTAAGCAGGAAAAAACCAACCAACACCGAAATGATCATGTAAAAAAGACCTAAGGCAAACTTTAAACTAAGCATTTTACTAAAATGTTTGCTCAGTAAGTGGCTGTTTTGGGCAATATTCCGGTTATTAAAATTGGTGAGTCCGAAATCGAGTAAAATGTTTAAGATGAGGGAGAAATTGAAAATCGCAAAATAATCGCCGTAATCGATGTTACCTATTTGACCCTGAACCTTGGGTTCAATGATGATGGTCCAAAAGGGCTTAATTAAGAGATTAAGAACCAATAAAATACCAAGGTCAAATATAAATTTCTTCTTTTGCATCAAAAGCCGACAAAGATAGTTTTTTTTATGGTTTTACGGGCTTTCATCAATTGTTTTTGCCTTTTTTTTAATCGGGATTTTGCGGTTTAAATTTAAAAGAAAAATAGTCGCCTTTTTTTAAAAACGCCTAAGAAAATACAATAATGCCCTTATTCGTTATTGGCTTTTAAAATTTATAGATTTGCGCCGTGCAAATTGTTGTAAATACCCGTTTATTAATTAAAGATCGCCTTGATGGCATGGCCTGGTTCAGTTACCAGACATTAAAACGCATAACACAAAACAATCCCGAGGTGCATTTTGTGTTTTTGTTCGACCGGCCTTATGACGAGGAATTTATTTTTTCGGATAATGTAACCCCCATGGTGCTTTCACCTCAGGCACGACATCCCTTTTTATATTATGCCTGGTTTCAGTTTGCAGTTAAACCTTTATTAAACCGCATGCAGCCCGACCTGTTTTTGTCGCCCGATGGTTTTTTAGTGCTCGGTGCCAAATGTCCTCAATTACCTGTTATACACGATATTAATTTTTTCCATCACCCAAACGACAGCAAATGGTTAACGGCTAAGTATTACAATCACTTTTTTCCAAAATTTGCCAAGGAAGCCAGTCGCATTGCCACCGTGTCGGAGTTCAGTAAAAAAGATTTGATTGAATCGTATGGGATTTCCCCATCAAAAATTGATGTGGTTTACAATGGCATTCATTCTTTTTTTAAGCCTTTAAATGATTTAGAAAAAAACCAAACACGTCTCAAATACACCCAGGGTAAGGCTTACTTTGTTTCTATTGGATCATTACATCCCCGTAAAAACATTGTCAATTTACTGCAAGCATTTGCCTTATTTAAAAAAGAATCCCGTTCTGAACACCAGTTGGTATTGGCCGGTGCAGCCTTTTGGGGCATGAGCGAAATTAACGAAGTTATTGCTAAAGAAAATCTGAAAGAAGCGGTGGTATTTACCGGAAGACTCGCCGATGAAGAATTGGCACTGGTTTTAGGATCTGCTGAGGCGCTCACTTTTGTGCCCTATTACGAAGGCTTTGGGATTCCTTTGGTGGAAGCCATGAAAGCCGGAGTGCCTATCATAACAAGCAATGTGACCAGTTTGCCGGAAGTGGCCGGGGATGCCGCTTTACTGGTAAACCCGTTAGATGTTACTGAAATAAAAAATGCCATGTTGCAAATTTCTTCCAATAAAGAATTGGTGAAAGGTCTTATTGAAAAAGGTCACAAACAAAAACTACATTTTTCTTGGGATAAAAGTGCTGATCTGTTATGGTCTAGTATTTTAAAAGCAACCCAAGCCTGAGCGAAGCCAATTACCACTTAATAAAATTCAAAACCCTTTCGGTAGTGCCTGAATTTTTTTGAAAATAAGCATCAAGTTTTGAAGCAATAATAGCAGTTTCGTTTTTAGTTGTAATCCAATTACTCAAAGCGTTTTGCAATTGTATCGAATCAACCACATTTATGGCGGCTCCCATGTTAAGCAGATCAATGGCTTCATTAAATTTATGATAATCATCGCCACCATAAAACATAACAGGTTTTAAATACACCGCAGGTTCTAAAATATTATGAATGCCCGAATTAAATCCACCGCCAATATAGGCCACCGAAGCGTAATGGTAAATTTTGGAAAGTAAGCCCATGGCATCAACAATTAATACATTGGTTTTTAATTCCGGTTTTTGTTCACTGTATAAACTGTAAGTCAATTCGTTTTTTTCGAGCAGTGATTTTACATTTGAAATGCTTTTTTCATCTACGCTGTGTGGAACCAGAATTAATTTTAAGTCAGGAATTTTTGATTTCAAATAACTTTCAATCAGCAATTCTTCATCCTTAGGCCAGGTGCTGCCGGCAATTAAAACGGACTGATTTCCACAAAAGGTTTCAAAATAAGGAATGGCTTTAAATTCTTTTTTAATCTCCAGAACTCTGTCGAATCGGGTATCACCACAAATCTCATAATTTTTAATTCCGATACTCTCTAGCAGTTTTCCTGAATTTTCATCCTGAATAAATAACTCTTCAAAGGTATTTAACGAACGTTTGAAAATAGACCCATACCATCTAAAAAAAGGATGATGCGGCTTAAACACCGCTGATACCAAGTAAGTAGGGATGTTTTGTTTTTTTAAGCGAAATAAAAAATTAAGCCAGAATTCGTATTTTATAAAGATGACAACTTTTGGATTCACCAGCGCGATAAAATCTTTGGCATTGGTTTTTGTATCCAAAGGTAAATAACAGATTAAATCGGCACCTGACCAATCTTTAAAAGCTTCATAACCACTGGGTGAGAAGAAAGTAAGAATGATTTTATGGTCGGAGTGTTTTTTACGAATGGCTTCCATAATGGGTCGGCCTTGTTCAAATTCGCCATAAGAGGCACAATGCACCCACACTTTTTTGGAATCTGACAAGGGTTTCAATTTAGCATCCAAAATACCGCGCCAGTTTTTTCTACCCCTCACCCACTGCTGAGCCTTTAGTTGTCGCAGCGATGCTATTCGAATAAGCAAAGCATAAAGGCGTATGAGTAAATTGTAAATGATCATCCGTCTTTTTAATTATAATAAAATTCGTTAGGTTTTCTTTTATATAAAGGGAGTATCCATCCCAAACGAATGCCGCTAACAATATCAAGTCGGCGTGTATTGTCTGGCATACCGGTATCGTAATTTACTTTGCGAATATTTTTTGTAAAAGATTCGTAACATTCGATGCCGCCATAAAAATTAAGCATTTTGTTATCACTTAAAAACATGTATCCAATAAATTGAGTACACGAAAAACCCAAACTTAAACGATCATAACCGTAACGCAGATTTCCTTTAACCGCTGCTATTTTTTGCTGTGCATCGTAAATATTAATACGGCTTTGAAAATAGCCAGCACCCAAGTCAAGCATTAATCCCGAATTGGGATTGGCACTAGCCAGATGTAAAATTTTTCCCACATAAGCGTGTAAACCCCATCCTCTTTCGGTCACGCGCACATCAGCCGGGTAACCTTCATTATCTACCACATAACCCTCCGAGTTTTTTAATTGTTTTAAAACATCTTCTTTTACATTGCGGCTAAACATGTAATTACTCTCCATACCATATAGCCAGTTCTTCTTAGTTTTATAAGAAAAAGATAGTCCTATGTTTAAATTAGGACCAAAACGACTGGCCAAATCGGCAAAAGGCAATTGTCCACCCACATGAATACTTACCAGTGGCACAGATAAGGCTGAATCTATCTGGGCCTTAGCAAACAACGATAAAAAAAGCAGAACAACAATAAATCTCATTAGATTGGCAAAATTACAGGATATTCTTAGATTAAAAAATCAATTAGCCTTGCTTATCCAAAGCGGCCATTCTATTTTTATAAGTGGTAATTTTGGGGTTGATGGTATCGCTTTCAACCAAACCATCCTTTAAACGCACAATACGATGTGCGTGCAGAGCAATGTCTTCTTCGTGGGTAACTAAAATGATAGTATTTCCCTGATTATGGATTTCTTCAAACAGGCCCATAATTTCAACCGAAGTTTTGCTATCCAAATTTCCGGTGGGCTCATCGGCTAATATAATGGCGGGTTTATTAACCAGAGCTCTGGCAATGGCTACCCTTTGTCGTTGTCCACCACTTAATTCGTTTGGTTTGTGATTCATGCGGTTACCCAAGCCCACACTTTCTAATACCTCCTTGGCGCGGGCATCGCGGTCAAGCTTGCTAAATCCGGCGTAAACCAAAGGCAAAGCCACATTATCGAGGGTTGAAGCTCGGGGTAATAAATTAAAAGTCTGAAATACAAAACCTATTTGTTTGTTCCGTACCTCGGCCAGCTGGTTATCGCTCATTTGCGCCACCGATAAACAATTCAGAATGTATTCGCCCGAACTCGGACTATCTAAACAACCCAGCATATTCATGAGAGTTGATTTACCGCTACCCGATGGCCCCATGAGGGCAACGTATTCGTTTTTAGAAATGGTTAATGAAACATCTTTTAATGCTTCAATAATTTCATCGCCTATTTTATAGGTCTTTTTTAAATGCTTTATTAGAATCAGTTCTTCCAAGTATGTAAAAATAGGCCATTTAAAAACGATTAAAAAACCACTCATACGATATTGTCTTAAATTTGAAAGATTTTTTACAATTGGCAAGCACCTTTATTTAGAACTTAAAAGCAGATGAGTTTTTACCGCAGGATAAAATATTTTTTGGTTCATACATTGATGCTCAGCAATAAAGAGGCTCAAAGCCTTATTGAGAGCGGACAACTAAGTTTGGATGGCGAAATTATCCGCGAAAATTTTTTTCTGAAAGACGAGCAGGAGATCAGAAGGAACGGGGAACTTTTAAGGACAGGTAAAAAGAACATCTATTTAAAATTCTACAAACCATCTGGCTTTCAAAGCAGTTTAAACAAAACGGTTGCTGATAATCTCTCTTCCTTTTTTAAAGACTATGAAGGACTGGCCATAGCCGGCCGTTTGGATAAAGCCTCGGAAGGCCTTTTGTTATTGAGTAACGATGGTAAATGGGTGGAAGAATTGTGTAATCCAAACTTTGAAAAAGAAAAAGAATATGAAGTTATTTTAAATAAAAAACCAGATGCTACTTTTTTGAACGACTTTTCGAAGGGGGTGAAAATTGGTGCCTATATAACTAAAGCCTGTTTTTGTGAACTAAAAGAGGGAAATACCATTGGGGTAATCTTAAAAGAAGGAAAAAACAGACAGATTCGAAAAATGTGCAAAACCCTGGGTTATGAAGTGTTAAGCCTTAAGCGACTAAGGATCGGCGACCAATTACTCGATAATTTAAAGTCCGGCGAAATTGAACTTATCAAAATTTAACATTTATATGTTGTAACATTAGATGTTATAACATACATTTGTGTCATATTTAAAACTAAACTAAAACATGAAAAAATTATTTACCACCGCAGCCGCTTCATTTTTAATGATGTCAGCCAGCATTGCTCAAACCAACTGGAAATTGGATGCAGCTCATTCTAAACTTGGATTTTCGGTAACCCACATGATGGTAGCTGAAACTGAAGGAAAATTTAAAGTATTTGATGGTAGTGTTAGCTCAAAAAGCGACATGGATTTTACCAATGCTTCTATCGCTTTCTCAGCGGATGCAACTTCAATTAATACCGAAGACGCAAAACGTGATGGTCACTTAAAAAGTCCTGACTTTTTTGACGTTGAAAAATTCCCTACAATCACGTTCAAAAGCACCAGCATGAAATTAGACGGTAAAGGAAAAACTTCTTACATTTTAGAAGGTGAATTAACCATGCACGGTGTTACCAAAAAAGTAAAATTAAACGCTATTGGTGCTGCTAATACAGTAAAAGATCCATACGGAAACATTAAAAATGGTTTCAAAGTTACCGGTGTTATTAACCGTAAAGATTTTGGTTTAATGTGGAATGCTGCCTTAGAAGCAGGCGGTGTTGCAGTTAGCGACGACGTTCAATTACAAATCAACATCGAATTAAACAAAGCTTCATAATAATTCATTCATACAAAGGAAACACAGTGCTTTTTGGCCTGTGTTTCCTTTTATAAATATTTCTTATTATTGCATAAGCCTGCCAATGAAACTGGAAAAAGAGATACAGCAAAAAACATTTAAAACGCCTGAACAAAAACTGGCGGTTAATTTGTTGTATACCACCAATTGGCTAAACGCGCATTACGGCGCTTTTTTTAAGGATACCGCATTAACCATTCAACAATACAACGTGCTGCGTATACTGCGTGGTCAGGCTCCTAACTATTGCACTCTTAAATTAGTGAAGGAACGTATGCTTGATCGTATGAGCGATGCCTCGCGCATTGTGGATAAATTAGTCGCAAAAAACCTGGTAGTTCGCCACCAATGTCCTAACGACAGAAGAAGCGTGAACCTTCTTATATCAGAAGAAGGATTAACTACCTTAAAAAAACTCGATTTTATTGACGAGGCAACTCAGGAGATTTTTAAAAATTTACCCACAAAAAAAATCGAACAGTTAAACGATCTGCTCGATGATTTAAGAAGCTAACTTAAACTAAATCTTTTTCAAAAATTCGGTTTTCAAAACCAAACTACTGCCATCTACACGGCAATCTACTTCAGCGGTATCATCCGTTAGTTTAATGTTTTTAACCACCTTGCCTCTTTTTAATACCAAAGAAGACCCTTTTACTTTCAAATCTTTTATTAACGTTACTGAGTCTCCATCTTGGAGAATATTACCATTGCTATCTTTTGTTTCCATGGCGCAAAGTTAAATTTATTTTTAAAAAATAAAAGTGACTTATGTTTCGAAGTCTTGGGATACATTTTATAGTTCAAAATGTTTTAAGGGTTCATCCTTCGACAGGCTCAGGATGACGTTCAAGGTTCAAAGTTTCATCCTTCCGCAGGCTCAGGATGACGTTCGAGGTTCAAATTAGGTTAATTTATTTTCTTATGCATGCCCTGAGCCTTTTGCCTTGAGCGGAGTCGAAGGGTGATTCAAAGCGGTTCATGGGTTCAAGGGTTCAAGGGTTCAAGGGTTCAAAGTAAATCACTATTTTTCGCTTATAAGTCCTTATGCTTACATTGACGCATATACTGTGTGCTCTGATACCAATTAATTGAAGAGTGGCTTAAAAGGGTTCAAAATCATTCGAACCTTTCCAATTGATTTCCCAACACATTGGTCTATGATTGTGCAAATAACATACCTTTCATAACTTAAAGATAAATTTCATCGTATAAAAAAACAGAAAGACTTTATGAAATACCCTCTGGTGGGTATACGTATTATGTGTTATGGCTTAGCCAAAAAATAAATGGCTTCTTGCGGATCTTTCACTTCTAAATATAGTTTTTTATAATAACCCTCGCTCAAGTCAACAATAATAACATTGTCGCGATTTACAAAATCACAAAAGACCTTCCCATCAGTAAATAAAAAAGTACCGGCACAAATGCCGTTGGGTATGGAAGTTCCCAATAGTCTTAGCCCACCCATGTTTGATAGTTCGAAATCACTTTGGTATACATTTAACACATTATCACGTGTAACATCAATGGAACTTTTAAATGCCCATAATTTATGCCAACCAAGTATTTCGAAATGAACTAAGTTTCCTTCGCGACTAATATTAACCATACTATTTTTAATTCCTGCAAAAATGAAAAAAACTTGAATTAATTGGAGTTCGCTTTTGGATGTTTATGCAAAAGATAATCAGTGCTTAACAAGTTTCAATTACTTTCCACATCCAGCCGAGCTACAAGCACTTGTATCGCTGCAAGTACTACTATCAGTAACAGCCATATCTGAAGAAGAGTCGTTAGACTCACTGCTGAACGCGCCAGATGTACATTCAACCTGCTGATGTTGTTGGTATTTATCATATTCAAAATAACTTAACACGCCGATACTTACTATTAAACTCAACCAAAAAACAGCTTTACTGATTTTAGTTTTTCTTTTTTCAGTTGCATTAGGTTCACAGGCGCAAGCATCTGCGGTATTACAATTGAGTTTCGGAAGAACATATAATGAATAATACGAAATAGTAAAGGATACCGCTGATACAGCAATTAATACCGGTTCTAAGACACCAAACCAAGGTGATGATGCCAAACCAACTGTTGAAATGCCAAATAAACTGGCAATTGGACTCGCGCAAACACCTACGCAGGCACCACTTTTACAACAGGCTAATAAAATGGGCGCTGATGAACTTAAGCCGCCGGTTAAACTGGTCCAGATTGTTCTTTTTGATTTCATATTGCTTTATTTGAATAGTATTTTGTTCTTAACCAAAAGGCAAAACGAACCAGTAATATTAATGCGGGCACTTCTACCAATGGACCAATCACGCCTGCAAACGCTTGTCCGGAGTTAATACCAAAAACACCGATAGACACAGCAATAGCCAACTCAAAATTGTTTCCGGTGGCGGTAAATGAAAGTGCAACATTGTCTTTATAATCTGCGCCAGCAAAAAGGCCAACAAAAAACATCAAACTAAACATCACTGCAAAAAAGATCACAAGCGGAATGGCAATACGTACAACATCCATCGGAATACTCACAATCATATTCCCTTTTAAACTAAACATCACAACGATGGTAAACAAAAGTGCCATTAAGGTGATGGGCGATATTTTTGGAATAAAACGATGATTAAACCACTCTTCCCCTTTTAAACGAATTAAGGCAAAACGGCTAATAACAGCAGCCGCAAAGGGAATACCAAGATAAATGCCAACTGTTTTGGCAATTTCAGCAATCGTGATATTTATTGTTAATGCATGAATTCCAAATAATGGCAACATGATTTCTAAATAAAAATAGGCATACAAACTAAAGAAAAAAACCTGCAATAAACTGTTGATCCCTACCAATCCCGCTACCATTTCGCGATTGCCTTCTGCCAGTTCATTCCAAACAATTACCATGGCAATGCAAGGCGCTAAACCAATAATAATAAGGCCGGTCATATAGTCAGGATAATCACGTAAAAAAACAATGGATAAAATAAACATCAAAAACGGACCAACGATCCAGGTAATAAAAAAGGAAAGACTCAGTAATTTTGGTTTTGATAATACCTTTGGAATCTGCGAAAACTTCACTTTTGCCAATGGCGGATACATCATCAGGATGAGTCCGATGGCAAGCGGTATATTAGTAGTGCCACTCGAAAATGAATTAATAAATCCTGCCGACGAAGGAATAAAATAACCAATGGCTATCCCTAATAGCATGGCCGAGAAAATCCATAAGGTAAGATAACGATCTAAAAAACTGAGTTTTTTAACTTTTCCAATGGGACTTGAATTTGTTTGAGTCATAATTTATTTTTGATCAATGAAAAAACATAAAAAGTTTCACAGGCTATCTGGCGACATCGCTCATCATATACCTGAGCTTCAAGAGCCGATCCATCAGAAGCTTTAGGGTCATCGTAGGTTGTGGCAATTCGTAAATCTACTCCTGGAATAAAAGGACAATTTTGTTCGGCCTCACTACAAGTCATAACAGCAGCGAAATCAGTTTTTGGATTTATGGGATGATCATAAACCTTCGAAAAACAGTCCACACTTTCACCTGACTGTCCATAAATGACTTTATACTTCGGATTTTGAATTTGCTCTGTTTGTTTAAGTTGAAAACCAATGCGCTTTAAAGCATCCATGGCATTTTTATTAAAGGCCGTAGCTTCCGTGCCACCTGAGAATGCAGACACTTGATCAATAAGATAATAATTTGCAGCTACACTGGCCCACACTTGTCCGAAATGACTGCGCCTTGAATTATGTGTACAGATATAAATTAAGTTTACAGCTTCGTTCTTACTCTTTTTAGCCTGTATGTACTCAGCTAATTTTTTTAGAATACCTTTTCTATCAGAACCGATAAGATCGAACTCCTTAATAAGTTGATTGCAGTAATTTTGAATCGACTTTAGCATAGTCTATTGATTAGCAGCAGCCACTGCCCGGTGTACAACATGCTTGTTCTTTAGCTCCCAGATCAACTAAGTTTACTTTAAGTTTTTCAGGGGGGATACCGCATTTGTCGGAGGCCAGACAATTGGTTTGTTTACTTTGCAAAAGAAAATTTTCGCCATCAAATGCCAGGTTGTATTTCCCTATGGTATCCGATTGATATTCCACCTCTATCTCGGCATCTTCAATACTCAATACCTTTTCAGAAAGTTCGATGATACTTAATAATTTTTGCGGTGCTAAGCGATGATCATAATCGGCCGCTTCCCACAATTGAAAATTAACGGTCTTTTCATCTCTCACTGTGCCACCACAATCAATAAAGTGTTTCGTAACCTGACCCACTTCCGTAACATGAAAATGAGACGGAATCAATGTTCCATTCGGTAATTTGAAATTCACCGCCGCTAAGGCTGGTAATTGCTTTTTAATTTCTGATAGTTTCATGGTTTTGTTTTAAATTTTTAATCGGTATTTGACGATATACTATGAATAGACTTAACAACACTTTGTTTTGCCTGAATAAGATTGAAAAATGGCCGTTAAATAATTTTTAGCATTTTCCCATTCCTTTTCATCTATACAATAACAAACCTTTGCTCCGTCAATATCTCCTTTAATTAATCCGGCTTCTTTTAGTTCCTTTAAATGCTGTGATACTGTGCTTTGCGATAATGGCAACTCATCAACTATATCACCACACACACATGCCTGTTTTTTAATCAATAAATTTAAAATAGCCACACGTGCAGGATGCGCCAAGGCCTTCGCGTACTTGGCAATTTTATTATCCTTGATTGTAAATTCCTCTGTTTTAGTTATCCCCATAATTACATCGTAAAATTACGATAATAAAAAGCTTAAAACAACTCTTTAACAGTTTTTAATCGACATTAAGCGAACATTAACAATTAAAGTAATTCTCTTTTTGACGCATTTATTCTTAATGATTTGATTAAATACTTCTAATGAATGCTTGTTAAAGGCTCAATAGTTTTGTGTCATAAAATATATAACTATGAAAAAAAATCTTACAACTCTTTTAATGGCTTGTGCAGTTTACACCTCAGGACTAGCACAAACAACAGCAACCGGACCAAGTAGTTCCCAGTCACCTTATTTTCAACCTACCATGCCGGGCTATTCAGTAACCTCTGTAATAAGTGCCACGGATGTGGTTGCCGGTTATACCATGAGTGGCATACCCGATGGTTTAGGTGCATTTGATAATGGTAATGGCACTTTTACATTATTGATGAATCATGAAATAGCCATACCGGGTGGAATAGCCCGTGCACATGGTTCAAATGGCGCTTTTGTTTCCAAATGGGTGATAAATAAATCTACACTTGCTGTAGTAAGCGGCACCGACTTGATGCAGAATGTCAATTTATGGAATCCTGCTACAAGTACCTATTCTACATACAATGCAACTACACCTTCTACTTTAGCAGCCTTCAGCCGTTTTTGTTCAGCCGATTTGCCTGCAACAACTGCCCTCTATAATAATGCAACCGGTAGAGGTACTCAAGAACGTATTTTTATGAATGGTGAAGAAAGCGGTAACGAAGGTCGACTCATGGCCCACATTGTAACCGGAACAGCCGCTGGCAATTCATACGAATTACCATTTTTGGGAAAATACTCTTGTGAAAACATTTGCGCCAATCCACACAGAAGTGATAAAACAATCGTAATTGGAATGGATGATACTACTCCGGGGCAAGTGTATGTTTATGTCGGCAATAAAACTACAACAGGAACCGATATTACCAAAGCCGGATTAACCGGTGGTGTATTATATGGTGTGAGTGTAAGCGGTTTATTAAATGAAGTCTCCGCAGGTATCCCAACTGCAAATACTAGCTTTTCGCTGGTGAATCTGGGTTCAATTCAAGCTATTACCGGTGCTTCATTAAACACGTTGAGTAATAATCTTAGTGTGACTAATTTCCTACGTCCTGAAGATGGTTGCTGGGATCCTTCTAATCACCGCGATTTTTATTTTAATACCACCAATGCATTTAACAGTCCAAGTCGTGTTTGGAGACTTCGTTTTAACGATATTGAAAATCCAGAATTAGGCGGTACCATCACAGCCGTGCTCGATGGCACTGAGGGCCAACAAATGCTCGACAACATGACTATTGATAATTCAGGACATATTATGCTACAAGAAGATGTTGGGAACAATGCTTGGAATGGCAGAATTTTACAATACGATATCGCAACCGATGTGCTTACTCCGATTGGCCAGCACGATCCTGCCCGCTTCATTACTGGTGGTGCAAATTTTTTAACCCAAGATGAAGAGTCATCCGGCATTATAGATGTACAGTCGATCCTAGGTCCAGGTATGTTTATGTTTACTACACAAGCCCATTTTTCTATACCGGGAGCAGTTTATGAAGGTGGACAAATTATGGCCCTTTATAATCCAACTACTTTCAGTAGCAATCCTGAAGTGAATGTGCAAGCTAACTCTGTAAACATTCCTCTTGGCAATACTAGTATTTCTGCAGGAAATAACACCGACTTTGGAACAAGTAACATCGGAATTGCTGTAACCAAAACCTTTGTCATTCAAAATACCGGTACTGGCATTCTAAATATCAGTGGAATAAACATGACAGGCACCAATGCAGGTGATTTTATTATTCTTGGTTCTCCTTCTTATCCTTATACGATTGCTGCCTCAGCTTCTAAAATTTTTACTGTACAATTCACACCGGCTTTATTAGGAAACCGTAGCGCAACCGTTAATATTCAAAACAGCGACTATAACGAATCGCTTTATGATTTCGCCATACAAGGCGCAGGTGCAGCTCCAGAGATTAATTTACAAGGTAACACCGTAACTATTTTAGATGGCAGCAACACCTTAAATACGTCGAATAATACCGATTTCGGTTCAGTAATTTATAACAATGCCATCACAAAAACTTTTGTGATTCAAAACACAGGCACCGGTACTTTGAACATAAGCAGCATTGCTATTACAGGTGCCACTTCAAGCATGTTTACACTTATCAATGCTCCTTCTGTACCTTTTAATCTGGCCGGAAACGCTTCACAAACTTTTACCATTCAGTTTTTACCAACTGCCATCGGTACTAATTCAGCGCTGGTAACTATTAACAATAGCGATTCAGACGAAAGCAGTTATGACTTTGTAATTGGTGGTAGTGGATTAAAAGATGTAGGAATCACTTCGCTAAATACTTTCGCATCCTATATCACATTATTCCCAAATCCTGCGGGTGATAAAGCCATGCTGAAAATTAATTCAGACATGAAAGAAAACGTTTCACTAGTGGTTTATGATGTACTCGGTAAAAAGGAGATAACTTTGACTAACATCAACCTGCAAGCAGGTTCTAATGAAATCAGTTTAAACACTTCTGAATTAACTAACGGCACTTATTTTATAACTATTAGCGGTAGCAAAAAATCAAGCTCCCTAAAATTAATAGTTAATCATTAATCACAAGTCTTAGCCCTATTAAGCCGCGACCAACCGTCGCGGCTTTTTTTATTTAAACGTGATTCCCAATTTGCGTGTTTTATTCAAATTGTTTTTCTTAATTTCCACTCTGTTTATTTATTTGAAACTTTTTATCAAAACCACTATGTTTTTTAGTCAGAAATTAAAAACACTCTTCTTTTTATTCCTTCTCTTAATTACCCAAAGTCCTACGCTTCTAGCGCAAAGTGATGCCATTCGTATTGAAGGTCAGGCTCAAGGTACAAGCTACCACATCACTTATTTCGATCAACAAAACAGAGACTTTAAACCGGAGATTGAAAAAATTTTACAGAACTTCGATAAATCAGTTTCTACTTACTTACCCACCTCCATTATCTCGCGCATTAATGCCAACGAAGAAAATGTTGAACTGGATAAAACCTTTATAACCTGTTTTAATAAAGCCAAGGAGGTATTTAAAAACACCTATGGCGCTTTCGACCCAACGGTTTATCCTTTGGTAAATGCCTGGGGTTTTGGTCCGGGTAAAAAACAAAAAATAGAAAAATCAAAGATCGACAGTATGTTACAATTTGTTGGTTTTCACCTGATAAAAATTAAAGGAAACCACGTGATTAAAAAAGATAAACGGGTCGCGCTCGATTTTAATGCCTTTGCTCAGGGTTATTCGGTGGATGTAGTGTCTGAATTTTTAAATTCAAAAGGCATTAGTTCCTATATAGTTGAAATTGGTGGGGAAGTATATGCCAAAGGAAAAAAACCAAACAACGAAAACTGGAGCATTGGCATCGAAAAACCAATTGATAACCAAGAATCTGAAAATCCTTTAAAAGCCATTGTTAAACTCGAAAACCTTGCCTTGGCCACATCCGGCAATTACCGCCGTTTTGTAATCGAAAATGGTATTAAATTCGTGCACCACATCGATCCAAAAACCGGTTACCCTACTAAAAATAATTTATTAAGTGCATCAGTTTTCGCTAAAGATTGTATCTCATCAGATGCTAATGCCACAGGCATTTTAGTAATGGGTTTAGATAAGGCAATGCTCTTTCTTAAAAAACATCCGGAACTTTTGGTGTACTTAATTTATTCCGATACTGACGGAAATTATAAGATTTATGAATCAGAGGGACTACGCGCCATTCTGAGTGAGGAACAATAAACTTATTTACTCAACAGTACTTTCTGGTAACTAAGTCCGTATTCATTACTCAAACGAATCAAGTATATTCCTGAAGTGTAAGCTGAAAGATCAATGGCTCTTTTTCCACGAGCAGAATCTAAAAGTTTTTCTTCATAAATTACTTGCCCGAGTGGACTAATAACCGCAATAGCATTAGCTTTCGTGTAATCAAGAGTTATTAACCCATTACTAGGGTTTGGATAAACATTACATTTTGGATTACGGAAAGCATAATTAGTAAGTCCGGCGGTATTTACAGGAATTGAACAGGTATAAGTAACTGAACTCGATTTTTGACAAGGAACCGCTGTAAAGCAAGTGTCTACTATTTTTGGAACCCAAGCCAAATGAACCCCTGTGAAATATAAATTATCAGAAGGTGTGATGGTATCGAGGCAAGCTCCTTTAGTAAACGAATAAGTATTAAAAGTAGTACCACCCGACCCGTGATTCCAAGTCTCTTCAATGGTAACCATATAAACACCATCTGGCACCACGGTACCATTCACTACACCGTTTACTCCTTTACCATCCCAAGTAAATGTTTTAGCCGTAAATGTTGGTAAAGTTGCGCCACTGGTTGCATCTGTTTTATTACATAAAGCCGATAAAGCATTGGTTGATGGTCCACCTGAACTTACAGCCCAAGTAGGTAAATGATCATTCGTTGAACCACCCACATAACGAAATTTAGTCTTTACAAAATCACCCAGATCGTTCTCTATCCAAACAGCCAGTACATTACGGGTGCCTTGATAACCTGGTGATTTAGTAATCGGCACAAAGGAACAGGTTAAAACACCTTGGGTTTGTGCAATCAAATTTGAAGTGCTAATAAAAATAAGAACAAATAGGAAATGATGAAGTAAAGTTTTTTTCATGCTGATTTTTTTTTCAGCGTGAATATACAAAAAGAATGATTAGTCCAAACCTGCCTTAAAAAAAGTCATAGAATAAAAACAAAAAATAATCTAGAACGATTCTAATTAACTAAACGTATTTTCTGACAACGTTATGAATCTCAAGAATAGGTTTTAAAAACTCTTCGAGATCATACACGCATAACTGAGAGGCCGCGTCACACAAGGCTTTTGAAGGATCAGGATGCGTTTCAATAAACATACCATCAATACCGCTCGCCACTCCTGCTCTGCTCAATACGGGCAAAAATTCACGGGCCCCGCCCTTGGCATCGGCACTCGGAATACCGTATTTACGCACACAATGGGTCACGTCAAATACCACCGGATAACCCAAATTATTCATGTGGAAAAAACTACGTGGATCAACAATTAAATCATTGTATCCAAATACATAACCACGCTCAGTTAAAATCACCTGATCATTACCCGCATCAATGCACTTCTGTAATGGATGTTTCATGTTATCTGGCGCTAAAAACTGACCATGCTTAATATTTACCACCTTACCGGTTTTTGCGGCTGCTACTAACAAACTGCTTTGCATACACAAATAAGCAGGAATTTGTAAAACGTCACAAACCTCTCCGGCAATGGCTGCTTGAGTACTTTCGTGAATATCCGTTAACAAAGGAAATCCAAACTGCTCCTTAACTTTGGCCAGAATTTTCATGCCTTTATCCAAACCCGGACCATCGTAATAATTTAAGCTACTCCGATTATCTTTTAAAAAACTCGATTTATAGATGACTTTTATTTTTAAACGCTCGCTGACTTCTTTTAATTTTTCAGCGGTGTCCATCATTATTTTTTCATCTTCGATCACACAGGGACCCGAGATTAAAAAAAGTTCTTTCGAACCGCATTCTATATTTCCAACTTTAACGATCTTTTTTTGCATGTAATTATTTTATGAGAGTACAAAATAAACACTTTTATGTGTATAATAAAACTTCATTATCACAAATTAACGAGTCTAAAGTCTTTCCTTTAGAATATGAAAAAAGTGCATTTAATTGCTATTGGCGGAAGTGCCATGCACAACATGGCTCTGGCCTTACATGAAATGGGATTTCTTGTTACCGGCAGCGACGATGAAATTAACGAACCCAGTAAAACCCGATTGGCAAAAGCCGGATTGTTACCCCAACAAATAGGTTGGTTTCCTGATAAAATAAAAGGTGATCTGAGTGCTGTCATCCTTGGTATGCATGCCCGTGAAGATAATCCCGAATTGATCAGGGCCCGGCAAATGGGATTAAAAATATTTTCTTATCCCGAATATATTTACGAAGCTAGTAAAGATAAAACCCGTATTGTTATTGGCGGCAGTCATGGTAAAACCACCATCACAGCAATGATTCTGCATGTGATGCACTATTTAAAAATTGAAACCGATTATTTAGTGGGTGCTCAATTGGAAGGTTTTGACACCATGGTGAGAATCAGTAATACCGCTAAATACGCCGTTATAGAGGGTGATGAATACTTAGCCTCTCCTATTGACCGCCGTCCTAAATTCCACCTGTACCGTCCAAATATTGCCATTTTAAGTGGGATTGCTTGGGATCACATCAATGTGTTTCCCACATTCGAAATCTATGTTGATCAGTTCAAAAAATTCATCAACCTAATAGAACCGAATGGCTCATTAATCTATTGTAATGAAGATAAAGTGCTGGCCGATCTTTGTCAGAAAACCACCAATACCAAAATTGATAAAATGGGTTACGGTGTTCCTAAACACGAAATAGTGGATGGCACAACCTATTTACTGGTGAACGATGAAAAAATTCCTTTACAGATATTCGGGAATCATAATTTAATGAATTTAAACGGTGCGCGATTAGTATGTAACAAGATCGGCATCCTGAACACTCAGTTTTACGAAGCCATACAATCCTTTAAAGGCGCGGCAAAACGTTTAGAACTGGTTTACAAAAAAAACAATTTTAATTTTTATAAAGATTTTGCACACTCGCCTTCAAAATTAAAAGCAACCACCGATGCCGTTAAACAACAATTCGGTAAACGTAAAATCATAGCTTGTATGGAACTGCATACCTTCAGCAGTTTGAACGAGGGATTTTTAGCGCAGTACAAAGATTCCATGAATCTGGCCGATGAAGCCATTGTGTATTTTAATCCACACACCATTGCCCACAAAAAATTAAAAGAAATCACAACCGATCAGGTCCATGGCTGCTTCAATCGCAAAGACTTAAAGGTTTTTACCGAAAGTGCTGCCCTGACTGATTATTTAAAAGCTAAAAAATGGAATAACACCGTGCTTTTAATGATGAGCAGCGGTAATTTTGACGGTATTGATTTTAATCACTTTGCGACACAACTTGAGCTATAATTTATTACCTTTAGTAATCATTTAAATCCTCAAAATGTCTCTACCCAAATGGATAGTCATTTTACTCAGTCTGATTATCTTTTCCTGCACTAAAAAAGTCGGATTAAATCCTGTTATTCCCGAAACTGTAAAACCAGTATCAGATTCTTTTGCCTGTTTCACAGCCTCTAAAAGATACATTGGTATTGGTGATTCTGTATTGTTTACTAACTGTTCGCAAAATTACGAACGCTTGCATTGGGATTTTGGTGATGGTTTTGAATCTGCCTTAAACTCCCCTAACCATGTCTTTAAAACTAAAGGTTTATACAAGGTTTCACTAACATCCATTACCGGAACACTTACCCATAAAACAACTAAAACAGTAGCTTCAGGCATGAAGGCTTTTATTACGGTAACATATAATTTTTCTGAATGGGATACAGCATTTTTGAGGGAACAAATAAACAGAGGTTTCTTTCTTGAAGTTCAATTGTTATCCGGTGCTGACATCTTATCACCTGTTTCAGAAAAGGTGCAGTATAACGTTCAGACCAAAAATTACCTGAATATTCATGATATTACTGCCACATTTCAGGTTCCAAAAGAAAGCACCAATTATACGTTAAGAACCGCATTAGTTGATTACTATGTTTATGTTGGTTCAAATGGCTGGGACTATTATCTAACGACTGACTATGGCAAATTTAACACCTCAAACTTTAGCATGTTTGATGAGATTGCACAACCGCAAGGTTCATCCAAAACAGCTATTTGTAAGGTGTCTTATTCCCTTTCACCGGTATCATTTTATTAAATTATCGCCGTAATTTCTATTCCTAATTTCCTTAATTTAAACGCATGAATTATCTGGCGCACGCCTATCTTTCCAATAATGATAAAGACTTGCTGATCGGTAACTTTATAGCCGATCATGTGCGTGGAAATGAATTTTCTGAATTCTCAGAAAAAATTATCGAGGGCATTCGTTTGCACCGTCGTATCGATACCTTTACAGATGCCCACCCTGAATTTAAAAAAAGCAAACGCTTATTTTATGATGGTTTTGAAAAATACAGCGGCGTGTTGGTAGATATTTATTTTGATCATTTGCTCGCTAAAAATTTTGATCAACATTCTAAAACCAACCTGGAATCATTTTCGAAAAATGTTTATCAGATCTACACAGCCCATCAACACCTTATTCCACAAAGCAGTGTGCGTTTTTTAGATTATGTTATTTCAAACAATGTTTATCATGCGTATGCTGATATTAATGGTATAGAGCGGGTTTTAAACCATCTTTCGCATCGCATAAAGCATAAGGCTCAGTTAGATCAGTCCGTGTCTTTATTTAAACAACATGAGACCGAGTTACAATTCAATTTTGATCACTTTCTAATTGATTTAAAATCTGAATTTAATAGTATTAGCAAGGAGCTATAAAGACCTGAAATAAGGCCATTCAGGACCTATATAAGCTTTAAAATCCAATTCAATGGATTTATACACTTGCTCCATTAACTCTTTTTAAATGCAACCCTAAGCTTCTTCAGTAAATTAAAAAAAGGGCAAAAAAAATCCCCACATTGCTGTGAGGATTATTTTAAAATTGGCATCGACATACTCTCCCGGGCTTTAGACCAAGTACCATCTGCGCTGGTGGGCTTAACTTCTCTGTTCGGAATGGGAAGAGGTGATCCCCACCGCAATAGACGCCATAAAGGGATTAAAAAAGATTAAAGATTGAGG
>CANKBS010000011.1 GCA_947480015.1 Sphingobacteriaceae bacterium
ATTATTCCTGGCGAGTTGCTCCTCAGCAGAGCTCGTTTCCGCTTCATCCAGTTCGGCAAATGTAAATGGTATTCAGGATTAAATAAAATGTGTAAACTTGTAACAGGATTATTAATCAAAAAGTGTCAACTAAATTCAGGACGAGACATATTTAAGCGGCGTCTTATTAACCCAACAACATGCGATTTATAGTCATATCAATTATAGTCATGAGTTTATGTAACTGTTCGTTAACTAAACGTCAATACATGAAGGGTTGGCATGTCGAAAATTGGTTTCACAAATCAAGCCATACTTCTGCCAACAAGCTAACACAGTCTGTGAAAACAACAGCGCTAATAAACACCAACAAAAGCGGTTTACAAACAGGCACCAAAGGCGATTTATCTGATCGGCAGACGGATAAAACTACGGCCTCACTCACTCATGATTTCGGTAAACAAACGAGCCAAGCCATTAAAGCACTTCCTAAAAAACTAAGGACTCTGGGTTCTAATCGCTTTTTTAAGAAAGGCGGGAATAGCTTGAAAAAGGCTGATAAAGGAAATGATCAAGGTGTGTTTCGACTCATCGCAGTCTACTTTCTTTTTATTATCGGATTAGTTTCCATTTGCCTTATTGCAGTTTCACTAAATAATGCTTGGGGAATTGCAAGCCTATTAGCATTGTTCGGTATATTGACCATTTCGCTTGCCATTGAACTGAGTTTAAAGTTTATTGACAAAATAAATAATCACAAGTGGCTTGATAAAAAATGGCCATACAGGCTAATTATTTCAATAAGCATCGTTATTCTTTCATTACTAATCAGTGGAATTATTGGTTTAGTTTTTGCCTTGTTATTAGCGCAACCAAATTTGTTAGCAGTGATTATCATCACCGCAATAGCATTTTTAATTTGTTCAGTAATTTGTTTTAACCTGCTTCTTCCAGATTAATCACTAATAAGCCAAGGCCGGGCCAAGCCACTTTTCAACCACATCAAAATCCATGTTTTTGCGTTTCGCATAATCTTCAACTTGTTCTTTGGTAATTTTGCCAATTCCAAAGTAATGCGAATCGGGGTGAGCCAAGTATAAGCCACTAACAGCTGCCGTTGGAATCATGGCTAAACTTTCGGTTAATTGCATGCCGGTGTTTTTTTCCACATCCAATAATTTCCATATGGTTAATTTTTCGGTATGATCGGGTTGCGCCGGATATCCCGGTGCGGGGCGAATGCCGGCGTATTCTTCTTTAATCAACTCTTCATTACTGAATGTTTCATTTTTTGCATACCCCCAAAATTCACGACGTACTTTTTTATGCATCAATTCGGCAAAAGCCTCGGCTAATCTATCGGCAAGGGCTTTCAGCATAATGGCACTGTAGTCATCGTGATCTTTTTCAAAACGCGCAACATGCTCATCTATACCAATACCGGTTGTTAAGGCAAAGGCACCAATATAATCCGAAGAGGTTGAAGCGTTTTCCTTTGGCTTTATAAAATCGGCTAAAGCCGTGTTATATTGTCCGGCTGGTTTTTTAGTTTGTTGACGAATAGAATGAAATACGTGTTTGGTGACATTTCCATTTTCATAAATCACTTCAATATCATCGTCGTTAACGGTATTGGCAGGGTAAAAACCTATCACCGCTCGGGCAGTCAACCATTTTTCGGCGATTATTTTCTGAAGCATTTCTTGAGCTTCTTTAAACAATTTTGTAGCCTCTTCACCACGGGCCGGATCTTTTAAAATCTTTGGGTAAGAGCCTTTTAATTCCCAACTGTGAAAGAAAGGCGTCCAATCGATATAGTCAGAAATTTCTTTGAGACTGTAATTATCAAAGACGTTGTTGCCAATAAAAGCAGGCTTTGTTATTTCAGTTTTAGCCCAGTCAATTTTAAATTTATTTTGACGGGCTTCAGCAACGCTAACAAATTTATTTTGAGACTGCGCGTTTTTATTTTGTTCTCGAAGGCGCTCGTAATCTTTATTTATTTGAGAAAGAAAATCAGCACGAAACTCGTTTGAAATTAAACAGGAAGCTACGGGAACCGATTTGCTAGCGTCGTTTACATGCACTACCGGTCCTGAATAATTTTGTGCGATTTTAACCGCCGTGTGCACTTTAGAGGTGGTAGCACCGCCAATTAATAAAGGAATTTTAAAGCCCTGGCGCTCCATTTCTTTAGCTACATGTACCATCTCGTCTAATGAAGGAGTGATAAGTCCGCTTAAACCAATAATATCAACATTGTGTTTTTTAGCTTCTTCTAAAATGCGGTCAGCCGATACCATCACACCTAGATCAATGATTTCATAATTGTTACAGGCCAAAACCACACCCACAATATTTTTACCTATATCATGCACATCACCTTTAACCGTAGCCATTAAAATTTTTCCGGCATTTTGGCGCCCATCGCCTACAATGCCCGCTAAACGATTGCTTTCTTTTTCAGCTTGCAAAAAGGGTTCGAGATAGGCAACGGCTTTTTTCATCACACGGGCACTTTTAACTACCTGAGGTAAAAACATTTTTCCGCTTCCAAAAAGATCTCCGACAATGTTCATCCCATCCATTAACGGACCTTCAATAACATGTAAAGGCCGACCCAATTCAAGACGCGCCTCTTCGGTATCCACATCAATGTATTCTACCAAACCTTTTACTAAGGCATAGCTCAAACGCTCTTCAACCGTGCCTTTGCGCCAGGCTTCATCTTTTTCGGTTTTTTCTTTGGTAACACCCTTTAACGATTCGGCGTGTTCCACCAAACGTTCGGTAGCATCATCACGACGGTTTAAAAGCACATCTTCAACCAATTCCAATAAGGTTTTATCTATCTCGTCATAAATGACCAGTTGCGATGGATTTACAATGCCCATGTCCATACCCGCTTTTACAGCATGGTATAAAAAGGCACTGTGTATGGCTTCGCGTACGTGGTCATTACCTCTGAAAGAGAAAGACACATTACTTACACCTCCGCTAACTTTAGCGTGTGGCAAATGTTCTTTAATCCATTTGGTAGAATTAAAAAAGTCGAGGGCATTGAGGCGATGCTCTTCCATGCCGGTAGCCACCGGAAAAATATTGGGATCGAAAATAATATCCTGAGGCGGGAAATCAACTTTATTAACTAAAATATCATAAGCACGTTTACAGATTATTTTTCTACGTTCAAACGTATCGGCTTGTCCAACTTCGTCGAAGGCCATCACAATCACTGCTGCACCATATTGTTTTACCTTGTGCGCGTATTCAATAAATTTTTCTTCACCTTCTTTTAAGGAGATTGAATTTACAATGGCTTTACCTTGCACACATTTTAAACCCGCTTCAATAACCGACCATTTTGAAGAGTCAATCATGATGGGCACTCTTGAAATATCGGGTTCGGAGGCGATGAGGTTTAAGAAAGTGGTCATTGCTGCTTCGCTATCGAGCATGCCTTCATCCATGTTCACATCAATCACCTGTGCTCCGCCATCTACCTGATCTTTGGCAATAGATAAAGCTTCTTCGTAATTGCCTTCATTAATTAAACGCAGAAATTTTTTAGAACCCGTAACATTGGTACGTTCACCAACGTTTAAGAAATTACTTTCCGGACGAAGCGTTAAGGGCTCCAACCCACTTAGGTGCATGAGGGTATCTGCAACTGGTCGTTTGCGCGGCTTGGCATCTTTGGCTAATTCGGCAATGCGTTTAATGTGTGAGGGTGTGGTGCCGCAGCATCCACCAACAATATTTAAAAACCCTGCTTTTAAAAAGTCTTCAATTTGATGTCCCATTTCATGAGCATCTTGATCGTATTCACCAAACTGATTGGGTAAACCGGCATTGGGATAAGCGCTCACATAAAAAGGAGCTTTATCTGAAAGCTCTTCCAAGTAAGGACGCATGTCTTTAGCGCCCAGTGCGCAATTTAAGCCCACGCTTAGCAAGTCGACATGCGACACTGAATTTAAAAAAGCTTCAGTAGTTTGTCCTGAAAGGGTTCTTCCGGAAGCATCGGTGATGGTACCCGACACCATAACCGGCATTTTGCGATCTATTTTTTCGCAATAGGTTTGTATGGCGAATAAGGCCGCCTTGGCATTTAGAGTGTCAAAAATAGTTTCCACTAAAAGCAGATCTACTCCACCATCAATGAGTCCTTTCACCTGTTCGGTATAAGCCGTTACCAGTTCATCAAAAGTAATGGCTCTGAAACCCGGGTCGTTAACATTGGGAGAGAGCGACAGGGTTCGGTTAGTTGGCCCTAGGGCGCCGGCAACAAATTTTGGAATGGCAGCAAATTCAGGAAACTCTTTATAAAATTCCTGTACGGCTTCTTTGGCAATTTTAGCCGATTCAAAATTTAATTCATAGGCAAGTGATTGCATTTCGTAATCGGCCATAGCAATGGTAGTGGCGCTAAACGTATTCGTTTCAATAATATCGGCGCCGGCCTTTAAATATTCCTTATGAATGGTTTTAATAATAACCGGTTGGGTTATCGAAAGCAAATCGTTATTGCCCTGAAGGTCTTTAGGCCAGTCAGAGAAACGTTTGCCCCGAAAATCTTTTTCTTCGAGTTTGTATTGTTGAATCATGCTACCCATAGCACCATCAATTACCAATACACGTTTTTCAAGTTCTGAATAAATTGAGCTCATAAATTAAAATAAAAATCCCCTCCGGTTTTTGATCGGAAGGGATTAGTTTATAGTTGTTTTAAAAAATTGTTACTAATTGTCTCCGACTTATTTTTTCCTGAAATTGTCAGGAACGAATTCCCACCTTCTTTTAAAAATGAAAAATTTAACGACAAAAGATTTTTTCAGTGGCCGCCAATTTTAGATTAAAAAAGGGTTGGTAAAGCTTCACAGGGCGTATCCCTCTGCTTTTCTTAATAAGTGTATAAAAGAACGGTTAACAAAGATAGGACATTTTGTTTAAATTTAGCCTTATGCAAAAAGTAATTTTTATTTTTTTTATGATTTGTTCCTTCGTTTCGTTTTCACAAACTGAAGTAGCCAAGGTTTTAGAGAACATGAATGCTCAGGAAAAAGCTTGGAATGAAGGGAATATAGAAGGATTTATGAAGTACTATTGGAGCAACGATAGTTTAAAATTTATTGGGAAGAGTGGTATTACATATGGATGGCAAAAAACGCTAAACAATTACAAGAAGTCATACCCCACTAAAGCAGAGATGGGAATATTAACATTTAGTATAAAGGAAGCAACTTTACTTTCGCCCGAAAGTATATTCCTAATTGGTCAGTGGCAATTAAAAAAGGATAAACCGGCCGGCGGTTATTTTACTTTGTTATGGAAAAAAATTAATGGCAATTGGCTGATTGTTGCCGATCATACGAGTTAAGTCGTATTTTGAAAAAGCGTAGAATCGGGCCTACGCACTTTCAATGGACTGGCAGGGCAAGTGAATGCACAAATCAAAGGCGAAAGAATTGAAATTATGGAAAGTATAAAAATCGAGACCGGTCAATACAAACATTACAAAGGCTCTATATACGAGGTAATTGGCATTGCACACCACAGTGAAAGCATGGAAGAACTAGTAGTTTATAAAGCTACTTATCAGCCCGAAGGGCAAAATTTATGGGTTAGGCCCCCGCTTATGTTTAATGAAACACTGCTTGTAAACGGGAAAGAAATAAAACGCTTTACGAAATTGTAACTTTTTGCGGGTTCCAAGCGTCTTATCATTTTGCTGCACACACATGCCCCGAAACCCCTTACGAATGGGGAAATACGAGTTGTTGACACAGGGGATTGCAATTGCTGTTAAAAAACTAAAAAGACCTTGATTTAATTAGTTGAATTTTACTATTTTACTATCTTTGCCCACCCCATTTAACACATGGATTTACAAGCATCTATCGACAAAAATAACATTCCAAAGCACGTAGCCATTATAATGGACGGAAACGGTCGTTGGGCTAAACAGCAAGGAGAAGACCGAATTTTTGGCCATCACGAAGGGGTTAATTCGGTGCGCGAAATAGTAGAGGCTTGTGGCGAAATTGGCGTAAAATACCTCACCTTGTATGCCTTTAGTACCGAAAACTGGAATCGCCCGAAGGAAGAAGTAGATGGTTTAATGGAGTTATTAGTTGCCACCATTAGCATGGAAACGCCCAACTTGCATAAAAAAGGGGTGCGTTTACAGGTTATAGGGGATATTTTGAGTTTGCCGGCATCCTGTCAAACCGAATTGCAGGAATCGATTGATCTTACGGCAGGGAATTCAAAAGTGACACTTATTCTTGCCTTGAGTTATTCAAGCAAATGGGAAATTACAGAAGCCGTCAAAAAGATTGCTAAACAAGTTGAGGCCGGGGAGTTAAAAAGCGAAAATATACGCGACGATCTTATCCAAAACAATTTGAGTACACATGCCTATCCCAATCCTGAACTCATGATAAGAACCAGTGGCGAACACCGCATTAGCAATTTTTTGCTTTGGCAGCTGGCATACGCTGAGTTTTATTTTACCGATGTGTTCTGGCCTGATTTCAGAAAAAACGAATTTTATAAAGCTATCCTATCCTATCAAAATCGCGAACGTCGCTTTGGTAAAACCAGCGAACAAATCAGCAATAACTAAAATGATCAAGCGGTTCTATAAAATCAGTATTCTTCTGATCATTGCTGTAAATGCCATGGCACAATCAAACGACAGTTTGTTTTTAGAGAATGCCAAAAACAAAAAAAAATACCGCATTGCAGCGATAAGAATTGATGGCGCTAACAGCACCGACAAAAATGTTATTGCGCTTTTATCAGGTCTCAGCGAAGGGGATGAGGTGACACTACCAGGCGATAAAGTTACCGATGCCATAAAAAAACTTTGGAAACAAGGGATGTTTGAAGACATTCAGATTAAACAAGAAAAGGTTGTGGGTAACGACATATTTCTGGTAATTAAGGTCATTGAACGGCCACGGCTTACCAAGTTTGCATTTAAAGGTGACGTGAAAAAAAGTGATGCCGATGAAATTCGCGCAAAAATTAGATTGCTGAAAGAACGTGTCGTAACGGACTACATGATTGGCACCATCAAAAATACCGTGCGCGATCATTATAACGAAAAGGGGTATTATTTTAATAAAGTTGACATAAGTCAAGTGCGCGATTCAAGCACTAAATCGCCACATACCATTATTACCATTCGTGTTAACAAAGGAAGAAAAGTCAGAATTCAGGATGTTAATATAGTGGGTAACACGGTTATTAAAACTTGGAAACTACTTCGCAGCTTGGAAGACAGCAAAGCCTTTCGCTGGTACAACCCTTTTAATTCAGGTAAATATTTGGAAGACAACCTAGAAAAAGCTTTACCCGCCATTGCGGCAAAATATAATGCCAAAGGCTATCGCGATGCCAGAGTGGTGCGCGACACGGTGTATTTTGTGAGCGATAACCGCGTAGCCATTGATGTAGTTATTGATGAAGGACATAAATATTATTTTGGAAAATTTAATTGGTTCGGTAACACCAAGTACCGCAGTGGTCAGCTCGACACTGTATTAAACATTCGTGCCGGTGATGTATACGATCAGAGTAAACTCGAACAAAAATTATTCATGAATCCGAGCGGTTATGATATTTCGAGTTTGTACCTCGATGATGGTTATTTATTTTTTCAAGTGAATCAACAAGAAAGCAATATCCACAACGATACTATTGACTTTGACATAAGCATGTATGAAGGCAAACAAGCTACAATTAATAAGGTAACGGTTAAGGGTAACGATAAAACCAACGATCATGTTATTTATCGTGAGATCAGAACGAAGCCCGGGCAATTATTCCGCCGTTCAGACATTATACGTACCAACCGCGAATTATCACAACTGGGTTATTTTAATCCCGAAAAAATGGATGTTCATCCAACGCCTAATGCGGCTGACGGAACTGTTGATATTGAATACGTGGTTGAAGAAAAACCTAGTGATCAAATTGAACTAAGCGGTGGCTGGGGCGGAAGGGCTAATTACAACACCGGTATTGCCAGCACAACCTCGCGGGGCTTAGGTGTTATTGGAACGCTGGGTGTAACCTTTAATAATTTCTCTACCCGTAACATGTTTAAAAAATCGGCCTGGCGCCCGCTTCCTAGTGGCGACGGTCAGCGGTTAAGCATACGCGCTCAAACCAATGGGGCATATTATCAGTCTTATAATTTTTCATTTACCGAACCTTGGTTAGGCGGTAAAAAACCAAACTCTTTAACCGTTTCTGCTTTTCACTCGTTATTTAATAATTCGGCTGAAAAAAAATACGTTAATACCGATACCGGTAGAGTCATTAATCCACTTCGCTCGAGTATGAGTATTTGGGGCGCCTCGGTAGGATTGGGCCGTCGTTTAAAATGGCCTGATAATTATTTTAACATGTACGCCCACTTAAGTTACAATCATTACGAATTAATTCAATACCCCTCCTTTGTTTTTAAAACAGGCTTTGCGAATGATCTTAATTTAGGGGTTAACATTTCACGTAATTCCGTTGATCAACCGATTTATCCTAAATCGGGTTCAAACTTTGTGTTTAGCGGTCAGTTCACACCTCCATATTCACTCTTCAATAATAAAAGTTATGTTGGGCTAAGTGATGAACAACGCTACCGTTTTATCGAATATCAGAAGTATAAATTCACCGCCGAATGGTTTACCCAACTTACCAATAAAAAAGCGGCAGAAGGCACAGAAGCGCGTAATTTAGTGTTGCGCACCAAAGTGGGTTACGGCTTTTTAGCCCCATATAGCAGCCGAACCGGCATTTCGCCATTTGAACGGTTTTATATGGGAGGAAGCGGGATAAGTGGTTTTCAAAATTTTGTGGCCCGTGAAATTATTGGTCTACGCGGTTATCAAGATAATTCGGTGTCTTCTTCCGTCGGTGATCCAATTATTGCGCGCTATACCATGGAGCTTCGTTATCCGGTGAGTTTAAATCCTTCGGCGACTATATTTGTTTTGGGTTTTGCTGAAGCCGGTAATACGTGGGGAAATTTCAAATCGTTTAATCCCTTTCAAGTTAAACGCAGTGCAGGGGTTGGCTTAAGAGTGTTTTTACCCATGTTTGGTTTACTTGGTGTTGATTATGGTTGGGGCTTCGATCCAATTACAGGCGCGGGTTCCGGCAACGGCAACGGAAAAGGCCAGTTTCACTTTACCATTGGCGGTACCTTAGGGGAACTATAGAAAATTTGTTAATTCAGGCATAAATTACAAATTGGCACGTTTTATGATTAATTTTAAAAACGAAATAAAATGACACGAAAAATCCTCCTCACAACATTCTTGGTTCTTAGCGGACTGTTTGTTTTTTCGCAAAGCGGCGCAGCTAAATTTGGTTATGTTGATACCGATTATATTCTAGGTCAAATACCCGAATACAAGGCCGCACAAGCGGAGCTCGACAAAACAAGCATACAGTGGCAAAAAGAAATTGATCTTAAATATACCGAAGTGGATAAATTGTATAAGGCTTATCAGGCTGATGCCATTCTGCTTACCGAGGATATGAAAAAGAAACGTGAAAACGAGATTGTGAATAAAGAAAAGGAAGTAAAAGACCTGCAAAAACAACGTTTTGGTGTAGATGGCGAACTATTTAAAAAACGGCAAGAATTGGTAAAGCCTATACAGGACAAGGTGTACAACGCTATTAAATCGGTAGCCGAAAAAAGTGGCCTAGGGTTTATATTGGATAAAAGCGGACAGGTTTCTATTCTATATGCTAATGCAAAGTATGACAAAAGTGATGATGTATTAGTATTCCTTGGATATAAAAAGTAAATTTAAACCCTTAAATAAACATCGAAAGTAAACACATGAAGACAACAATGAAAAAAGTGGTATTAACGGTTGCAGCAGTGGCTTGTTTAACCATTGCACCGGCTCAAAAAATAGCACACTTAAGTTTTGATTCCTTAATTAGTTTAATGCCAGAAACAAAAACAGCTACCGAAGCTGCACAAAATTTCTTCAAAGGCTTAGAGCAAGAAAGTATTGCTATGCAATCGGAATTAGAAAGTAAATACAAAGATTATCAGGAAAAGGAACCCGGCATGAGCGAATTGGTAAAGAAAAGCCAAATGGACGCTTTAACCCAATTACAAACACGCATTCAGGAATTTCAACGTCAAGCCGAACAAGAATACCGTAAAAAACAAGCGGAATTAACTGCGCCTATTTTTGAAAAGGCTAAAAAAGGTATTGAAGCAGTTGCCAAGGAAGGAAGTTACCGTTATGTGCTCGACACAAGCAATCAAAACACGTCTGTATTATACAGCGAAGCATCGGATGACATATTAGCTCTCGTAAAAAAGAAATTAGATTCGATGCCCTTAGCCGTAATACCGGGAACTGCCCCAACACAAAAACCATTACCGCCTGCAGGCAATAGACCCCCAACACAAAAGCCAGGCATGCCTAAATAAGTATTTTAAACCCTCTAAACCATAGAGGGTTTTTTTATGTAAAGTCTTAAACAAACCTGCTTTTTAAATGTTGGTAAGTAAATTTAAATGCAATGGCATCCAAATACACCATAAAAGATCTTGAACGGATTTCGGGCATAAAAGCCCATACCTTGCGTATTTGGGAACAGCGTTATGAAATTTTAAACCCAGAGCGCAGTTCAACCAACATCCGCTATTATAATGATTCTGACCTTAAGCGCATTTTAAATGTCTCTTTTTTAAATAATAATGGCTATAAGATTTCAAACATTGCAAAACTTAATGATAAAAGCCTACTTGAAGAAGTTGGTAATTTCTTTAATAGTTACCGGAAAGAAAGTGATCAGATAGAGAACCTGGTACGTTGTTTAATGGACATGGATGAAGAGCGTTTTGAAAATACGATCACCAATTCCATCGAACATTTTGGATTTGAAAGCACCATCGAAAACATTATTTTTCCTTTTTTCCGTCATTTAGGAAACATGTGGCAATTGGGCGTTGTTACGCCCGCACAAGAACATTACATTTCTAATTTAATACGACAAAAATTAATAGTTGGTATCGATCAATTAAAACCTGACATCAATCCGGCAGCAAAAACCTATTTGTTTTTCTTGCCAAATCTCGAATTGCATGAAATGGGTTTATTGTACGCCCATTATTTGGTAAAATCACGTGGGCACAAATGTTTGTATTTGGGGCAAAGTGTGCCGCTTGACGATTTGGCCAATATTACCGAAACGGTTAAACCCGACATTCTGGTTTCTCTTATCACGGCCAGTATGCAGGACACCAGTTTAAATGAGTTTATTCAACGCTGTGATGAAAAAATACCCGGTCCTGAATTTTTGCTAAGCGGCAGATTAGTGCTTTCGGTTGAAGAGAACTTAAAACTTCCTTCAAGCCGGTTTAAAACCTTTGCCGATTTTGAATCCTTCAAAAAAATGATTTAAGATCATTTAAGCTTCAAAATTTTTTTCAATCTTTTTTTTTGCCGTAATTTACAGGATTATGCAATCCTTGTTTATCTATAATACCTTAACACGTAAAAAAGAAGAGTTTAAAGCCATTAACCCGCCCTTTGCAGGCCTGTATGTGTGTGGTCCCACTGTATACAGCGATGTTCATTTAGGAAATTGCCGCACCTTTATCTCTTTTGATCTTATTTACCGTTACCTTTTGCATTTGGGTTACAAGGTGCGTTATGTGCGCAATATTACCGATGCGGGTCACCTCGAAGGTGATCGTGATGAAGGGGATGATAAATTTGCAAAAAAGGCTAAGCTAGAACAGCTCGAACCGATGGAGATTGTTCAAAAATATACCGTTGGCTTTCGTGATATTATGCGCGAGTTTAATACCCTTCCGCCAAGCATCGAACCAACGGCTACCGGCCACATTTGCGAGCAGATTGAAATGGTGAAAGAGATCATTAAAAACGGATTGGCTTATGAAATAAATGGCAATGTTTATTTTGATGTAGAAAAATACAGCAAGGGGTTTAATTACGGGCAATTAACCAACCGTAAATTAGAAGAGTTGCTGGAAGGCACACGGGAACTGGGCGGACAAGATGAGAAGCGTGGTCGTTTAGACTTTGCTCTTTGGATTAAAGCAAAATCCGAAACCATTATGCGCTGGCCATCGCCCTGGGGCTGGGGCTTTCCGGGCTGGCACATCGAATGTTCGGCCATGAGCAGAAAATATTTAGGAGACACTTTTGATATTCATGGCGGTGGCATGGATTTACAAGCCACACACCATACCAATGAAATTGCCCAATCGCAAGCCTGTTACCATAAAACTCCGGTAAATTACTGGATGCATACGAACATGTTAACGGTTAATGGCGTGCGCATGTCTAAATCGGCCGGCAATGGATTTTTACCGGGCGAATTATTTACAGGCAATCACCCCTTACTCGAAAAAGGCTATGCGCCAATGGCCGTGCGGTTTTTTATGCTTCAAACACATTACCGCAGCACCCTTGACTTCAGCAACGAGGCCTTACAAGCAAGCGAAAAAGGATTTGAACGTTTAATGGAAGCGTATAAGACATTACAATCCTTAAAAGCATCTGCCAACTCTTCCGAAAACATTGCGGCTATACAAAGCAAATGCTACGAGGCCATGAATGATGATTTTAATACCTCTATTTTAATTGCGCATTTATTTGATGCGGTTCGTATAATCAATTCAGCAAACGATGGAAAATTAAACCTTACACAAGCTGATATTGATTTACTGAAGATACTGTATAATGATTTTGTGTTTGATGTGCTTGGGTTAAAAGCCGAAAGCGGCAACGAACGTTTGGATACTGCGCTGCAAAAGGTGATGGACCTCATGCTCGAAATCAGAAGCAAAGCTAAAACAGGCAAAGATTTTAAATTAAGTGATGAAATTCGCGATAAATTAATTGCGGCTGGCATTCAAATAAAAGACACCAAAGAAGGAACCACCTGGAAAGTATAATGGGTTTTATGAAAAAAATTGGAATAATTGCGGGTGCTGTATTTACAGCCTTGTTAGTGCTTAACGCCTGTAACAACGATAAAACAGAAAAAACCAGCAAAAACTACCAAGCGCCTAAGCCTGAAAAAGTGACCCCCATAATTAATTACACAGTCATCGCAAAACACCCACACGATAGAACACTATATACCGAAGGGTTTTTATTTGAAAAACAACAGTTGTTTGAAAGCACCGGTGCCCCTGAGCATTTACCACAAACCTTTTCAGCCTTTGGTACTGTTGACCTTAAAACCGGCAAGTTTGATAAAAAAGTGGAAATTGATAAAAAAGTTTATTTTGGCGAAGGAATTCTGTTTTTAAAAAATAAAATTTATCAGCTTACCTATCAAAACCAGGTGGGTTTTATTTATGATCCAAAAACATATAATAGTTTGGGGCAATTTGGTTTCACTAATAAAGAAGGTTGGGGAATGACTACCGAAGGAGAGCATTTAATTTTTAGTGACGGCACGTGCAATTTAACTTATATGGAGCCCGATAACTTTAAAGTGGTTAAAACCTTAGCAGTTGTTGAAAACGGTTATGGTTTATACAACCTTAATGAGCTGGAATACATTAAGGGCTATATTTATGCCAATGTTTGGATGACAAATCGTATAGTTAAGATAGATCCCAAAACCGGCGAAGTGGTAGGGGAATTAAATCTTGACGCGCTCAACACTGAAACAAAAACGGAAGATCCTAACATTGGTGAAATGAATGGAATTGCTTACGATTCCATTTCCGATAAAATTCTCATCACAGGTAAATTGTGGCCAAAAATTTATGAGATACAATTTGCCCACTAAATTAATTTGCGAATGGCCGAAGCCGCAAAAGCACCTATTGGCACCGACCGCATAATTTTCAAATCTTGTTTAATGTTGGATTCTTCATTCAAAAATGCCAGCAGGTGTTGAAGGTCGTTCTTTTGAAAAAGTGCTGTAAATACTTTTTTGGCCGGTACTGTTTTCTTATTCAACACATCCAATAAAATTTTATCGTAAATTAAAAAACGTTTTTCGCGTACTGGCATTTTAAATTGTTTCGATCCGTTTTTTAGCTGTTGGATGATGGCTTCGGTATGTTTCTGAATAAAATAAAATGTATAACCCGTGCTGGGCTTACTATTGCCCCCGGCTGTACCAATATTGATGACGCGGTCACCATAGGGGTTCGTAAAGTCACCCTCGGTCATCGGTATTTCACCTTGTTCTGATTCAAGTAGTTTGTAGGAGGCCAGTTTTAAATTACTTGTAAGATACGTGTCGAGCGCCTCATTGTAGGCTGTCGTGCTGATGGCCCGGTTAGAAAAACCCGTGTACTCAACCAATGCTATTGTTTTTGAAAAGGGAATGACATAAACAAAACGACAATCGTTCTGTTGCTCGGGACTAAAATCCATAAAAACCGGACAAGCCTCATCAAACACAGGTTCCGGACTTTCTATGAGCCAGCCTTTAAAATGCTGAACATAATTGACCTGATTTTTTTTGACTGAAAGTTTACGGAAAGCACTGTTAAAAACATATTGCGCTTTGTAAGATTGCGTTGACGTGTTTAATACTGCCCACTCAGATTCTGATTTAAGTGCAAGAATTTCGTCCGTAATAAATTCGAATCGCGCATCCTTTTTTAATTCAGTCAAACAGTACTCATAAAAGTCTAGTCCGCGAACCATTACATAGGCGTATGGTTCCAGATCGAAACGTTTTTCAAAGCCATCTGATTTGAATGAAAAATGCCGCCACTTTTTAAATACGATGGCATCAAACCAATTGGTTTTCTTTTTCGTCCAGAAACACCAAGTGCGGTCGTTTTTGTTTTTTAAGTCTTTGTCTAATAATAGCACCCGATTAAAAGCCACCCCAGATTCTTTTAACTGCATGGCCAATGACAGGCCTGCGCAGCCCATGCCGGCAATAATATATTCGTATGTGAGATCTTCTTTCAAAAATGAGGGAATACCTTAATGTGATTTGGCCTGAAGTTTTTTGGCTTCGCTAAAATATTTAGGATGAATAAATAACATACCAAAACTTTCTCCGTCATATTTACCAATGCGTTTGTGATGCATTTTATGGGCACGTCGCAAAGCCAACACATATAAGTTGTTTGATTTACTTAAGAATTTAAAACGTTGGTGAATGATCACATCATGCACTAAAAAGTAAGCAAAACCATACAAGGCAATCCCAAAACCAACCCAGGTATACCAGGTATAGCCATTCATCATGCCAAACATAATGCATAACCAGCTTGGGATAGCATACATTAAAAAGAAAAGATCATTGCGTTCAAAAACAGAGTTATGATCTTTTTTATGATGATCGGCATGAAAATACCACATGCCGCCATGCATAATAAACTTATGATTGGCCCAGGCCGAAAATTCGGTGAGAATAAAGGTGAGAAGCACGATGCCAAGATTAATAAGTGTTTGCATTAGTTTTGAAAATTAAAATTAGTAAATAGAAAAAGAAGTCCGAAAAAGAAAAACTGTAAAACCAAAATAATGAGTGCGGTGTTTTTATGGCCTTTCAGTAATGTTTTGTAAAAGGTAAATCCAATGAGTGAAGAAATTACAAACCAGGCCATATAGTTTTGTAAGCCGGCATCACCGCTTTTAAAATACCAGAAATCGAGCTGAGGCGCTATTCGTTCGATGAGAATGTCTAATATCGTTACAAAAGCCGCTGCGGCAAGAATTCTTTGCCATTTGGTTTCAAAAAACTTAGCGCTCATTACTAGCGAACTACTAATTAGCAAGGCCCAGTTAATAGAAATGGTAAGCGGTACGCCCATTATTTTATAGCCAAGGGCTTCGCCATATGAATAGTTGCCAAACACAAAACCAGTTTGAACACCCATCACTTCTATTAAAAAGCCGCTTAAGGCAATGCTGAAAAAAACCATCAGATAATTAAGTGTAAAGGGCGACTGACTAAGGAGAAAAACAAAACAGGTTAACAAAAGCGTAAGCGGTGTAAAAGGCGCAAAAAAATCAGGCTTTAGTAAAAACCCTATGCCTCCCGATACATAAACGAGTATTAAAAAGTAAAGCGCGTATTTTCTTAACTGATTCAAATTAATTTTTGCTTATCATGTTACTTACAATGTTGGCTCCCATTAAACAAAGCGGAATGCCGCCACCCGGATGCACACTGCCTCCCACAAAATACAAACCTTTGATTCGGCTGTTGAAATTAGCATGGCGCAAAAATGCAGCATATTTATTGTTGCTTGAATTACCATAAAGTGACCCTCCCACTGAAGAAGTTTGCAATTCTATACCATAAGGATCAAGAATAGCTTCTTCTTCAATAAAATCTTCAATGTTGGTATTCAACACACGGTTTATTTTAGCAAACACTTGTTTACGTAAAGTGTCGGCATAACGAATTTTTTCACCGCTTTTATTA
This sequence comes from Sphingobacteriaceae bacterium, assembly GCA_947480015.1. Lineage (GTDB taxonomy): Bacteria > Bacteroidota > Bacteroidia > B-17B0 > Aurantibacillaceae > Aurantibacillus. Next base: position 16,411 of record CANKBS010000011.1, read on the forward strand.
TGGGGCACATTTACCATCACAAACCAGTTTTCTGAGTTTTTGGGAGCGTCGTCAGGACAGTACTTTGAAGTGATGTTAATGTAAATGGTCGGGTCAGAATAAGGTTCATCCGTTTCAAATAAACAACGAAATTCTTCCTGGTAATTTTCAGAAAATAAAATGTTGTGCAAACCAAGTTCTTTAAATTCTTTTTTTATCCCCAGAAAAAAAACATAAGCACTGCTGGATTTTTCCTGAGCCAGTAATTTTTGAGGACGGAACTCAGGGCCTAATAATTTGTTGTAAACGACATGCATGTCGGCATCACTTACTATATAGTTGGCCGGATAGAAAACAGCTCTGCTCCAGAGCCCTTTAATTTTTTTTCCTTCTAAGTCAATTTTTTCGACGGGCGAATCGAATTTAAATGAAACGCCAAGTTCCAAAGCAAGCGCCACTAAATGTTCGCTAATTTGATGCATGCCTTTTTTGGGAATAAAAGCACCAAAACCAAATTCAAGATGCGGGATAATGTTTAACAAGGCTGGCGCTTTGTATGGGTTAGAGCCATTGTAGGTGGCATAACGATCAAACAACTGAACAGTTTTTTTGTTTTTAAACCGCTTAGCATTTTGTGCATGCATGTTTTTAAACAAATTTAATCGCGGCGAATGCAAAATCCCTTTAAGTGTTTTTAGATCAAAAAAGTTTTTTAAAACATGCAGAGAGCGTTTTAAAAAAATATCGGCAGTGGTGTCATAATAAAAAGCACTGGTTTTTAAATGCGCCAAAACATGCTCTTCATCCTCATTTAATTTAAGTTTCAGTTCTCTGGCAAATTCTTTTACATCACTTTTTGCTTCAAGCCTTGTTCCATCTTCAAAAAAATAATGGGTAATGGTATCAAGTTTGGTATACTTAAAAGATAGGTTAGATTCAGCCAAAACGCTTAATTCATCAATGAGTTGAGGCATGGTTAAAAGCGAAGGTCCTTTATCAAAGCGGTACTTTCCCAAGGTCATTTCCGATAATTTTCCACCGGCATAAGTGTTTTTTTCAAATACAGTAACCAGGTGACCCGCCTTAGCCAAACGGATGGCCGTTGCCAAACCGGCTATGCCCGAACCAATGATATGTGTGTGCGTTTTGCTCAGTTTGTTTAATCTTAGTATGCTTTAAACAATTTTTAGGCTTAATTGTTTAAACAAAACATGTCACAGAACAAAAAGAATATTGCAATTATAGGTGCAGGTTACAGCGGACTCTCAGCCGCCTGTTATTTAGCAAAATGGGGTTACGAGGTAACGGTTTATGAAAAACACGATCAAATAGGGGGCAGGTCGAGAGCTTATACAGAAGATGGATTTGTGTTTGACATGGGTCCGAGTTGGTATTGGATGCCCGATGTATTTGAGACTTTTTTCGCTGATTTTGGCAAAAAAGTAGCTGATTATTACGAATTAGTGCGATTAAGCCCTTCTTATCGGGTATTTTTTGATGATGATCAGATAGAGGTGCCGGCCACCATAGAGGAATTATATGCTTTGTTTGAAAAGTTGGAACCAGGCAGCAGTGCAAATTTGAAGCAATTTTTAAAAGAGGCCGAATACAAATACGAAGTAGGTATTAAAAACTTTGTGTACAAACCCGGCGTTAATTTGTCAGAATTGGCCGATCCTGCGCTGATAGCGGGTGTTTTTAAACTCGATGTGTTTAAACGCATGAGTAAACATGTGCGTCAGTTATTTAAGAACGAAAAACTCATCCAGATTCTCGAATTCCCGGTATTGTTTTTGGGGGCAATGCCACAAAACACCCCGGCACTATACAGTTTAATGAATTATGCCGACCTGGTGCTTGGTACCTGGTATCCAAAAGGAGGCATGCAAAAAATAGCCCAGGGCATGTATGAACTGGCCCTTGAATTGGGTGTAAAATTCGAGACCGGCGTATCCATTTCTAAAATTGTGGTCGAAAATAAATTAGCACATGCTATAGAAGCCGGCATTAATTACAATGGTTTTAATGCGCTGATCTCTTCGGCCGATTATCATTTTACTGAACAAACCTTGTTAGAGCCACAGTACCGAAAATACTCTGAAAAGTACTGGCAGAACCGAAAGATGGCCCCCAGTTGTTTAATCTATTATGTAGGATTGAACCGAACTGTGCCGGGATTACTTCATCACAATTTGTTTTTCGATTCAGATTTTAAAAAACATGCCGAAGAGATTTATAGCAAACCCGAATGGCCCGAAAATCCGCTTTTTTATGTGTGTTGCCCGAGTAAAACCGACCCAACCGTGGCTCCGGCGGGACACGAAAACCTTTTTATTTTAATTCCGGTGGCTCCCGATCTGACAGATACGCCAGAAATCAGGGAAAAGTATTTTAAAACGGTGCTAGCGCGCATTGCTCAAAAAACCGGGGTGGATATCTCAAAAAACCTGGTTCACTATAAAAGCTATGCACCAAGCAATTTTGTGAGCGATTACAACGCTTTTAAAGGAAATGCCTACGGCTTGGCCAATACGCTGATGCAAACAGCCCATTTAAAGCCTTCCATACGCAGTAAAAAGGTTAAAAACCTCTTCTATACCGGGCAATTAACGGTACCCGGACCGGGCGTTCCCCCCTCCATTATTTCGGGAAAACTGGTGGCTAAACAAATTTTAAACTATTTTCAAACTTAGTTGTTTAACCTTTGACTAAAAAGGTTAAACAACATGAAAAAACTATTTGACAAGGTTTCTGACAGCAGCAGCAAGTTAGTAACGCGCCAATACAGCACCTCCTTTAGCTTGGGCATCCGTTTTTTGAACAAAAGTTTCCAAAATCCAATTTATGGTATTTATGGCTTTGTAAGGCTGGCCGATGAAATTGTGGATAGTTTCCACGATTATGATAAGGCGCTTTTGCTTGAAGAATTTAAGCGCGACACCTACTTAAGCATTGAGCGTAAAATTAGTCTTAACCCAATTCTCAACAGTTTTCAAAAAGTGGTTAATGACTTTCAAATTGAACCTGAGTTAATTGATGCTTTTTTAAAGAGCATGCAAATGGACCTGGAACAAAAAGAACATTCCCCCGAAAGCTATAAGCAATATATTTTGGGCAGTGCTGAGGTAGTCGGTCTGATGTGCTTACGCGTTTTTACAGAACAGGATTGTAAATTATTTGATGATTTAAAACCCTATGCCATGGCGCTTGGTTCAGCCTTTCAGAAAATTAATTTTCTGCGCGATATGAATGCCGATTACTTAGGCATGGGCCGGGTTTATTTTCCTAATTTAAATATGCTGGAATTAAACGATTACACCAAATTTGAAATAGAGCAGGATATAGAACTTGATTTTATTAAGGGATTACACGGCATTAAGATGTTGCCCAAAAGATCGCGCTTAGGGGTTTACGTAGCCTATATTTATTACCGTTCCCTCTTTAATAAGATCAAAAAATTAGAAGCGCGTCACGTTTTAGAACAACGCATCCGTATTCCGAATCCTCAAAAAATCGCATTGTTTGCCGGTTCTTATGTGCGAAACAGTTTTAATTTATTGTGATTAAACTTTGTGTCATACTGAGTGGTTTTCTTTTTATTAATCCGGTTCCCGAGGATCTTAAAAAAATGCGGGAGCTCTTTTTACTCATTAATAAAAACGAAGCGGCAGTTAACCGTTTAAAAGCGCTTGCCATGCAAAGTAAAGAAGTGGAAGCAGAACTTAAAACCGCTTACTACGCAGCTTCTGAAATGGCCACCGCTAAATATCTTTTAAGCCCCAGTGCTAAATTAAAAACCTTTAAATCGGGAAAAAACATCCTTGAACAGTGTATTGAAAAAGACAGTACGAATGCAGAACTACGTTACATACGACTTGCGATTCAAACGAATGCACCTTCGTTTTTAGGTTACAACCAATCAGTTCAAGACGATAAATTATTCTTAGTGAATCATTTACCTTCGCTTAAAAAAGCCAATTCAGAGCTTTTTACAGCAATTTACGTTTACTTGATTTATAGCCGCCAATTAACTGCAGCCGAACAGCAACAACTGAGTAAACAAAGCCTTTAAAAGGACATAAACGGCTAATCGTTTAAATTATCCACAACCAGCCATAAAGGTTTCTTAAATCATTATTTTTTTATTTCCTTTATAAAAAATTATGACCCGAAGCTTTCCTATACTCATGCTCAGCCTTAGTCTTAGTCTTAGCTTGCTAAAATCGCAGGTGACTTTTGTAAAAGGCTATGTAGTGGATGTTAAGGGAGATACATTAAAAGGGGAAGTTAAGCTAAATCCAAAAAAGGAGAATGAGGTTTACGTAAAGGTGTTTTTTAAAGATGCCGGTGGTGTTATTAAAACCTATAAACCCAATAAAATAAAAGCATACGGATTTAACGATCTTAACTTCATTTCCATGGATTCGGAAGGCGAGCCTAGCTTTTACAATGTGCTGGCCCGTGGCGAAATTAATTTTTATAAATTAATGTTTGAGGCATTACGTATGAATAAAGCGGTGTTTGAAGCCGAATATTATATTGCACCGCCCGATAATAAAAAACTAAGCATCGTTCGCGAAGGTAAATTCAAAAAACAACTGAGCGATTGGATGAAAGATAATCCCGAGTTTCTTGCCGCTTACGAAGATGAAAAAGTTTTCGATGTCGATAAAGCAACAAGCCTAATCAAACAATACAATGCCTGGAAGGCAAGTCAATAATTCATTATTACCATATGATCACAAAAGAAACTGAAAAAAAATTATTTTTACTGGATGCCTTTGCACTCATTTACCGTGCTTATTTTGCATTTAGCAGCAATCCCCGCATTAACTCCAAAGGCTTTAACACCTCGGCTATTTTTGGGTTTACCAATACCTTGCTCGAAATATTAACCAAAGAAAAACCCTCGCACATTGCCGTGGTGTTTGATATGGAAGGACCTACCCAACGCCATGTTGAGTTTGAAGCCTACAAAGCCAACCGCGAAGAAATGCCGGAAGACCTGCGAAAATCTATTCCTCTCATTGTTGACCTCATTAAAGGATTTAACATTGAAGTGTTAGGCCTTGAAGGTTTTGAAGCCGATGACGTAATAGGCACCTTAGCCATTAAAGCCGAGAAGGAAGGCTACACCACTTATATGATGACACCTGACAAAGATTACGGTCAGCTGGTTGACGCAAATACTTTTATTTATAAGCCGGCACGTTTGGGCAATGGGGCCGAAATTCTGGGTCCGGAAGAAATTTGTAAAAAGTGGGAGATCCGCTCGGTGTCAGAACTCATCGACATTCTGGGACTCATGGGCGATAAGGTGGATAACATTCCCGGCATTCCCGGTGTGGGTGAAAAAACCGCCATTCAACTTATTAAAGATTTTGGTAGCATCGAAAACCTGCTTGAAAACACCGATAAACTAAAAGGAAAACTTAAAGAAAAGGTTGAGAACAATAAAGAAATGGCCATACAGTCAAAACGTTTGGCTACCATCATACTCGATTGTCCCATCGAACTCGATGAGGTTAAATTAAGAATAAAAGATCCGAATAAACCGGCTTTATTAGAACTATTCAAAGAACTCGAGTTCAGAGCCATTGCTCAAAAAATTGTTGGGGAAGATATTGGCGGCAAGGAAAAATTACCTACCGAAAAACCCAAAGCAAGTAACGGACAAGGCGATTTATTTGACATGGCCGAAGCACCAACGAATCCTTCACCTATGGAATCTTCTGAAGATGCAGCGCCGGTAACAAATTTCAAAACCATTACTGAAGTTGAACATCTTTATACTTTGGTGGATTCGGATGAAAAAATCAAAGAACTGCTCAAACTGATCTCAGATCACACTGAATTTTGTTTTGATTCAGAAACCACTTCCTTAAATACCATGGAAGCTGAGATCGTTGGTTTGTCTTTTGCTGTAAGTCCGCATCAGGCATACTATGTGCCGTTTCCACAAGGTCGTGAAGAATCGGAACTCATCATCCAACAGTTTGCTGCACTTTTTTCTGATGAATCAAAAACACTCATTGGACAAAACATTAAATACGATTATCAGGTTTTAAAAAATTACGGCATCGCCATTAAAAACAAATTATTTGATACCATGGTGGCGCATTTTTTAATCATGCCCGACATGCGTCATAACATGGATATTCTGGCACAAACCTATTTAAATTATTCGCCGGTGAGCATCGAAACCCTCATTGGCAAAAAAGGCAAAGAGCAAGGGAGCATGCGTGATGTAGAGATTGAAAAAATAAAAGAATACGCCGCCGAAGATGCTGATATAACCCTGCAGCTCAAACATAAATTTGAACCCGAACTAAAAGAAAAAGCCCTCGAAAAATTATTCTCCGATGTGGAAGTCCCACTGATAAAAGTTTTAGCTAATATCGAACGCGAAGGCATTAATCTGGATGTAAGCGCCTTGAACGATTTTTCAGCACAATTACAGGGCGACATCACTTTGGTAGAAAAAGAAATTCAGGATTATGCCGGCACTAAATTCAACGTGTCATCACCCAAACAAGTGGGCGAAATATTATTCGACTATTTAAAAATTGTTGAGAAGCCTAAAAAAACAAAAACCGGACAATATGCTACCGGCGAAGATGTGCTCAGTAAACTGGAAGGCAAGCATCCCATTATTTCAAAAATATTAGATTACCGCGAACTGGTTAAATTAAAAAACACCTATGTCGATACCCTTCCCTTGTTGGTGAATAAAACAACGGGACGCATCCACACTTCGTTTAATCAGGTAGTGGCCGTAACCGGGCGTTTAAGCAGTGATAATCCGAACCTTCAAAACATTCCTATTCGTACTGAGCGCGGACGACAGATTCGTAAAGCTTTTATTCCACGTGATAGTGAACACATTTTACTCAGCGCCGATTATTCACAAATTGAATTACGCATCGTTGCCAGTATAAGCGGTGATAAAAACATGTGTGAAGCTTTTCAATTGGGGAAAGACATTCACACGGCCACCGCTGCCAAAGTTTTTGGTGTTGCTGAAAGTGAAGTCACCAAAGAAATGCGTTACAAAAGCAAAAGTGTGAACTTCGGAATCATTTATGGGCAGGGCGCTTTCGGATTATCAGAAAATTTAAATATTTCACGTGCCGAAGCCAAAGAACTCATTGATAATTATTTCAGAGAATATTCGGCCATTAAAAATTACATGGATGATACCATTAATTTTGCCCGCGAAAACGGCTATGTAAAAACACTGTTGGGAAGAAAACGCTGGTTGCGCGATATTACTTCAAACAATGCTACAGTAAGAAATTTTGCAGAGCGTAACGCCATTAATGCCCCAATTCAGGGCTCTGCGGCCGACATGATAAAAGTGGCCATGATCAATATTTATAACGAACTGGAGAAACAAAATTTCAAAACCAAAATGTTGTTACAAGTGCATGATGAATTGGTATTTGATGTTTACAAACCTGAACTCGAACTGGTTAAACCCATCATCGAAAAAATGATGCGTGAAGCTTTACCATTATCGGTGCCGGTTGAGGTTGGTATGGGAAGCGGGGAGAACTGGCTGCTGGCCCATTAAGCTACTAAAACGATTTAATGAAACGTTCTCTTTTTGTTAAAGCCTTCCTTTTCTCATTTTTCCTAGGTATATTAGTGTAAATAAAAACCATGAGAAAAGTTTTACTTCTAAGCGCACTTTCTTTTTTAATTAGTCACTCCGTAAAAGCGCAATCAGCAGCCGATGCAGCGGTACAACTCAGTGCCCTTGTTCAGGCCTCGCCGCCTAAAATTACCCTTAACTGGCCCGGTAATGCCAGTACCACGCAATATCAGGTGTTTCGTAAATTAAAAGATTCTACCAGTTGGGGAAATGCTCTTGCGGTTTTAAATGGCACAACCAATTTGTACGTAGATAATACGGTGAGTATCGACACCTCTTATGAATACCTGGTGCGTCGCTTTGGATCAGGCTATAGCGGCTATGGTTATATTAATTCAGGTATTAAGGTGCGTGAAAAAGCGTTTCGCGGCAAATTAATTTTGTTGGTTGATAGTACTTTTATTACTTCGCTTTCGGCAGAAATTAAACGCCTCATTGATGATATAGAAGGCGATGGCTGGCAGGTCATCCGTCATGATGTTAAAAGAACGGGCTCAGTCACACACGTAAAAGATCTAATTGTTACAGATTATTATACAGACACCATTCCACCTAAGGCTGTTTTTTTATTAGGACATGTTCCGGTGCCCTATAGCGGAAACATTAATCCCGATGGGCATGGTGATCATTTAGGCGCTTGGCCGGCCGATTGTTATTATGGTGATGTAGACGGGTCTTGGACCGATATTTTTGTAAATTCCACAACGGCTTCTCCACCACGCACACAAAACATTCCGGGCGATGGTAAATTCGATCAGAGTATTTTACCTTCCGACATGGAATTACAGGTGGGTCGTGTTGATTTTAATGACATGCCTGCTTTTACCGCTTCAGAGCAACAACTCCTCAAAAATTATTTGGACAAAGATCACGACTACCGTAAAAAAATATTCTCTCCTTTAAATCAGGCGGTGATTGATGATAACTTCGGATTCTTTAGCAGTGAGGCTTTTGCAGCTTCAGGCTTTAAAAATTTCGGTCCGCTAGTTGGTAACACCAATATTAGTTCAGCCGATTATTTTACATCCATGACCTCGGCCTCTTACAAATGGTCATACGGTTGCGGTGGCGGCACTTATAATAGCGCAGGAGGAATTGGCACTACGGCTAATTTTGCTGCAGCTAATTTACAAGGGGTGTTTACCATGTTGTTTGGTTCTTACTTTGGCGACTGGGATACACAAAATAATTTTTTGAAAGCACCTCTAGCTCAAGGTAAAGTTTTAACCAGCGTTTGGTCAGGACGACCACATTATCAATTCCATCACATGGCCATGGGCGAAAATATTGGTTACGATATTATGCTCACGCAAAATAATCCCGGTGGATTATATTATGGAAGTCCTACATCCATCAGCGGGCGATGGATTCACAATGCCTTAATGGGCGATCCCACTTTAAGAAACGATGTGGTGGCTCCTGTTTCAAATGTGATCGCTACTAAAAATGGGTATAATTGTAACATCTCTTGGTCGGCCTCTACTGAAACGACTTTAATTGGTTATAATATTTACATGAAGAATGATACAAATACGGCTTTCATAAAAATCAATGCCAGTCCGGTTACCGCCACCACCTTTACCGATTATTGTTTGCCTTACAAAGGCATTTATACCTATATGGTGCGAACTTTAAAATTAGAGCAAAGTCCGAGTGGCACCTATTATAATTTAAGTGAAGGCATTTCCGATACGGCTTACAACTCATCCAACATCAAAACGCTCTCTGCCTTTAACGCTGCGATAAGCGCCAATCAGGTAAATCTTAGTAATACTTCTATAAATGCCAACAGCTATAAATGGACATTTGGAAATGGAACGACCAGCACCTTATTAAATCCGACGGTGACTTATACCAGCAATGGCTCTTACACCATCATGTTGGTGGCTTCTAATGCTTGTTATAACGACACCTCTTACCAATTTGTTACCATTAATGAAGTTGGGATAAAAGAAAGCACTCTCCTAAGTGTTTTGAATCTCTTTCCTAATCCAAGCCAGGGAAGCAATGTCATTAAAAGCGATCGTGTGCAAACAGCTGATATCAGCATTTATAACAATGAAGGACGAAAAGTTTTTGTGAAGAATGATTATCAGTTAAATGAAGAATTAGATTTACACTCTTTGGCTAAAGGACTTTATTTTGTTCAGATAAAAACCGGTGATTTAATTCTAAATAAAAAACTGGTGTTAGAGTAAGGAAATTGTTTTAATTATTCGGTAGTTTAATTTAGTAACACGACCATCAGCATTCTGTAAAGCTATGTTCGGATAACGCAAGCTAATATTGTGGCTAGAACATCCTCATTTGTTCGGCTCCTCCGGAGCCGTTTTTATTCGGGAGTGGAGATTTTTATTATGTTATGTCCCTCCGGGACATTAAATGCTCTAACATAACATTTATAATTTTTTTGAGGCGCATTGAGACTTGAGAAGCCGTTAAGTAAATAGCGCTCATGAATTTATTGCGGATAATTCCTCACGAAAACTTTAGTGATAGAATTTGGTAGGATTTCTTTCGGAGTAAAACAATGAAATTCATTTAAAAATTAACTCGCAGCCAGTTGAATTTTTGATTGTATTTTAAGGTTAAGCAAGGGTTCCGGAGGAACCTAACATTTCAGAAATAACAACACAATTAATATTGCCCCAGAGGGGCAAAACAATTTTTCGACAGATTACAGGGTGGTTTTTTGCACTAAATTACTCAGCCTTAATAATTCTACTATACCAGATACCCGAAACACCTTTTGCTTTAACAAAATAAATACCGGCTTTTAATTGCGCAGTATTTAGTTCATTGCTGCCTGCTTTTAAGGCACTTTCATTTACTATACTGCCATTAAGATCAGTAATAATTATAGTACACGCCTCGCTAGCTTCTATTTTTAAAGCATCATTAAATGGATTTGGAAACACCTGTAAACTTAAACCATCAGGACTATGCGCTGCGACACCTGTACAAGGGCTTACTGTAACAGAAAATGTTTTTGAGAGTGTACAGCCATTATTGGTAGCGGATACCGAATACACAGTATTAGAGGCAGGTGCCAAAGTCAGGGTGCTTGCTGTAGTATTATTAAACCAGTTGTAAGTGCTGCCGCCGGTTACTGTGTAAGTGTATTTATCACCTTTACAAATGGTTGTAGGGCCTGCAATGGCAGGTGTTGGACCAGGTAAGGTGATTGTTACAAATTTCTTAAGTGTATCATTAACGCAAGGGTTTAATAGGACAAGTGAAACCGTAAACATACCTGTACTAGAATAAATATGAGATGGATTACTCAGAGTTGAACTGTTTGCGGTTCCAGTTGTAGGATCACCAAAATCCCAGACATAACCATTAGGTGCATATGGTGTACTGGAACAATTATTGCTAAATGTAGGCGATGGTGGCACTGAAAAAGAAACCTGCTGACATACAACTGTGTTAGTAAAAATTGCAGGAGTAGGTTTGGTGTAACTGTTAATATAATTGGGGAAATCCAACCCAGGATTATATGTAGTATAACTAATCGCACTTAGAGAGAAATTAATAGCAGAACCACTTGCATTTGGGTTATTAATGACAGCTAAATTTTGATTAGGACTATTAGTAGTGCTATAATTTACCCAATATATTTTTCCATCAATTGCCCTTTGTAAAGAACCGCCGATTAGGAATCCAGTAGCTGGCTGTGGTATATTTAGAGAATACTGTGAAGCTATAATTGCTGAATTACTTGGCGCGCAGATGTTCCATTGATACAAATTTTGGTTTGGTGTGCTAAAACCTGAAACACCAAAAAGTTTTGTGCCGTCAGGTGAAAACTCAACCCCATAAGCACAAAGCGGTGTATTAATAAGTGTAAATGAATTCGATACCATCCCAGTTACAAAATCGAAATCAAATAGATGAAACCCAAAATTATTGCTAAACGTGGAAGCAGAGTTTATTAATGTTGCCATTGCAAGTTTCTTGCCATCAGGGGAAACTTTGAGATGACCGACCATAGCACTAAAATCATTAATATTAACGCCACTTGCAGAAACACTTGGGTTTAAATTAAGACTAGAACTCGTTAACAAGTACGCTCTAAACTTATTTGTATTAAATTCATGACTAACAATCCAGATATCCTTACCATTACAATGTTGAACAGCTACCTGTTTTTCACAAGTTGGTGAATAAAGAGTTGCATTTTTAACCGTAACTGAACCTAGTCCAGCTGCTAATGACATATCCACTATTGAATAAGAAGCAAAATTATTAGATGCTGTTGTAAATATATAGTAAATACCAGTACTCTGAGGTTGCTTAACGATTATACTTGACTGAGTACTTGATATATCTCCAATTAAACCCGAACCATTTGCCATTATATTGTGTTGACTGTTTTTTACAGTTATCCCATTCGTATAAAAAAGCAAGTTCCCATTATTGTCAGAAATTGTCGCACAGCCCTCCATAGCAGCAGCATTCCCATTTGTTAGAACGGAAGGTGGGTTCGTTGAAAAATCGAGACCGACATTAAAACCAAAATACCATTTGCTGAATTCATTTTGAGAATAAGTGAGGCTCGAGTAAAAAAGAAAAATGAGGATAAAATATTTTGATAGCCAATTCATAGAATTTATTTTTTGGGTGATAGATTATTAAGTGAATGTACTAATAAAATCAAATGAAATAACCAATACCTTCAAAACCACCACAAAAGTCCCTTTAAAAATTCTAAATCTCCCTGCGCATTCGCCCAACTGGGATATCCAGCTGCTCACGGTATTTGGCAACGGTACGACGGGCGATGTTATAACCTTTTTCATTCAGTTTAGCGCAAAGTTCGTCGTCGGTAAGCGGATGTTTTTTATCTTCCTTATCTACGTGTTCTTTTAAAATGTTTTTTATTTCGCGGCTGCTTACTTCTTCACCACTGTCGGTACTCATGCTTTCGCTGAATAAACTTTTGAGTAAAAAGGTGCCATAAGGTGTTTGCACGTATTTAGAATTGGCCATGCGTGAAATGGTTGACAGATCGAGGTTCACACGGGTGGCAATGTCTTTTAAGATCATGGGTCTTAGTTTGCTTTCATCACCGGTTGAAAAATACTCGGTTTGGTATTCGAGAATACATTGCATACACAAACTCATGGTGGCATAACGTTGTTGCAAGGCTTCAATAAACCAACCGGCACTTTCAATTTTGCTTTTTATAAAACCCGAGGCTTCTTTGCTGCTTTTATCTTTGCTACGTGTATACTCACGTAACATTTCGGTATAGTCTTTACTTATTTTAAGATCCGGTAAATTTCTACCATTAATACTTAACTCGGGTTTACCATCACTCACACTCACAATAAAATCAGGAATCACTGCTGAAAAATTACTTTCTTTCGAATCGCTGTTACCCGGACGGGGATTGAGATGCGTGATCTCAGTAATAATATCTTTTAATTCCTCGTTATCAATTTCGAGGCGTTTTAAAATTTTATCGTAATGTTTTTTAGAAAACTCTTCCATGTGATTTTTGATCACATCCATGGCCAAAACCACTTCTTTGGTTTTTTCAACTTTGCGTTCAAGCTGAATGAGCAAACATTCCTGCAAATTACGTGCGCCCACACCAGGAGGATCAAAACCCTGAATAATTTTTAAAGCACTTTCAACTTCTTTAAGCGTGGCGGTAATATTATAATTAAAGGCCAGGTCATCTACAATCAGATCGAGTTCTCGTCTTATGTAACCATCTTCATCCAAACAACCTATGAGGTAGTTGCCAATGGTATATTCGGTTTCACTGATGTCTTTTAAGCCGAGTTGCTGCTCCAGCATTTCCTGAAAACCAATGCCTTCCACCACCACAAAGTCGCGGCTTTCTTCATCCTGCCCTTTGTTTACAACTTCATATTTATAAGAATCAAGTTCTTCGGCATCCATGTAATCTTCCATTTCCACATCGGAAGCAGAGGTCTTCATTTCTTCTTCTTTGGCCTCACCGTTATCGTCAAATTCAATCACTTCGCCACTGTCGTCCGAATCTTCGTTGCTGTAAAGATCATCTTCATTGGCTGTGTTATCGAGGTCTTCTTCTAAGGCGGGGTTGACTTCTAATTCTTCTTTTATTCTATCTTCAAGGGCAAGCGTTGGCAACTGCAACAATTTCATTAATAAAATTTGCTGAGGCAATAACTTTTGGGAAAGCTTGAGATATTGCGAATGCTTAAGTGCCATAACTACTGTATGCTACAGAGGTAGTAATTTTTTTTACCTCTTTGTAAAACCAAATATTTATTATTTATAAGATGCGAGGTCTTTACAATGAGCTCGTGACTTTCTACTTTTTCTTTGTTAATGCTAACACCACCACCCTGAATCATTTTACGGGCTTCGCTTTTACTTGGGAACACCGTGGTTTTTTCGGCCAATAATTCCAACACGCCGGTACCTGTTTCCAGTTCGGAGCGTGACACCGAAAATTGTTGAACGCCGTCGAATACATCTAAAAAGGTTTCTTCATCCAGTTTAGAGAGGTCGCTCATGCTGCCGTTAAATAATACCTGACTGGTTTCCAGCGCCGACAGATAATCAGATTCACCGTGCACGTGGCAGGTTAATTCTTTGGCTAAGGTTTTTTGAAGCACCCGTTTACCCGGATCTTTTTCATGTTCAGCGATCAAGGCCATGATTTCCTCCTTAGGTAAAAAGGTAAAAACTTTTATCCAGTTAAGGGCATCGGCGTCGCTGGTGTTAATCCAAAACTGGTAAAAGCGGTAAGGCGATGTTTTTGTTCTGTCTAACCAAACACTACCCCCTTCGGTTTTACCGAATTTAGTACCATCGGCTTTTTTGATCAATTGGGTGGTAATGGCAAAAGCCTCGCCACCGGCCTTGCGGCGAATGAGTTCAGTGCCGGAGGTAATATTGCCCCATTGGTCGCTGCCACCCATTTGCAATTTGCAGTTTTTGGTTTCGTATAATTTATAAAAATCAAAAGCCTGTAATAACTGATACGAAAATTCGGTAAAACTCATGCCGGTTTCGAGACGGTTTTTTACCGAGTCCTTCGCCATCATGTAACTAACGGTCAGGTGTTTGCCGATATCACGAATAAAGGTAAGAAAGGAATAGTCCTTCATCCAATCGTAATTATTAACCAGTACGGCACCCGTTTCAGGATTTGTAAAATCGAGAAACTTTTCGAGTTGCACTTTAATGCCGGCTACATTTTTGTTCAAGGCTGCTTCATCCAGTAAATTGCGTTCGGCCGATTTTCCGCTGGGGTCGCCCACCATACCGGTAGCTCCGCCAATTAAAGCAATGGGTTTATGTCCGGCTTTTTGAAAACGCAGTAAAGTGAAAATTTGGGTAAGGTGCCCTATGTGTAAGGAGTCGGCCGTTGGATCAAAGCCAATATAACCGCTCACGCGTTCCTTTTCAAGTAATTGCTCCGTGCCCGGCATCATGTCCTGCAACAAGCCGCGCCAACGAAGTTCTTCTACAAAATCAGATTTCATATGTAGTAAATTTACAAAAATTATGCCATGCTACATCCGGCTAAGGGCCAGAATTGGACAAAAATATTTTGTACCTTTATGGGCATGTTTATTTATAATGTTACCGTTAATATTGATGATTCGGCCCATGCGGACTGGGTTAAATGGATGAAAGAAAAGCATATTCCAGATGTGATGAAAACCGGCTGTTTTGTTGACAGTCAGATGCTAAAAGTTTTGTTTGTGGATGATACCGGACACACCTATTCAACGCAGTATAAATTTTTAGAGATGCCCGATATTGAAAGGTATCAGAAGGAATTTGCACCTGCTTTGCAAGCCGAGCACAAGGCCATTTTTGGCGAGTCGTATACTGCTTTTCGCACGGTATTACAATGCATCGATTAAAAAATGAGGATGCCGATTTTAATGTAAGCCGATAAGCCGAAATTAAAATTTCCGAAGGCGTAACCCAAGGTATTTGATCTCACGTAATAATTATGTTCCATGGCATTTGCCAAGTCCTCGGGTAATACACAGTATTGCGTTAATGCCGAAAGCTTGGCATCTATGACAAGAAACCGTTTAATAATGCGTTGGTAACCAATGGAAGGCAATTCGGCGCTGAGTACGGTGGCATTAGCACTTAAACCAGTCATTATAGCCTTACCCATAATGCCGTCGGGATCGCCTGCAGAACTTAGGTTTTCTTTATACGAGTAACTGGCATCAAAATTTTCGAAGTTTACTTTTCCGAACCCAAAGAAAAATGAGGTGTAATAACCATAGGGTGCAGGTATAATACGGTTAAAATAAATTTTGCCTCCAATGCCCATAATTGAACCGAAGGTATGGCCATTTTTAAGCGTGGTGTATTCTTTGTAAGACCCATAACCATCGCGCGGTTTCACAAGGCCTGTTTTTCGTTTGACGCCTTTGGAGCCTCTGGTATAATCAAGATTTTCATAAAACACATTGATGGTAAATCTACGCGACACCGCATATTCCAGGTCAATATTCGAAAAGCCCATACGCATCCCATTCACCAGATTGGTCTTTGCAATAAATTTCTTACCCACATAGCCTGTTGATTGGGCTTTTTGAAGCTGAGGAAGTACCAATAATAAAATCAAACTTATCTTCAGAGAGATAGCAGACAATTTGTTGCGTATAGCCATTACATTCTTCACGTTTACATGTTTAGTTCCTTGTTCAATGCGGCAAAACTATCATATACAACCTGATCACAAATAGCTTGATTAAAGCTGTGGTTAATTGTTTTGCGCTCACTATAAACGGTTTCTGACAAATCGGCGTCAATTAATACATGATTAAATGAAAAGGATTCGCTGCTGACACTTATTTTAATAAATGAATAATACTTGGTTCCAAAGAGTTTGGAATAGTTGTTAAAGTCGTGTGATATTTTCGGCGCATACACATAAATACTTTTGGTTAGTTTGTTTTCCATGCCATTGCCGGTGGAATTTAACGACGAATAAGTATCAAAATTCACATCATAAACTTCTTGTCGCAACAAAAGTATTTTATCGTAAAAGGCTGTGTTTGCATTGTTTGTGAGGGTTTGAAGCTCAAGTTGAATGTGGTTTTTTTTAGCCGAGTGTAAAATAGTTTTTTCAAATCTGCTTAGTTTTTTTTGAAAGGAAACCAGCTCTCTGTTTTGCTCTTTATTTTGATAAGTAATCAGTGGACTTATGCAAATGATTTTTTGGCCTTTATTTTTTTCATTCACAAAGCCTTCGCTTCTTTGAATGGTCCAGTAGTCGCTGCAGGCACTACTAAGCAAAACAATTAGGAATAAGGATATAGCAGTTAAGGCTTTCATTTTAATTTGTTTTTTACAAATGAGCTATAAGCGCCATTTGGAAATTTAGTTTGATATGATCGGTAAAAATCTACAGCGGCAACTTTGCCTAAATAATTTTCGGTTGATAAAGCCAGATAAAAATCGAGCGCCTCGTTTTCATTAAAAGTCTCGTCTTTTGATCTTAAATAGGCGTAGGCCAGAGCTTTGGTATCTTTTAAGCTTATGCGATCGAAGAGGGTATAGAGCGCATAAAAATTTAAAGTGTTTTGGTTTAGGTCGCCATACAAGATTAAATCGCCCTTACTCAATTCTTTATAATAACTCACCCAATAAAGCGATTTAGCGATGGTGCCAATTAAGTGATTGTTTTTTGGATAAGTGTTGAGGAGTAAAAGCGAATTAATAATGGCATTCATGTAATCGAGTTCCCTGAGGTTGTTTTCGCAAATCTCAAAACTCACAAGGGTTTTGTAATAGCTGTAGTTGACCGGCTTGCGCTGTTTTGCATTTAATCGGATGTTTCTTTCCAACTCCTTAATGGAAGCAATTCTTTTATCTAAATCAGGATGCGTTTCATAAAGATCATCAATTTTAGAATCCGCGGTATTTTGAATCCGTGAAATAATATCTTTTTTCGCTTTTTTCAGAACATCTTTCGAATGCAGGGTTGTATCGAGACTAAAAAATGAATTATTAAAAGTTTTTTCGATATCAATATCTTCGGAGCTGAGCTTGTCTTTTAGTTTTTCCAAGGCCGTTGTAGAAGCCTGGATATCAAAACCGGCATTGTTCATGAGCGAGAGGGCATAACCATCGGCTTCCAGTTCTGATTCGCGTGAGAAGCGCAGTTTACGGAAAGTGCTATTAAAGGAGTTGTTGGTGTTATTTTCTTTTTCATTGATGGCTATGGTCTTCGAAAAATCTTTGATGCTGTGTTGAAGACTATAATGCCCCATTTCATGCGCTAGTACAAAGGCAAGTTCTGATTCGTTATCCAACACCTTTAATAAACCAATGTTTACAAAAATTGAACCATCGGCCAAACAAAAGGCATTGGTTGAATTGTAACGGGTGAGGTATATTTTTATTTGTGATCTTAAGCCGGGTTCAGAAACGAGAAGGGCGCTGGCAAGGCTATCAACATAAAGGCTAAGCGCATTCGGTAAATAAACTTCACCGGCATCAAAAATTTGTTTTTTTATATAAAAGACTTCGTTGAAATATTTTTTTGCAACTTTTTTATCTAAAACTGAATTGCTGGCGGCATAGGTTTCGCTGCTGGCAAGAACATCTATCGCATAATCTTTAGGAAACTCCGTGCCGGCAGCAAGGGCCGAATAATTGGTTTCAAACTGAGCATTTACATTGCAGGCACAAAACAGGCAGAATAAACACTGAAGGAACAGGATTTTAATTACTGAAGGCGAAGGGCTCGGTGTTTTCATCATCTCAATTCAAAGGTAACCACCCTATTGGCTTTAAAAATAACAGAATCTACCATAAGCCAAGTGCCATTTTGATCGGTTACGCGCACTTGCATTTTTTTCATTTTGTCTGAACCTAAATTTGCAAACAGCACATTCCAGGTTTCTTTTCTATAAAACGAATAATCAGAATTATTTGTAGCAAGGGTAGGTGCGGAGCTCGAATAATACGAAATGTAGTTGGTTTGTCCAGCCAATTCACTATTCACATAATAATTCAGCGCTGTTACAGAGCGACTTTTCATGGTATTATAAAAGACCTGATTATACCATCCCAAACCTTTTGCTTCGTAGGTGCAGCAATGACAATCGATTTTGGCTTTAGGCTCATAGTTGTCGGCGTCGGAATCCATACAACCTCTTTTTGAACAAGAGCTGAACACCAACAAAAAAAGCACTGACGTGATACGCAATGCTTTATTTAAATGAGAGAAATTCAAAATGAAAGAGTTTTAATACTGTTGTATTTAGAAAGTGCCCATGCAGGCAGCACCTTTCATAAGGGCTTTTTTGCTTTTCTTCACCGTTAAATTCTTTTTATCGAGGTCATAATAACCTTCTTCGGTAATTTTAGGAACACGAATTAAAATTAAGGGACTAGCAGCAAATTTACCGAGGTCTTCTTTACTCAAACTAAAGGTGAAATTATAACCGGTGGTAATCCCCATTCCGGCGTACATTTTAGGAGATGATTCTTTGTTTGTTTTTAATTTAACTACTTCGCCGTTTTCAAGCTTAAAAAAAACTTCCAAGCCGGCTGAAGCAATGGTATTAATGGCTCCGGAGTAATAAAACTGTTTTGTAAGGGTAATGGTACTGTTCTTAATTTCATATTGTAAATTGCCAAAACCATATGGTTCAGCATATAAGAACTCAATCTTTTTTTCGTTTGTAATAGGGTCAATAATTTCTTTACATTTTTGTGCGAAAGAAGTAGTAGCAATCATGCAGAGCATGAAAAAGGAGAATAGATGCTTCATAGTGTTTTTTAATTTTGTCAAATGTATCAAATAAATGTAATTGCCACAATTGAAGCTGACAATTGTTAAAAATTTATGGTAAAAGGGCACAAAAAAAAGTCGGTAACCAACCGACTTTTTCAACCAAAGTAACTAATTGTTTAACCCTTAATTATGACAACTTTGTTACTTATCTCTCTTAACAAGAAACAGTACTAATTCATTTTAAATGGCGGGATTTTACCATCTTTCATTAATTGAATGCTTTTTCTTTTATGTTCTTCGAAGTTTCCAAATGCAAGCGCGTCCAGCATTTCTGTACGACTCATATCGGGATTATTAAATTGTTTGCGAATTTCATCCGAACAACGATCCACGTATTTTTCAAATTTTACAGGTGCCCAAACGTATTCCTTTTTAACCGCATCTTTTTTAAATGCGAATTCTTTTGGAAGAATCCCTTCGATTTTGGATTTAATATCCAAGCCTTCGTAGGTTTTTGGAAGTTGGCGATTGTCAAACATAAATGGTTTTGATATCATGATCACATGTTTTTTACGTTTAGGGTCAATCATTGAAAGACCTTCTATACGCAAACCCTTTTTTTTGAGGAGACCGTATTTTGATTCAAAGTGTTTTAGGATTTCGAACATGTTAGTTTATTATCGGCACTAAGTTAACCATAAAATTGTTAATAAATAACTTTTAAATGATTTGCAGCGGTAATTATTTTTAATATTCTTTTGACCGTGTGTGAAAGCCGTTTATAAGCGGTTGAAAAGATGTTAACACATTGTAATACAGCCGTTTGAGAAGGTTGAAAAGTAATTTTTTAATTTAACTTAATTTCGGGAATCAATCCTTTTTGTAAACCAATACGTTAAAAACGTAAGGATTTATTTTTTTGATTTGTTCAGAACGTTTTAGGCTTTTTAAGCTTGATTTTTTGTTCGATTGGCCTAAAAGCTGCTTTCTGGTGCTGTCAACATCAATGGCATTGATGGATTTAAGGATTTCGTTGGTCTTAATTGCAAAACCGGTAGCCTCAGCCCCTGAAATTTTACCACGAATAACCCCAATAATGTTACCGTATTCATCCAGTAAAGGTCCGCCACTGTTACCCGGATTAACGGGAATAGAGATTTGGTACATGCTGGTATCGTTCGAATAGCCACTTAGTGAGCTCAAAGAACCTTCGCCGTACACCACTTCTTTACGAGGATAGCCTAAAGTAAAAACTTTTTCACCGATGTCGGTGGTTTTTTCTTTCAAAGCGAAAGGGATTTGCCAGTTTTTACTTACGTCCGAATTTTCAATTTTTAATACCGCTAAATCTAGTCTGGCATCTGCAAATATAAGGCTAGCCAAGGTTCTTTCGGTGGTGTTATTTCTCACAAAAATACTATCGGCGCTGTTTACCATGTGAAAACTGGTAATGATATATCCTTTGTTGTTAATGGCAAAAGCACTACCCTCTAAGTTAGCAGGGGCATAAACTTTTTTATTACTCATGGTAATCCCTTCCACAATGCCGTCGCTTGAAGCTTTTAACTCCATGACAACGCGGTTAAGGTCGGTAATTTTATTGTTTTGTTGTTTGAAGAAATAACCGCCTGTGCTTAATAACGCTACGGTGCTCAACACCGCAATAACAGCGGTACTTGCCGCAACAGCAAGTGTTCTTCCGTGACGTTTGGCAAAGGTTTCTTCGCGGTACATGGAAATAACCTTTGAATTAATGCCTAATTCCTTTTCGTGAATAGCCTTCAGTTTTTTCTTTAATTCGTTACGGGTAGCGTGCTGAGCTAAGGAGGCAATAAGGGTTTTATGTTCCTGGAACGCTTTAGCAAACACCTCATCGTTGCTCAATTGGTTCTCAAAACCTGCTTTATCTTCAGCACTTAAGGTTCCTTTAATGTAATTGTCAAATAAATCTATCGGTCTCATGTCTATCTGTTATTTTTCCTGTTCAATACTGTGTGTTTCAAAAAAATATTTCTTTAATCGTTGTAAACATTTGTACTTCTGGTTTTTGGCATTGTCGGCGTTGGTATAGCCAAATTTTTCGGCAATCTCATCCATATTTAATTTAGATAAGTAATAGTCCTTAATTAAGGTAGCACAAGGCTCACCAAGTTCAAGCAAACTTTTATTCATCTTATCCAGATTTTTTTCCTTCTCACTGTGTTCTGCCACATCACCTGTTACATCTGCCAGTTCGTTCTCGTCATCTTCCTTAAATAAAAATGTTTTACCGTTTTTTTTAAGTTGTTTTAACCACAAACGTTTGGCAACCGAATAAATATAAGTCTGCAGCTGACAGTTTAAACTAAACTGGGGTTTTTGTGCATTTTCATACAAAACGATCACCGTTTCTTGATAAATGTCCTGAGCCGCTTCCTCGGTACCCGAATTGTTTACAATAAATTTAAGAACGATGTTATAGTACTTCTTATATAAGGCGCTTAAGATCTCGTTGTTGCCATTGCGCAAACCATCAATAAACTGGTCATCTGTAAACTGCAATTTGCTTTTAGACATAAACGCCTTAGTTAGTATTAATACCCGATTTTGATAAAGGTAACCTGTTTTTAAGAAAAAATTGATTTTGAAAATTTGGATATTAGTTCATTAGGTTTATAATAAGCCAACAAGTAAAAAAACAGCCTTCATAAGGAAAGAAGGATAGTGGGTAACCCGGGAATTAGTGACGAATACGAAATTTTATAGCATTGAAAATCAAGGCATTGTAAAATAATACAAAAAACTTGAAATTAATTGGGTTACCATTTTAAGATTTCGGTATAAATGTAAAATTAACAACCAATTTAAAAAATTAAACTGAAATGAAAAAAGTATTATCAATTATCGCAGTAGCTGTTTTAGCTACAACTTTCGTAGCATGTGGACCATCTGCAGAAGAAAAAGCTAAATTAGAAGAAAGAGCAAAACAAATCCAAGATTCAATTGCTACTTCTATCAGCGAATCAATGCAAACTGCTGAGCCTGCTGATTCAACTGCTGCTGCAACTACTGAAACCGTTGCTGCTGCTGCACCTGCTGCTGAAGCTCATAAGTAAGAATTTGTGTTTAGTTAGAAGATTAGCCTCAAAGCATTTTGCTTTGGGGCTTTTCTGTTTTTTGATTAGCTTTGTTTCTCTATAATTTAAAATTATTTAAAATGAAAAAAATTACTGTTTTTACCGCTTTAAGCTGTGTTTTATATTTAAGTTCATGTGGCCCTGCTGCCGAAGACCGCAAAGCCATGCACCGCAGAGCAAAAGTTTTTCAGGATTCAATAGCCAATGTGCTTCAAACGTCTATGGATGAAGCTGCTGCTCCCGGGCCAAACGCCGCTATTTCGGTGCAGCCGGGTTCTGTGCAGCCCGTTACGCCGGCTACAGCCGCAAATACCGTAGCACCCAACACTAAAAAATAAGAATAAACCTAGTTGTCCTAAAAACCGAACCATGTCAGAAATAACCATTCAAAAAGTACTTGATGCTTTAAAATACGTAGATGACCCCGATCTTAAAAAAGATTTGGTAACACTCAATATGATCAAAGATGTTGACGTGAACGGAAAAAATATTTCCTTCACCGTTGTGTTAACTACGCCGGCTTGTCCGATGAAGGACATGATTCAAAACGCTTGCCTCAATGCTATTTTACATTATGTAGATAAAGAAGCCAAGGTGAAAATCACTATGAGCTCGAATGTGACAAGTAATAAAGAAAAAGATGAAACGACCCTGCGTGATGTGCGTAATATTATTGCGGTTGCCAGTGGTAAGGGTGGGGTTGGAAAAAGCACCATAGCCGCTAATTTAGCAGTGGGTTTGGCTAAACAGGGCGCTAAAGTGGGTTTAATTGATGCCGATATTTACGGACCGTCGCAACACATTATGTTTGGGGTGCAGATGGAAAATCCGGGTTCGGCTGAAGTTGACGGACAGAAAAAAATGCTGCCCATTGTGAGTCACGGAATCAAATTAATTTCAATTGGTTTTTTAGCGGGACCAAATCAGGTGATTGCGCTACGCGGACCTATGGCTACCAAAGCACTCATGCAATTGTTTCACGAAACAGCTTGGGGTGAATTGGATTATTTAATTGTTGATCTTCCTCCCGGAACCGGTGATATTCAAATTAGTTTATGTAGTCAGATACCTGTTACCGGTGCTGTGGTTGTTTGTACGCCACAGGATGTGGCCATTGCCGATGCCAGAAAAGGCATTGCCTTGTTTCAATTACCACAAGTTAACGTACCGGTATTAGGGTTGATAGAGAACATGGCTTGGTTTACACCGGCTGAGTTACCTGAAAACAAATATTATATATTCGGTCAGGATGGTATGAAACATCTGGCTGAAGAAATGAATCTGCCTTTGATCGCACAAATTCCTTTGGTGCAAAGTGTGCGCGAAGCTTCTGATGCGGGCCGTCCGGCTGTGATGCAGGATAATACCCCACAAGCATTAGCCTTTATGGAAATGGCTCAGAATGTAGCCCAACAGGTTTCCATCAGAAACGTTGAAGCCGTTGAAACGGTTTAGAACTTAAATTTATAATAAAATTAAAAGGGCATTTACTCCAAAGTAAACGCCCTTTTTTTATTAAAATGAATTGGATGTTATTTTTTCAAATTCGCAAGCATGTTCTCAACCAGTTTGGGCAGATCGTATTTGATCTTCCAGCCCCAGTCGTTACGCGCGTTTTCGTCGTTGATGCTTTTTGGCCAACTGTCGGCAATGGCCTGGCGGAAATCGGGATTATAGCTGATGCTAAAATCGGGTAGGTGTTTTTTAATTTCGTTGGTTATCTCTTTTGGAGAAAAACTTATGCCTGATAAGTTATAAGAACCTCTTATTTTAATGCTATCAGCCGGAGCCTGCATGATCTCGATGGTAGCGCGAATGGCGTCTTCCATGTGCATCATAGGTAAGGCGGTGTTTTCACTTAAAAAACATTCGTACTCGTTGCTTTTTAACGCTTCGTGAAAAATATGAACCGCGTAATCGGTGGTGCCTCCACCCGGAGCGCTTTTCCAGCCAATGAGTCCGGGGTAACGCAAGCTTCTTACATCAACCCCAAACTTTTTAAAATACCACTCGCACCATCTTTCACCGGCTTGTTTGCTGATGCCATAAATGGTAGAAGGCTCCATAACCGTGTATTGAGGCGTATTTTGCTGTGGGGTAGTTGGACCAAAAACGGCAATGGAGCTAGGCCAGTAAATTTGACGAATGTGTTTTTCTTTGGCTAAATCAAGTACATGAAACAAACTTTCCATGTTTAATTTCCAGGCAAACATGGGGTTTTGTTCACCGGTAGCCGAAAGCATGGCTGCCAAATGATATACCTGAGTGAAGCCGTGTTTTTTTACTAAATCAAAAAGGGCAGTTTTATCAAGCGCATCTAATCTTTCAAAGGTGTTTTTTGTAAAGGCTCCGCTTTCTTTTAAATCGGAAGGAATGACATTTTCATGGCCGTAAAGGGCCGATAACGTTTCTGTTAATTCAACGCCAATTTGCCCTCCGGCCCCTATAATGAGTACTTTTTCCTTTGTGTGTGCCATGGTAATTTCGCTAATTCCTTTTACAATTTGTATCTTTGCAAACGTAATTAAAAATGCGCTGATTTAAAAGAGTGTTTTCATAGTAAAAATTATGAAGTTAGACAGAACCGCACATAATGCTTATCATTTTAGAGATCAGCCATCTGAAGGTGAGAATTATAAGAACCTCTCATTAATTGAGTTGTGCGAGGTTTTTAATTATTTGCAAAGTGTTGCTTTTAATTTTAAGTTGAATGAATATCCAAGGATGGACAAAACAATTCATTCCGCAAGAAAAACCGGCTAATATTTTTAATAGAAACATTAAGGAATTTCTAAGTGCTTTAGAAAGTTTACCGCAATAAAATTGAGAGTATAACCTGCAATTATACATTGATTATGGCATTATTGATTAATAAAACAGACAAAAACGTTCTGAAGCAACGTTTAAAAGAAGAGAACATTCAGCGTAAAACCATTTCGTTTTACCGTTATGTAAACATTCCAAATCCGAAAGAGTTACGCGACGAATTGTTTAAAGCTTGGAGTGGTTTTAATTGTTTTGGTCGTATTTATTTAGCCGAAGAAGGCATTAATGCACAAATGAATGTGCCCGAAAGTGCCTGGGATGATTTTCTAAAACAACTTCATGCTATTCCTTATTTTGCCGGAGTGCCCATTAAACACGCAGTGGATGGGAACGGCAAATCGTTTTATAAACTTATTATCAAAGTCAGAACCAAAATTGTTTCGGATGGCATTAACGATGAACGTTTTGATCCCTCTAATACGGGAAGATATTTAAATGCGGCCGAATTTAATAAAGTCATTGAAGATGAAAACACCATTGTAGTGGATATGCGCAACCATTATGAAAGTGAAGTGGGACGCTTTGACCGTGCTTTTTGTCCGGATGCCGACACCTTTCGTGAAGAGTTACCTTTGGTGATAGATCATTTAAAAGGTCAAGAAGATAAAAAGATTTTGATGTATTGCACCGGTGGGATACGCTGTGAGAAGGCCAGCGCCTATTTTAAACACAAGGGTTTTAACGATGTGAACCATTTGCAGGGTGGAATTATTCAGTATGCAAAGGAGATCAAAGAACAGAACCTGGAAAGTAAATTCAAGGGCATTAATTTTGTGTTTGATGAGCGAATCGGCGAACGCATTACTTCCGACATCTTATCCGAATGTCACCAATGCGGTAAGGCTTGCGACACGCATGTGAATTGCAAAAACGACGATTGTCATTTGTTGTTTATTCAATGTGCCGACTGTGCCGAAAAAATGCAAGGCTGTTGCACGCCGGAGTGTATGCACATTGCAGCTTTACCTATTGAAGAACAACGCGAATTAAGAAAAGGTCGGGTAAAAAACGGTCCCGAGTGTTTATCGGTATATAAAAGTCGGTTGCGACCAAATTTAAAGGATGTATTAAAAAATAACTTATCTTTAAAATAAAAATCATTATGAAAAAAACAGCGATCCTGTTATTATGTTCAGTTTTAATACTTGGCATTAGCTCATGCACTAAAACCAAACAGGCGGTAGATGAATTAACCGAGTTTGACATTAATTATACCACTAATTTAAACATACCTTCCACTAGTTTCACCACGGTTACTACACCTGTAGACATTAGCACGCCAAATATTCCAACAGCCTCTTCATCGCGATTTACCAGTGAGAAAACCACGCAAGATTTGGTAAGTGAGATTAAAATGACCAAGTTTAATATTTCAACGACTGGCACCAACCTCGATTTTTTAAAATCGGTTTCTATATATATTAAAGCAGATGCCCAAAGCGAATTACTGGTAGCCACTAAAAGCAATATACCTGCGGGCATAACCGCAACCACAGCCGACTTAAAAAATGTAAACATTAAGGAATATATTTTTAAAGATAACATTCAGTTCAGGGTAAGTTTTCTTTTTCAAACCGGTTCAGCCGGTACTCAGAATTTGAAACTCGACCAAACTGTGCACGTGAAAGCTACCATTCTGAAATAATTTTAACCATGCCTATTTATCAAAAACTGGGAGAGATTCCGCCGAAGCGACATACCGTTTTTAAAAACAAAAACGGCAACCATTATTATGAGCAATTATTCGGAACAGAAGGATTTAGCGGAATGGATTCACTCTTATACCATACGCACCGTCCAACTCAAGTAAAAGAAATATTGCGCAGTTATTCGGTGGAGCCAAAAATTGCCATCAACAAAAACATCAAAGCCCTTTTATTAAAAGGTTTCGAACTAAAACCAACAGCCGATTATTTAGAAAGTCGTAAAACGCTTTTAATTAATTCGGATTGTGCCATTGGTTTAGCGGCTCCTACAAGAAGTCAGACGGAATATTTTTATAAGAACGCCGATGCCGATGAGATGCTTTTCATTCATAGAGGAAAAGGCGTTTTAAAAACCTTTATGGGTAACATTCCTTTTGAGTACGGCGATTATTTAATCATTCCGCGAGGGATGATTTATCAGATGCATTTTGAAACTAGCGATAACCGTTTGTTGTTTTGCGAAAGTCATGCCCCTTACTACACGCCTAAGCGTTATAAAAATTCGCAAGGGCAGTTATTAGAACATTCACCATTTTGTGAACGCGATTATAAATTGCCTATGCAGTTGGAAACGCATGATGAAAAAGGTGATTTTTTAATGAAGATTAAAAAGGAAGGCATGATGCATGAACTGGTGTTTGCCACGCATCCCTTTGATGTAGTGGGCTGGGATGGTTATAATTTTCCTTGGGGCTTCTCCATTCATAATTTTGAACCTATTACCGGCCGCTTGCATCAACCGCCACCGGTGCACCAAACGTTTGAAACGTCTACATTTGTGGTTTGCAGTTTTTGCCCACGTTTATACGATTACCATCCATTATCTATACCGGCACCTTACAATCATAGCAATATAGATAGCGATGAGGTATTGTATTACGTAGATGGGGATTTCATGAGCCGTAATAATATTGAACAAGGGCATATTACCTTACATCCTAAGGGCATTCCACACGGACCCGCACCAGGAGCGATGGAGCGTAGCATTGGTAAAACCGATACGCAAGAACTTGCTGTGATGATAGACACCTTTAAACCTTTGATGGTAACCGAAGATGCCATGGCTATTGATGACGGTAAGTATTACAAAAGTTGGGTAGAGTAAAAAGGCTCTATTGCGTGTATGTATGAATCATACAAATGGGTTATTTAATTCATTTTTAGTAACCCAACACCGCACGCACCTGCTTCAATTTTTCATCAGCAAGTTTATTTGCTTTACTTTCGCCAATAGCTAATTCCTTTTCAAGTAAATGAGGGCTTGCCATTAAATGGGTAAAAGCTAGACGCTGTTCTTTATATTTATCGAGAATCAATTCGAATAAAGCCGTTTTAGCATGTCCATAACCAAAGCCACCTTTTAAATAATTTTGGCGCATGGCTTCAGTTTGTTCACTTGTAGCCAGTAGTTCGTATAATTTAAACGTATTGTCGGTAGCCGGATCTTTAGGGTCTTCGAGCGATTTGCTGTCACTCACAATACTCATCACCACTTTTTTTAATTCCTTTTCAGGCAAAAAAACATTAATAAAATTATTATACGACTTACTCATTTTTTGTCCGTCAATACCGGGCACAATCATTACCCTAGAATCGGTTAAGGCTACTGGAACCACTAAAATTTCTTTGCCTATTTTATGATTAAAAGACTTGGCAATATCGGCAGCCATTTCCAAATGCTGCATCTGGTCTTTACCCACGGGCACAAATTCGGCATCATACAATAAAATATCGGCCGCCATTAACACCGGATAAGTGAACAGTCCGGCATTTACCTCGCTGAGGCGTTCGCTTTTATCTTTAAACGAATGCGCATTGGCTAACATGGGGAAAGGCGTAAAACAATTTAAGTACCAGGTTAATTCGCTTACCTGGGGCACACGACTTTGGCGGTAAAACAAGGTACGCAAAGGATCCAGACCAAATGCTAACCAAGTAGCCGCAACGGCCCGTGTACTTGCTTTAATGAATTCAGGATCTTTTTGGCTGATAAGGGTATGCATATCGGCAATAAAAAATAAACTTTCGTTTTCTTTCTTTTTGCTTAATGCGATGGCAGGGATAATAGCACCTAAGAGGTTACCCAGGTGTGGAACATTGGTGCTTTGGATTCCGGTTAAAATTCTTGACATAATATTACGGACACAAATGTAGTATTTTTAATAACTTAATTTATCAGCACAACGTTCCCCGTCCATTGCAGCACTCACTATACCTCCGGCATAACCGGCTCCTTCACCACAAGGGAAAAGATTTTTTAACTGCGGATGATGTAAAGCGTCTTTATCGCGTGGAATTCGCACGGGTGTTGAGGTGCGCGATTCAACCCCAACAATAACGGCTTCGTTGGTGAGGTAGCCGCGCATTTTTCCACCAAAAGCTTTAAAGCCTTCTTTTAAAGCCGGACCAATTAATTTGCCCAAAACCTGTTGCATATCGGCACTTTTTAATCCCGGTTGATAGCTGCAATCGGGTAAGGAGCTGCTGAATTTTCCATTGGTAAAATCGAGCAAACGCTGTGCCGGTGCGGTTTGTGTTTTGCCACCAAACACCCAGGCCGTTTGTTCCATTTGTTTTTGAAATTCTAAACCGGCTAATGGTCCGAATTGTTTGTAGGCTTCAAAGTCTTTTAATTCCAAGCCTACTACAATACCGCTGTTGGCATAGTGGTTGTTACGTTTACTCGGACTCCAGCCATTGGTCACAATTTCTTCTTGTGCCGTGGCGCAAGGCGCAATAATACCGCCGGGACACATGCAGAAAGAATATACGCCTCGCCCGTTTACCTGATGCACCATGCTATAGCTGGCGGCAGGTAAATAGGCGCGTTTGGCCACAACTTCTTCTAAACTCGAACAATGGTATTGAATACTGTCGACCAGCGATTGCGGATGCTCGGCTCTCACGCCAAGAGCAAAGGGTTTGGCTTCGAGTAAAATGTGTTTGTTGTTTAATAACTCGTAAATGTCGCGCGCCGAGTGGCCTGTAGCCAGAATTAAATTCTGAATGGGGATTTCATTTTCGCCTTGCTCCGATTGAATAAGCAAACTTTTTATGTGATCGTTCTCTTGTTTAAAATCAATGAGCTTAGAATTAAAGAATACCTCGCCCCCGTGTTTTAAAATGGTTTCGCGAATGAACTGAATGAGTTGCGGTAATTTATTGGTTCCAATGTGAGGGTGGGCTTCAACTAATATGTCAGGACTGGCACCATGGTTTACAAAAGTGTGAAGGATCTTATCAATATCGCCGCGTTTATTGGAGCGCGTATAAAGTTTACCGTCGCTATAAGTTCCGGCACCACCTTCGCCAAAACAATAATTGCTTTCGGGGTTCACGTGTTGTTCTTTGTTAATGGCCGCCAGATCGCGACGACGGGCTTTTACATCTTTACCGCGTTCGATGATAATGGGTTTAATACCAAGTTCTAAACAACGCAGGGCCGCAAATAAACCAGCAGGACCAGCACCAATAATGTGACATGTTTTTTTAGAATGTGATACATCCTGGTACACAAACTCCATTTTTTCGGAAGGAATTTCTTCGTCAACAGCCGCTAAAACAGTTAGGTTAATGCGGATCTTACGGCCGCGGGCATCGATGCTGCGTTTTAATACTTTGATATTTAAAACCGAATCGGGTTTTAAGGAAAGTTGTTGTTTTACTTCTTCCTTAAGCAAAAGCTCATTGAGAGCGGTTTCGGGACTTAGTTGTAATTGTAGTTTAGTTTGCATGATTGAGGTGGAAGATTTTTATTCTTCATTTTCCAGATGCAAAGTTGGGTAATTTTTAGCAGTTAAAATAATGGGAAAGTAAAAGAAGCCTTAACCCTCGAAGGTGATGCTGAATACCACCATGCGTGATCGGATCTTATCGATACTATTGGTAAACACTGAGTTTTCGGGCTTGAGCAGGTTTTTGGTGCCTATGAGTAATTTTAATTCGAAACCCAGTTTAAAGTATTGTAAATAAAAATCGGTACCGGCACCAGCACTGTAGAAAAAATCGTCGCGGGTTAATTTTACATTGTCGTCGAGTTGATTGGGGCCGCCGGTTGAGGCCGTGCCGGCCTTTTTACGGGCCGAGAGATCGAGTGAATAACCGCCTCCACCAATCACATAGGCCGAAAAATTACCCAGGCGCTTGGATTGAATTTTCATTTCCATGGGGAAAACAAGAAACACCGATTCAACTGTTTTTTGAAAGATTTTAAAACTATCGAGGTCGGAGGTGGCCAGGTTGTACTCTATTTTACGGGTACCGAAACTGATGTTGGGGGTAAAGCGAAGTCTCACATATTCAGCCAAGCGGGCATCGGCAACCAGGCCAATGGCGAAACCTTTTTTAGGCACCGAATAAATGGTTTGAACACGGTAGCGCGAGTTATCGATTACCGTATCGGGAAAGAGCGAATTGGGGACAGGATTGAGGCGGAAATCGGTTTGATTGCCGGCCACTGTAAAGCCAAAATGTATTTTTTGTTTGTAAAACCTGGGCAAATGCACACCGTATCCATCACTTTCTTGTGAGAAAACAAGAGCAGAAATTAAAAGGGAAACCAGTATTAAAACAAATCTTTTCAGAGAAAATATAACGTTTTTTAATGCACGAAATTGTGTAAAGTTATTGATTTTGTTGAGTTTTATAATGTCTGATTACTAATAAAAAAGCATAAATTTGTAGCCTTATGGAAATTCAGGTATTGAAATCTAAATTGCACTGTGTAACGGTTACGCAGGCTGAATTAGATTATATAGGCAGTATCACCATTGACGAAGATCTCATGGAGGCAGCCAATTTAATTGAGAACGAACAGGTACATGTTTTAGATAAAAATAACGGCGAACGTTTTATAACCTATGTGTTAAAGGGCGAACGTGGCAGTGGGGTTATTTGTTTAAACGGTCCGGCTGCGTTGCGTGTAAAATTAGGCGATGTGGTGATTGTGATCTCATATGCTTCTATGGACTTTGAAAAAGCAAAAACCTTTGTTCCCTGGGTGGTTTTTCCCGATACGGCTAGCAATAAATTGAAATAAGATGAGCACAAAAAACACCAAATCAATTATACAATTTGTTGTTTTATTAAGCATTGGCTTATTACTCGTATGGCTCTCTTTAAGGCAAGTTGCGCCGGTAAAAGATCAGATTATGGATGCTTTTGCCAATGCCAATTATTTTTGGGTCATCATTTCACTATTAATTTCATTTTTAAGTCATTTTTTAAGAGCTTATCGCTGGAATTATTTACTGGCACCAGTGGCGCATAAAACAAATTTATTAAATGCTACCTGTCATGTGTTGGTTGGATATATGGCCAATTACGGCATTCCCCGCATGGGTGAAGTCACCCGTTGCACACTTGCCGCTAAGTATGATAAAGTTCCTTTTGAAGTGGCTTTTGGTACGGTAATAACGGAGCGTATTATTGATTTTATTTTATTTCTGGTTATCTTTTTATTAACCCTTGCTCTGCAATTCACCGAACTTATCGGCTTAGCAAACAAGTACGCGTTTGATGGTTTAAGAACCAGGCTAGCCGGCATTAGTGAGAGCCCATTAAACATGATTATTTTAGTGGTACTTATTATTGGATGTATTGTTTTGATTTACGGGATGCGAAAAAAATTCGCCTCCTTATTAAAAGGCAAACTTGGCGGCATTATTAAGGGGATGGGACAAGGCATTGGTTCTATTCGCAACATGGAAAAACCTTTTCAGTTTGTTGCCTTGAGTCTGGGTATTTGGGCCTGTTATTTTTACTCCCTTTACTTTTGTTTTTTTGCATTAAGTGGTACTAGTCATTTGGGTCAAAGAGAATGTTTGACCTTATTGTTGTTTGGCACCTTTGGGGTGATGTTTTCGCCCGGTGGATTAGGGGCTTATCCTTTTATTGTGGGCGGTATTTTATTAAGCACCTTTCATGTTGATCAGGTATCGTCGTTTGCGCTGCCCTGGTTATCATGGACCAGTCAGTTTATTCTGATCATGATTTTTGGTATGTTGAGTTTAATTATTCTGCCCTTGTATAACCGCAAAAAACATGTCGTTTCATCAACAACTTAAACATAAGATCATTTCTAAGGACGAGGCTTTAAAAAAAACAGAAGCTTTGAAGAAGGAAAATAAACGCATGGTGTTTACCAATGGTTGTTTTGATATTCTGCATCCCGGTCATGTTGATTATTTGAGCCAGGCCCGCGATTTAGGCGATTTTATGGTGTTGGGATTAAACACCGACCATTCGGTTCGTTTATTGAATAAAGCTCCCAATCGCCCTATTAATAATGAGTTGACGCGGGCCACCGTTTTAGCCGGATTAGCCTGTATTGATGCCATTGTGTTTTTTGATGAAGCCACACCCCTGGAATTGATCAGCTATTTAAAACCGAATGTACTGGTAAAAGGCAATGATTATAAAGTGGAACAAATTGTAGGTTATGAGGTGGTAAAAGCCAATGGAGGCGAAATAATCACCATTCCTTTGCTGGAGGGATTTTCTACCACCGCATTGATCAAAAAAATTCTCGCTTAATTTTTTACAGGAAGTTATTATCGTAGAAATTTCGTTGGCGTGGAATTTTGAATTCGCTAAACATCGATGATTTTAAGTTAAGTGTAATGTTGTAGCTTTTGGCAATACCAAAAGGCACCCAACGGATACTGGCTTGCCAGCATTTAAGATCGCGCACCACGCTTATAGCAGTGGTGGTTAATTTTTGATGGTTCACATCAATACCGCTGCTAATTCCTACTTTCCAAAACTTGGTTGGAAGAATATCGGCATTAAATCGTAAGCTGTGAGTGGGTTGCAGCCTTTGATTGTTAGGGTTGGTGAGATCAAGGGTATAATAAACACTTAAGTTCCAGGCTAATTTTTCATCGGGATTTAAATCACTCATGGTGCCGCTTTCAGCGCCATTCGACATTTTGGGGGCTTCGCGACTTTTTTGTAAGGCAGCCAACATATTACTGCCAATGGTGGTATTCACCTGAAAGCTTGCATTGGTAAGTCTTGCCAGAGGACCGCCATTTTCATAGGAGTACTTACTTACCGTTGTATGACTGGTTTGATTGTAAACATAAGGATTAAAGGTGCTGTTGGCGTTCACATCAAAGTACTTAAACAGTTTGGTTCTTGCGGTGGCTGAGATATTGCTCATTCTAAAACTATCTGCAGCAAAATTATAACTACCACTTAAACCTAAATTTTGAATAAGGGCTACTTTTTTGTAGGTGACACCAGTATCGGTTTTATGTTTAAACTTCCCTTCCACGTTATTGTTTAGTGCAAGGCTTAGCATGTTTTGTTTCCCCGGAGTAGGTCCGCCAAAAATACTTTTTTCAAAGGTCGAGTAGCGCAAGGTGTGTCCAATGGTATCGGTTTGCACGGTTTTCCAAAAGCCATATTTAGGAGCGCCAAAGTCGGGGCGATAGCTATAGGTTAAAGTGGGAATGAGTAAGTGGCGGATTCTTTGCACCCTTCCTTTTTTGAACGAGTAGTCAAAATAAATTTGTGTATTAAAGGCGGTTGAAAAGGTAGCATCATAACCGTGCGCCAATTGATTTACTTGATTGTTTTTTACACGATGCACAAGGCTGTCTTTACTGTACGTGTTTTCTTTGATGTACGTGGAGTCGCCGATTCTTACCGTATCTCTGCGTTTGTATAGCTCTTGAACGATGTCGGAATAGTATTCTTTTTCAATACTTTTAGTGTATAAGTACGAAGTGAATTTTACCTGCGGTGTTGCGGTGATGTATTTAAATATATTAAAGTTGGTTGAAATGGGAACCGATTGGCGAATGCCGTAATGCAAACTATCGAGTGGTCTGCCTTTAAAGATGGTAGAGTCCTTACCGGTTAAGGTATTCTGGGCCTCGAGCAAATAACTCATACCAATTTTATCCAACACATTTTGTTTTACAGCGTTTTCACGTTTGAAAGGAAAAAAACGATTCACATTAAATGTCAATGAAGGAAATGTAATGTTGGTTTGTTGTGTTTGTGTGTTTTGACTGTGTGTGGCGTTTAAACTCAAAGAGCTGAGCTTATAGGTTTTTGTAAAATTAATGTTCGATAAAAAAGTGCTTTGTAAGAGTTGACCGGTATTAACCGAAGTTAAACGATTATAATTTTGATTGTTCTTATAATTCACATTGGCATTAAAACGTATGCTGGGATTACTTTTATTATCCTGATTGTGGGTCCAGCCAATTTGATAGGATTTATTTTTTTGTAAACTTTTTGGGATGTCTTTATCGCCGGTGGTAATCTGACTCATGCCCAGCGTGAGCATGCCCGATGCCTTGTAAAGCACATTATAACTGTTGGTGGTGGTAAGCGCGTAACTCCCGTTCGAATAAATGTCGCCACGAATAATCATGTCGGTTTTATCGTTAATGCCCCAGTAAAAACCACCCTGTCGCAGGCTATAACCCAAACCGGGAGAATTACCATAGGTAGGTAATAAAATACCGCTGTGTTGTTTCTTCGTGTTAGGAAAATATCCGAAGGGGAGTCCGATGGGTGTCGGTACCCCACCAATTTCGAGGTACATGGGACCGGTAACAATTTTATCGTTTGGAATGACCTTGGCTTTGGTGGCTCTGAAAACCGTGCGCGAATCGGCCTGATTGCAGAGTACACATTTCATGTTTTTAAAATAAGTAATGTTGGTGCCGTCTTTTTTGATCTCGCTCCCAAACACCAGCAATTCGCCTTGTTTGGTCCAGGCATTGTAAATCTTGCCCTTTTTGGTCTTTAAATTGTATTTAATAGTATCGGCACTCATTTCCTGACCTTCGTCGTTAAAGGTGGGCAGGCCCTGGGGTTTACCCAGACTATCTTTTTTGCCATAGGCTTTTACCAAGCTTTTGAAGTAGTCAATTTCGATGTATTCGGCCGACATGTTCATGCTTCCGAACACAACTTTTGACTTACCGTATAATAAGGCTCTTCCCTTTTGGGGCATGGCTACCACGCTGTCGTCAGCCGAATAAGTTACGGCTTCATCAATGCTTTCTTCGGTGCCATCGCTCATGTTTAGCGAATCAACCGTGGAAGTAGATTTTGCCTGCAGCGAATCGGGCAATGAGGCTTCTTTGCTTGTGAGGCTATCGATCTTAACCTTTTTTAAGGTATCTAAAGGCTGGGTTTGCGCGTTTATAGGGTGTGTCCCCAAAGATATTAACAGGAATAGGAAGAAAACTACTTTATTATGTGGGGATAACATCAAGCCGAATCAAATACTTTTATTCAACTGTTAAAAAGATAATACTGGAAAACCGGTTTAAGAGCATTTTTGTGATAGCTAGCACACAAAGCTACAATACTTTAACGTATTGCATAGCAATTTATTAGAAGAGATGGTTAAAAAATTACAATATTTAGTTGTATTACTTGCGCTCGTATGGGCCTTTGCAGGCTTTACTTCAGACAAGAAAGGCGGCGGCAACACCATTAAGATCATTGTGATCGATGCGGGCCATGGGGGAAAAGACCCCGGTTGTTTAGGGGTATCGCACAAAGAAAAGGAAGTGTCGTTGGCGGTTGCACTTAAACTCGGAAAATATCTGGAAGAAAACCTAAAGGATGTTAAGGTAATTTACACCCGCACCACCGATGTGTTTGTAGAACTCGAAGACCGGGCGCAAATTGCCAATAAAGCCAAGGCCGATCTGTTTATTTCCATTCATTGCAATGCCGCCGGCAAAGCCGTGATGATCAAAGATGCGAAGACCGGTAAAAAAAGACCCAAGACCTTCAGAAATAAAAAAGGAAAACTGGTGGTAGTGGAGCGTCCAAACCCCGCGCCTTTTGGTACCGAGACTTACGTGATGGGGATGAAAAATGAAGAAGGCAAAATGAAAGTAGCCACCCGTGAGAACTCGGCTATTTTTTATGAGGACGATTACGAAAAAAAATACGGAGGTTTTGATCCCGAGAGTGAAGAGAGTTATATCATCATGAGTAATTACACATCGGCTTATGTGATTCAGAGTGCTAGTCTGGCCATGAAAATTCAGGATGAGTATGTTAAAAAGGCTGGACGTATTGATAAAGGAGTTCACCGTCAGAGTATTTGGGTCTTGTGGCGCACAGCCATGCCGAGTATATTAACAGAAATCGGTTATTTAACCAATCCATTAGAGGAAGAATTTTTAGGAAGCAGTAAGGGGCAGGAATATGTGGCCAAGGCCATGTTCAGAGGTTTGCGCAAGTATAAGGATGAGGTGGAAGGCAATAAAAAAGAATACAACGATGAATTTGAAAATCAGGCGCCGATTGAAAATGAAAACGTGAAAGCAGGGAATATGCCGGGACAAAAGAAAACAGCGGATGATGAGGACGATGAGAATAATGAAGTTACTAAGGTGCAGGATGAAGAATTAAAACAAGAAGTAACAGAACTTACGAAAAAGGAAAGTTTAGGCAGTTTGCAAAGTACCAGCACCATAGCAGCGCCGGAAAAGAAGGAAGAGAAAAAAGAAGCAGTGGATGATGATAAGCACGCGGATATTGACCTAAAAAAAGTAGATAGCACGAAGGCAATGCCTGTTAAAGAAGACACCGATTTAACAGCAAAGGATATTGCAAAGAACTTTAAAAAGGAAAGCACGGCGGTTAAAACCAAAACAGTGGCTGCTGTTGAAGCTCCCCTGCCGGATGTAAAGAAGAAAGTAGAGAGCAAAAAAGAAATCGTGTTTTTTAAAGTACAGTTTGCCACGAGTGATATAGCTTTGAATTTAAAACAGGAAAAATTTGCTTCACTAAGTGATGTTGATTTTTACAAAGTAAACAATGTGTTGAAATATACCTCCGGAAAATTTGTGAATGTAAAAGATGCGGTGGCCCATCAAAGCAGTTTGAGAGAAAAGGGATTTAAAGACTGTTTTATAATAGCGATGAAGAATGGGGAGAGAATGGATCTGGCGGAGGCAAAGAGGATAACTGGGCAGTAAGTTAATTCTAAGTGGTCAAGCTTCAAAAAGTCAATTTAGTTTTTTTATTTGGGCGCCCGGGCGGGCCACTACGGGCTCGGCTAGCGCCTCGGTTTCCGCCGAGAAGGCGGAGAACCAAGCCCTACGTGTCCCTGGCGCTTACTGAATTTTAAACAAACGTTTAATTCATTTATTTTTGGTTTTATTTTTGGAAGTAGTACGATTCTTCCATAAGTATTTTCGAAATATAAGCGTCTATAATGCTCAGTTTTATTTATTGAACTAAAAGACTAAATCTTTCCCAGTCAGGCATATTTTTTGAGTTGTAGCGCAAAAAAAATCGGTTAGCGTTTATCACACTAACCGATCAAGAATAAAAAACTAAATTATTTATTTAGAAAGCACTAATTCATCGATGATGTTTTTAGCACCGCCTAATTTATCTACAACAAATAATAAGTAACGCACATCTAAACAAATGGTGCGGTTTAATTCGCCGTCAAATGCTATTTTGTGACTCAGGGCTTCGTAGTTACCATCAAAAGCTAAACCAATTAATTCGCCTTTTGCGTTTAATACCGGAGAACCCGAGTTACCACCGGTGATGTCGTTGGTAGTGATAAATGACACCACTACATCGTTGGTTTTTTTATCGATGTATTGTCCATAATCTTTGTTATTAATAAGCTCAATTAATTTTGCAGGCGCATCAAATTCATAATCACCCGGTTTGTATTTTTCCATTACACCGCTTAGCGTACACACTTCTTTGTAGTGAACGGCATCGCGTGGGTTGTATGATTTTACATTACCATAAGATAAACGCATGGTAAAGTTAGCATCCGGGTATAAAGCCTGTCCTTTTTTCATTTCCAACACACCTTTTAAGTATTTATTATTAAGGGCATAAGTAGTGGCAATAAAATCGGTATAATATTTATTGTATTTGCTTTTGAAATTGCTGCTAAATGCCAAGGCAGTAGCAAAGGCAGGATCTTTGTGTAACAGGGCCGTATCGGGTTTAGCGATAAAACTTTCCCATTTGGCTGCGTTAAAAAACATGCAATTGGCAAACACATCGTTTGCGAATTTTTGGTAAGTCTCGTCTTTACTTAAATCGCCATAGTTAGCTTTTAAAGTATTAAAGAAGGCCTCAGGTTGTTGATTGGCATCTACATCATCGTGATACATTTTTAATACGAGTGCTAAAATGTTTTTATCGGAGGTTACATTCTCCCCTTTAAAAAAGTTATCGTATGCTGTTTTAACTGAGGTAGGATTTTTTTCAAAAGCACCGGCATCTTCCATCATTTTTAAACTGGCGCAAAAGCCCAGTAATGGTGAGCCAAGGATACCTTCGTTCAAATACATGCGTCCTTTTGCATAAGGTCTCCAGGCATCGTAAGCGCTTTTAACATTGGGGAATAAATTATCGTATTCCGATTTACCTTTAGCCCAGGCTTCAAAGGCAGCTTCTTCTTTTTCTTTTAAAGCAACCACATTATGTTTTACCAATTGTTTGCTTTCACCGTCAAAAAATTTCCAGTAGTTAGCAATACCGGCATAAGAACTGGCTAATTGAATTTTAATGGCCGGATCTTTGATCATCTCAGTATGCATGGCTTTTAAACGAACGTCGCGTAAATTAACCAGACTCGGATTATCAATGTCTACTTTTAATTTAATACCATATGAAGTCTCGTAACGGTTGGTACCACCCGGGTAACCGTAAATCATGGCATAATCACCGTCGTTAACCCCTTTAATAGAAACCGGTAAAAAATGTTTAGGCGCATAAGGCACATTTTCGGCTTTGTAATCGGTAGAAGGTTTTCCATCGGCAGCCATGTATACGCGGAAGATAGAGAAATCGCCGGTATGACGCGGCCATTCCCAGTTGTCGGTATCACCGCCAAATTTTCCAATGCTTTCAGGAGGTGCACCCACTAAACGCACATCTTTGTAACGCACATAAGTAAATTGTAAAAACTGATTGCCTTTAAAAAAGCTGGCAATACGTACTTCGTTGCCGGTTCCTTCAGAAGCCTTGGCAGACATGGCAGTTAAGATGCCCGGTAATTTTGAGGTGATCTCGTTTGGTTTCACGTCTTTTAAACGCGCCAATACCGAGTCGCTCACATCTTCAATTTTAGATAAGAACTGAACACTTAAACCCGGACAAACAATTTCTTCTTTTTTAGTTTTGGCCCAAAAGCCATCGCGTAAATAATTATGATCAACTGTTGAAGAGCTTGCTATGTTTGAATAACCACAGTGGTGATTGGTAAATAATAAACCTTCTTTGCTCACTACTTCGGCCGTACAGCCTCCGCCAAAAATAACAATAGCATCTTTTATGCTGCTTTTGTTCATGCTGTAAAGTTGTTCTTTACTCAGCTTTAAACCTCTTTTAACCATGTCGGCATAGGTTTTTTCGCCAATGAGTTGAACCAGCCACATGCCTTCGTCGGCTTTTACGTGGATGGAGTTGATGGTAAGTGCAAAAATTAATGCAAATGTTATTTTTTTCATGAATTATTTATTTGAGATGCAAAAATAGCATTGAATTTGAAATAATACCATGATTTGGCAGAATACAGGCTATAAATGAGAGAAAAGATGGGTTTATCCTTCGATCCTTCGACAAGCTCAGGATAAACATGCTCAGGACAAACAGGCTCTTCAAGTCAGTTACAAGAGCACTAGGAATAATTGAGGAGTTGAAATCCAAATTCAATTCACTCATTTTCATAGTTAAATGCCGAATACCGCGCCACTGACCGCAGCGACATCCCCGTGCAGACCTGGCTTAGAGCGGGTTTTGGGCAGGGCAAAAGTTTTGTAAACTTTTGAGCCGGCTGGTGCGTGGCTTTGATCCTTAGGGCAAAGACCCCGCAGCAAACTACCCGATCTTAGCCAGGGCAAGCGGGATACAGCAGGGCAAAAGGCTTGTAGCCTTTTGAGCCGGATTGTATGTTAGCAGGGCCGCCTGAAGCAAAAAGGCTAACCAAAATAAACAAAGCCTTTTTGCTTCAGGGGAGGCGCCCAAAAATTAAAAAAACCACTAAAAGTATTCATGATTTTTGTGATTCCACAGTCCTTTCCGAATGATCACAAGCTTAGAATGACATGCTTCGATCCTTCGACAAGCTCAGGACGAACAAGCTCAGCATGACATGCTTCGACAAGCTCAGCATGACATGCTTCGACAGGCTCAGCATGACATGCTTCGACAGGCTCAGCATGACATGCTTCGACAAGCTCAGCATGACATGCTTCGACAGGCTCAGCATGACACATTAGGAAAGGTTATACCGTGGTACTAAAACTAGGCTGGGTAGAAGTCTTGGCCCAGTAATGTGCATCAAAACACAAACAAATGTTCCTTAAAAAAGCACGACCCGTTTCGGTCACGATCAGTTTATCGGGATGTAATTCAATGAGTTTGTCTTTTTGTAATTCTTCGCAGCGTTGTAAACCCTTGCTTTTGGCTTCGTAATTGATTTGATCGCCTTGCCAGCTGGTTTCACCCTGACACATGATGTTGAGGATGTGTTTACGAATTACCAGATCTTCTTCCGTTAAAACATGGCCTTTAAAAATGGGGAATTTACCTTCGTTCACGGCATCCTGATAGGCTTCAACGGTTTTAATGTTCTGAGCAAAACTGTTCCAGGTGTCGCTGATAGAGGAGCAACCAAGGCTTACCATTAATTCGGTATAACCACTGGTATAACCCATAAAATTGCGGTGCAGGTTTTTATTTTTTAAGGCTTCAAATAAGGAATCACTTTTTAAGGCGAAGTGATCCATACCAATATCTTCGTAGCCATGCTCTTTAAAAAGATCGAGACCTTTTTCGTAAAGCCTGCGTTTTTCTACATCCACCGGCAAATCTTTTTCGGTGAATTTACGCTGTCCGGGCTTTATCCAGGGCACATGGGCATATGAATAAAAGGCAATGCGATCGGGTTTTAGTTCGATCACTTTATTAATGGTATCGGTAATGGTTTCGAGTTTTTGAAAAGGGAGTCCGTATACCAGATCAAAATTAATGGAGGTATATCCAATTTCTCTGGCGGCTTTAACCACGGTTTGCACTTCTTCAAAGCTCTGGTAGCGGTTTATGACGTCTTGTACAATAGGATCAAAATCCTGAATACCAAAACTCACGCGTTTAAAACCCAGATCAAACAAGGTTTTTAAATGTTCGCGGGTGGTGTTGGAGGGATGACCTTCAAAACTAAAGTCGGCCTGATCGCTGATCACCGCTGTATCGAGAATGCCTTTGAGTAAACGCTGTAAATTTTCGGGAGCAAAAAAAGTAGGTGTACCTCCGCCCAAATGAATTTCTTTTAATTTGGGTTTCTCATCAAACAAGGCCAGATAAAGGTTCCATTCTTTTAAAATACTTTCGAGGTAGGGCACTTCTACCTTGTGATTCACAGTAATGCGGGTATTACAGGCGCAATAAGTACATAAACTTTCGCAAAAAGGTAAATGAATATAGAGGCTGATACCGTTTTTAGAATTGGTTTTTTTAAAACTCGTGCTCACCAGGTCTTTCCATTGTTCCTGAGTTGGCGTGCTGTTCCATGCCGGTACGGTGGGGTAACTGGTGTAACGGGGGGCCGCTACATTATATTTGCTTATGAGGTTCATGGCTGAATGCGTTTATATAAAAGTTCGTTCGATAAGAGGTTCATAAAGTTATCGATTATCCCCGGTTTTACATGCGGCATCATCACAATTTTATACCATTCTGGGTTTTCGTGGTTATCGGGCACCAGCATAAACTGTTTGGCAAGAGATGCAGAAATATACTGACTTTTAATGGCAACAATATTTACATAAGGGTTATGAAAGTATTCAACACCCATATCATCAAGGCCATTGCAGATACTGGCGGTTCGATCGAGCAATTGATTCATTTTTACTGACCAGCCCACTGAACCATGGTTATGCAGGATCATCCACACGCAACCGGCGTTGGCACCCGAGCGACTGCCGCAGAGGGTAAAATCTTTTCCCTGCACATAAGACGCTTCTTCGGTACAAACATATTGCATCAGTTCTTTTCGAATTAAAAAAATACCGGTGCCGTAGGGGGACTGCAGCATTTTATGTCCGTCGATAGTAATAGAACTTACATGCGGGTTTTTAAAATTGTGAATGCTGTCGGCATTGGTGAAAGGATAAATAAAACCTCCAAAAGCCGCATCCACATGGAGCTTGTAGTGAATGTTGAGTAAGTGCAACAGGTTAGTGATCTTATTTATATCATCTACACTTCCAAACATGGTGGTAGATAAATTAATGTTAACGATAAAATATTTTTTACCGGATGCAATTTGTGCCAGTAATTTTTTTTCGAGGTCAGAAATATTTACACTGCGATCGTTTTCGTTTACTG
Source organism: Sphingobacteriaceae bacterium (assembly GCA_947480015.1). Classification (GTDB taxonomy): domain Bacteria; phylum Bacteroidota; class Bacteroidia; order B-17B0; family Aurantibacillaceae; genus Aurantibacillus. The sequence goes on from CANKBS010000011.1 coordinate 59,773, forward strand.
AAAAAACGAGGGAGTCGAGTCCTAATAAATTAGCCGCTTTCGGCAAAGAATAATGGGAGTCTTGCGAATAAATGAGTGCAATTTCGTTGGTGTTGGCACCGAATTCGTTGTTGAAATAATTGCGGTAAATCCAGCAGGCTTCGATGTTGGCTTCGGTGCCGCCGGAAGCCACGTAACCGTCGTAAGAGTGGGGGTTGGCGCCAAAAATTTCTTCGGCACAAATCCGGATCAGATCTTTTTCAATTTCTTGCGTACCGTTAAAAATCGGTTCTTTTTCTCCGCCTAAGGTGTGACAACCAATGTGGTTGGGATTGGCAATGAGCATGGATAAAAAGGGAGCGTCTTTTAAAAAAGGCGCATCGTCGTAAAAAATATCGGTATCTAAAAATGAAGCGGGGACCCCAAGAATATTTTCGCTGCGGTAATTTAAATTTTTGCTGAGGGCCTCAAAAATTTTAAGTTTTATTTTTTGTGTGCTGAGCTTGGGCCAATGCATTTGATGATGGTTTTAGGGCCAACGCTTCCTACCGAAGTGTGGCAGGCAATAGCATCGGGATTTTCAATGGAAGGACTGATATATGGAATACCCAGACTGAGACCTCTTAAGATCAACATGACTGCGGTAAGCGTTACAATTACGGGTACAGTTTTTCTGATGCGGTTGCGTGCGTCGACACTGATAAAGCCTCCGGCAAGCGGCAGGGCCAGCATTACGGGCACAGTACCAAATCCAAAAACAGCCATAAACAAAGCGCCTTCTAAAGCGTTGCCGGTTGACATGGCGCCTGCAAGGCCCATGTATACGAGTCCGCAAGGCAACAAACCATTTAAGAGACCAATTAAAAAAAGCGGACCATGACCATTTTTCAAAAACAGTTTTCCGAATTCGTTTTTAATATCGGCGAAGAAACCAAAAATGCCCGATCCAACGGAATTGTTTTTATAATTAGAAGGCAGAAAAACCATGAGGAGTAAAAGCAAACCCAATACAATGGAAAGAGCTTGCTGGTAGCCCGCTAATACCACGGTTTGGCCAATGAGTCCGGCCAATAAACCAAAAATGGAATAGGTAAGCATGCGTCCTATATTGTAGGAAAGCACGAGCATGGTTTTTTTAAAGGGAGGAGCGGAGTGAACCGGCAGGGCAAGAGCAATGGGTCCGCACATGCCTACGCAGTGAAAACTTCCGAGGAAGCCGAGGGTTATAGCAGCCAGTAAAAAACTCATTAGTTAAAAAATACAACATCCTCTTTATAATAGTGTTTGCCGTTCGAACTGAATGACACTTTCATTTTATAAACACCTTTAATAAAAGCGGCATCTTTTAAAACCTGTTTGCCGTTGGCATCGGGTTTAAGTTGGATGCTGCGATCGGCGCCAGAATCGGAGGGTCTGAAAAAATAAGCTTCTCCTTTAAAATCGGAACCAATTAACTCAACAGGGATACTGAGTTCAACGGAGCGTCCCGAAACCACGTGTTGGATGGCAGTACCGAGTTCGTTGGCGTTTTTAGTGGCGTCGATCTGGCCCTGGTAATTTATTTCTTTCGCGTAATAATCTTTTGATTCGAGATCCACTTTTTGACCCAGGCAGGTAAAAACAAGGATCATGATGAGGGCTACAAAGCCCACATATACAAACGCTATACGAATTCCCCAGTTCATGCTTTATTTATTAGTTGTTAACGGGACCCAAAAAGTTTGTCTTGAGGGTCTTAATTTTTTTATTATGGGTATATACTCCGATAACTAATTTAGTTTTTCGGGATTTAATATCCGCCTTATTTAAATATACAAAAAATTCACCCTGTGAAATATCTTCTTTTTTAACACCTAAACTTTTTCCGATCACTTCAATGCGGGCATCCATGTTTTCGATTTTAAGATCAACAGGCATACTATCGCGGGTTTTGTTGACAAGTTTAATGGTGTATAAATTACTGATTTGATTATTGGGTTGTTGTTGGTACAGCATCCCTTTAGCGCGGAGCACTGTGGCGTCGTAATCGGCACGGGTAGAAAGCAAGAAAACTTCAAGGCTTATTAAGAATAGTAAAACCACACTATAAGCTTTCATTCTTGTGGTAAAACCTAATCTTTTTTTCTCGGCAATACCTCTTTCCGAATCAAATCGAATTAAGCCTAAAGGGCGCTTTACGCTATCCATCATTTGATCGCAGGCATCGATGCAGGCTGTGCAGTTAACACACTCAAGTTGGGTTCCGTTACGGATATCGATTCCGGTTGGACAAACTTTTACACACAAACCACAATCGATACAATCACCTTTTTCGGGCGTGGCTGTTTTACTGAATTTAGCTCTGGGTTCTCCGCGTATATAATCATAGGCTACCACAATGGTTTCTTTATCGAGCAATACACCTTGCATACGGCCGTATGGGCAAACGATTAAACAAACCTGTTCGCGGAACCAGGAATAAACAAAAAAGAAAACGGAAGTGAAAATGAGTAATGATGTGAGCGTACCACTACTTTGAGCAAGTGGATCAGTGGCTAATTTAATCACTTCATCGGCACCTATGATGTAAGATAAGAAGGTGTTAGCAATTAGAAAGGAAAGCGCAAAAAAGAGAACAAATTTGGTAGCTTTTTTAAAAATTTTTTCCGGGGTCCAGGCTGCTTTTTTCAGGGCACGTTGGTAGTTGGCATCGCCTTCAATCCAATACTCAATCTTACGAAAGAGCAATTCCATAAAAATAGTTTGGGGGCAGGCCCAGCCGCAAAAAACGCGACCGAAAATAACCGTGAATAGAGCGATAAAAACAATAAAGGTGAGTAAGCCTAAACCAAAAATAAAAAAGTCCTGGGGCCAGAAAATCATGCCAAACAGAATGAACTTACGTTCGAGTACATTGATGAGAAATAAAGGCTCCCCATTTAATTTAATAAAGGGGAGCCCAAAAAAAACCACTAAATAAGCCCAGCTGAGGTAAGTACGTAAATTGTATAAGCGTCCACTTGGTTTTGTTGGAAAGACCCAGGCTCTCTTTCCTTCTTTATCTATCGTTGCAATTGAATCCCTGAAACTTTCCTTGTTTTGTTCGTTCTTGAAAGTGGACATTTTAGTACTATTTTATTTTCTTATTTATAGTGTCGGCTGTAGCTTGGACTTTTAAGCTGTCGGCATGAACAGCGCTAGAGTCACCAGCTGCATTAGCAATTGGCTCAACATACAAATCACCTTGTTTGTCTTTTGGTTTAGGCGGGTTGGTACCTTTTAAATTTCTGATAAAAGTGGCTAGCTGTGAAATTTGCATGGCAGAGAAATCATCTTTCCACGATTTCATCCCTTTATCAGGCCAGCCGTATTTGATGGTTTTAAAGATATCTTTAACACCACCTGAATGTATCCAATAGTCGTCGGTTAAGTTTGGACCAACGGTGCCTTCGCCAAATTTACCATGGCAAGGCGAGCAATTGGTAATGAATAAATCTTTACCGGCAGCTAGATCTGCGGGGTCGGTCAATTGTTTCACTGTGCTTTCATCTACATTATTGGCAGAGGTTTTCATAAACTCAGCAATATCGGCTTCTGCTTTTTTCATCGCAATTTTATATTCTTCGCCTTGCAGAGGAGCTGTTTTGAAAATGTGATAATTAAATAAGTAAATCACACCAACAATGATGGTAAGGTAGAAACCGTATTTCCACCAAGGTGGTAAATCATTGTCTAACTCTTTAATGCCATCGTAATCGTGGTCCATTAAAATACTGTCTTCGTTTTCGAGTTCAACCGCACCACCGAGGATATCCAGAATGGTTTTTTCTTTCGGACGGTTAAGAGCAGCGCCGGAAGCAATTTCTTCGGTTTTTAGCAGATAACGGATGGTGTGAATGATCAGGTAAATAACGATCAATTCTAAGAAAATGATGGTTAGCATTAAATAAAATGTAAACTGATCGAGTCCGCCTATGCGGCCATCATCTTTAACCAGTGGTGCAACTTTATTTTGAGCAAAGGTAGCCAGGGAACTCAGCATAAAAAACGCAAGTACAACAGCACTGTTCATGCCGCCTGATTTTGATTTATCAGCTTTGTTTTTCAAAATAGTGCTAAGCATTTCTGAACGCGAAATGTTTTTTAATACATTACTTAACGTAGCAACCAAGATCAATAGTATGATAATGGTTACCAATAAAGTATTAAAAAGTGCATTAGAAAAATAGGAGCTTGTAGCTGCCACATTTTCTTGCGCCAGGGAAACAACAGGAAGCGCCAATAGGCACATTGTTATTATACTGTTTTTTCTTTTATTTGTTTTTTCGATATTCATATACAGGCTATTTATCGTTATTATCTAATGGAATTTGAGACATTTCGCTAATATGGGTTTTGTTTGCTTTGAAAACATAAAGCGAAACGCCCACAAAAAACAGGAAAAATATGATGAAAGAAGTTAGCGGGTAGATGCCTACTCCGGTAATGCTTTCTAAATAATTAATGAATTTCATTGTTCGTGTTTTAATTTTAAATTATTAGTTACTTAGTTTAGCTACTTCTTCTTTTGGCGCGGATTTAATGTCTTTACCAATACGTTGCAAGTATGAGATCAAGGCAATGATTTCTTTATCGGCTGCAGTTTGAATGCCGTCTTTTTTCAAGTTTTCAGCAATACCTTCTGCTTGTTTTTGCATATCGGCAGCAGCAATGGTTTCATAACCTTTAGGATAAGGAACACCTAATTTTTGCATGGCTTTAATTTTTCCAACGGTACTTGATACATCAATTTGATCATCGAGTAACCAAGGATACGTTGGCATAATAGAACCCGGCGACATAGACGTTGGGTCCATCATGTGGTTATAGTGCCAACTGTCAGGATATTTACCACCAACGCGTGCTAAATCGGGACCGGTACGTTTTGAACCCCATTGGAATGGATGATCATACACAAACTCACCGGCTTTTGAATATTCACCATAGCGGGCAGTTTCACTTCTAAATGGACGAACCATTTGTGAGTGACAGGTGTAACAACCTTCACGGATATAAATATCGCGACCTTGTAATTCGAGTGGTGTATAAGGTTTAACGCTGGAGATGGTTGGGATGTTAGATTTAACCAGGAATACCGGAATAAATTCTATCATGCCACCAATCATAACGACCACCAAACTTACGATCAACATTTGAATCGGACGACGTTCAATCCAACGGTGCCAGTGGTCTTTTGAATGTGCGTGGAATTCACCTTCTAAGGCAGGAGCTTCGGCGTCTTCGTTAGCAAGGAAATCGCCCATTTTAATGGTTTTAATTAAGTTATAAACCATCATTAAAGCACCGGTTAAGAAAAGTAAACCACCGGCAGCACGTGCAGCGTAGAATGGAATCATTTTAGTTACACTGTCCATAAACTGCCATTTTAACTGACCTTCCGGAGTAAATTCTTTCCACATTAAACTTTGCATGATACCGGCAAAGTACATAGGTACGGTATATAAGATAATACCTAAAGTGCCGATCCAGAAGTGCATGTTCGCTAATTTTTCGGAATACAATTTAGTACGGAACATTTTCGGAATTAACCAATAAAGAATACCAAAGGTCATAAAGCCGTTCCAGCCAAGCGCTCCAACGTGAACGTGAGCAATGGTCCAATCGGTAAAGTGACTAATGGCGTTAATTGATTTGATAGAAAGCATTGGACCTTCGAATGTAGCCATACCGTATGCGGTAACAGCAACTACTAAAAATTTCAATACCACATTATCACGCACTTTATCCCAAGCGCCACGTAAGGTCAATAAACCGTTAATCATACCACCCCATGATGGAGCAATGAGCATGATAGAGAAAACGACACCGAGTGATTGTGCCCAATCGGGTACAGCGGTATATAGTAAGTGATGAGGGCCAGCCCAGATGTATAAGAAAATGAGGGCCCAGAAGTGAATGATGGATAATCGGTAGGAATACACCGGTCGGTTTGCCACTTTAGGTAAGAAGTAATACATTAAACCTAAGTAAGGTGTGGTTAAGAAAAACGCAACCGCGTTATGACCATACCACCATTGTACCAAAGCATCTTGCACACCGGCATACCATGAATATGATTTCCAAACAGAAACCGGAATTTCGATGGAGTTAACAATGTGTAACATGGCAACCGTTATGAAGGTGGCAATGTAGAACCAGATAGCCACATAGAGGTGACATTCTCTTCTTCGAAGAATGGTTCCAAACATGTTCCAACCAAATACCACCCATATTAAAGCGATTAAAATATCAATTGGCCATTCAAGTTCAGCGTATTCTTTACCGGTGGTTTTACCGAGAACAAGCGTAACTGCGGCTAATACAATAATTAACTGCCAGCCCCAGAAATGTAAGCGGCTTAAAAAGTCGCTGAACATACGGGCTTTTAATAAACGTTGTAACGAATAGTATACACCCATAAAAATACCATTACCTACAAAGGCAAAAATGATGGCATTTGTGTGTATAGGTCTAACGCGGCCAAAACTGGTATAAGGCAAGCCAAAATTAAACATGGGCCAAACCAATTGCAGCGCAGCTACTAAACCAGCGAGCATTCCAACAATGCCCCACAGCATGGTGGCGTAGGCAAAGAATTTTACAATCTTGTTGTCGTATTGAAACTTTTGTATTTCCATAAAGTTTATTTTGTTTGTTTGTTTATAGGTTTATTATTGATGGTATTTTCTGCAATCGGAGTTTCGGAAACAGTATTATCAAATAACATGCGAACCGATGGGGTATAATTGTCGTCGTATTGGCCATTTTTAACAGACCAAATAAAGGCGGCCAAAAAGCCAAGCGCAATGGTTAAACTGGCGGATAAAAGGATTAAGATTACACTCATAATTTCAGTTATCAAATTTAGAAAAGTTACAAATTAACTTAAATGATAATTACCCACAACCAAAACTGATATAAATCATGTTTTAAATCGTTTAAAGTAATCTACTAAGGAGGCGCATTTTGGGGATGAATGTATACAAAAAAATAAATAATATCAAGAAACAGGATAAAATTGTCCGATTTCAGATTTCGGAAAAAAATTTAGCGGGGAAGGGTGGCACCGAAAAAAGTAAATCAGGAGTAAACTTAATTAATGATTTTTCTTGGAATAGGCGTTGTGTATGACTTTCGTCAGTGATTGAATGCAGTATTCCTACTTAAATTTGTAGATGCGCTGACAAGTTGTTTGTGTAAAAAACATTTAAGCAGAATACTATGATGGACGAAAAAACGCTGCAGAGTTCAGGAGGTGTAACCAAAAAATATAACAAGGGCGATTTTATTTTTCACGAAGACGACTTGCCCCGATTTTATTATCAAATTATTTCAGGTGGTGTAAAGATGTTTAATTTGAACTTAAACGGGAAAGAGTTTACGCAGGGTGTTTTTAAAGCCGGCGAAAGTTTTGGCGAGCCACCCTTGTTCATTAATGAAAAGTATCCGGCAACAGCTATGGCAACCTGCGACACCGAAATAATAAAAGTATCGCGCGAACATTTTATGAAATTACTCGACCAGTATCCTGACATGCAGCGCGAAATTCTTATTTTAATGGCTCAGCGCATCTATAACAAATCGGTGCAGTCAAAAGAAATTATTAATAATACACCTGAAGTGAGAATTTTAAGTTTACTGAACACCTATAAAAAGAGAAATAATAACGAGCATCAAAAAATGCAAATACCGCTTACCCGTCAGGACATAGCCAACTTCACCGGGCTCAGAGTTGAGACCGTGATTCGTACGTTAAGTAAAATGAGAGATAATCATAAAGTTGAAATAATAAATCGTAAATTGGTTTATTAAAAACACGACGCATTTATGAAATTGAATATCCGTTATTGGCTTAAACTTTCGTTGCTTAATTTGTTACTTGTTGCCTTTTTGGGATTGCTCATGCGCTATAAGATTGGTTTTGAATTCCCTTATTTTAATCAAAAGAACATACAACACGCACATTCGCACTTTGCTTTTTTAGGCTGGGTTACCCACAGTTTGTACATCTTAATGCTCTATGCGATGGAGCAGAGCAGCGTTACCTTAAATTATAACAAGTACAAACAGGTTATTATTTGGAATTTGCTTTTGTCTTATGCCATGCTTATCTCTTTTGCTCTGCAGGGATATGGATTTGTTTCGATTGGGCTGTCTACAGCATCCATTATCATGTCATATGTATTCACGTATTACCTGCTTAAGGATCTTAAAAATTTTAAAGGGGAAGTGGTATACAGGAATTGGTTTAAAGCAGCCGTTTGGTTTAATGTTATCTCTTCGCTGGGAACTTTTGCTTTGGCCTTTATGCTCGCCACCAAAAATTATAATCAAAACTGGCAGTTGGCATCCGTTTATTTTTATCTGCATTTTCAGTACAACGGCTTCTTTATATTTGCTTGTTTGGGCTTGATCTTAATTAAATTAAAAGACTGGTTACCCGCCTTCCGTTATGATACAAGAATGTTTTGGTTATTTTTTAGCGCCTGTGTTCCGGCGTATTTTCTCTCCACCTTATGGGCCGGACTGCCCATGTGGCTGCACCTTCTGGTTGTACTAGCTGCTTTCGCACAAGTGTTTGGCTGGATATTATTTATAACGAACATTAAAAAAAGTTTACATTCGGCAAGCCCTGCTTTTAAGAATGGCATGTTTATTTTTTTACTGGTTGCAACAGCGTTTAGTATAAAATTACTATTACAATTGGGCTCTACCATTCCAGCGTTAAGCCAGTTGGCTTTTGGATTCCGACCAATAGTAATTGCATACCTGCATTTAATTTTACTGGCGGTTATTTCGGTATTCCTGCTTAATTACATGTATACTTTACAATTAATTCAGATCAACAAACTAACAAAAGGCGGCACGGTTATTTTTGTGCTGGGGGTTTTTCTAAATGAATTAATTTTAGCGGTGCAGGGCATTGCTGCATTTAGTTATACGGTAATTCCATTTGTAAACGAATTGCTTTTCATCGTTGCCATACTACTATTCGCGGGCATTTTTATGTTAGTGCTTTCGCAGAGAGAAAAAGCCGATTTGATTTTAGCTAAATAGTCGAGCCTTGAATATTCTCAAGGGCACATTCCACTTGCCTTCCGTCGATGAAAGTAGAGTTTTTTTAATCCCAGGAAATCACCATACCATTTAAAAATCCGGCATATATTTCTGATACTTTTGACGCAAAAAATTATCCAAAACGCTTTTGACCTTATGAAGGAGATTTTTCTTTCGCGTGAAAGTGGCAGCGAAAGAAAACCTGTGCCTGGCTAGGCCATTTTTCTAAACGCTCAAACCCATTGATGTGGGCCTGTTCAGCAGTTATTTCTGCAAAATGTCAAAAAGGCAGCGCCCGCTAAACAGAACGCCTAAAAAAACTCCGGACATTTCACTGAATTTCAATTCGAATTTTGAGGCACAAAAAATAATTTTTAGAAAATAAAGTTAAGATTGATGGAGAAATTACGTCCGAACCTTGGCACGGTGCCAATATCCAAGTGCTCACGATAACTGTTGTCAAAAATATTTTCGCAGGCCAGTGATGCCTGTAATACTGTTGATTTGATTCGGAAATTTTTTGAAGCCCTGATATTATAAAGATGAAAGCTCGAGGTTATTCTGTCGCCGTAATCTATATTCACACGACTTTGTTTCATGCCATAATCGTGTTCAAATTGGAAAAGAAATAAACCCGGATTAAAACGTAAAGCTTCTTGTAATTTTAAAGGTGGAACGAGTGGAAGGGGTATGCCTGTATAGGTTTGCGCGTTCACATATTTTACCGTGCCGATGTAGGATAATTTTTCAAGCAACTGAATTTTCACATTGGCTTCAAATCCTTTGCTAATGGCATAATTAATGTTTCTGTAAGTTTTTAATCCCAATGCACCTATGGTCATTTGACTGTAGCCAATCATACGGTAAGCGTAAATGTAATTTTCGATGTGGTGATAAAACACATTTACCGAATAGGAGACTTTTTTTAATTCCTGTTTAAAGAGCAATTCCAGTTGATACGACTGTTCGGGTTTGAGATTTAAATTGCCGATGTAATCATATTGATCTTGACGGTTAAATAAATAATAGCCGTAACGCTCGTTGCTTGTGGGAATACGCTCTCCATAACCAGTGCTCAGTTGCAGCAGGGTGTTTTCTTTAAATTGTTTGGAGTAGGCCAGGTTGACGTTTTTTAAGACATCGTTTTTTGCCTGCGTGATATCGGTATTGTATACTTTCCATTGTTGGGAGCCAATACCGCTTGCGGCGCTTTGTGAATAAACATCCAACCGTGCGTTTACATTAAGGTTTTGTTTTCTTTTAAATGAAAAACTTCGGGAGGCGGCCAAACCCAAATCATTCAAATTATTTTCGGGAAGCGTCTGCATGTACATATCGGGTTCGTTAACGGGATACATGGTCATGTCGGCGCGGGTGTAGGCGTGATGATAATCGAGCCGTAATTTAAAATTATTTTTTCCGCGCAAATCATTGTAAAAGCCCATGGTTTTGCTCCATCCCGGCATATCCATGTGCATGGGCGAATTGCTCCGATGGGTATCATCCATTTGGTGGGTAATGGTGTTGTAGTAAACTTTTAATTCGTTCTTAATAAAGTATGAATTTTTAATATCAAGCTGATGTGTGAAAGAAAAGATCTGAGCCTTGGCAAAGCCTACATCCATAAGCAATGCGGGGAATCCAATGTTTTTGCCCCAGTCGCCCAGAAAGTCAAATTTTAACACCTGTGTCTCGCGTGGTTTATACATCAGTACCACATTGGTATTTGTTTTTTGAAATCCTGAATTATTAATGAGGAGTTGATTTCCGGCGTAATAATTATCGGCTTTTCGGAAAGTGCCACTAATTCGGTAAGCGAATTTTTTATTCGATTGCTGAAGGGCCAGCGATGAGTTATACCCATTGTTAACGGTCATGTAGGATTGTGCCACCTGTCCGCTTATTTTATTATGACAATTAAAATCGGGTTCTTTTAATTTTAAACTAATTTGTCCGCCGATGGTACTTCCCTCCAAAGCCCCGGCAGCACCGTGCGACACCTGAATGGAATTTAAATTACCGGGTTCCACATAAATAGAAACCGGATCCATTTTATCGGTGCAGGCTCCGTAAATGCGCATGCCGTCGATGGTGAGGTTTGATTGACCGGACCCATAATTACGCAAGGTGGGTTCTAAGCCATAAGCCCCGCGTTTAATAAGGTTTACACCTTGCATACGCGAAAGAATGTCTTCGGTAGTTGCTAATTTATTGTTACGGTAAAAATTAAAGGCCTGGTTTTTATCGTCCTTTTCATTAATGATACTGACCTCTTCCAGATTAACGATTTTAATGGCCGTGTCTTTTAAGGTTTTCTGTGACCAGAGCTTTTGCTGCAGAACAAAACCAAGTAAAAGCAGTATCAGCGATCTGGACATTATTTTATGCTTAATTCGATAAAAGGAGCAGAAGTTATGAGCGAGTCGTTATGCGTTAATTTTAAATTCACGCGCCATAAGCCGGTCATGGTAAAATTTACTTTACCGCTGTAATGCCCTTTGCCCCTGTGCGTAGGGTTTACATTGTTGGGTGAACCATGACCCATGCTTGGCATAACAGGATCAATCTCAATTTTATAATCTTCCACAGCTGCGAAATTGGAACCCGGGGATTTTTTTTGCAAGACTATTTCAAAATCGTTGATGCCTACTTTTGGAGTGGCCGGTGAAATTAAGGCTATGACAAAGGTACTGTTATCGGTGGTGCTGAGGCTTGTGACTTTAATTGGAGTCTGCGCAAGCACCGCTACGCCCAGACTTCCTGATCCGTATAAATTATTTTTATGATTGTGAATTGAGAAATTAAGAAAACACTGAGAGGCCGCTCCGGCTTTTGTAAAGATGGCCGCTGATGCAAAATAGCCATTCACCGCCAAGCTATCGTTGCTGTTTTCGCATGGAAGGTTTTGATTGCCGCTACCATCGTTGGAGGAAGGGCTTAAAGAAAAATGACAATTATTAAGTTTACTGCCATCAAGCGAATCGAGTAATGAAACATAAACCTCATTATAACCCGTTTCAAATGCTTTGTTAGCATAAATCACTGCTTTTGCTTTAGCGCCGAGCAGATAGGTTTCGCCAATTTTTATAAGCGTTGATTCATTTGTTACCGGTGTTTCGATAATATCTTCAGGGGTACTGCTTTTTTTCTTGCAGGAAGAAAATGCGCCCAGCGTACTCGAGATTAAAATCAGATTCAGTAAAAGTTTAAGCATATTGTCAGTTCTAGGTTTTCTTCAAACAAAATTACGGATTCTTAGTTCAAAGGCTATGATTTGAGTCATACTTAATACCTGTGAAAACAAGGGTGTTATGTTGTTAGGCAAAAAAAGAACCCTTCCGTTAAGTTGAAAGGGTTCTTTGGGGATATATGTGAGCGGCAATTTTTATGCTACCACGCAGGTATCGTTATTACAAAACTTTTCACCAACCGAATCTTCCGAAAGGGTTTTGAAATCTATGGCGGTAACTTTTGCGGCCATGGTTTCGTATTGTTCTTTGGTAATGGCTTCGTAAGGCATTTGCGCGTAGGCACCCAATTCTAATTTTGGCAAGAAGCTGATGGATTTAAGATCGTATTTAAAATAATCCAATACGGTTTTAATTTCTCCGCTTTCTTCGGGTTTAAAAGTAATGGTGCAGGAAACCTGGTTATCGGACCAGTATTTTTGAAGGAATACGGCCAGAGCCACTTGTTCCCAAATGCTCACATTCTTTAAACTTTTTCCCGCATTATGAATTGGGAATTCAACTACCAATGAACTTGGGTCTACCACGTCGTTTTCAACGTGCAGTCCGGCTTCAATAATAGCCGGCATAAGAGCTGAGGTTTTTGAAATACGCATTCGGCGGATGTAATAATTAAATTCAGGGAAGTGACAACCCGGATTTACGCCTGCCAGCAAACTTACGGTACCACTCGGTTTTACGCTGGTTGTTTTGATGCTTTTTGGCACGCATAACCAAGATGAATAAATGTTATCCCAGTTTTGAATTTCTTTATAACCATCATCCAGCCATTGACGTAAAGTTTCTAAACTATGATCGCCAATAAAATTGGTGATACCCGAAACTGACGTGCCAATGCGGCGGTTGCGTTTTTGCACGCGGTTGGTTTCTTGCCAGGTGGTATTTACTAAAGTGGCGGTTTTACCTAAGAGGTAAGCGAATTTTAAGGTTCTTAAATAATCTTCTTTTGATTCGGCGCGCGAGGGGAAGGTTTCAACCAGGCAGCATAATTCGTAAGACTCTAATGTTTGTTCGCCACAAGGGTTGGTGCCTTTGGCTTTCGAATCTTTGTGATCTGCCGGATCGCACATACGCGAAAAGGCACGGATATTATTCATAAACACATAACCCGGCTCGCCGTTCATGGCAGTTTGTTTGGCTACTTCTTCAAAGTTAGTTCCTTCATCAACTGTTACAGAATTGTTGGAAGCCCAACCATATGCTGCACGATGTGACATGCTGCCTTCGTATTTTTTTTGTTCGGCATTCCAGCGGTAATCTTTTAAACGGCGGTATTCAGCATCATTTACGCCGCCTAAGGCTATTTGTGCAGTACGGCGCACATTGCCGGCCACCACACACTGACCGATCATGTTCATGATATCGGTAATAGCGGTAACGGTTATGGCCTTGCCGTCGAGCGAATCCAGTATTTTTCTTAACTGGTTGTGTAAACTTTCCAAAGGTGCCGGTCCTGATGATACCCCGCCGAAGCCGGCAATAGGCACCCCTTGTGGACGGACCTCGTCGTAATTGAATTTAATAACTTGGGCATTGTTATAACCAAAATGTTTGGCGAAATAAGTGAAGAGTAATTTTTCGAGACTCATTACCCAGCCTTCACGCGAATCAGGAATTACAAAGACCTCTTCGTGTTTATTGGTTGGTGCATTGATCTCGATTTTTTTAGCGCCTTCCACATCAAAACCAACACCAACGCCCACCATACTCATGTCCATCATAAACGTAAAAGGTTTGATGGCGTTTTCGAGGGTGTTTCCAATAGCATCGGTAGAAACAAAGGCACAATTAAATAACGCTTGTCCCACGCGTTTTTCGTGAATGATAGGTGTGCCCAGGGCCCATAACATACGGCCCGGAGGTAAAAATTTCATTTTAAAAATGCGGTCATACATTTCCTGTGCCGAATGTTGGGCTTTGCGATTATTCCAGCCTAATTCGTTGGTAAGAATGTGTTCCTTCTGGAGGGCGTATGCACCTTCCACCACGCGTCTGACCGTTTCATACCATTGCTCGTTGCTTCCATCGGCCTTTAGGCGCGAATAAGTTCTGTAATAGGTTAACAGGCCCAGCCCGTTAAATCCGAAATCGGGTCTGATGTCTTTGTAGATCGCAACAAATTCATCGTCAAGTTTAAAATTTAGCATGGTATATATTTTGGTTTTTTATTGTCATAGTTTTAACCAGCTTGTTCCGTTTTTTAAGCTGTTCGACATGTCGAGCAGGCTGGTGGTATTAAACATTTCGTTCATGTCTGCTTTCACATGTTTGTATTTATAATGCAGAGGGCAGGGACGTAACTCCGAACATTTTTTCAATCCTAACACACATAGTTTATCGCTGAAATCTTTATCAATGGCCATGATAATGTGTTTGAGTTTAACCTTGGCTATTTTTTTACTGTCTACCTCAAAACCACCGCTGGCTCCTTTAACCGATTTAACAATTTTGCTCTTTACCAGTTCTTGTAAAATTTTGGCGGTAAAGGCTTCGGGCGAATCGATGGCTTTTGCAATGTCTTTTAAATTGGGGCGAAGGTTTTTATGGGATTGTTGGGCCAAATAAAGAGTGGCTCTTATTCCATATTCGCAGGCTTTAGAAAAGATCATTGATTACTTTGTTTTTTTCAAAGATAGTTGTTTGACGGAACTCGGATAATTACATCCGAATTACTTTTGAACAAAGCGCTGTAAATATTCTCAAAAGGACGATATGACTAGGATTGACAAGGCTTATGATAATGCTCATACAGGGGCTTGGGCCGAAATGTTAAATTTGTTGTTTGAGAAATTGTTAAAAAAGTTTAGTGGATTAGATTTAAAAAAGAATAGATTACCGAACGTAAAATGCGAGAATTATGAGTCAGGAGATCCAAACAAAAGTGAAGGAATTTTTAGGAGCGAATAAAGTTTCTACCGTATGTTTTATAAATGCTGAAGGAAAACCTTATTGCATTAATTGTTTTTATGTGTTTGATGAAGGCACTACCACTTTGGTTTTTAAATCGTCTTATGGCACCAGTCATGATGCGCTGGTGAAAGCAGGCGCAGATGTTGCGGGCACCATTGTGCCGGATGAAATTAATGTGATGAGCTTAAAAGGCATTCAGTTTACTGGAATCTTATTGGATAAAAAAGAAATTGATGAGTGTAAACTTGGTACGCAGTATATAAAAAGTTTTCCGATGAGTCTGGCTATGCCGGGCTATGTGTGGGCTGTAAAGCTTAAGCATTTAAAATATACGGATAATACTCTGGGCTTTGGGAATAAGACGCTGTGGAATGCCTGATTAAACCTTTCTTGTTTCGCAAGCGAAACTTCGGGGCCATTTAACCACAGAGGCCACAGAGTTTTTCACAAAGGACACAATGTTAAGAACAGCCTCACCTTATGGCTCTATACTTCCCTTATTCTTCGCAACAAACAAAAGTAAAGTAAAATTTCAGAAAGACAGAGTAATTAAAAAAACATCAGCATGGCAAAGAGCATGCAGGCGCCAACCACCCAGGAGATAAAAATACCTTGAAGTCCGAGGGTGAATTGTTTTTTTTCGCTCATGCCAATGCCCATAATGTAAAGGGCTAGTCCGGTGCAAATGAGCAGCCATAAACCGGCTATTAAAATGTAATTTGATGTTCCCATGTGATTAGAGGTTAAATGATTTATTTAATGGCTTCTTTTCTTCTGTAAATTTCATTTTTTAATCGTGTTAGTTCACCTACCATTTGTCCGCTTATAGAGGAGTTTTCTTCGGCCCGGCGAATTAAATATGGTATTGCTTTTTTAATTTCACCATATGGTAAATACTTGGAGGTGTTATAACCGGCAGCGGCTAAATTGAAACTCAGGTTATCGCTCATGCCATACAATTGCGAGAAGCGTACTTTGTGATAAGCATCAGGCACTTGATGCTTTTCGATACACTCAATGGCCCATAAAATACTTTTAGCATTGTGTGAAGCCACGCAGGTATCAATAACGCTGTGATTTTTTAAACAAACTTCAACCGCAGCATCAAAGGAGGCATCGGTTTCGGCCTTGGTGTCAAACACCGGAGATGGTTTGTTTTTTGCAGCGGCCGCCGCTCTTTCTTTTTCCACATAAGCACCGCGCACCAGTTTAACGCCCGAAATGTATTTTTTCTCTTTGGCTTCTTTCACCAAAAAATTAAGGTATTCTAAACGATCGTTTAAATACATTTGGAGTGTATTAAAAACAACGGCGTATTTTTTATTATAGGTCTCCATCATCTGCTCGGTAATTTTATCCAGCACATCCTGCATACATCGGTCTTCGGCATCAATAAAAATAACTACATTTGATTTGGCGGCAGTTGAACAAATGTGATCAATGCGCTCCACCAATTTTTCGAAACGCATTTTATCACTTAACTCAACAGGTATTTCTCTACCATTTATTTTTTCAAGAAAAGCAGGGTCTTCGAGTCCTGATATTTTTACACTCACAAAATTACCCGGACTTTCTTTCCCCAATCGAACGATATTGCTGGTAATGATGTCGGTGTTTTTAGTATAAGCAACCTGGTTTTTTTCGCCTTCCGACACGTAATCGAGCACCGAGAGGACTTTGTAATTATCTAACTTTTTAATCACTCTAAAAGCATCGTCGAGTGTTTCGCCCGAACAAAATAATTTGAAGATTGTTTTTTTAATAAAAAACTGAAGTGGCAAACGGTAATTGATAATGCCCGTGGCGCAGGCCGTGAGGAGTTTTAAAAGTCGCGGGAATTGCAGAATGCAAAAAATAAAATAAGTAAATTTTAATTCCTGATTGTTCTTAGCCGAGTAAGCTATTTTTAGATCTTCAAGATTTACGTTTGTTTTCATGGTGTTACATTTATTTAATTATCGTTTTCATCTTTTATTGTGAGTCGTTTGTGTACAAATGAAAAGGTAATGAGGCTAAAAGCCAGACTGGCAAAGGCAATAAGAAGGCCGATACCGGCTATTAAAAAAGTCATAAAATAAGGACGCAGGCTTTGCATCATTTGTGAGTAACTGGATTGATGTTCGCTTAATTGCCAGATGCCTTTTTTAATACCGGCCATATCGAGGGCAAGGAAAAACACGATGAGACAAAGTTGTAAGAACCAGAAACAGAACTCGAGCCATTTGTTGCGTTTGATGGAAGGATTATTGTTGAAACCCAAAAATTCGAAACAAGCCGCAAAGAGAATCATGCTGTTAATACCAATGGTGGTGCCCATAGCGTGGGCAACGGTTATGTGTGTGCCGTGGGTATAAATGTTTATGGCAGGAATAGACATTAACAGCGATTGACCAATGTTAATGAACACCCAAAAATCGGCGGCCATTAAAAAGCGATAAGGAAAATGGTGGTAATGTTTTTGAATGGCATTAACGCTATGGCGCCAGTCGTAAAATATTTTAATGAAGAAGATCCATTCAGTCATACTCACGGCATAACCAATGTAGCGGATGTAATTTTCGGTGGGCAATGTGTAAATATGATGTCCCCAGTTAAACATGAGATTAAATAAACCAATGAAGAACATTACAAAGGCCAGTTTGCTATGACCCGTGCTTTTGCTTTTATCCATACGGTCCATTAAAAAGAAGGCCGTACCATAAAGGATTTGATTCCAGGAACCAACAAGGGAGCCATTCACTTTCCATTGTATGGTCATGTCGTTCACAAAATTTTCTCTGAAATAAGGAAAAACCCAAAGGTAATTTTCGAGGAAGGTGAAAAGAAAGAAGATTAAACCTGTAAGCCACATCCAGATGTAGACCGGCCAGTTTTTAATTTTCTTTACTAAGCTAATAAAATTAATCAGAAACAGAATCCAGGCAATCACAATCGGTAATGCCCATAGGGGATTAAATTCCCAGTATTCTCTTCCGCCAAAACTTTTACCGAAATAGGAAATAAGAATTCCCAGAATAGCGAATATCCAGAGAAACCATTGTAAGATGGCGGTTTTGTTACCGAGGGCTTTACCGCTGATGATCTGGAGTCCGGAGTAAACACAACCGGTAGCGCCCATTATGATCCAAAATAATGAAGAAGAAACGTGAAGTGGCCGAAGCGAAATAAAACCCAGATCTTTTTTTAGAAAATCGGGCACTAAATAAACAATGGCTGCAAGAATTCCGAAACACAAAGCGATGACGATCATAAAGAGCGCGCTCACTAAAAACAAATTGCCAATGTGAAGTTTATTTGTTTTCATGTTTTTCAATCATTCCAAAGTTGGTGTTGGTAAAACTTCTGGGATCTGCCACGCCGCTGGCATCAACCGATTTAAGAAATTCAAGTAGGCCGTGGATCTCATTTTCACTGAGGTCGTAAGCCGGCATTTGTTTGGTACCTGATTTCATGAGGGCCCTGATAACAACTTCTCCTTTTCTAGCATCGGAGATTACGTTGGTGAGATCGGGGCCTAAATAGCCGCCTAGGCCGTACAATTGATGACAGCTTTGGCAATTATGATTTTGCCAGATGAGGCGCCCCCTTGCTGCTTCTTCGCTGTTGAATCCCGGATTGGCTTTTTTAGAAAGTGGTCCCAGATAGATACTGAATGAAAAAACAAGAAAGGAGGCGCATAAAATTAAAAACACATTGGTGGCATTTAATTTCATCAGCTTGATTTTTATAATTTTTCAAATTTGGCTTGAAAGAAACGCAGGTATTTTGGTTCGTAGATCATTTTTAAACCTTTTATGGATTTTCTACGATCGTAAACCGCTGCGGCTGATTCGGCAATCACATCCATGTGTGCCTGTGTGTAAACACGACGTGGCATGGTGAAACGTACCAGTTCTAATTTCGGATAATAGTTATCGCCATTGGGTTTTCGGCCGGCCGATACTATACCACGTTCCATGGTTCTTACACCCGAGTCGATATACATTTCAGCAGCCAGTGTTTGGGCCGGAAACTGATCTTGCGTTAAATGCGGTAAAAACTTTTTAGCATCCACAAAAATACCGTGACCACCGATAGGCAGCACAATGGGCACATTGTATTCCATCATTTTATTCCCGAGGTATTCTACCTGTCCGATACGGGCATGTTGGTGATTATCATCCAGACTTTCAACAATACCTACAGCGATGGCTTCCATATCTCTGCCGGCAAGACCGCCATAAGTATGTAAACCTTCGTATACCACTACCATGTTACGTGCTTCTTCAAACACGTCCCATTCGTTGGTAGCCATAAAACCACCAATATTTACGAGCGCATCTTTTTTAGCACTCATGGTTGCACCGTCGGTTAAAGAACAAATTTCTTTTACAATTTGAGCAATGCTTTTTTTATCATAGCCTTTTTCGCGTTGTTGAATAAAGAAGGCGTTCTCTGCAACGCGTGTCATATCATGGATAACACGGATACCTAGTTTTTTGGTATAAGCGCGTAATTCTTTTAAGTTGGCCATACTCACCGGCTGACCACCGGCCATGTTAACGTTTGTAGCAATGCTGATATACGGAATTTTTTTAGCGCCGTATTTTTTAACCACTTTTTCAAGTTTGGCCATGTCTACATTTCCTTTAAACGGATGTTCGCTGGTTGGATCGTGAGCTTCGTCAATAATAATATCGGTGAAGGTTCCGCCGGCTAATTCCTGATGTAAACGGGTGGTCGTAAAATACATGTTACCCGGAATAACATCGCCTTTTTTAATGAGAATTTTTGACAAAATGTTTTCGGCCGCACGACCTTGGTGTGTAGGGATCACATATTTGTAACCATAATATTTTTGAATGGTTCCTTCAAGTTTGTAATAACTTTTACTTCCGGCATAGGCTTCATCGCCCAGCATCATGGCCGACCATTGAACGTCGCTCATGGCATTGGTGCCGCTATCGGTTAACAAATCGATGTACACATCTTCCGATTTTAATAAGAAGGTATTGTAACCGGCTTCTTTAATGGCCTTAATACGTTGGGCTTTGGTAGTCATTTTTAATAACTCAACCATTTTTATTTTATAGGGTTCGGCCCAAGAACGTTTTACGAGAGAATTTTTCATAATTATATTTTTTATTGTATGTGAATTTGTTGTTTAAATTTTTTCAAAACGAGCGGTGAAATGGCGCAGAAATGGCGGTTCGTAAGTAATACGGTAACCGGTGGTTTGTTTGCGCATGTCTAAAATATCATCGAACACATCCAGCACATAATCAATATGACTTTGTGTGTAAACACGACGTGGTATGGCTAAACGAACCAATTCATTCTGAGCAGGAATTAATTTCCCGGCTTCGTCATATTTACCAAACATCACCGAACCTACTTCCACACAGCGAATGCCGCCTTTGGTATAGAGGTCGCAAACGAGGGCTTGTCCGGGATATTGTTCAACAGGTATGCTGTTGTATAATTTTTTAGCATCGATATACACCGCATGACCGCCTATTGGCCAAACCACAGGAACCCCTTTAGCTTTTAAATTTTCACCAAGGTAAGCGGTACTGCGAATGCGATAATGTAAATAATCGGCATCAAACACTTCCTCTAAACCAATGGCGAGGGCTTCCATGTCACGTCCGGCAAGGCCCCCATAAGTTGTAAAGCCTTCCGAAATAATTAAAAGGTTTTTACATTTGATGGAAAGTTCTTCATCTTTCATAGTGAGTAAACCACCAATGTTTACGAGTCCGTCTTTTTTAGCGCTCATAATAAAGGCATCACCCAGGGCTAACATTTCCTGCGCAATTTCTTTGTAGGTTTTTGTTTCGAAGCCTGGTTCGCGGTGTTTCACGAAATAAGCATTTTCGGCAATACGGCAACCGTCAATCACCATCAAAAGATTATGTTCGTCGCAAATTTTACGTAGACCTTTTACATTGGCCATGCTTACCGGTTGACCACCAGATGAATTATTGGTAACGGTAATGATAACGGCTGCAATGTTTTCGCGACCATGTTCTTTAATGAGTACTTGTAATTTTTCGAGATCAATATTACCTTTAAAAGGCAAATCAATTTCAGGGTCCTTGGCCACATCGTAAACGATGTCGATGGCTGTAGCGCCTGTAAATTCGATGTTTGCACGCGTGGTATCAAAATGGGTGTTACTGATAAAAACCTTGACTTTACCACCTAGGATGCCGTATAAAATTCGTTCAGCTGCGCGGCCCTGATGGGTGGGTAAAATGTAGGGCATGCTGGTAAGATCTTTTACCACCGATTCTAAATGTTCCCAGCTTCTGGCTCCGGCATAACTTTCGTCGCCGGTCATAATACCGCCCCATTGTTTGTCGCTCATGGCACCGGTTCCGCTATCGGTTAACAGATCGATAAAGACATCGTGTGAACGGAGTAAAAAAGGATTGTATCCCGATTTTTTTAAGATGTCGTTTCGGTACTCTTCGGTAGTAACCCTTAAAGGCTCTACCATTTTAATTTTAAAAGGTTCGGTTAAGGTCCGCATTCTATGACTCATAAATTAAATGTGTTTTATTGGATGATAAATTGTTGGAGGTATGTGTGAGACCGGCCTCAATCGTATCTTTTAAGATAAGCCGGGCGCAGTGCGTTAGATTCCTAAGTGTAACGAATTCTTCTGAGCAATTTCCTTTTACTAAAAAAGTTTCAAGGCGGGTTGCAACTCCTTTAAATTGTTCGAGTGCTTTTGATTTATCTGCTGTTTGATCATCAAAAGCCAGATTCATCATAATAGTTTTAAGCTTTGTGATTTCATTTTCTATGTCTGAATCTGTTAAGGATTTAACAGGCTGATAAAACGAACCACTTGGTTTTCTGTTTATAATTTCTTCGGCGCGTGAGGCTATATGCAGCGCTACATTGTGCGCGTATACCAAGGCTTCTAACAGTGAATTGGAAGCTAAACGATTAGCGCCATGTAACCCGGTGCAGGACACTTCGCCAATGGCGTATAAATCTTTAATACTGCTTTCGGCATTTTTTGAAACCGCAATACCGCCACACTGGTAATGCGCAGAAGGCACAATGGGAATAAGGTCTTTACTGATATCAAATCCACGTGATTTTAATTCGAGGCAAATGCCGGGAAAATGTAATTCACAGGCCAGAGGATCGAGGTGACGGAGATTGAGATAAACATGATCGGTATTACTAAGAGCCATGTGTTTCATGATGGCAGCGCTCACCACATCGCGGGTGGCCAGTTCACCGCGCTTGTCATAATCAAATAAAAATCGATTACCTTGAAGATCTTCTACATGAGCGCCAAATCCACGCAGAGCTTCAGTAATTAAAAACGACATGCGTTGTTTGTTAGCCTGATACAAAGCAGTGGGATGAAATTGCATAAAACGCATGTGCTTCATGTCGGCACCTGCGCGTGAAGCCATGGCGTAGCCGTCGCCACTTGCCACCAAAGGATTCGTGGTGTTTATGTATACTTGTCCGCAACCCCCTGAAGCCAGAACTGTTGTGCCCGCCTGCAGTTCACTAATTTGATGGCTTTCGGGTTTGTATATGGAAATGCCGTAACAGTATTTAGTGCCAGCTTGGTTTTTAATGAGTAAATCAAGCGCCAGTGTATTTTCGAGTAAATTTATTTGCGAACGATTTTTTAATTCACGCAGTAAGACCTGTTCGAGTTCGAATCCGGTTTTGTCTTTGTGATGCACAATGCGGGCGCGACTGTGACCACCTTCCAGACCAAGTTCCAGATCCATGCGGCTATTGCTATCGAACTGTACGCCTAGAGCTATTAATTCGTTGATGCGTTCGGGAGCTTGTTTAATCACCATGTCAACCACTTCAGAATCACATAATCCCTTGCCGCATTCGAGTGTATCGTTAATGTGTGAGTCAAAGGAGTCGGTGAGTTGGTTCATTACCGCAGCAATACCCCCTTGAGCATAACGCGTGTTACATTCAAAGGCATTGGTTTTGCTTAGCAGAGTAATTTTTAAATTCGGATGGAGGGCATTTAATTTTAATGCTAGTGAGATGCCTGCAATTCCTGATCCTATGATGAGCACATCTGTTTTCATGATTATAACGAGAGAGAAAGCATGCGGTTAAGAGGTTGAACAGCTTTTTCGATCAAATCAGTTGATATGCTGATCTCGGGACTTTCGTGGAGCATACACGTGTAAATTTTTTCAAGCGTGTTAATTTTCATATAAGCACACTCGCTGCAAGCGCAGGAATTATCTTCCTGAGTAGGTACCGGAATTAATTTCTTGTTGGGTACTTCTTTGGCCAATTGGTGCAGAATACCGGCCTCGGTAGCAATTAAAAACTCACAGGCATACGACTTTTTAATGTAGTCGATCATGGCAGCGGTTGATCCCACAAAATGCGCAACATCTAAAATGGAAGTATCTGATTCGGGATGCGCTACAATTTTTGATTTGGGGTATTGCGCATATAACGCAATAATCTTATTAAACGAAAAAGCTTCATGCACCACACAGGCACCGTCCCACAATAAAAGTTCGCGGCCGGTTTCTTCCATTAAGTACTTGCCTAAATTACGATCGGGGGCAAACAACACTTTTTGATTTTTAGGGAGCGATTCAATTATTTTTACAGCATTGGAAGACGTACAAATGATATCGCTTTGGGCTTTTATTTCGGTAGAGCAGTTAATATATGTAACAGCCAGATGATCGGGATGTTCTTTTTTAAAAGCGGCGAAGGCTTGCGGCGTGCAAGAATCAACCAATGAACAACCGGCATTAAGATCAGGTAATAAAACTTTTTTACCGGGGTTTAATATTTTTGCAGTTTCTGCCATAAACTTAACGCCGGCAAATACGATCATATCTTCTTTTGCTGCAGCGGCAAATTTTGAAAGTGCTAAACTATCGCCTACATGGTCGGCAATTTCTTGAATTTCCGGGCGTTGATAATAGTGGGCCAGAATGAGTGCATTCTTACTTTTTTTAAGTTTAAGAATTTCTTCAGAATAATTTATTTTAAGAGCGGCGCACATGGTATACAGTTTAGGCGGTTTTCTGAATCGCCGGAATAAGCAACTGATTGAGGCTTTCTTTTATTGCGTTTAACACCTGAATATTATTTTTATGGAACAAAATATCGGCTGCTTTAATTTTGGCAAATAAGTTCTCGTAATAGCTGATGCCTTCGTTTAAATTATTTTTAAACGCCTGAAACGAATTGGCTTTTTTAACAGAAAGCTCTTCCAGATTTTTAGCCAGATCTTCTTTCAGATAATCAACATACAACTGCAATTCATTTATAAATAAATTCGGACGATTCACATTATTCAAAAGATTAAGACGGCCATAAATGTGATCCACCATTTGTTTCAATGAAAAGGTTCCTGAAAAATATGCCAGGTTTGGTCCCGGACAAATAGTCACCGCACTTAAATTGTGAGAGAGTTTAGCATTATTTGCGATAAGTGCAGATGCCCCAAGTCCTTCACACAAACAATCTTTTTCTTCTACCTCGGCAATTTTATTTTTTAGAAGCTCCTCGTTTCGGATGGTTTTTGTTAACCCATCAATTTTTAATTTTTGATATTCGCGTGAAGCCGTACAAATTGCTCGGTCAGTAAATTCTTTATTTAAGATGAGAAATTTTTTGTAGCAAGGACTTCCCGGACGGTCTTTTGCAATTCGGCTTTTGCGTTGTTGTTCAGAACTGCTTTTTCTGAAATTATTAAAAGGCACTCCCAAAGGAGAAGAGTGGCTTAAATAATAATCTTCTTTTTTAGCGGTGGCTAATTGTTGTAACGTTTCATCGTCAACGTTAGTGGCTTCTGGCACCAATAAAAAAGGGCTACCCCAACCGGTTGAATCTAACTCGTAATAATTGGTGAGGAAGGCGTCTTCACTGGAAGTGCCGATACCGCCTTGGGCAGTAATTTTCATAGAGGGTTTAGATGGAAACAACGTACGATTAGCGCTTGTTAAACCACTTTGGCAATCTTTGTATAATTCATCTACAAGCTCTTGACGTTTATTTTTAAACTCTTCCAGAATGGGACCGAGTAAAACACCGCTTGAAATGAAGGCATGTCCACCGCAGTTAATGCCCGATTCAACACGAAATTCAGAAACCCACAATCCTTTTTTAGCCAGATACTTTCCTTGAATAAGAGCTGAGCGGTAATCGGAAACTTTTAAAACTATTTTCTTTTTAATGGTGCCATTCGAATCTGGATAGAAATCAGAAAAGGTTTCGCAATAGGCAAACAAGCGTGGATTCATGCCTGCAGAAAAAATGATGGAAGATTTAACTGTACTGTTGGCATAACCTCTTAAGGCCGATAAAGCATCCGATTGTTCGGAAGGTAATTCGTTTCCGTGCTCGTCGTAATTGATTTTATCCAGTTTGGTCATGATGTTCACATCAATGGCGCCTGCCGTGATGCTTTCTTTTAAACGTGTTTCAATAACAAGACGTTCATCTTTACTACAGCTGTTTAGGCGCATGTAAAGTTGTTTTTCTTCACGGGTATCTGGCAACATCTCAAAATATTTGTTAATATCTTCATCGGCGTTAAAATCTTCCGATTTGATTTTACTAATTTGTTTTTTGATGATGTCATCCTGTAAATTTAAAAAGGCAGTTACGCGGCGTGCACGATGATCGTCTTCGTGTGTTTCTATTTTGTGATAGGCAATATTTTCTTTTTTGCATAACACTTCGCGCATGGCTTCAATGAGGTGATCTTCAATAATGGATAAAACAGAAGTGATTCCGAAGCGGGCTACTTTAACCGGCGAATCAATTGTAAAACCTAATCCCATTACAGGAATATGAAAGGAATGGGGTGAGTTTGTTTTCATCTAATGAAAAATTTAATTTAAAATTCTGAACAAATATATTGACTTTCCCGCTCTATTAGGATGATAATATCCGAGTTAAAAAAGATATTTAACTCTTTATGATTAAAGTCATAACACAAACATGACAATTCACCGAACTTTGAGTTAAATAAATAGAAAAATTATATGAAAGCAACCATCAAGTATTTCCTGTTTGCAGGTGTTTTAGGATTATTCGCCTGTAATTCCAATACCGAGAAGCCAGCAGAATCAACTGCCGCTGTCGCAGGAACCGAGGCTCCGCTTGCCGGACAATCAGGTGTAAAAGACGATATCTCTAACCCTAATATTGTGCAAGTAGCCATTGGAAGTAAAGATCACACCACACTAGTGGCCGCTGTTAAGGCCGCTGAATTAGTTGATGCATTAAGCAATGCCGGACCTTTTACAGTATTTGCGCCTACCAATGCTGCCTTTGCAAAATTACCTGCCGGTACCGTAGAAGGGCTGTTAGTGCCTGAAAAGAAAGCAGACTTGCAAAACATTTTAGGTTATCATACCTATGTAGGCACCTTAAAAATTGAATACATGCAAGATGGGCAAGAGTTTGATATGGTGTTCGGAGGTAAGGTAAAAATAACAAAGAAGGATGGAAAAACCTTTGTAAATAATTCAGAAATTCTTGCATCCATTCCAACTTCAAATGGAATTATACATGTGATAGGAGATGTGTTGTTGCCAAAATAAAATTGATCAATCCAAAGCACAGGATGTCATTTTAGCAGCAAATGATTTCTTTTAATTTGGGAAAAACACCCATGCACAAATACTTTTTTCATTTCAATTTGGGTAATTGATTAATAAGGGCTGTCTTCAGGGACAGCCTTTTACGTGTTAAAGAGTTTTAGAATGTGTAATCATGATAACTAAAGTATTACCACAGTTAAAAAACACATGCAGTTATAGTGCCTTCAAAGATTTGCTTGTGAACTGGGCAAAAAATAAAGAAACATCGGGTGAGCAAACGGCCGATCACATAGAGGCCACGCACATTAATGCGCAACGATTAAAAAGGATCGACAAACAAGTTGAACTTTGTGATGATCTTAAAATTGTCCTCTCGGGTATGAACAAGAAACTTAATTGGGTGCTAATAACCGAATCGTGGTGTGGCGACAGCGCACAGTGTACACCGGTTTTAGCGAAGATTGCCGAGTATCACAACACCATCAACTTAAAACTAATTTTTAGAGACGAAAATCCTGATTACATGGATGCGTTCTTAACCAATGGCAATCGCGCCATTCCAAAATTAATTTGTTTAACTGCCGACAATGATCAGGTGATTGGTCTCTGGGGGCCACGACCTGAAGCGATTCAACGAATGGCGATTGAATATAAGAAAAACAATCCCGATGTATCGCATGAAGAATTTGTAACGAATCTTCATCTATGGTATGCCCGTGATAAAACAAATGCAGTTCAGCAAGAATTTATTTTGTTATTACGTAAATGGAACGCAGCCAATAATTCAAAATAATTTAGGCTTATGATTCAAGTCATCATGCTATGACTATAATGCAAGGTACTTTTGTATTATAAATATAAAAAACCAAAGCTATGATAACTCTTGAAACTATTGATGTAACTGTACTTGAACCAAGGCTAAAACATCCAACCATTTTTAATAAATTTGACCAAATAAAAAAAGGAGATGCTTTTGTGATTAGTAATGATCATGATCCCAAGCCGCTATATTATCAATTGTTAGCCGAGAGGGGAAATGTTTTTTCTTGGGAATATCTTGAAAATGGCCCTGAAATATGGCAAGTTAAAATCGAAAAATACCCTGAGGGCACCAGCGAAGCGAGCATTGGCGAACTAGTGGCTTCGGATTACAGAAAGGCAGAGATCTTTAAAAAACATCACATTGATTTTTGTTGTGGCGGAAAAAAAACGCTCACGCAAGTGTGTGCCGATAAAAAACTGGATATTGTAGAAATTGAAAGGGAATTACGGTCGTTAAACTTGGCAAAAAGTCTTCCTTCACAAGATTATATGGCCTGGGATTTGAATTTTCTGGTTGACCATGTCTTACACACACACCACGCCTACGTTAAAACGTCAACACCTATTTTATTAGAATATACAAAAAAATTAGCACGGGTGCATGGACCAAATCATCCCGAACTCATTGAACTGGCAGAAAAATTTAATGAAGTGGCTAATGAGTTGGAAAGCCATATGCAAAAAGAGGAACAGGTATTGTTTCCATATATTAAAGAATTATGCGCTGTTACGGATGAAGCCAAACAAAGCGGCTCTTGTTCTTTTGGAAGCATTAAAAACCCGATCTGGATGATGGAAAACGAACACGAGGCAGTAGGCGCCATTTTGAATGATATGCGCTCTATGACGAACAATTACAGCCTTCCTGAAGATGCTTGCACGACTTATAAAGTAACTTTTTTAAAATTGAATGAATTTGAAGAAGACCTGCATCAACATATTCATTTAGAAAACAACATCATTTTCCCAAAAAGTATTTTACTCGAGAATGAAATTAGTGTAGCGAAAAATTGAGTAAAAAAAATTGTATTTAAAGAACAGAGTTGGAGCCGGGCTTCAACTCTGTTTTTGTTTACGTAGAAGCTAACCTTAAAATTATTCTTGAATAAATTTTAGAGTAGCAGCCCCTAAATTTGTTTTAATATGAATAAAGTACAAACCGGCCGTGAGCCCTTCTGTGTCAAGCTGAATAGTGTTTAGAACAATGCTATGATTTTTATTACTGTAAATAAGTTTTCCAAAAGCATCATAAATTTCATTTTCAAAAAGTGTTGAACCATAAGGAAGTCCTTCGAGATTTATTTTTTTAGTGCTTGGATTAGGATAAAGATTAAGCTTGATATTTTGGATTAACAGGTCCTTTAAAGAAAGTACAGAGTTATTGTCAGAAAGCACTTTGTACTCAGGATCTATACGCAGGCGCATGACTTCAAAATTGATGTCAAAATTGTCAACCTGACCACTTGCGGTGTGATTTAAAATAACGATGGTGTCTTTTGTTTTACCTTCTAATCTTAATGGCACGGGCATTTCAAAAAATGTAACCGATGAATCTGATTGTGTTTGACTTAAGGTCACTGTGACAACGGCAGCATCTTGATTCCAAATAGCATGGTAGCTTGGAAAGCCCTGCTTATAATACCATTGATCAAAAAACTTGGTAAGACTTTGTTTGCTACTCGTTTCAAAATGTGCTATTAATTGTGGCGTTTTCGCATAATTGTTTTTGAGAGCCGGATCATTCAAATAATTTCGTAAGGCTGCGTAAAATTTGGCATCACCAATTTTGTAACGCAACATACTTAATACAAATGCGCCTTTAGCATAACTTAATCGGCCATCAAATATGCGCGATACCGAAGTGGTATCATCACATTTTACAGAACCCCTGGGCACTGAGCAGATGTTAGTTACGATGTCAGGTAAGCCCGCTAACCAGCCCGCTTTCGCGTAGCGTTCGGTAACCAACCATTCAAAATAAGTTGCAAAACCTTCGTTGAGCCAAACATCTTCCCAGCTACCACAAGTTACATGATCACCAAACCATTGGTGCGCCAGTTCATGCGCTAAGAGTGACAAATAAAAACCACCTACAAAAGTCATGGTCTGATGCTCCATGCCTCCACCCCAGCCAAACTGCGCATGTCCGTATTTTTCTTTAGCAAAAGGATATTCGATCAAAAGCGAATCAAATAATTGAATCACTTTTACAAGTTCTTTGGTGTCGTTTTTTATAGTGCTTAAATTTTCGGGATACACATAATTTAATACCTGAAGTGTTTTTGTACTGAGTGGAACATAGTCAGAATAAACCGCATAATTCGTAACGGCAATGGCAACCAGGTATGGAGCAATGGGATAGCGACTTTTCCAATGAACTAATTTGTTTAAGCCTGTAATGTTTTCAGATAACAATAAACCATTGCTTGCTACGCGATAAGCGGAAGGGGTGTTGACATAAATATCAATGGAATCGATTTTATCGGCCAGATTTTGTTTGCAAGGCCACCAGGTTTTAGCACCAAAGGGTTCAGAGAGCGTCCAAATGATAGCAGTGGTATCGTGTTTGGATTGAATAAAAGAACCAAAGCCATTTCCACTGGGAACTCCCTTATAATAAACCGTTAATGAATCAAGTGTATAAGCGGCAAGTGTGTTGGGAAAGGTAATTTGAAGAAGGTCCTCGGCCTGCTGAGTATAGCTTAGAGTAGCCTGTTTGTATTTGATGGAATCAACATGCAGGCTAGGAATCAGGTCAAATTCGAGAAGCTTAAAATTTTGAACACTCGGTTTAAAATAAGTAGTAATCCTTCCTTTAATAAAATTAATGGCGGGATCAAGTTCCCAATAACAACGGTGATAAATGACGTTGTAGTTATTAGCAGCCGCACTCAATAAAGGTTTTTGCGTTTTCAGTTGGGCGTCCATTTCCATTTCAGGAATGCTTTTACACATCCACGCTGCTTTATCAGACTGAGACGTCAGGCGAACTGCACAGACAAAAAAGACAAGAAATAGACAGATCCTCAACACCTTGATTTTTTATTCTAATTTACTATTTACTGAGCAAAAAAAAGGATTTTGAAGCGGAATTTTAAGTTTTATTTTTTGTGTACTCGCTTTGGCCGTCGCTTAGAAGAATTACAAATCCTGCGGAGCTGGTAATTAAAGATCTTTACGTTTAAATTTTCTGAGTGAGACCCAAAATGGCAAAGCAATCCATAAAAACAGAACAATGAAGGCAATAATGATCCCTAAAAAGGTGCCGAAAAAATCTTTAAATATTGCGCCGGTATAACCCATCATAGCTGAAACATCCAGATGTAACAAAATTAAAATCCTTCCCAGATCAATAGGGTTGAGCGCTGTAATGCCAACCATCATTTTTTCGATGGGGTAATCGGCTAATTGAAACAGTAAAAACAAAACCAAACCATCAAACATCAAGGCAAAAAACAACCAGAGCAAAATAGCCATTCCTATGCCTTTTGCCTTATCGCGGGTTAACACCGAACCTAAAAAAGCAAGTGATACAAAAACTGCCGTGATGCTGATTCCCACCATTAACATCATTAAACCCACATCACCAGGGGCATACAGTAAAATTGGGATTCCGGCACCTATTATAAAAGAAAATATAAGCGAAATACTCAATCCGAAAAACAAACTCCACCAAATACGCGAACGTTGAATGGGCTGACTTAATAAAAGTTCAATAAACTCCGAGCTGTTATATAAATAAATGGTTGAAAAAATAATAGAAACCAAAGGCACGGTTAATAGAATAACATTTAGGAGCGTGAGTAATCCTTTGGTGCTATTATCTTCCAGACTAAACACGGCCCATGAAAGTACGGCCAATAATAAGGTATAGATGAGTACAATTTTATTCCGAAGAATATCCAAAACAATAAATTTGATGATCCTATTCATTGTTCGATTTTTTTAAAATTTGAGCAATAGCTTTTGAGATTTTTTCTTCGCCGGTTAATTTTCTTAAGTCTTCGATGCTTTGATGAAAATGAACTTTCCCATCCTGCATAAATATCAGGTGCGTGATAAGATCGTCCAATTCGCTTAATAAATGTGATGTAATTAAAATGAGTTTTCCTTTTTGTTTCTCTGAAATTATTTTTTCTTTTAAAATCTCTGATGCTAGAGGATCCAATCCTGCCGTGGGCTCATCAAGGATTAAAACATCAGGATCAAATAAAAAGGCTAAGGTAGCGCTCACTTTTTGGGTGGTGCCCCCCGATAAGGTACGCATGCGTTTATCAAATATTTTTTTTAACTGAAAAGCTTCGAGTAACTCTTCATCCAGGGTTTCCTTCGAATGACGGATTTCTTTGATCATATCAATAACTTGACCAATACTCATGTTATCGGGATAGCGCCCAATTTGTGGCATATAACCAATGTGTCTGCGGTATTCAACGCCTTTACGAATATCTTGGCCTTTTACCAAAATGGTGCCACGTCCCGGAATAACCATACCCAAGATACTTTTAATGAGTGTTGTCTTGCCGCAACCATTCGGGCCAATTAACGCAATACATTCACCTTGTTGAAAGGATAAATTGACATTGTGTAACACTTCCAGTTTCCCGAATTCTTTATGTAAGCCTTTAATTTCTATCATAGTTGTAAGGAGTGCATTAAAGGACTTTGGTCAATAAAATTGTCAGGTGTTAAACTTGGCATAAATTTTTCTGATTTGTCTAAAAGATCTACCATAAAACTACGGAATAAGAGCATGGCCGGAGGATTTTTTTCTACCAGCACTGAAAAAATACTTAAGGGATGATACGGCACATCGCCTACTTTATTTCTGTTTAAGTCATAACCCTCATATTTATCCCAGTAATTGCTGTTAAAGGTATTTAACACCAAGGTGCCATTGGTACTGATATCGAATGTATTTCCCGTAAAATTATTTTGTGTAATGACATTATCCATGCAACTGGCTTGGATTTTCATGCCCCAACCATTAGCATCGAAACTGTTTTTTTCAACCAGTAATCGGTTGGTACCTTCCATATAAATGCCGGTGGTATTTTTAGTAAAATGATTTCCTAAAATATAACTGTCCGTAATTTCCTTCAGCATCAAGCCATAAGCCGCATCGCCCCAGTTTTCGCTGAAGGTATTATTGAACATTTTTACTTTGTGGGTAAACATCACGGCAACCCCGGCCCCGTTACTTTTAAATACATTCGAAATATACGAATCACTGTTCGAAAACATAAAATGTAAACCGTAGCGAATGTTTTTTTCGGAAATATTTCTCCAAATGACAGAGTTGGTAACAAATTCAAAATAAATCCCATCGCGATGCCCCGACACATGATTCGCAGTGATTTGCAAGCTATCACTTTTCCAACAATGAATGCCATTGCCTATTTGCTGTTCTTCAACGCCCAGTCCGGTAACGGAATTATTTTGAATAATACAGAATTTTGAATACTGCAAATAGATGCCAAAAAAATTATCATAAAGGGTATTGTTGATCACATTAACATGATGGGAGTCGTACACTTTAATGCCGCAAGGATCGTTAAGTGTAGCGTATCCTGAGCGGATGATCTTAAAGCCACAAATAGTCACTGAATTAGCCTTCACCGAAAGCACTTCGTATTTTTTTTGACCGTCAAGAACCGGTAATCCAATGCCTTCAAAATAAATGGATTTAGTGATGATGAGATTGCCTTCTTTATAAATACCGGAATAAACCTGCACGGTATCTCCGTTTTTACAGGCCTTTAGAGCAGTGTGAATACTTTTAAAAGGTCGGTCCGAACCAACACATATTTTTTTTGCTGAGAGGTGGAATGAAATAGAAAAAAAGAAACTTATGTAAAGTAGTGTTTTCAATTTATTTAGAAATGCCCTGCCAGTTCGCCTCCTCACAACTTAATTGTTGTTTGTAAACGCTGGCACTGTCTTTATTACTAAAAGCTGCCATGTTGCCTCCCATTGGGCTGCCCACATTATCGCCTTGGATAAAGATAGCATTTTCCGCTAAACTAAGTTGATTCGGTTTTAAATAGTCAGATACGTAATAAAGAGCATCCTGAGCTTTATCGGCATGTTCTTTTTTATAGGAGACCATACAAGCAAGGTCGTCAAATTTATAAACCCGTTGTTTGGAAGTAATTAATTCGCAGGCAAAGCGAGCATCGGCAATGGTCATTTTGCAGTTATCGCAACTATCGGTGTTAAGTTTAATGGGTTCAGGGCCTTTTGCCGAGCAGGAACTTATTAAAACAACGAGTAATCCGGCTGCGGTAAATGAAATATTTTTACGATTCAAAAATTTGTGCATAAGTTTTGATTCGGTTAACATAGCAATAAGCATCAGAAAACCACTGGTGATAAAGAGCCAGCCACCGGTATCGGGAACAGAAAAGGCGCCAAAATTCAGCAATTGTTTAAAACCAATAAGTGGCGGTTGATAAGCCATTCCGGGAACAATGATGGCCGCCTTGGGGTCAAGATCATGTCCGTAATTATATTCCCATCGCCAAAAATCTATCATGGCAATAATGCCGAATAAAACAAATAATACAAATAAAGCGGTTAACACTTTTTTCTTTCCTAAAACACCGGCCACAAAAGAAAACAGGGCATAGGCCAAAATGATATAAGTTAAAATACTGAATTCAATAAAATCTTTAGCATGCAAGGTTTTCATGCCTATGTAATGGTTTAAACCATTAATAATATCCACGTCACCACCTAAAGAATCGGCAAATATTTTTAGGTTCAAGCCTTCGGGATATTGCGGTGCGTCCAGATCGATCTGCCAGATGGGGACATACACTGAAACCACCAATAGGGCGGAAGAGAGGATTAATAACATCCTCGACAAAATGGTAATCTTGCTAGTCATGACAATAAAAATTAAATTAAGAAAAAAGGGAGCAGAACTCTTTAGCCCGCCCCCTTTTAATATGAAACGTTATCTTATTTGGCAGGCGCCACTTCTTTTGGAAAATTAGTGCCTAAACTAAATTGAATGGGTACCGTGCTATTTGCTGCTGATACACGCACGTAACCTTGCATTTCCTGATGTAGGGCGCTGCAAAAGTCAGTACAATAAATTGGAATGATGCCAACGCGGTCAGGGGTCCATTTTAAGGTTTGTGTTTCGCCCGGCATAATCAATAATTCGGCATTAGCCGCACCTTTAATGGCGAAACCATGAGGCACATCCCAATCCTGTTCGAGGTTGGTTACATGGAAATACACTTCATCGCCTAACTTAATTCCTTCAATATTATCGGGAGCAAAGTGAGAACGAATAGCGGTCATATAAACATGAACTTTATTTCCTTCACGTACTACTTTTGATTGCCCTTCGCCATTCGTAACATAAGGATGTTTGTTTTCGGCGATTTTAAATATTTTAGTCTGATTTTTTCTAATCAGCTCGGCCGGTGCAGCTTGCGCGTAGTGCGGTTCACCAATGGTAGGGAAATCGAGGATCATTTCCATTTTATCGCCACTGATATCAAATAACTGTGCGCTTTGAGCTAACTCAGGTCCTGTTGGTAAGTAACGATCTTTGGTGATCTTATTGTAAGCAATTAAGTATTTACCGAATGGATTTTTACTGTCTCCACCAGGAATACATAAGTGACCAACCGAATAAAAAGTTGGAACGCGATCCAATACTTTTAAATCTTTAATGTTCCATTTTACTACTTCTGACGAAACAAAGAAAGTAGTATAAGCATTTCCTTTACCATCAAATTCAGTGTGCAGAGGTCCAAGTCCCGGTTTTTTAACTTCACCGTATAATGCAGCTTCGTATTTAATTACGTTGATGCCTTCAAATTGTCCGTCATATGCTTTGTCGGCAATGGCTTTCTGTAATTTGTCAAAACTAAATACCGGAATTAAAGCAGCCAATTTACCACTACCAACAATGAATTCACCTGATGGATCAACATCACAACCGTGAGGTGATTTTGGGCAAGGTATCATGTAACAGATGTCGGCAAATTCTTTGGTGTCTAACACCAATACTTCTGTTCTAATTTCTGAAGTAGCTGTATGAGTGGATTCATTATAGATGTTGTGCGCATATTTAACTGCGGTTTTTTTACCTTTTCCTGCTTTAATATACTCTTCGGCTTTTTTCCAGTTCACAGCCATAATAAAATCTTTGTCTTTTTGTGAAGCGTTAACTTCTAAAAGCGTATTGGCTTGTTCGGTGTTATAACACGAGAAGAAAAACCAGCCATGTGATTTACCTTTACCGGCGTGACTTAAGTCGAAGTTAACACCGGGACATTCCAATTGGAAGGCAATGTCCATGTTTCCCTTTTCTTTACCCACACTAATAAAGCTTAAATAACCTTTAAAGTTTTGTTTGTAAGTATTAATAGGCACATCGCCATTGGCATTATCGGAAGGCACACTAAAACGTGTTCCGGCAACGACATACTCGGTGTTTTCGGTAATGAAAGGAGACGAGTGATTACCTGCAGAGTTTGGTAATTCAATGATCTCAGCCGTACGGAAAGTCTTAAGGTCAATACGCGCTACACGTGGCGTGTTGTTCGCATTACCAAATACCCAACGTCCGTCAACTTCACCATTGGTTTGTGACATTTCGGTGTGGTGTAAATCATCCCATGGAATAAAACCATGTGAGGTATTTAACATCGGTTTTGTTTCTTCACTATAACCCCAGCCTTTTTCAGGGTCTACTGCAAAAACAGGAATTACGCGTAACAAACGACCGCTAGGTAAACCATAGCAACTCATTTGCCCACTAAAACCACCGCTCACAAAATTGTAAAACTCATCGTATTTACCGGGAGCCACGTAGGCTTTAATACCGGCGTTTCCGCTTACGGCATCACTTGCATTTTTTGGTTTACAGCCTTGTATGGCTGCTATAGCCAGTAAACTGCCGACTGCAAGGGTTAACATGTTTTTTTTCATAATGAATTGTTTTTGTTTTTTCGTTTATATTGACCCCTTTAAACCGGGGCAAATTATTTTACGCCATCGTTTTTGCGCATGTATTCTAATATATTTCGCGCTTCGGTATCGGTTAAACTTTGATTTGGCATACGCACCAAACAAAGTTCCAACATGGCTTGCGCTTCAGGATCTTTGTCAATCATTGGATCGGGATTGGTTATAAAGTTCATGATCCACTCCGGTTTTCTTCTTTGTGTAACACCTTTCCAACCCGGACCAACTAATTTTTCTTCTGTGGATTTATGGCAGGAAGTACATTTTACAGCAGCAATGCTTTCACCCAAGCTAACCGAGGCTTCATCAAGCGTTGGTTTTAGCGTTAAATTTTCAGGCGTCCATTTTCCTTCTCCACGTTTAGGGTCATATTTTTCGGCATCCGGCACCATGCTTTTTGGCGCTTCTCCATTTGCACTTTGTGCCGATGGATCACTTCCGCCACAAGCGGTAGCAAGCAGAATAACAGACATTGAGAGAATTGCAGCAATTTTTTTCATAGAGGTTTTTCGTTTTTTTTAATTTAACAATACAAAGGTTGACATATTAACAGAATTTCTTTATGACTAAGGTCATAATCAAAAAGAAGTTTTGAATGAAATAAAAGTAAAGATTTAATTCATCAATGGTAGTTATTTATGAATTTAAAATATAGGACTCATTTATCTGAATTAAAAGGATTTAGTTGAGCGCAATTTACGGGCAAAAAAGGCACTCATGGAAGTGGTGTAAAGCACGATCGAAATTGTACTTACAGGCATTAGAATTGCTGCTATTACAGGAGAAAGTTCACCCTGAACAGCATAATAATTACCCACAATGTTGTATAAAATTGAAATAGTAAAACTGCCGTAAATAATTCGTTTTTCTTTTTTGCAATAATCCAGCATCAATTTTAATTTAGAGAATTGACGACCATCCAAAATGGCATCACAACCCGGCGAAAAATTATTTACATCATCTGTAATAGCAATCCCAACATTACTTTGTTGTAAGGCTCCGGCATCATTCAAACCGTCTCCCAACATGATCACTTTATGTCCTGAAGCCTGTAATTGTTTGATGTAATCGAGTTTTTGCTGGGGATGTTTGTTAAAAAGGATCTCCGGTTCATGACCAAATAATTCGCGCAATTTCTGCTCTTCCGAATCATTATCTCCTGAAATTAAAGCTAGTTTATAATGTGGTTTTAACGAAGAAATAACGTGTTCAATGCCGTCACGATATTTGGTTTTAATCACATAACAGCCTAAAATGTCCATGTTTATGGAAATATAAACCTTACTGCCATCTCCAGGATGAAAGTTTTTTACACCGGTTACAAATTCTACCGAACCTAGTTTAATATGTTCGCCATTCACCACGGCCGAACTTCCTTTTCCTTTTTCTTCCACATAATTTTTTACCGAAAGTGTTTTCTGAAAGGGTAAATAATCAACAATGGCTTTACTTAAGGGATGATTGGATTGATTGGCCAGCGAACGAATTAACTGTTGCTGATAAGCACTTATTTCACTTCCCACAAAATGCAAACTCGATTCACCTTGTAAACTGAGTGTGCCCGTTTTATCAAAAACAATGGTATTGGCTTCCGAAATTTCTTCCAATACCCCGGCATTCTTCACAAACAAATCAGAACCCTGCAATTTAGCCAGCATGCTGCCATTGGTGAAGGTTGCAGAAAGTAAAAGGGCGCATGGACAAGCTACAATTAAAATAGCTGTTACTGCAGGCCAGATTTTACTTGGGTCGTGACTATTCCAATACCAAGCCGTTGTTATGGCAATACCAAATAAAATGTATGTGAAATAACGGCTCACCGCATGCACAAACGACACCTTCTTTTTTTCTCTTTCTTTTTTAAAGACATCGTTGTTCCAAAGTTGTGTTAAATAACTTTGCGAAACTTCCTTAATCACTTCCAGTTCAATGGCACCCCCTATTTGTTTACCACCGGCGTAAATTATTTCACCAATGCCTTTTTCAGAAGGAAGCGATTCGCCGGTAACAAAACTGTAATCAATATTGGCTTTTCCTAAAAATAAAATACCATCAGCAGGAATAATTTCGTGACTGTGAATACGCAACCGATCGCCTTTTTTGATGGAAGATACCGCCACCTGGCTTTCTTCGCCTTCGTTGCCCAGCAAAGTAACGCCAATTGGAAAATAGGACGTATAGTCGCGATCGAAGGTGAGCGTTTGATAGGTTTTGTCTTGAAAGAAACGCCCGATTAACATAAAAAACACAATGCCACTCATCGAATCAAAATAGCCGGCACCGGTTCCGGAGGTGATTTCGTAAACACTGCGTACAAAGGCAATTAAGATAGCCAGCGCAATGGGCGCATCAATATTCAGAAACTTTTGTTTTAAACTTTTGTAAGCCGATATAAAAAATTCGTTTGCACAATAAAAAAACACAGGCATGGCTAATAATAAATTTAAATAGCCAAACATGTTTTTAAGGGTTGTTTCCTCAATTAAACCCGATGAAAAGTATTCCGGAAAACTAAACATCATAATGTTTCCAAAACAAAATCCTGCCACGCCAATTTTATAAATTTTAGACCGGTCGTATTTTTTTACTTTCGAACTGTCCATATCGTGCAAACTTACATGAGGCTCATAACCCAAACTGGTTAAGAGTTCGGCTAATTTGCGCACCGATATGTTATCTTCTTCAAAAACAACCGTGATCTCTTTCTTCAAAAAGTTAACAGTTGATTTTACAACACCTTTATTTAATTTGGGCAATTGTTCTAAAAGCCAAATACAACTACTGCAGTGCATTTGGGGTAAATAAAAACAAATGTGTTTTTGGGTGCCTTCAGCAAAATGAACCAGTTTATCAATAATCTCCTTATTATCGAGAAAGGCGAATTTCCCTTCACGCACTTTTATTTTTTGACTGATGCCCGGGTTTTTGTCAATGTCGTAGTATTCGCAAAGGCCATTTTGATTGAGAATCTCAAACACCATTTTACAACCCTGACAGCAAAAATGTTTCTCATGCGCCTCAATATGCTCTTCTTTACAGTCCTCCCCGCAATGGTAACAACTTGTTTTAGTGTGAGTTTCAGTAGGTGATTTCATATTATCAATGTGGAACAAAATTATTTTTTACTGGCCTAAAGTGCGCTGATGATTCTCAAGACCCCACCTGATATAAGTCAGTTTTGCTTGTCTTTGAATAGGTTAAGTTTGTGCTTAATTAAATCCATCGTTTCAAAACATGAATACTACTACCCCTTTACTCAATACAATCCTAGATGGTATTCGTAAAGATTATACGAAGGGAAATTTAAATGAAGATACGGTAAATGAAGATCCTTTCCAACAGTTTGAGTTTTGGTTAAAGGAGGCTATTGATGGAGGCAATCATCACGCCAATGCCATGACCCTTTCAACAGTAGATAGTGCCTTACAGCCTGATTCGCGCGTGGTTTTACTAAAAGACATAAGTGAAGGCGGCTTCACTTTTTTTACCAATTATACCAGTAAAAAAGCGCACGATATGGTGAGTCATCCCAAAGCCAGTTTGCTTTTTTTCTGGAGTGAAATGGAACGTCAAATACGAATTCAGGGAGTTATAAAACGTTTATCTGAAAAGGCTTCGGATGAGTATTTTGAAACAAGACCCTATGAGAGTAAAGTGGGAGCATTAGCCTCCAAACAAAGTCAAAAAATTGCTTCACGGGCTATTTTAGAAGAATTGTATGCCGAAAAACTAAAAGAAGTTGAAAATAAAAGCATTGTTCGTCCTGCTAATTGGGGCGGCTATGTCCTCATCCCCTCTAAAATCGAGTTCTGGCAAGGTCGACCAAGCCGCTTGCATGACCGTATTTGTTTTACGCTTCAACAAAATAAAATCTGGCAAATTGAACGCCTCATGCCCTAATGTAATTAGGTTGTAATAATAAGTTAACAAAACACACATTTATGATAACAATAAGATTCGACAACAAAAACAAATCAGAGCGTGAATTCGTCTCCACGCTTCGACAAAAGGTGAACGCCTATTTTAAAGAAAACAATATTTCAACCAAAGCCAATACAAAAATGGTCATCAAATCCATTTTACTGATTGCCACTTATTTGGTTCCTTTTGTTTTGGTGTTAAGCATTCCAATGAATTATTGGATGGCTCTGGCCTGCGTAACGGTTATGGGCATAGGTATTGCAGGGGTAGGCATGGGCGTGATGCACGATGCATGTCACGGCGCTTATTCGCGTCATCATTGGGTAAATAATATATTGTCAGGCACGCTTTATTTATTGGGAAGCAATGTACTTAACTGGAAGATCCAACACAATGTGTTGCATCATACCTATACCAATATTTCGGGGTATGATGAAGACATTGATAACAAAGGCCCCATTCGTCTAGCCGAACAAATGCCTTTGAAAAAAATCCACCGTTTTCAATTCATTTATGCCTTTTTCTTTTATGGTTTAATGACCATTGTGATGTTAACGAATGACTTTATTCGCTTGAAACGCTATGCCAAAATGGGCTTGGTGCAAAGTCAGGATAAAAAAATAAATGCAGAGTTTACCAAAATGCTTATCCGTAAAACACTTTACCTTACCGTTGTGTTTGGTCTGCCTCTATGGCTAACCTCTTTTAATTTCTGGCAAGTGTTTCTTGGGTTTTTTATCATGCACTGGGTTGCCAGTATTATTTTGAGCTTGGTGTTTCAGATGGCCCATGTGGTTGAAGGTGCTGATCAACCGGAGTCACAAAAAGAAATTCCCAGCGAATGGCATGTACATCAATTACGCACCACCAGCGATTTTGCCCGTAACAATAAATTTTTAAGTTGGTATGTAGGTGGTCTCAATTTTCAAATCGAACATCATTTGTTTCCGGGAATCTGTCATATTCATTATAAAAAATTAGCGCCTATTGTTGAACAAACCGCTAAAGAATACGGCATCCCTTATAATCTGAAACCGTCTTTCCGTGCAGCCCTCCTGTCGCATGTGCATCGTTTAAAAGACCTAGGACAGCATTAGTTGACTGTTTATGTTTATCTTTATGTATGAGACAGAAGCTCCTTTCTGTCTTTGAGAATTGTATTAACTACTCGTTATGAAAATAAAATTTATTGGTGCAACCGAAAGCGTAACAGGAAGCAGACATTTGCTAATGACCGATAAAGGCAAACAGATTTTATTGGATTGTGGTTTATATCAAGGTTTAGGCAAAGAAACCCAACAACTTAACCGCGATTTAGGGCTGGATGCTAAAAAAATAGAGGCAGTAATATTGTCGCATGCACACGTTGACCATTCAGGAAATTTACCAAGTTTGGTGAAGCAAGGGTTTAAAGGAAAAATTTACTGCACACCTGCTACTTTTGATGTTTGCGAAATACTTCTGCTAGACAGTGCGCACATTCACGAAAGTGATGTGAGTTATATTAATAAACGCCGTCAAAGAAAGGGACTGCCCAACATAGAACCTCTTTATACGGTTGCTGATGCAGAGAAGTGTTTAAAACAGTTCAGGCCGGTTACGTTTGAAACTAAGTTTCAGATTAACGACGAGGTATCCTTCACATTTACCGAAAATGGCCATATTATTGGCAGCGCAGCTATTAGTATTCAAATAAACGAAAAACAAAAACTAACCCGTTTAACCTTTACGGGGGATATTGGCCGGTATACCGATCCTTTATTAAAAGCACCAAAACCATTTCCTCAGGCCGATTATATTATTTGTGAATCGACCTATGGCAACCGATTGCACGACAGTTTGGAAGATTCGGAAAAACGTTTGTTGGATGTGGTACTTAAAACCTGTATTGAGAAAAAAGGCAGACTTGTTATCCCCGCCTTTAGTTTAGGGCGCACTCAGGAAATCTTATTTCTTCTTGATAAATTAAAAAACAAAAATTTACTGCCTTCTATAAAAATATTTGTCGATAGTCCGCTTTCAAAAAAAGCAACCGAGATTGTCAGAAATCATCCCGAAAGTTTTAATGAGGAATTAAAAATGTATTTAAAAACCGATCCCGATCCTTTTGGCTTTCACAATCTTAACTACATTCAGGATGCCGAAGAATCAAAAGCCTTGAACTATCTAAAAGAACCCTGCATCATTATTTCGGCCAGCGGTATGGGCGATGCTGGCAGGGTAAAACACCACATCGCCAACGCGATTGGAGATAAAAAAAACACCGTTCTGATAACCGGTTATTGCGCGCCTAACACCTTGGGCGCCGCTTTAGCAAAAGGCGATGCACGTGTACATATTTACGGCGATTATTTTGATGTTAAAGCAGAAGTACAAGCCATTTTATCACTGAGTGCTCATGCCGATTATAAGGGCATGATTCAATTTTTAAATTGTCAGGATAAAACCACAGTTAAAACAATTTTTTTGGTGCATGGTGAAGCAGAGGCGAAATCAGCTTTCAGAGAACATTTATTGGAAGACGGATTTAAGAATGCGCTCATTCCAGATAAAGACGAGATTTATTCGCTCGATTAAAGTTTAAACAGGCCGCTTTTTTTATGGGTGAGTTCAAAATTAGTGGCGGCATCATCTTTTAATGTCTCCAATATAATTGGGTCTCCTTGTAAACCATTAATCCGCAAAACACCTTCACCATTAAGCCATTACTCATTAATAGGAGCCCTTATGATTTTTCTGCAAGGAGTTTCATTTGATAAATAGAGGATATTATTGCCAGGACAAAGAACAACACCGATGAATAGAACGCGACTTGAATCAGGCTTTTGCTCCGGCAACCATATCACAAAGGGCTTTACCTTCTTCTGCAACCAAAAGGATGCGTTTTTCACTTAAGCCGGCTTTGGTAAGGATATCTTTATTTAAGCAGATATCCTTTGCAAGTACAAAGTCTTTGCTCAGTAACCACTGTTTTTCTTCTTTCGTTAAACTCGAAAGGCAGGTTACCGGATAGAGACCACTCTCATCAATAAGTTCGCGTAAAGAAGTACCGACCGGGTAATCCCAGCCAAGTAAATTAATTTGCTTGCAGGTAGCAAAAGCAATGGCATCACCGGTAAAACGCGAATTGGTAGCAATCCAGCCTTTCACTTTTTCGGTGGCCGTTTTAAAAGCACCATTGGCAAGTACATCTTCAAATCGTGAGTGGATATAAAGCGGCGTTTTCACATCAACATTCATGCCGTTAGCATTCCGGTATTTACATTCTATTAATACGATTTCATTCCCCTTTCTTCCAATCACATCTATTTCATGTGTTACACAAACACCATTTACTATTTGGCCAATAGAAACGGCATAACCTTTGGTTTCAAATAATTTACCAATAAATTTTTCAAAGGGAAAACCCGAGGGACCTAATTCCATTATCCCTTGTTTAAGCTGATACCTGCCTGCCATGGGTTTTGATTGGGCGCGAATTAGTCGAAACGCCTCGCTATAAATTTTTTTAGTGCTAATGCCGTGATATAATTTAGGCATGAGTTTTTTTAGCACCTCATCTATCTCAGGTTTGGCA
This sequence comes from Sphingobacteriaceae bacterium, assembly GCA_947480015.1. Classification (GTDB taxonomy): domain Bacteria; phylum Bacteroidota; class Bacteroidia; order B-17B0; family Aurantibacillaceae; genus Aurantibacillus. The sequence continues at coordinate 103,860 of CANKBS010000011.1, forward strand.
GCCCGCGTGCGTTCTAAAGAATGACGTAGTTTTTTAATAGAAAACGGTTCTGTTAAACCGGAGGCTTTGGTAACAAGAATATTTTTTTTCATCGTATCTTAAACAAAAATACAGTAATTGACCCTATTATACATAAAATCAAATTCACAAATATGCACAGTGACTATGAAATTATAAGAGAAATACGTATTTTTAGTCAAACAAAATTACTATGGAAAACATTTCGCACGAATCGGTTTTGGTATTATTAATTCGCGTTATTCTCGGCATCCTATTTTTCTTTCAGGGTTATGATAAATTATTTAAAGTAAAAATAACGGGAGTAATCGCGTTTTTTGAGGAGGAAATGAAAGGCAAAAACGTACCACGCTTTATATTGACTTCGTCGGCTTATTTCACCTCCTACGTTGAGTTTTTCTGTGGGGGTTTAGTTATTCTAGGTTTATTTAAAACCACAGCCCTTTATTTACTGGGTTTTGATTTAGTGCTGGTGTGTGGGGCCTTTAGCATGCTAAAACCTATGTGGGATATGCAATTACTTTTCCCGCGATTGATTTTACTGGCGGCTTCTTTATTTTTTCCGACTAATTGGGATGTCATTTCATTTGATCACCTAATCAAACCCTGGATCCATTAGTAATTCGCGAATAGAGCCGGTTAAATACGACAAACATCATATTTTTAAATGAATTCCGGAGTACCGTTTTTATACTTAATACGTAACTTTGTGGTATTATGTACACGAAAATTCTTTTAGCGTTTTCATTGTTTTTGTTTAGCTGCAAAAGCAAAGTAGAAAAAATAAAACCCACACGCGAACCAATTTCTGAATCCATTTATGCTTCCGGCATTGTAAAAAGTCGCGATCAATATCAGGCCTATGCAACCGTAAATGGCATTGTTGAAAAGGTATTAGTAGTAGAAGGCGACAAAGTAAAAAAAGGTCAGGTTATATTAACCATCTCCAATGAAGCTCAGCGTTTGAATAAAGAAAACGCCGAACTGGCGGCTAATTTTTCGGATTACAATGCAAACCAAGGTAAATTAAACGAATCAAAATTATTACTCGAACTTTCTAAAAATAAAATGAAGAACGACTCTGCCTTGTTCTTTCGTCAAAGCGCTCTTTGGCAGCAACAAATTGGCACGAAGGTAGAATTCGAACAACGGGATTTGGCTTATCAAAACTCAAAGGCAGCGTATTATTCGTCGCTGGTGCGTTTGGCCGATCTTAAAAGGCAATTGGATTTTAATTCGATGCAGTCTAAAAAAAATCTGCTTATCTCTTCAAAACTGGCAAGTGATTTTACCTTAACCAGCGAAATAGATGGTGTGGTTTACGCGCTTAACAAATTAAAAGGAGAATTGGTTGGGGCACAAACACCCCTAGCAACCATAGGTGATGCCACGCATTTTATTCTCGAAATGCAAGTTGATGAATATGATATTTTGAAGATTAAACAAGATCAATCGGTACTGGTGACCCTCGACAGTTATAAGGGGAAAGTGTTTGAGGCAAAAGTGTCTCGCATTAATCCTCTCATGAATGAACGCAGCAAAACGTTTTTAGTGGAAGCTGTTTTTGTCCAACAACCAGAGCTCCTTTATCCCAACGTAACCTTTGAAGCTAACATTGTGGTGCAGTCGAAAGATAAAGCACTTTTGATTCCACGAAATTTTATTCTCAACGATTCGGTAGTGGTAAAAAGTAATGGCGAGAGACTGGTTGTAAAAACCGGTCTGCGTGATTATAAAAAAATTGAAATTCTTTCCGGACTCAGCCTCGATGATGAGTTGGTAAATCCAAACAAATGAAATCAAAACTGATCTTCAGCATTTCGCGTTCGCTGTTGCTGGCACGCTGGAAACAAACGCTGGTTGCGGCTATTGGGGTTACCTTCAGCATTACCATGTTTATTGCCTTGTTGGGTTTTATGAATGGCTTAAACGATTTGTTGGACGGCCTAGTTATAAACCGCACGCCGCACGTTCGCTTGTACAACGAAATACAAGCTTCTAAAATTCAACCCATCGATCGTTCGGTCAACTATAAGAACAGCCATAATTTTATCAGTTCGGTAAAGCCTAAAAACGAACGACTCGAAATATACAACAATGCAGCCATTATGAATTCGCTTAAAAAAGATTCGCGTGTATTGGGATTTGCACCAAAAATAACGGCACAGGTTTTTTATAATGTGGGAGCTATTGATTTAACAGGCGTTATAAATGGTATTGATGTGGAAGCAGAGAATCGTTTGTTTTTATTTAGCGACTATGTTACGGCCGGTAATTACATTGACCTTAAGAATACGCCAAACAGCATTATTTTGGGTAAAGGAGCAGCCGAAAAGATGCTGGCTAACATTGGCGATGTTATTCAGGTTACTACCACTAAAGGCGAGCGCATGCAATTAAAAGTGGTTGGATTTTTTCAATCAGGTTTGCAAGAAATTGATAAGGTGCAAAGTTATGCCTCCATTACTACGGCTCAAAAATTACTGGGCGAATCGAGTAATTACATTACCGATATTCAGATTAAACTAAAAGATATAGTGATGGCGCCCGCTGTAGCTAAAGGATTAGAACAACTTTATGACGTTGAAGCTTTGGATATTCAAACAGCAAATTCGCAGTTTGAGACCGGAAGTTTTGTACGCACACTTATCTCGTATGCGGTTGGAATTACCCTACTTATTGTTGCAGGCTTTGGTATTTACAATATATTAAATATGATGATTTATGAAAAAATGGATTCTATCGCGATCTTAAAAGCCACCGGTTTTTCGGGTAAAGATGTGAATCGCATTTTTATCACCATTGCATTAAGCATTGGCGTTTTTGGGGGATTATTAGGCTTATTATGCGGCTTGGGATTATCCGGACTCATCGATCAAATTCCATTTAATACTGCAGCCTTGCCAACCGTAAAAACCTACCCGGTTAACTACGATCTTAAGTTTTATATCATAGGGGGAATTTTTTCAATTGTAACCACTTATTTTGCAGGTTATTTTCCATCACGCAAGGCAAGTAAGATCGATCCGGTTATCATCATCAGAGGCAAGTAAAATGGGCACGAAAATTCTGGAAGCCATATCGATTTCAAAATACTTTCACGATCCCGTGCGCATTCAGGTTTTGAATCAAATCAACTTCAGTATTAATAAAGGAGAATTTGTTTCAGTGATCGGTAAATCGGGTTGCGGAAAATCAACGCTCTTGTACATATTATCTACCATGGATACCGATTATGATGGCGACTTGATAATTGATAGGATCAGTATGCGCGATAAAAAAGAAGCGGAACTCGCTCGTGTACGTAATGAAAAAATCGGCTTTGTGTTTCAGTTTCATTATTTGCTCAATGAATTTTCGGTTTTACGCAATGTCATGTTGCCGGGATTAAAGCTCGCAAAACTTTCGGAGAAAGAGGTAGAAGCCAAAGCTTATGAAAAATTAAAAATGCTAGGAATAGAGAACGAAGCTTTAAAGAATCCCAATCAATTGTCGGGCGGACAAAAACAAAGAGTAGCCATAGCAAGGGCTTTAATTAATGATCCACTCCTTATTATGGGTGATGAACCAACCGGCAACTTAGATAAAAAAAATTCGGAAGTGGTATTTGATATTTTTCAGGAACTGGCTCAGACGTATAATCAGTCCTTGTTAATTGTAACCCACGACAATGAATTTGCAGCCCGCACCCATCGAATCATCGAAATGGAAGATGGAAAAATAATTAAAATGTGAGGACGAGTTTTTAATGTTTAGTGCTTAGTTTTTAGTGTTTGGTTAACACAATTTCAGCAAAAAAAATCTTAGTGTTCTTAGTTTCTTAGTGGTTTAAATCAAGATCGGTTGTTTCGCATGATGAAAAACCATGATGGGTACTTTTGAATGATAGGCGAGTTCTGGAGTTAGTAGCTTTGAGTGGACAAAAAAGTTAAGCTGATAAGCTGTAACTTAAAGTCATGAAAAAAGAAAGAATCTTTTACAGTAAAGAGTTTAAACTCAAGGCTGTCGAATTATGCAACCAAAGAGGCAGTGTTGCCAGTGTTGC
>CANKBS010000012.1 GCA_947480015.1 Sphingobacteriaceae bacterium
CGCCAGGCGACCAGGTAAAAGAAATAGCGCCAACACCCGATGAGCTTAATGTGGCGGAATTGCCAACACAAACAGCGCTAGGACTTGCGCTAACGGAAATAACCGGCCCGGTATTTACCGTAACACTAACGGTTGCCGTATTGCTGCAAGCACCAGATTTACCAGTAAGCGTATAAACCGTGCTTGCGGCAGGAGTTACAGTAACTGGCGATCCAATTAATACACCCGGCATCCAAGTGTAATTAGTTGCCCCCGAACCAATGAGACTCAATGATTGCCCAAAACATACCGCGGTAGGTGAACTGCTGGCACCAACAAGCGGCAATGGAACAACCGTTACTGTTGAATTAATAGAACTGGTGCAGGTACCATTGCTGCCAGTGATGGTGTAAATGGTCGTGCCTGCAGGACTAACGTTAATGCTGGCTCCCGCAATATTACCCGGATTCCAAGTATAGGTTGAGCCCCCGGATGCTGTTAAGGTAACCGAACTGCCAAAACACACCGATGCTGTGGCAGGAGTAATGGTCATTATGGGAACCGGACTAATAATTGGGTTGGAGGTGTACGTTGAGAAGCAACCCTTTAGATTAACTCCCGTTACCGAATAACCACCTGCAATGGTTGGTGTAACAACAATGGAAGTTCCATTGGAACCGCCCGGAGACCATGTGAAACCTAAGGCCGTTGGGGCAGTTACTGTAAGCGTGGATGCGTTACCGGGACAAACGATTGCTGGATTTGGCGTAATAGTCATACTAGGGCCCGGATCAACACTAGCTGTAATTAATGCCGAATTGGTGCAGGTACCCGACGCGCCAATTACGGTATAAGTGGTGGTAATAGTAGGTGTAAAGGTTTGGAAGAAGCCGGTTAAATTATTTGGCATCCATGTGAAATTGGTAGCGCCTCCTGCCACGAATGTTACGGGTGAGCCTGAACAAACAAAAGTTGAACCCAGAGGCGTTAAGGTTAATGCCTGAGGGGCTGTAAGTAAAATACTGGTTGTAGCCGTGGCCGAACATCCGGTTGTGGCGGTTCCTACAACAGTATAAATAGTCGTTATGGGTGGTGAAACAATTATGGCTGTGCCTGTAGAAGCCCCCGGACTCCAAGCAAAGGTGTTGGCGCCAAAAGCCGTGAGTGTAGCTGTTTGACCCGGACAAATACTGGCATTACTGCTTAAAATAGACACAGGGGGATTGGAATTAACAGTGATCAGAATCGTAAAAGTGCCAATACAAGTGCCCGTTCTAGCCGTTAATGTATAAATAGTTGTGGCAGCCGGCGTGACCACTATACTTGATAAGTTCGAGCCGCCTGGCATCCACGTATACTGCGCTGCACCGGAAGCACTCAGTGTTGAGGAAGTATTCGTGCCCGCAGCACAAATACTTGCTGGACTTGCGGTAATGGTTGCTGGTGGGGGAAATGATAAACGCAAAACCCTGTTAATAGGGTTGCATATCCCTAGAGGTGACATGGTGATGGAATAATTTCCTGCAACATTTGTAAATATTGTTTGGTTGGTACTGGTACCTGATGGACCTGACCATGAATAAGGCCCTAGCCCACTCGGGGCAGTGAGTGTAGCGGTTGTTCCACAAGTAACCGAAGCATTAACAGGACTTGGTGTCGGTGCTGTTATGGTATTGGTGTTTGCTGTAAAATTCATCTGATTACACTGTGAGTCAAAATAGGCATAAGCGAAATGTCCACCAGCCTGACAGTGCCCTACCGTTACTTCTATTGTGACATTACAACCGATGTACGATGTTAAATCAATGGAATAGCGTTGCCATCCATTACTGCGAGCAACGCCAGCTACCGTAGTCCATGATGTTGGCCCTGTTCCAACGCAACCTGTTCCGGGCACCGTGATACTAAAAATCGGACATGTGGTTAATAAATTGCCAAAACAATCTCTTAATTTTACATACATGTAAGGCTGTGCACAGCATGCATGGGGAGAATTCGCTTGCATAACGGCGAAATAAGCGAAGTCAAATAATGAGTTGTTATTTGTAACCGGGAAGTTTTGAGTGAGTTTAACCACCGGAAATTGGAAGGGAGTAAGAAAAGTTGCCGTATTTAATTTAGCGACCTTTGTGCCTCCTAATGGGGAGTTTGGTATGGTTATACCTATTACCGGATCAACTAATGGAGTAGTCACAATACTAGCTAAACTGCCAGTGCCGAGTGCTGTAGGACAAGGATTATTTACACAAGCGGACATGAGTGTTCCGCTAAAAACTGATCCATTTGTGCCTTGGGAAACTGACCAACCCGCAAAACTATTGGCTTCAAAATCTTCATTTACACAAGGCGCCGTTAACACGGTTCCTCCTGAGTATCTGTAATTACGCACGTAATTAGCAACAAAATTGGTTTCATAATCGGGGAATGTAAATCCGTATTTGTTATTAATAAATACCCTTTTTTGTTGGTATTCGAATGCCTGATATTCAGCGCCATAAAAACCGCTGGCGACTGCTTCATTTTTCATGCTTACCTCATCAAAACCAAGCAATGAATCTTGCGAAAAAACTGTTTTATAAAATGGTGTTGAAGCACTTTGTGAGTAGAGAACACTGTTAGAGAAGGTTAAGATGGTGACCAAGGACACGAGTAAAAGCCTGATTTTCATGGCATTATTAGTTTTAAATTGACCCCCAAGTTACTGAAAAATATTGTACGATTTTTCACGAATGAGTCAATTTTTTTTATGGTTTTTATATATACGTGACAATCAAATGTTTAATCCTGTTGGCAGGAGCGAAAATCAGCTTTTTATTTATTAAAAGAGATCGTGAGTACTCTGATTTGATAAACAAAGAAGGCTAATTTTAACAAATTTCTTTTCAAAGGCTGATTATTCCTACCATTTGCTTCGTTATTTTTGTTGGTATTTTTCGTTTATTTTTTTCATATGCTACAAAGATCATAGCCTAAACCTTTGGTGGTTGTTTTGTTAATTTTTAACAAAAACAGGCTCTATCTTTTGTTACCAAACCCGGCTTAAGTAAACGAGAATTTACTTTTATGTAGGCTTGTTGTTTTCTCAAAAATAAGTTTTGTTGATTGCGCATAAAAAAGGGGTTCGTGAATTTAGGCCCGGCATTTTTTAGGCGTTTTTAGGAATAAAAAAATCATGTGCTCACAAATGACTGCTTTATTCATTAAATTTGGAGGTTTATGTCATCAAATACCATAGCACTGTTACCCGACCATGTGGCCAATCAAATTGCGGCGGGTGAAGTTGTGCAACGTCCGGCCAGCGTGGTCAAAGAACTTCTTGAAAACGCTATCGATGCCGGTGCCACGCATATTAAATTAATTTTAAAAGATGCCGGCAAAGCCCTTGTACAGGTTATTGATAATGGAAAAGGCATGAACCCCTTTGATGCCCGCATGTGTTTTGAACGTCATGCCACTTCTAAAATTAACAGTGCCGACGACCTATTTACTCTTACCACTAAAGGCTTTAGAGGTGAAGCCCTTGGCAGTATAGCCGCGATTGCTCAGGTTGAATTAAAAACCAAACAGGAGGAAGATTTGGTTGGTCAACAAATTATTATTGAAGGTGGCAAACTCATCGCGCAAAACGAGTGTCAAACCGCAAGCGGCACTTCCTTTACAGTAAAAAATCTTTTCTTTAATGTGCCGGCCCGTCGTAACTTTTTAAAAAGCGATCAGGTTGAACAAAAACACATTCTCGATGAAATTGAAAGAGTGGCTATTCCGCACAACGATGTCCATTTTGTGTTGATTAGTAATGGCAATGAAATCTTAAACCTCCCTCCGGGAAGCCTTATGCAGCGTATTAAATCACTGCTTGGCACCTACATGCAAAAGGAGTTGGTTCAAATAAACGAAGACACTTCTTTTGTCAGAATTTCGGGTTATGTGAGTTTGCCGGATGCCGCTATTAAAACTAAAAAAGATCAGTATTTTTTTGTGAATAATCGTTTTGTGCGCAATCCGTTTTTGAATCATGCCATTTATGAAGCTTACAAAGAGCTTATCGGTTTTCAGTCACACCCGCGTTATTTTATTTTCCTCGATCTCGACCCCAAACACATCGATATAAATATTCATCCAACCAAGACAGAGGTAAAATTTACCGACGACAAAACGGTTTACATGCTTTTACTCAGCGCCATCAAACGTGCATTGGGCAAGGCCAATGTGTCGGGCTCCATTGATTTTGAAACTGAAGTAAATTTTCAATCCGATCCGGCGCAGGCAAATAAAGTTTATCCGCAACCACTCATTTCGTATAACACCAATTATAATCCATTTCATTCTACCGCTGCCAACCAGGCGAACAATCCGCTTCAAAAAGCCAACAAACAAAACTGGGAATCGATGTTTGAGGGTTTTAAATCGGATACCGAGGTGGAAACCGAATCGCCACAGCAAGAACAACAACGCCTTGATGCCATTCGCAAAGAGGCGATCGACTTTCAGGTATTTCAATTACATAATAAATACATCGTTACAGCTTACAACCAAAATGTTTTAGTGGTTGATCAACAGCGGGCACACGAACGCATTGTTTACGAGCATTACCTCAATTCAAAAACCGAAAATAAAATCAGTTCCCAACAATTATTATTTCCCGAACAAATTGAATTAAGTGCTGCAGATTTTTCGCTGGTAAAAGGTTTACTCGATGAATTTAAAAATTTAGGTTTTGATCTGGAAATATTTGGTAAAAATAGCATTGTGGTAAACGGTGCCCCCAGTGACATGCAGGACTTTAATGTGGTGCAAACCATTGAAGGTATTGTTGAAACATACAAACTCAATACCATTGATGCCAAGGTTGAAAAACACGATAATTTGTGCAGAGCCATTGCAAAAAACATTGGTATTAAATATGGCAAACAGCTTGAAGTAGAAGAAATGAAATTACTCCTCAATCATTTAATGACCTGTGAAAATCCATTATATACATCTAATGGAAAAACCGTAATGATGGATGTGGAATATAACGAGATCGAAAAATTCTTTAAAAGATAAATGAGTTATAATAATCAATACCGTCCCGGTGGTTTTGGCCACTTACCCATGGTTACTAAAAACATCATCATCATTAACGTGATTATGTTTCTGGCTACATTGGCCGCGCAAACCAGAGGCATCGACCTGAATAAATACTTTGGACTACATTACTTTTTAGCTCCCGATTTTAAGCCACATCAATTTATTACGTATATTTTTATGCATGGCAGTTACATGCATATTTTTTTCAATATGCTGGGGGTTTATATATTCGGACAAGTGCTTGAACAGGTGTGGGGACCAAAACGTTACCTTATTTTTTATGTGTTAACCGGATTAGGTGCGGCATTGGCGCAATATGTGGTCATCCATTTTTCGGTTGGCTCATTGCTTGGCTCTTTGGAAGCCGTTCAAACAAATTTAACCCGCGAAACTTTTGAAGCCATATTTTCTAATCCCGAATTTCATCACGGCGTTTCGCCTGATTTTATTGCGGAGTATAATACCTTTGTTAGTCAGTATACCGCCGCGGTTGATGCCGGTTCTCCGCGAGCCTTAAGTTTGGCTTCGCAATTTATTCTCGATTATAAAAATCAATTTCTTAATTCACAAATTGTAGTGGGTGCATCGGGCTCTTTGTTTGGTTTGTTGGGCGCTTTTGGTATGTTATTTCCCAACCAAATGCTTTACCTCTATTTTTTCATTCCTGTTAAAGCAAAATGGTTGGTTATTGCCTACGGTGCTTTTGAATTGTTTTCAGGCTGGAGAAACGACCCCATGGATAACGTGGCCCATTTTGCACACATCGGTGGATTATTGGTTGGCGTGTTATTGGTAATTCTATGGCGTAAAGACAGGCGCGAATTTTATTGAAACTAAACATGAACTTTTTTCAATCCTTAAAATATAATTTTCAGCAGCAAGGTATTTTATCGCAGCTCATCATTGCGAATGTGGCCATGTTCTTAACCGTTAATTTGGTTGGCAATCTCGCGCATGTGAGTCTGATTGCTTACACTGCTTTGCCCATTGGTGGCACCGAATTTCTTTTTAAATTCTGGACGCCTTTCACCTATATGTTCACGCATGTTGATTTGTGGCATTTAATTGGCAATATGATTCTGTTGTATTATATGTCGCAAATTTTTTTTACCATAATGGGGCAAAAGAAATTACTGTACCTCTATGTCATGAGCGGTTTATCGGGCGGTGCTTTGGTTTTAATGCTGGGTTTAATTTTACCGCAATCATTTGAAAACTCCTCTCTACTAGGGGCTTCGGCTGCCGTGCTGGGTATTGGATCCGTAATGGCTATTTTTTCTCCGAATTACCGAGTATACTTATTTGGTGTATTTGAAATGCCGTATAAATACTTTTTTTTATTGGTGTTTACACTCAGTACCATTATCGACTTTTCGATAAACACCGGTGGTAAAATCTCACATATTGGTGGCGCACTATTTGGTGTAATTTATGGTTACTACTTAAAAAAAGGCCATGACTTGTTTGATTTTTCTTTTGCGTTAAAAAAGAAAAGTCATTTAAAAGTGGTGAGTCATACTAAATCATTCGCCGAGCCAAGTGACGTTAAAAAAACATCCGATGAGCTGGTGATGAATGAACTTTTAGATAAGATTTCAAAAAGCGGATACGATAGTTTAACCAAAAAAGAAAAAGAAGATTTATTTAAATTGTCCCAAAAATAACCGTCCTCATGCCTTAAAAGCTTTTAATACGTGAATTGTTAATAATTTGCTTTTCTGTTATTAAAGATGGCTTTTGTATTGCTTAAATTAGTGACGCTAACATGAAAATTAAAAGCCCCCTTTTATTTTTATTTTTACTTCCTTTTTCTTTGGCATTCTCCCAATCACAAAAGGCTACGCAGATTGAGGATGCGGATGAACATTTTAAGAATGGTAATTATTTAATGGCTATTCCTATTTATAAAGCCGAATTAAAAAAAGAACCGAATGATTCAAAAATTAAATTCCGACTTGGCATTTGTTATGTAAAAACACGTCTTAATCGCGAAGAGGCCGTTGTTTGCCTTGAACAAGCCTCTAAAGACCCTAAAATTGATGAAGACGTTTGGATTCAATTGGGCAGAGCCTACTTTTTATACAATCGTATTGAAGAGGCTCAAAATGCATTTGACCACTTTGAAAGTTTAAAACCAAAACGCGCCCAGGAAATTGAACGCGATGTTGAGTACTGCGATAATGCGGTGAAACTTATGCGCAAGCCAAGTAATGTGTCTTTTCAAAATCTGGGCAAGGATATTAATAGTCCGGATGCCGATTACCTCCCCTTTATTGATGCCGACGAAAACTTTTTAATATTCACTTCACGCCGCAAAGAAAATAATATTGGAGGAAAAAAGGTAGAAATGGATGGTTACCGCAGCTCCGATGTGTTTCAAAGCACCTTGGAACATGGTAACTGGACTCCTGCTAAGAATGCCGGACGCGGCATTAACACCAATTTAGATGAACAGGCAGTTGGCCTAAGGTCGGATGGTTTGGTAATGTATGTTTACCTAGATCACATCGATAAATTTGGAGACATATATATATCAACTCGTAAGGATCATACAAGTGAATTTGCAAAACCTGCAATTATTGATCCGGTGGTTAATTCAAAAATCGAAACCAGTGGTTGTTTAAGTGAAGATGGTGACTTACTCGTTTTTGCGCGTCGTGAAAAAATTTCTAATACCAGTGATTTATTTATGAGTCGCAAATTACCAAATGGTAAATGGGGTTTGCCTCAAAAATTACCTGAAACCATTAACTCGCCTTTTAACGAAGACCAACCCTTTCTTTCTTAGGATGGCGCAACCCTCTATTTTGCAAGCGACGGCTATGACAGTATGGGCGGCTATGATTTGTTTAAAAGCGACTGGGATCAAAAAACAAATAGTTTTTCCAAACCCGAAAATTTAGGGTACCCCATTAACTCAACCGACGACGATCGCAGCATTTGTGTAACCAGCGATAATAGGCTGGCTTATGTTAGTTCATTCCGACCAGATGGTTTTGGCGATCTTGATCTGTATCGCATAAAATTTAACGATGAAGAACAGGCAAGTGTTATTTATACCGGTCAGTTTTTATTGGGCGATTCCATTCCTGCTAATCAACCAAATACCTACGAAATTACTATTACAGTAGTGAACACAGCCACTAAATATGAATACACGTTTGTGCCGCATTCAAAGACCGGACGCTATGTGATGGCCCTGCCAGCAGGCACTTACAAGCTTTCCACTTTTTGCAGAGGTTATGTGAAGTATAAAGAAGATCTGGTTGTTTCTGACATAGGTAAAATCAATCAGGAAAGAACTAAAAATATCTTTCTCAAAAAAAGTCAAAAGGTTCAGTAGCGAATCAGTTTTATAAGCTGCTTCATTTATCTTATTTAAATTTTCAATACATTCGTTTGCAATATCTAACTCATGAACAGAAAAGATTTTATTAAAAAGGGTGCTTTAAGTGCATTTCTTTTCAGCCTTTCATCGGCCTTCGGTAATCTGGTGCCGCAAAGTTTGAAAAGCGGTGGCATTGCATACCGTGGCGTGGAAGGGGTGTTTTCGCCTACCAATACCCACATGGTTGGTAATGGTTTTAAAGTGATGAACTTCTTTCCTAATGGGAAAGGTTTTGAGGAAAGGATGAGTCCGTTTTTTTTACTGGACTTTAACGCGGAAGTTAATTTTCCGCCTTCCGAAATTTCAAGAGGTGTTGGTGTGCATCCGCATCGTGGCATCGAAACCATTACTTTTGCCTATAAAGGCAGTGTGGCGCATCACGACAGTGCTGGCAATAGCGGAGTCATTCATCCCGGCGATGTGCAGTGGATGACAGCCGGTGGTGGTGTATTACACAAAGAATACCATGAAAAGAATTTTGACAAACAAGGCGGCGCTTTTGAAATGGTGCAATTGTGGATTAATCTTCCCAAAAAACATAAAATGGCAAAAGCCAAATACCAAAGTATTCTGCATGCCAGCAAACCCTTTGTAAAACTTCCCGATAACATGGGCTCGGTGCATGTGGTAGCGGGTGAGTATAAAGGCATTAAAGGGATAGCCTCCGCTTTCTCACCGGTGCATATGTACGACCTACACCTCAACGCTAATGGAATAGTAGATTTTAGTTTGCCTGCTAATTTTAATTCGGGGATATTAGTAATTGATGGAAGTGTGGTGCTGAATGATAACATTGCAGTACCTGAAAATCACTACATTCAATTTAAAAATGAAGCTGGTGAGATCCATATCAAAGCCGATAAAAAAACAATTCTTCTGGTGCTAAGTGGTGAAGATTTAAATGAGCCTTACATAAGTTACGGTCCTTTTGTAATGAATACCGATGACGAAATCAAACAAGCCATTGAGGATTACAATGCTGGCAAATTTGGTTTTTTAGCTGATTGATTGCATTAAGCTTTGTTTATTACATAAACAAAGCGTTTCTTGGATCAGTGTTTTTAAAGCTTAAATCGTTTCGGCTATCTTTCTTTGTTTTTTCAAACCGAAAAAACTCCTTGCTTAACAAGCGCTTTAACACAATTTCAATATGTGTGCAGCTGTTAGGTTGAAGTGCTTTTTCTAAAAGCTCGGTAGAGGCTTTAATTTTACAGGGCAGATAACGCACAAAGCCATTTTCCGGCCTCGGCCTTATGGTAAGGCCGAGATGTTCGATGCCCGGCTGTTCCGCTCTTATCAAATAGCCCTCAGGAGAATAAATAGCTTCACATCCTTTCATAATATCGTAATTAAAAAAGTAACTGAGTATTGATGGATTTAAGCGATTGATCTGCCGGTCGGCAAAAAACCCTGTTGGTAATAAATCCGGGTCGTCTGATTCGCCCGCCGTTAAAAGCAAATCAAAATCCGTGATGGCCTTTCCCTCTTGATCGGTTACTTTAAACATTAGCATCGTATAACGATCGTTGATGAAGGTGTTTTTTCTAAACAAGGTTTTTTCTATTTCAAGCTTTTCTTGTTTTTGCACTTCCTCTGTTTCTGATATAAACTTTTGGACAATTTCGGCGTAAGCATTCTCGCTAGTTACCTCTAGGCAATCAAATATCGCCGCTATAAGTTCCCGGCTCTTTTCATCTGTCCTGTCTTTGCTCACACTTTTCATAATTCCCATGGTATCGCCAGAATGTGATTTTCCTTTAATTACTCTAAATGCAGTTTCAGTGGCATTCAGGTTTTCTTTTACAATCAATTCGTCCGCACTCCAAATGCCGTTTTGCTGAAAATGCACCCGTTGCTCCAAAAGAAGATAACGGTTATTAAGATTGGCCGAAGCTAAACGCACTACCCCATCAGAACCGGCTTCACCGGTGTAGGCATTTAAATGGTCGTATAATTTACGGTCTATCGATTGGCCACTGATTACAAAAGGAAAAAAACCGGTTGGAGAAATTTGTTTTATTCCATTGCGGATCCAGTTTACATTTAATTGCCAAGCCTCATCACTTCCTAATTCGAGCCAGTTTAAAATTTGTTGTCCGGGCTCTACCCCGTCGAACCACGATTTGAGGCGACTTAAGCGACTTTTTCCCAATTGCGCCAGGGCCGAACCATGATTGGCAGGGGCCAGCATAATGAGATGACTCATGGGACAAGCTAAGTTATTGGTTTCGTAAAACAGGTGTTGCCAATTTCTAACCAATGGGCCACCGGTTGAATGGGTAATACAAACAAATCGTTTACCAGATGGGATTTGGTCTTGAATGGCCTGATGCATGGCTTTAGCCACATCGTTTAAACTAACTTGATCGTTAAAACTAATATACCTGCCTAAAAAGAGCTCGTGTACTTCAATTGCTTGTCTAAGCTGAGTCGCTTCGTTTACAAGCCGCTCCGGCAATTCGCCATAGGTGTTAAAGTTAGTTACAGAATATCCGTGTACAAAAACCAGAATAATGGGATCCATAGCTTTAATTTTGTTAATCTAAGGTAGAAAAAATTGCGGAATGTCTTTAATACATTAGGCAAATTGCTCTGATTGGGCTATTATCAGCATATGCGCTTTAATTGCCTAACGGCAAGCAAATTAGTCCAGAATTTGGAACACAAAAAGCTTCAAATTCTTTTTTTTTATTAGGAGAATATATACCTTTGTATTGTGTTACGTTCTAGTAACACTTTATTTCCGTTTTTTTTGGGTAAAATGGGAATGATAGCCTCGGTAGCAATACCGAGGTTTTTTTTAAGCATATGCGTTTAACCTTGGCGTCAAAGGCTTTGGCCCGGCCTCAAAAGTTGTTGAGTCAAAACTAGTTTTAATCCAATTTAAATTTTGTGTAATTTTTGGGCGCCTCCCCCTGAAGAGAAAGTCTTCAGGTGTTTTCGGGTATATAAATCTAAAAACGGTTATTCATTTTGAATAGCTTACCTTTAGATCTGTCTGTAAAATCAGGCTTTTAGCCTGTGGACAAAGATTTTGAAATTCTGATCAGCACTTATATCGAAAATAAAATCGGTATTGCAGAGCATTTTTTTACCAAAGAATTGCTCGAGCATTTAAAAACAAATTTGCTGGAACTCAGTCGCGATAAGTTACTAAAGGCTGCCGGTACTGGTCATAATGATGGTTTAAACCACAACAAAGCCATGCGGAGCGATGCGATTTACTGGTTAGACCGTAAGCATAACAATATTTATGAAAACGCGTTTTTTGATCGCATGGATGCTTTTGTAACTTATCTCAACCAAAGTTGTTATGCCGGCATTAGCAGTTATGAATTTCATTATTCCTTATATGCAGCCGGTACTTTTTATAAAACCCATCTTGATCAGTTTAAAGATAATTCCAAACGCAAATACTCCATGATTAATTACCTCAATGCCGATTGGAAATTGGCCGATGGCGGTCAGTTGTGCATCCATGAAGGTGACACCGTACAATTAATAAACCCAACTCAGGGTAAGACAGTTTTTTTTAAAAGCAATGAATTGCTGCATGAAGTATTACTAAGCCATGAAAAAAGAATGAGCATAACGGGCTGGTTAAAAATAAGCTGATTTTTTTTGTTCCGATCATTCGTATTTTTGTATCATACTTCAGAAAAAAAACTTTTTACTAATTTCACCTTATGAAAGAGAAAAAGGAAACATTGGAGCTTTTTGAAAAAGGTTTCATTTCAGCCGATCAATTCGCTGCCATTGCCAGCTACCGGTCGCAAGGTTTGTTTTCACTGCGCTCCGAGATTAGGTTTTTATTTTTTATTGCAGTGAGTTTGTTTGTAAGCGGGGCAGGCATCCTTGTCTATCAAAACATTAATAGTGTTGGGCATGTTAGCTTACTCAGCTTACTTTTTATCCTTTGCTCGTTTTGTTTTTTTTATGCTTTTAAACACGCTCCCGGATTTTCAAATGAAAAACAAGAATCAAAAAAATCCTTATTTCCTTACGTTGTATTGGCCGGAAATTTATTGGCAGGCATTTTTATGGGTTATTTACAATATCAGTACGCGGTTTTTGGCACTCATTATAACATAGCCACACTTGTACCTACTCTACTTTATTTTTTTAGCGCTTATTATTTCGATCACAAAGGCGTGTTGGCGATAGGAATTACCGGGCTCTGTGCCTTTATTGGATTTTCGGCATCTCCTTCCGGATTATTGTATAACGATTTTTCGGAAACCTGGGGTTTGGTGTATTATGCCATAGCGCTTGCTTTTGTATTTATTGTGTGGGCCGATTTTGCTGAATCTGGTAATTTTAAAAAACATTTTAACGAAACCTATTATCATTTTTCTCTGCACATTCTTGGTGTTGCCACCTTAAGCCAAATTAACGATACCTATTGGCCTTTGGCCATGGCCTTACTTGCAGCAGCCGTGTTTTATTTTGTCCGCCTGGCTTATAAACTCAAGTCTGCTTATTTTTTGGTTTTTGCCTACATCTATGGGTTTTTTGGGTTAAGTTCACTGTTCGTAAAACTTTTTGAATTTGTCAATCTCATGTCCCTAATCATTTATTTGAGTCCCTTTTATTTAATGGGCGTCATTTATTTTTTAATCAAAATCATCCGGCATTTAAAAAAACACAGTCAATATGATAGCCTATAAAAAAGAACTATTTGAGGCTTTGTTGTTAAAAGACGAAGCCCGAAGCCTTGAAAAGGCAGGATTCATAAACCAAAAACAGGTAAAGTTTATTGAAACAAAATTACCTTCTTATAACAGGGCCGATAATGTTTTTGTACTTCTGGGTTTTTTTATTCTTGCAGGCATGCTGTTTTTGTCCTGTGCCGGGTTTTTGGGCTTTATAACCGCCCTAAGCGGAACAGCCAATAATCGGCACACCTTTTTATTAAGTGCCTTGTTTGGTTTTGTTGCTTTAGAAGGGGTCATTATTCGTCGTATGAAAAATTATGCCAATGGGATTGATGATGCTTTTTTAATTTCATCGCTTGGTAATTTATTTGCTTTTATCGGCTTCTCTCTTTACGATGCCGAGAACTATAATTTTCTTTTTGCCTCTATGTTTTTTATTGGGCTACTGGCCTGTTTACGTTATGTGGATAGAGTGGCTGCCTTTTTTGCCGTGATGGGTTTATATGCTTTGGTGGTCAGTTTCTGTATGCAATCCGGCGGACTCTTAAAGCTTTTTCTGCCTTTTGTGATCATGGGTAAAACAGCGGCTTATTATATCATTCTTTTGTGGTTAAAAAAGAAAGACGCCAAACAAATGTATTACAAAGGCGTGCTTAACTTTTGTGCGGGGCTTTTCACGGTTATTTTTTATCTCTCGGGAAATTACCTCGTAGTAAGGGAAGCTAATAGTTTATTACTGGGGAACGAATTGGCTCCGGGCTCAGATATTTCGTTTTCTTATTTCTTCTGGGGCTTTACTATTAGTTGTCCGCTCATCTATATCTACCTTGCCTTAAAACACAAAAAGCGCCCCTTGCTTTGGATTGGTGTGATTTCTTTAGCCTTCGGTATTTTTACCATTCGTTATTATCATCCACTATTGCCCTTGGATTTAGCTTTACTAGCAGGTGGCTTAGTACTCTTTATCTTAGCCTATGTTAGCATGCAAAAGTTAAAAGGGAAAACCAAGGGATTAAGTTATGAGTCCGATCGGTTTCATGGCGGTGAAGAACTTTTGAACCTTCAGGCTCTAGCCTTGATTGAGAAATTTGGCGTTGACTCGGCCTCTCCAGCACAAACCTTACGTGGCGCCGAACCGGGCGGAGGTGAATTTGGAGGAGCAGGCAGTGGAGGGGGGTTTTAAGCCCTAAGTATTCGTGAATAAATTCTTTAGTCCTCTTAAAAGATTAACTTTGATTAACCCCTAAATTTTTCATCATGGCTAAATCTATCAAAAGCAAGTCGGCTAAAAAAATAACAAAGGCTGCAAAAAAAACATCCGATATAAAAAAGAAGCCGGCTAAAAAAGCTGCGCCTAAAAAAAAACTTGCCAAAAAAAGTGGAAAGAAAAAAGATGACCTGATGTGTTTTTTAACCACGGCTTGTGTGGATCATTACAACTTAGCAGATAATGGCTATGAACTCAATACCCTTCGCCGGTATCGCGACAGTTATTTGGCTGCCACTGAAACCGGACAACAACTCATTAAGGACTATTACCGCGTATCGCCGGGTATTGTAAAACGCATCAATGCCGATGCTGCGAAAACAACACTTTATGATTTTGTATATACACAGGTAAAAAAAGCCTGTGCCGAAATTGAAAAACAAAATTATGTGCTGGCAAAAAAAGTTTATGTGTTTATGGTACAAACACTCATGCGCCGTTATGCGGTGTCTTAATTTTTCTATAACATGAAACAAAAAGTAAGTATTCCAATTTCAGGTTTTGAATTCTTAAAATATCTAGCTAAAAATAATAACCGCGATTGGTTTAATACTCATAAGGAGCGGTATTTAAAAGAGCTCGCACCTGTTGAGCAATTCGCCAATGATTTATTAGTTGAACTAAACAAGCACGATGTGATTGAAACGCCCTCCGGTAAAAAGGCCTTGCATCGTATTTACCGCGATGTGCGATTCTCGAAAGAAAAAACACCGTACAATACACATTGGGGCGGAAGTTTTAAGCGGGCCGGTAAAAACAGAAGGGGTTCTTATTACTTTCATTTAGCTCCCGGTAATTCCTTTGTGGCCTGCGGTTTCTGGGGGCCTAATGCCGAAGATCTAAAACGCATACGCGATGACTTTGCTTATGATGCCACGGAGATTCGAAAAATTTTAAACAGTAAAAAAATTAAAAATACTTTTGGCAATTTACAGGGTGAGCAATTAAAAACAACGCCTAAAGGTTTTAATGCGGATAGTGAAGCCATTGATCTGTTGCGTTACAAACAATTTTTGCTGATTAAAAAATTCAGTGATAAGGAAGTGGTGGATGGGCATTTTGCAAAAACCTTAGCCGAAACCTTTAAAGCCATGCGCCCATTTTTAGATTATATGACCGACGTATTAACCACCGATGTAAACGGACTCAGTACCATTTAATTTTTTTTATACCAACATGTACATACTGGAAACCCTTCGTTTTTTATTAAGAGAAACCTCTGCCAATGATGCTGAGCAGGCCTACCTTCTTAATAGTGATGAAGAGGTGCTGAGATATACCGGCGATAAAGCTTTTGACAGTATTGATCAGGCCCGGATATTTTTAGCAAGCTATGATCATTTTAAGAACTATGGATTTGGTCGCTGGGCAGTGATTGATAAAAACACCAAGGTCTTTTGTGGCTGGTGCGGATTAAAATACAGTTCAGACAAAAATGAATATGATATTGGATTCCGTTTTTTTAAAAAATACTGGAACATGGGTTATGCTACTGAAACAGCGGCAGCCTGCATAAAACTCGGCTTTGAAAAATTCGGCATACAAGAAATTGTGGGCCGGGCTATGGTAAAAAATAAAGCCTCTATTCGTGTACTCGAAAAAATTGGATTGGTATACAACAGCGAATTTGATTTTGATGGAGAGCCGGGACTTATTTATAAAATTAAAAACCAAAAATATGATAACTGAGCATTATTACTCACTAAAGGCAATGTGGCATGGCAACAAAGGTAGCGGCACCAGCGGCCTGCGCGATTATGACCGCAGTCACACGGTTAGTATATATGGCAAACCCGACTTGCATTTGACTACCGATAATGCAGCAGTGGGTGACAAAACAAAATTAAATCCCGAAGATCTTTTGGTTTCTGCCATTTCTTCCTGTCACATGCTTTCCTATTTATATCTCTGCGCCTTGGAAGGAGTGGTAGTTATTGACTATGTTGATAAAGCCAACGGACTCATGATCGAAAACGAATCGGGCGGAGGACGTTTTAAGGAAGTGGTTTTAAATCCAATAGTTACTGTTGCCAATGCCACAATGAAAGAAAAGGCCATGCAGCTGCACGGTAAAGCCCATGAAATTTGTTACATCGCTAACTCGGTAAATTTTCCGGTTGTTACCAAGGCAACTTGTTTGGTTCAAAGGTGATTTAATGCGATCAGGATTAAACTTTAGTCGGCTTTAGGATAAAATAAAATGGTATACTTTGTGCCACTTAACGTGTGATGCAGCATAAAAGAGCCATAAGGAGACGTGCCAATAAATTGTTTATCTTGTCTTTCAATCAACATGCTTGCCGCATCGGTTAAAGGACTCAATTCACTGCGATCGGGATAAAAAGCCAATTGCACTTTAATGGGATACTGCAATAAAAAGAATTCTCCGTTTGGATTTTTAATGATACGATCCATTGGAAAAGGAGCGTGTGAATTAATATCACTTAAAATGTCGATACTTGTTACTTTGCCTTTTCCATCAATGCGGTAAATATTTACCGACATGTATTGGCGGCTTTTGGTGACATCATCCCAACGTGTACCCTGAGCAATAAAATAGCGGCTTTCACCGGCGGTGGTCATATAAACAGGAACATACTTTTCGGCAAGCGGCGCTATCTGACTTTGATTCATAGGCACCGGTGGCTGAAAGTTTTTTACGAATTTTGTTTTCTCTGAGCCTTTTTCTTCATCGGAAGTTGGATATAAACTAATCGCAGCCTGAGCTTTTGGAAACTGATGTAATTGCACATAAGATTTAAAAAATTTCTCGCGGTTATTACTCATCACCCATAATTTATCGGCTTCGTACCAGCAAATTTCTGGATCCATTGAATTTAATTTGTTTTTACCAACAGAATGAATCCATCCACTGATCTTATAATCGGCATCCATTGCAAATGAATATTGTTGCAAAACATCTTCCCCTTTATCGTCTTTTGTTTTTAATTGAAAGTTGGCAAATGCACCAATGGCTTCTGAATTTAAATTATAACACGTTGACATGGATGTTAAACTCACATCGCCCTCAATACGTGTTGAATCGAGGCAATCAAAGGTTTTATAGTCTTCAGTTAAATAGAATTTTAGTAAAAACGATTTTCCTTTGGTGCGGGTAATTACAAAATTACGCTCCGATACAATGGGATAACGGGTTAATACGGATTCGTCTTTTGGCAAATTGCCTTTAAATAATAATCCGGTTGCGCGTAATGATTTGAATTGTTTTTTAGTGGCCATAATGTCTTCAGCCAAGGTGTTTTCATGATACGTGCTCTGCACATAGGCTTGGGGTGGCTGTGGAATCATGCCTTTTACCAATACCGCCAAAGCTTCCATTTCTGGAACTGTTAAACCTTTTATTGCATCCAAATTATAAATACTCATTGTAATGGCGGTGCGGTTTGGAACCAAAGCATGTTTAAATCCCTTGGGATAATATAAAACATAAGCCCCTTCTGATTCCATTTTACGTTCAGCAAGCAACCAATCGCTTTCGTTTAATAATTTACCGGTATTATCAAAGGTTTGTTTTTTAAGCATCACCACAGCATTGGCACCCTGTATATAGTCGTTTCTTTTAGGGTCTTTAAAAACCGCACTTCCGGTATCTGAAACAAATTCGCCGGCATGAATCACACTTCCATAAATAAGATGGTAATAAAATATACTAAACTGATCTTTCGCCGGAGCATCAAAATTTAAAATATAAAATTGAAGGTTAGGGTCGCTGCAAACCGGAGGCACTGCAACTTTAAGTGGTAAGTCTTGAGACGTTAAGTTTAAACTTACAAGCGCAAAAAGCAAAATGGTAAAGATCTTTTTCATAGAAGGTCGATTAAATTCGGCGCAAAGGTAACCTATTAAACCACCAAACAATTAAATAACAGGCCTAACATGACTTGTTTCAGGCTATTTCAGACAAATTAAGCCTTAGGTGTTTAACATTCCTACATTCTGTCGTTTTCCCCCTTTTTATCCTTAAAATATTTTTCGCCATAAAATCATTACTAGGTAAGCTAATTTGGATTGCCTAGCTTTACCTATGGATGATCAGGAACCAAAACATGTGCGTCGCGAACGTTACAAAGGCACACACCCAAAAGCCTTCAAAGAAAAATACAAAGAGCTCGAACCTGAAACCTATTCGGCCGATGTAGCTAAGGTGATGCAACAAGGACGCACGCCTGCGGGCATGCACCGTTCTATTTGTGTGGATGAGATTTTACAATTTCTTCAATTAAAACCCGGACAAATTGGTTTGGATGCAACTTTGGGTTATGGCGGACATAGTTTAGAGATTTTAAAAAAAATAGTGCCCGGCGGAAAATTATTTGCTAGCGATGTCGACCCTATTGAATTACCAAAAACCAAAGAACGTTTGGCGGCCTTAGGTTTTGGAGAGGATGTGTTGTTTGTGAGAAAAATGAATTTTTCGGGCATCGATCAACTAGTAGCAGAGTCGGGTTTATTGAATTTTGTGTTGGCCGATTTGGGCGTTTCTTCCATGCAAATAGATAATCCCGAACGTGGCTTTTCATTTAAGATAGAAGGTCCGCTTGATTTACGTTTAAACCCAAGTAGTGGCAAATCGGCGGCCATGCTTATTAAAAACGCCACGCACCAACAACTCGAATTCATTTTTAGTGAAAATGCCGACGAACCTTTTTCAGAACAAATAGCCGAAGCTATTATTCGCACCTTAGCAAAGGGCAATAAAATTGTAACTACTTCGCAGTTGCAGAATATTATTAAAGACACGTTAACGTTTTTACCGGCTGCTACCAGAAACGAAGAAATTAAAAAAGCCTGTCAGCGTTGTTTTCAGGCTTTGCGCATAGCGGTGAATGATGAGTTTGGCGCTTTAGATAAATTTCTTGACAAACTTCCTGAATCATTGGCCCCGGGTGCCCGCGTTGCCATTCTTTCTTTTCATTCGGGTGAAGACCGAAGGGTGAAAAAAGCCTTTCAGTATTTTTTTCGTGAAGGTATTTTTTCTGAGGTGGCTCCTGATCCTATTCGTGCTTCGGCCGAAGAATGTTTTGCCAACCCAAGAGCCAAATCGGCCAAACTACGTTGGGCGGTTATGGCTTAAGCCTATAAATACGCTATTTTAATCATAATTTTCTTATTTTTGATAGTATCAAATGATACTATCAATGAAACCGCCTTACGAAATAAATTCATCCATACTCAGGCTTATTCGTTCTATATCCGAAAAAATAGGCGCCGTTAATTCGAGCCACTTAAATAAACAATCACCTCAACTTCGTAAACAAAACAAAATCAAAGCCATTCACGCGTCACTTAAAATTGAGGGCAATACCTTAACGGAGGAGCAAATAACCGCCCTGGTTGAAAATAAAAAAGTCATTGGTCCTAAAAAAGACATTTTGGAAGCTCTGAACGCCATTGAAGTTTATGAGAAAGTGGCAGCATTTAATTCAAATTCAGAAAAGAGTTTCTTATTGGCACACAAAAATTTGATGAGGGGATTAGTTGATAAACCCGGTAAATACCGACAACAAAATATTGGCGTGATAAAGGGCAAAAAAATCGAACATGTTGCCCCTCCTTATAAAAATGTGCCCTATTTAATGAAGGATCTTTTTAACTATATAAAAAATTCAAATGAACTCTGCCTGATCAAAAGTTGTGTTTTCCACTATGAATTGGAATATATTCACCCCTTTATTGATGGTAATGGCCGTATGGGCCGCTTGTGGCAAACGGTCATTTTAATGGAAGAATATGCGGTGTTTGAATTTTTACCCTTTGAGAACCTCATCAGTAAAACAC
Source organism: Sphingobacteriaceae bacterium (assembly GCA_947480015.1). Lineage (GTDB taxonomy): Bacteria > Bacteroidota > Bacteroidia > B-17B0 > Aurantibacillaceae > Aurantibacillus. The sequence goes on from CANKBS010000012.1 coordinate 20,159, forward strand.
AAAAAGACTATTACAAACAATTAGCCCTGAGTGATAAAGAAGGTAAATCGACCCGCTTTATTGAATATATGCTGGCAGTAATTGACCAATCGCTGGATGAACTTTTGAATTATAAAAGCAAGATCCTAAAAGACACCGATCGTCTCACTTATTTTCTCTCACCTGAAATAAAAGAATTTTCGCGAAAAGATTACATGGTTGTTTTTAAAGATATTTCTTCGGCTACAGCCAGTCGGGATCTCAAAAAAGGAATGGATCTGAAATTATTCAGCAAAAAAGGAACTAAGAATAAAACGCGCTATTACCTTAAAAAATAGCTTGTTTATTTTGTCTTCTACATATACTTTCCTGAAGCCAGATAATTTTTTACATAATCCGTTACGCCGTCTTCCAAACTTGTAAAAGGTTTTGCGTAACCGGTAGCAATTAACTTGGCCATGTTGGCTTGGGTGTAATACTGGTATTTATCCCTGATATCAATGGGTGTATCAATAAACTCAATATCGGCTTCTTTATTAAGGGCATGAAAGGTGGCTTTTGCCAAATCTAAAAAAGAACGGGCCTTACCCGAACCTAAATTATAAATACCGCTTTTCACTTTATTGGCATATAAATACCAAATCACATGTACCACGTCTTTCACATAAACAAAATCACGTAATTGTCCACCGTCAGTATAATCGGGATTGTGCGAACGAAAGAGTTTTACCTTACCGATACTTTTAATCTGGTTAAAAGAGTGAAAAATAACTGAAGCCATGCGTGCTTTATGATATTCGTTCGGACCATACACATTAAAGAATTTTAAACCCTGCCAGCGCAAGGGGGCATTTTTTTGTTCCAGTGCCCATTTATCAAAATCGTTTTTACTGTCGCCGTATGGATTAAGGGGTTTTAATAAATTAATTTTAGTTTCATCGTCATCATAGCCTTGTTCGCCCAAACCATAGGTGGCGGCCGAAGAAGCATAAATTAAAGGAATACCGCTTTTGGCGCAGATAGTCCAGATGGCTTTGGTGTAATTTAAATTCAGTTCATTAAAAAGCTCCACATTAAACTCGGTGGTATCTGTTCTGGCGCCAATGTGGATCACATGATCAACAATGTTGTGGTTTTTTTCAAACCAGTCTAAAAAATGCTTGCGCTCAATTTTCTGATAGAAGGTTTTTAAATTATAATTTTTTTCTTTTTCGGTTTTACTAAAATCATCCACCAAAACCAAATTATTGATTCCTTCTGAATTAAATTTAGAAACCAGGCAACTGCCTATAAAACCTGCTGATCCTGTAATTACTATCATAATGCGATTGAGAGGCAAATTTAAATATTTTTTAGGCAGAATTTCTTTTCTCCAACTATTTGAGGGCAAAATGATGGATGTATTTTGTTTTTCGACAAAAATCGTGCAAATTCGATGTTATGGAAATAAAACGGGTATTTGATATTCTTGAGAAATTAAAAACCTACGCGCCAAAAAACGATATTTTAAACGCGAAGGAAAACAAACAATGGGTACATTATAGTTTATTTGATTTTATTGATCAGGCTAATTATGTGAGTGCGGGATTGCTTCAGCTTGGATTAAAAAAGAACGATATGGTGGCCATCATGGCCGGTAATATGCCAAAGTGGAATTTTGTAGATTACGGCAGTCAGCAAGTATCCATGCCTACTGCGCCTATTTTTCCGACCATTAGCGACGACGACCTGCTTTATATCTTAAACCACAGCGAGGCTAAAATTATTTTTATTTCCGAAAAAGCCACTTACCAGAAACTTGCCCGACTAGAAGACAAACTCACGCACTTAAAATATGTCTTTAGTTTTAATCCCATTCCGGGTGTTAAAGATTTTGCTGAATTTATTGCCTTGGGTAAAGAACATTTAGATGAAGAGAAATTAACACATCTGAAGGCTCAGGTAAATGAAAAAGATCTTCTTACCATTTTATATACGTCTGGCACCACCGGTCAGCCTAAAGGGGTAATGATTTCACACTATAATTTAGTGAGTAATGTTCTTACCTGCCAAAACATTGCGCCTTTTACCACTAAATGGAGGGCCTTAAGTTTTTTACCCTTAAACCATGTTTACGAGCGTTTTTTAAACACGCTTTATTTATATCAGGGTGTGAGTATTTATTATGCCGAAAATTTTGAAACCATTGGTGATAATTGCCGTGAATTACATCCTCAAGTTTTTGTGGCTGTGCCAAGGGTATTAGAAAAGGTGTTAGACCGTATTAGTTCGGCCGGCGAAAAATTAAGCGGCTTCAAAAAAATGATCTTCGATTGGAGTATGCATTTGGCCGAGCGATTTGAATTACATGGGGCAAATGGATTATGGTATGCTTTGCAAAGAAAAATTGCCGACAAACTCGTTTATAAAAAATGGCGCGCTGCTATTGGCGGTGAAATTGTGGCGGTGGTTAGTGGTGGCGCAGCATTGAATCCAAGACTAGAACGTATATTTTATTGTGCCGGCATAAATTTACTGCAGGGTTATGGTTTAACCGAAACCTGTGTGGTGGTTTCGGTAAATCGTTTTGATGAGGATAATCGTATGTTTGGTACCGTGGGTGTTCCGGTAGATAACACACAGGTAAAAATTGCCGAAGAAGATGGTGAAATTCTGATGAAAGGTCCGAGTTTAATGATGGGTTACTATAAAAATCCCGAAGCCACTGACGAGGCGATTGATAAGGACGGTTGGTTGCATACGGGCGACATTGGTACAATTGTTGACGGCAAATTTTTAAAGATCACCGATCGCAAAAAAGAAATCTTCAAATCCAGTTCCGGTAAATACATTTCGCCGGTAGCCATTGAAAACAAGTTGAAAGAAAGTAAATTTATTGAACATTGTATAGTCATTGGTGAAGGGCAGAAATTTGCCTCCGCTATAATTATCCCTTCTTACATAAGTTTTAAAGAACATTTTAATCATACTAGCATCGATTGGATAGAAGGAAACGAATTGTATTTACATGAAGAAGTAAAAAAGGTCATTGCCGAACATATTAAAAAGATAAATCGCAGTTTGGCTGCCTTCGAGCAAATAAAGCGTTATCAATTAATTCATGCGATTTGGGGAGTTGAAAGCGGTGAGATTACGCCTAAACTGAGTTTAAAGCGTAAAGCCATTATGGAAAAACATAAAGATGTGGTCTCTAAAATTTTTGGCTCCGAAGATTAATTAGGTAAATACTTTGGTACCTTCGGTGCAATTGGTACAAATATCTATTTGATTCCGGCTTTTTAAAACCGATCGTCTGAACTGATCATAAGCCGGCGAAAACCAAATATTTTTAAATGATTCCGATTCGAGATTACCTAATTTGTATTTGGCATCCTTATCAAAACAACAGGGTACAATTTTTCCGTCCCAGGTAATCACGCAGCCCTGCCACATGCGCCAGCACTGGTTCAGCAATTTATTTTTAATATGGTAATTGCCCGAAGCATCTTTTTTATACCGCGAGTAGTTTTCCAAATCCGGTATAAGCGTGTGCCCGTTTTCAAAATCGTAAATTTGTGCGGTTTTAATTTTCACCTCATCTACGCCTAATTCTTTGCCTAATTTTTTCACTGCCTCAATCTGCGTTTGATTGGGTTTAAAAACCACAAATTGCCAAACCACATGAGGCGTTTTGCTTTTTAAGCGTTTTTTTTGTTTCAAAATCTCCTTGGTGCCTTCCAATACCTTATCGAGCTTACCTCCTATGCGGTACTGCTCATAAACTCCCTGGGTAATACCATCCACCGAAATAATGAGTTTGTCGAGTTTACTCAACACGGTTTGACGGGCATTTTCCTCCGTTAAATAATGTGCATTGGTACTGGTGATGGTGAAAATTTTATTGGCATGCGCAAAACTTACCATGTTTAAAAAATCGGGATTAAGGTAAGGCTCGCCTTGAAAATAAAAAGTGAGGCTGTGTAAATGGCTTTTAAGTTGGCCGATGATGGTTTGAAAGAGTTGTTGTTGTAACATGCCGGTAGGTCGGCTAAATTCGCGTAAACCACTGGGACATTGCGGGCAGCGTAGGTTACAGCTCGTAGTAGGTTCGATGCTTACAAAAACGGGGAGGCCAAATTGTTTGGGTTCATTCCTGAAACGCGAATAATGAAAGCCAACATAAAGCTTAATGAAGTTGACGGCTTTTGCCGGACTAAGCTTTTTTAAGATGTTTATATAGTAGTAGATCAAAACTGAATTATAAAGATATGCTTAAATAGAATATTGTGACTACTTTTATCGTTTAATTAATGACAAAACGATTTCTTCACATACTGGTAGTGGCACTGTTGATTTTACTACAGCAACGTTGCGCACAGATAGCTCCGTTAACTGGAGGAAAAAGAGACCTTAATCCACCTAAATTACTGGAAGCCATACCGGCCAATGCCAGTGTGAGTTTCACCAATGAGGTAATCATTCTGAGGTTTGATGAATATGTGCAGGTAAAAGATCTTCCCAATCAACTTATCGTATCACCGAAATTAAAAACCACGCCTCAAATTACTGCCGATGGTAAAAAAATTCATATCAAATTGGTGAAAGAGGAATTAAAGCCAAAAACAACCTATCGTATTTATTTTGGTAAATCGGTGGCCGATATGAATGAATCGAATATTCTCCCGAATTTGGAATACGTTTTTTCTACCGGCGATTATATTGACAGTTTAAAACTAAAAGGAAGCGTAAAAGAAGCGTTTAATAACAAACCTGCCGACAAGATTTTGGTTGGCTTATACGACAACGACAACACCACCGATAGTTTGCCTTACCTGCAAAGCCCCGACTATACGGCCAAAACAAACGAATTCGGCGAGTTTCATTTTAGTAATTTGCCCTACCGCGCTTTTAGAATGGTTGCCTTTAGTGATGCCAATAAAAATAGTGTTTACGACGGTTTAAATGAAAAAATAAGTTATTTAGACAGTGAACTCCACTTAAGTTGCGATAGCACAATTCATCTAAAACTTTTTCAGGAGGAAAACACAAAAAAGTTTATCAAACAACAAGTCACCCCCTATTATGGATTTTTACAATTGTTTTTAAATAAAAAAACAAAAGTAGCCGTTCAACCGTTTAATATTCCGGATTCGGCCAGATGGCTTGAAAGCGCTGTAAACAAAGAGAAAGACACCATTGGTGTTTATTATTCAGGTATTATAGACACCCTTAATTTACTGGTTCGCTATTTACCAGAAAACAAAACCGACACGTTGAAGATTAACTTGCCTAAATACAAATTCAGTAATAAAAAATTCAAAACCTATACTTTAAACACCTTTGGAGCAAAACTTGGCCTAAATCAAAAATTAAAGCTAAGTTTTATTAATTGGATGGATACAGCCCGAACAAATTTGAAGCAACTTAAACTAAAGAGTAAAGATGATAGTTTGATTGCCAAAGAGGCTGTAAGCGGTCACTGGTTGGGAACTACAGACTTTCAGATTGACACAAAATTAAAAGAAGGTAAAAATTATACCTTAAAAATTGATAGTAATGCTTTTTATGCCCTAATTCCAAATTCGAACGATAGTGGATCATTTGCGTTTAAGACCGCAAGCAAACTTGAATTTGGGAAAGTGGGCGTAAAACTTCGATTAAATAAAAAACAGAGCTATATCATCCAATTAATTACTGCACAAGAACAAGTGATAAAAGAACAATTCATTTCCTTCTCACTATCTGCCAGTAACGCTGTAAGTGTTGATTTTACAGACGTTGCGCCGGGTGAGTATTTTGTAAAAATCATTTACGACGACAATAAAAACAATAAATGGGATAGTGGCAATTTATTAATGAAACAACAACCCGAATCGGTTATAATTAACTCAAAACAGCTAAAAGTTTTGTCTGATTGGGAAATTGAAGAAGAAATCACCATTAAAGAATAATTTTTTTGGAGGCCAATTCCGGCCGCTCGTTTTTTAAAATCATACGGACTTTTTCTTCCTATTTTTAACAGCACCACGGAAACACCTGTAAAATCAATTAATACAGGGCATCGCATAAAAAATACACAACAAAATAAAAATTATTACCAGCGTTTGATTCGTCTTATTTCTCCGCTATTAACAATTTCAACAAAATGATGTTGAAAAAATAATCACTTAATAATTAGATAACACTGAATAATTTATTTACTTCGTATCAACAAATCTCAAAAACAAGAAACCATGGCAAAAAAAGCAGCAAAGAAAGCAGCTCCTAAAAAAGCAGCTAAGAAAGCAACAAAAAAAGCAGCTCCTAAAAAAGCAGCAAAAAAAGCAGTAAAGAAAACTGCAAAGAAAAAGTAATAAAAGCCCCGCTCAAGCGGGGTTTTTTGTTAGAATTAAATCCCTGCTTCGGCGGGGTTTTTTTTTGAGCCTCGGCCGAATGATTATAACAATAATAGCCAAAGCAGCGGTTTTAAAAAACAGGTAATTTTAAGACTATGTGATTACTATAGCTTTTTATAATTTCAAAGGATAGATTTAAACAGTTTCTTATATTTACATAATTAATATTAAAGTAAATCCCATGACTAAAAGATTGATCAGTTTATTTTCCGCCATTGTAGTTAGTTCTATGGTGATATCGTGCGGAAATAAAAAAACAGGGGAGGCGATAATTGCTCCGGCGGGAATGCATACATTAGATTTAAGCCGCTTTGGAAAACCTTTCGCCATTTTTGTGCCTGACACCATTTCTTCGCATTTACAAATAATCGAACAGAGTAATGGCGCCCTTGATATTATAGTCGGTAAAAACTTCGCCATTAGCATTAACGAACAGGCCGCCGATATTGAATTGCGTAAACAAGATGTTAAAACAGATGAAGTAAATAAATTAAAAGGGTTTATTACCGACGAAGCTGCCGCCATTATGTGGGAAAGTGAGATCATTCACCCTGAATTTCATTTTCTGATCAATTTAAAAATTGCCAATTCCGATTATACTATTGAAGATATCCGCGAACCGGAATCAAATCTATTTAGTAAAGACGCTATTCAAAAAATGTTTGAAAGCTCTAAAAAAATTATAGAAATTAAAAAAGAAAAACACTCCTAATCACTTAGGTCACGTTGCTGAAAGCCGTTGTTTTTGTTAAAACAGCGGCTTTTGTGTATTAGGGCTATTAACAATAAAATTAAATTATTAACACTCACGCTATTCTTAGAAGTTTTTTATAATATTTGCTTTATTCAAACTAAAAAATATGTCAGAAGAACTTGAAAAAAATGATAGGGGCGATTTGTTCTCAAAATCTGTTAGGGCAGGAAAACGTACTTACTTTTTCGATGTAAAAAGCACCAGAGGTAATGATTATTACTTAACCATTACCGAAAGCAAAAAACGCTTTGGTACCGATGGAAAATTTACCTACGAAAAACACAAAATTTTCCTCTATAAAGAAGATTTTGAAAAGTTCATCGAAGGTTTGAACGAAGCCATAACCCACATTAAAGAAAATGCACCGGAAATAGAAAGTAATTACGAATCGAATGAACCAGAGAAAAAGAGTGATTCGGATGTGAGCTTTGAGGACCTGGGAAACTAAAACAAATTCTAAAAACGATAGACGGCGGTTAAACCCGCCTTTTTTTTGCTCCAATTTTTATGCTTCTCCTGCCAATCGCATCAAGGCTTCAAACACAAAAAGTGCTTAGCGCAAATTAAATGAAACTTTTAGTACTCGATAATTACGACAGCTTCACCTACAACCTGGTTCACCTCATCGAAAAGGTGAGCGAAATTCCTTTTGAAGTCAAAAAAAATAACGACATCACACTTGAAGAGATAAAAGCCTTTGACAAGATTCTTTTATCACCCGGACCCGGCTTACCTTCACAAGCCGGCATTATGCCCGAGCTTTTAAAAACCTATGCCTCTTCTAAATCCATCTTTGGTGTTTGTTTGGGTTTGCAGGCCATTGGTGAATTTTGTGACTCCCCTCTTAAAAATTTAAATACCGTGTTTCACGGTTTGGCAACTCCCATTCATCTTATTAAAGAAGATCCTTTATTTAGAAATTGTCCCAATCATTTTTTAGCCGGACGTTATCATTCTTGGGTTATTGATGAAAATCATCTATCCAATCAATTAGAAATTACTGCGCTTGACGATCAGGGACTCATCATGGCTGCGCACCATAAAGAATACAATGTTCGCGGCGTTCAATTTCATCCCGAATCTATTTTATCGGAGCACGGCGAAAGCATTATCAGAAACTGGATTGAACTTTGCTGAAAATATTGTTTAATTTTATAGCTCATGCCAACAATCAAAACAAAACACTACAGCATTGTTACAGGAACTAATTCCCTCTCCTCCCTTAAATCATTTTTATCCAAAAATAAATTCAGCGCTTACTTCATCCTATGCGATGAGAATACACTGCTCTATTGTTTGCCGACTCTCATTTTTGCCTGTCCCGTATTGGGCAAAGCAGAAGTGATCGAAATTGAAAGCGGAGAAGAAAGTAAGTCGCTTGAGATTTGCGCCAATATTTGGGAAACCCTTACCGAAAACAAAGCCGATAAAAATGCACTCATCATTAATTTAGGTGGCGGTGTAGTAAGTGACTTGGGTGGATTTGTCTCCTCAGTATATAAAAGAGGCATTGATTTTATAAATATTCCCACATCCTTATTAGCCATGGCCGATGCCAGTGTGGGTGGTAAAACAGGCATTGATTTTGCCGGACTAAAAAACAACATCGGTACTTTTGCACAAGCCAAATCGGTATTTGTTGACCCTTCCTTTCTTGCCACCTTGCCCGAACGTCATTATATGAATGGTTTGGCTGAGATTTATAAAATTGCTTTGGTGGCTGATGCTTCTTTTTGGAAACAATTACAAAAAGCAGGTCCAAACCAAAATGCCGAAAAACTGGTCAGTAAAAGTATAAGCCTTAAACATGCCATCGTATTAAAAGACCCTTTTGATAAAGGTATTCGGAAAATTTTAAATTTTGGACATAGCATAGGACATGCCATTGAAAGTTATTTTTTAGGTAGCGAACAAGCTTTATTACACGGAGAAGCTGTGGTAATGGGCATGTTAATTGAAACGCATCTGGCTTTTCAGAAAAAATTACTAAGTAAAGAACATTTGGTGGAGATTTATAACGAACTCAGTTTTGTTTTTGATGTGAAGCCTTTAACTACGATAAACGTATCGGATCTGATGCCTTTTATATATAACGATAAAAAAAACAGTAAAACTCAACTTCTTTTCTCATTGATTAAAAAGCCCGGTGCCTGCACCTTTGATGTGCCGGTTACAGAAAAACAAATAGAAAAAGCCCTGGCCTTTTTTAATGCCCACATCCAATGATCCGTTTAAGTGCACCCACACATACTATTAAAGCCAAAATATATTTGGGCGGTTCAAAAAGCATCAACAATCGTTTGCTCATCTTAAACGAATTGTTCCAGCTTAATTCTGATCTTCAAAACCTTTCTTCCTCTGAAGACACTTTTCTTTTACAAAAAGCATTAGCACAATTAAAAAATTCAAAACAAGCCAGCATTCATATTGGTCATGCGGGGAGCGATCTGCGTTTTCTTACTGCTCTCCTCGCAATAACCGAAGGTGTATGGGACCTTACCGGTTCTGATCGTTTAAAGGAAAGACCCATTGCCGAGTTGGTAAGAGCTTTAAGAGAGTTGGGTGCCGACATCGCTTATCTTGAAAAAGAAAATTTTCCGCCTTTAAAAATAAAAGGGAAAAAACTCAAGGGTGGCACTTTAGAAATTGACAGCAGTATTAGCTCACAATTTGTATCGGCACTATTACTCATTGCTCCGGCGCTTGAAAACGGACTCTCGCTCAACTTAAAAAATTCTCCGGTATCCCGTCCTTATATAGATATGACTCTGGCTCTTTTAACAGGATTGGGTGTTCAGGTAGAAGCATCCGCACAAAGCATACGTGTTGAACCGGCCGGCGTTTTGATTAAAACTAAATCTTTCATCGAGTCTGACTGGTCATCGGCTTCCTACTGGTATAGCATGTGTGCCCTGGCACCCCATTCAGAAATTGAATTGTTTTATTTAAACAAAAGTAGTTTGCAGGCCGATGCCATCATTGTTGATTTATATAAAACCTTGGGAGTGGAAACCCTTTATAAAGAAAATTCTGTTTTAATAAGACACATTCCTTTACAAGCAACATCATTCGACTACGATTTTACAAATTGTCCCGATATTGCTCAAAGTATAGCGCCGCTTTGTTTTGCTTTGGGAATTCCGGCCAGATTACATGGTTTAAAAACACTGCGCTTAAAAGAAAGTGATCGTATTGAAGCTCTAAAAACGGAATTGGAAAAATTAGGTGCCAGCATTAAAGTTGAGAAAGACAGTCTATATATAAGCGGAAACTTGGATAAAACCATTATACCACAACCAATCGCCACCTATAACGATCACCGCATGGCACTTGCTTTTGCGCCACTGGCCCTGCTGCTCAAGGAACTGCGCATTCAACACCCTTCGGTCATCGACAAATCCTACCCCGGCTTTTGGGAAGATTTGAAATCCGTTGGTTTTAATGTAAATTTGCAGCCTTAAACATGGCATTCTTCGCATCAGATAAAAATACCGAAACCGGAAAGGAAATGTCCTTTTTACAACACCTAGAAGAACTCCGCTGGCATTTAGTGAGAAGCGCTGCCTTGGTGATGGTCTTTGCCATATTGGCTTTTGTGTTTAACGACTTTGTTTTTGATACCGTTATATTCGGACCCCTTCAGCAAAATTTTATTTCGTACCGGGCGCTTTGTGCCTTTGGCCAATACATTGGTGCAGGCGATGTGATGTGTATGGTAGTTAAACCGGCGCATTTACAAACCCTCAGTGCCAGCGAACAATTTTTTAATCACATGTGGATATCCTTTATCTGTGGTTTGGTAATTGGCTTCCCTGCGGTATTGTGGGAGCTTTGGAAATTTGTGAGTCCGGCTTTAAAAAGCAAAGAAATTGGTCCGGTTAAAATTTTTGTACTCATTGCCTCTATTTTATTTTTGATAGGCATTTTCTTCGGTTACTTTTTACTCTTCCCTATGAGTTACAATTTTTTGATCAATTACCAAGTTTCTTCCAGCGGTATTGTGCAAACTCAAAATACCTTTGATGATTATATTTCTTTGATCAGCACCATGACCCTAGTTTCGGGAATTATTTTTGAAATGCCGGTATTGGTTTATTTTTTAACACGTATGACCTTGCTTACCCCGCAGTTCATGCGTAAATACCGTAAACACGCGGTTATCATCATTTTGATCGCTGCGGCTATTATTACACCTAGTCCCGATGTGACGTCACAAATGGTGGTTGCTATTCCCATGTATCTCTTGTATGAATTAAGTGTGTTTGTTTCGGCCTGGGTAATTAAGAAACATAAACTCTAAAGCTAAACCACAAAACCATGTCAGATCAGGTAACAGAATTTAATGCCTATCGTTCAAAAATGAATGAGGTTATTTTGGGCAAAGACAATTTAGTGATCAAACGTTTATTTAACCTCGATACACAAACTTATGCCGAGGGGGCTTTAAATGTAAAAACAAAAGAAATGCTCGGTCTTGTTGCCAGCATGGTTTTACGTTGTGATGATTGTATTAAATACCATCTCGAAAAGTGTAAAGAGCAAGGTTGTAGCACCGAAGAAATTTACGAGATTTTTGCTGTGGCCAATATTGTTGGCGGCACCATTGTGATTCCGCACACCCGCCGCGGTGCCGAATTCTGGGAAGAACTACTCAAACAAAAATAATTTATTCAATATCCCACACACTAGGACGTTTACGGGTATAAAAAGGCTTGAAGTAATTTTTATGTTCTAACATAAAAGCCATGATAAAATAAATGATGATCGGACTTCCAAAAGTGAAGAAGGAAAGATAAATAAAGTACATACGCACAGTGTTGGTGCGAATGCCCAGTTTTTTACCCAGCCATTGGCAAACCCCAAAAGCCCTATGTTCAAACCATCGTCTGATTGAATTGATCATGTTGCAAAGATAAACTATTTAATAGAGTATTTAATTGAGGCTCGTATTCTTTTTTGGGCGCCCGGGCGGGCCACTTCGGGCTCGGCTACCGCCTCGGTTTCCGCCGAAAAGGCGGAGAACCAAGCCCTACGTGTCCCTGGCGCTAAAATCCGTAATTTAAAAAACACGTTTTTTATTGCCCTCATAACAACAATCATTTATGAAGAAGTTTCAGTTTTCAACCTAGGACACAATTTATTTACTTGAAGAATGATAATGTCAATTTGTATTGCATACTAATTTATTTCGCATTTAATATACTAGCCGCAATGCCGCATTTTAAACAGCTTTTCGAAACGCAGTAATTATCATACAAGTTAATAAGGGCCTGCGTATCGGCGGCACTTTTGATCTGTTCTTTTTTAGCCGCAAATAATTTTGTTTTCTGATTTTCTTCGGGGGCGCAATCCGCCAAAAGATCCAAAGCCAATTGTGTAAATTCTTCCTTAGCCAGTTTTTTGCCATAAAAAAAGTAAAAAGGCGCAAAGGAATTTATGATCAGGTTCTCTATCGACGTTTTTCCAAAGGCCAGGTCTTTAAAAGTGGCCGAAGTATCCAGACTGTAATGATTTTTCCAATAGCCTTGTAATGTTATGTTTAAAGCGTTTTTGAGTTCGCTGCTAGTGTTGAATTGATGCGGATTCAGGAACAATTGGGGATTTGAATGAAGCAATTGAGCGAACTGAGCCAATCGTAAAGTTGGAAAATTAGCGGGACGTAATTTGGAGTATTTAAAGAGTTCTTTCTTCAAAGCCATTAACTGGTATTTGTTTTTAAGAAATTCGAATTCATTCTGTAACTGCAAAATGTATTTGTCTTCAAATTGCTCATCCAACAAGCCGGCTGTGCCAAACAAGAGCGCTTCTACCTGCAGTAAATTATCGGCGTGTTTTAAAAGTAAGTTTACAGGCAATTGTTTGGCTATTAATTCAAAGGGTAAGGCATTTACCTTAAAACCAAAATTGCGTAACAGAGCGGTGTAAAAAGTCTGGGTATAATCCCCATAATAGCTGCTGAACCAGGTTTGTAATGTTTTTACTTTATACTCCAGTCGCTCGGTACACATGCGTTCGAGCCAGGCAATAAATTTAAATTTATTTACTTCTTTTAAATGCGCGGCACAGGCCAGTTTATCTTTCGCGGCGGCTAGTTGTTCATACAAACGAATGGTTTCGGGAGAAATGTAATGTTTGAGCTCTAAAATTTCAACCTGATGTTTTGTGTTTTGCTCCAAGTCCACATCGTGTTCGTACACCGCATGCAAAATAATGGTGTCGTATGTTTTATCATCCTGATGTTTGTGTTTTAACCAATCGCTGGTTTTCAGGTGGATCTCTACATTACCCGCCAATACCAAGTCATTCAAACGAATGTGGGCATTAAAAAAATCCGGACCCGAATCCACATTCAATTCTCCCGGTTTCAGAATGCTGATCTCGCTGCCCGAATGGCAAATAAGTGGAATTGGTTTTAAAAGTCGGTGCCGCCAAACAAATTGCAGCAGATCCTCCTTAAATTTAGGCATATCCTTTTAGCTTATAAGTTAGGTAGCCAATCCACTCATGTATGAGCATATCAAGACCTATTAAAGCACCGGGATTGGGTATAAATAAATGATCAAAAGTAAAACGACGAAGTCCGCTGGAACGGTTGGTAATATAAGGACTCAAATTGGTAAAGCCTGCCTTTTTAAAAACCGCCATGGCCCTTGGCATATGATAACCCGAGGTTACCAATAGAAAATTTCCTTTTAGATTTAAACTATCCAGAATTTTTTTGGTGTACACCGCATTTTCATAAGTGTTTTTACTTTCCGATTCAAAAATCATGGCGCTATCGGGAACATGAATGCTGCTTAAATACTTTTTAACGTAAATACCTTCCTTTTTTTCAGGAAATTCAATACTTCCGGAGCCTCCTGTAAAAATAATTTTTTTAATCCTGCCCTTATGATACAATGCCAGGGTTTGAAACAAACGGTCGCCACTGTGACCGAAATTTAATTTTTTTAAACGCAAATCCACGTCGCCTATTCCTCCTAAAACAATGGCGCCATCGTAGGTGTTCGTCATCAGGTCGTAATCGGGTGTTACCGGCTCCCAGGCCCTGAAACACTCATCCACCAAAAAAGAATTGCTACAAACATACAGTACAATAACCGCGGCTATGCGCAATTTTTTGGCCCTGCCTTCTACTTTTGTTTTAAAGGAATAAAGTAAAAGCACAAACACCCAGGTTAAAGGCGAAAATAAAAAAGCGACTAATTTGGAGAGGTAAAAAAACATAAGTTGCATCTAAAATAATAAAAAGAACTAATAATTGCGGTAGTTTAAAGCAATCTTATTATTGATTATCTTTATGCTTGATTTTGAACCTTTATGCAAAAAATTCTGATAGCCAACCGTGGTGAGATTGCCCTGCGTATTATGCGCAGCGCGCGTGAAATGGGAATAAAAACCGTTGCCATTTATTCTGAAGCCGATCGTAATGCCCTGTTTGTGCGTTATGCCGACGAAGCAGTTTGTGTGGGTCCGCCACCGAGCGCCCAGTCGTATTTACAAGGCGATAAAATCATTGCCATTTGTAAGGAATTAAAGGTAGATGGCATCCATCCGGGTTATGGTTTTTTAAGTGAGAACGCCGATTTTGCCCGAAAAGTAAGAGCGGCCGGCATTACCTTTATAGGACCAAGTCCCGAGAGTATGGACCTGATGGGTGATAAACTCAGCGCCAAGGCCACAGCTAAAAAATACAAAGTACCCATGATCCCCGGATCGGAAGGTGCTATCAGCGATATTAAAGAAGCCATTAAAGTAGCCAAGGAAGTGGGTTTCCCGCTTTTAATAAAAGCTAGCGCCGGCGGTGGTGGTAAAGGCATGCGTTTGGTAGAGCGTGAAGAAGATATTGAAGAGCAAATGAAAATGGCCGTAAGTGAGGCTATTTCAGCTTTTGGGAATGGTGCGGTTTTTATTGAACGTTATGCTACCAGTCCGCGACACATCGAAATTCAGTTACTGGCCGATAACCACGGCAATTGTGTGTATTTGTTCGAACGCGAATGCAGCATTCAACGCCGTCACCAAAAATTAATTGAAGAAGCGCCGAGTTCGGTGTTAAGTCCGGAATTACGCGAACGTATGGGCAAATGCGCGGTTGATGTGGCCAAGGCCTGCAATTACAGTGGCGCCGGCACGGTTGAGTTTTTAGTGGATGATAAACTGAACTTTTATTTTCTTGAAATGAATACCCGTTTGCAGGTAGAACATCCTGTTTCGGAACTGATTACCGGTTTAGATTTGGTAAAAGAACAAATTAAGGTAGCCCGTAACGAAAAACTTAGCTTCACCCAAAACGATCTTAAAATAAACGGGCATGCTTTAGAAGTGCGTGTGTGCGCGGAAGACCCGATGAATAACTTTTTACCGGATATTGGCAAACTGGTGGTTTATAAAACGCCCGCCGGTCCGGGGGTGAGGGTTGACGATAGTTTTGAAGAAGGTATGGACATTCCTATTTATTACGATCCCATGATCTCAAAACTGATTGTGCATGGTAAAGACCGTACCGAAGCCATCGAAAAAATGATCAGAGCCATTGAAGATTATAAAATTGTGGGCGTTGAAACCACCCTCGATTTCTGCAAATTCGTTTTAAAACACGATGCTTTTGTGAGCGGTAAATTTGATACCGGTTTTGTAAAAGATCATTTTAAACCCGAGTACTTAATGACTGAAAACGCCGAATATGCCGAAATTGCTGCTATTGCTGGCTCGGTGATTTTTGGAAATGCGACGGTAAGTAAACAAACGATAAGCCAAGACTCTGTTAAAAAAAGTCAATGGAAATCGAAGCGCCTTAATTAAAGCGTAACTTTTAGCTTACCTTTTACGTTTAAACTAATAAATGGTTGAATGCAAGATCATTTTTTAAAATACTTCCAAATGAACTTCAGAAAAAGTAGTCTTTACTTTTTTGTTTTTATTAGTTGGACCCTCTCCTCTCAAAATACCTCGGCCTATGATCTTTTAACGCCGCCCGAAAACGGTTACCGTTGTCGCGCCGAAGTGCATGAAGGTGATACCATACCGGTGTTTGATCTGAGTACCATTTATGTGAGCGCCTCTTATGTGTTTAGAACACCTAAGGCTTATGAGCAATGGACCCGTGTAAAATTTAATGTCAAAAAAGTGTATCCCTATGCTATTCTGGCGGCAGCTAAATTAAAAGAATACGATAAAGCTCTTGAAAAAATTCAGGATGAAGATTTGAAAAAAGTCTTTATTAAAGCCTGCGAAAAGGATCTGAGAAATGAGTTTGAGGATGAGTTAAAGGGATTGACCGTATCGCAGGGTAAAATACTGATGAAACTCATAGACCGTGAAGCTAACAAAACCACCTACGAAATCGTAAAACAATTACGCGGCAGTTTTCAGGCGGCTATGTGGCAAACCCTAGCCTGCCTGTTTGGGCATAACATGAAGGTAGAATACGATGCCAAGGTAGAAGATATTTTGATAGAACGCGCCGTAAAATTAGTTGAAGCCGGTCAGTTCTAATTTCGAATTTTTATTATTATTTTAGCCCTATGTTAAGACTCTTAGTAATTGCTTTGTTGATTAGTAGCTTTGCCGGGGCGCAAACTAAAAAATCCGTTCAAAAAAACGCTAAACCAAAAGTTGAAGCCGATTCTTTAATAACCGATTCGGTGATAGCTGAAGTTGAAAAGCCTATGCCCCGTGAGTTTGCCGTGTATACCAAAAAACCAAAACTAAAAACCGAACGCATGAAATTGTGTTTGAATTTGGTGAGTAAGGATACCGTTTTGAATTACTGCATTAACGATTCCATTTGCCATGACCCTGAAATCACCAAGATCTTATTTGAGAAAAAAGATGCCGATTCAACTTATCTGCTTGTTTATGTGGATGCCTTCTCTAAGCCTGTTGACAAGCCTGAGTGTGATGCCGGCAAGGAATTAAAATTATTTTTTATCCGCTGGAATACCAAAACCAATAAAGCTTTGGTAAAACACCGCACTGTTGAATCTTGCATGCGTGGGGTTACCAACATGACCCGTGAGCCTATTCTGAACTGGGATCGCGTGACGCCTTTGACTGTAAATTATTACAAAGGAAATTCTACTTTTTCTGAAATAAAATTTGATCCTCATCAGTATTTGCTGGGCTTTCAAAGCGCCGATACTGAATCTAAGTAGGCGAGCTTCAAAATGTATTTTGTTTATTTTGGGCGCCCGAGCGGGCTGCGCCGGGCTCAAGGCACTGGCTTGCTGCCCCACTCGGCTTTTTTCAGCGGTAGAAAAAACCGCTGAAAAAGAGCTAAAGCCATCACACAATCTGGCTCATCAAGCCTCAGGCTTGATGCCCTATCCCTGACGCTCACGGAATTTTAAACCCATTGTTAATCCATTTATTTTAGTTTTTTTACATTATAATCTACGTTTTTTCGCGTCTCTTTATTCATCTATCTTTTAGCCGATTTGGGGCTCGACTAAGTAGTCTGCTATCCATTTTTAGGTTTTATTATAGCGCCCCGGCGAGCCGCTTCGGTCTTAGCGCGGTATTCGGAATTGATTCTCTATAATTTCACTGAATTGAATTTCACTTCTTACTCCATTCTTTAATATTTTATTCTTTTTCAGATGCATTTAAAATCACACGCAAATTTATTCGAGAATGATTTCACTCTTCCAATCCATAAATCATACTGCGTTTATTAAGGCGTAGATTTTCAAAACAAATACTTTAATCAATCTTCAACTTGAACTGATTAATCAGCCTCCGCATCTAATTGCCTTAAAATTTCAATGTTTCAAAAAAAATAGGCATATTTAACCTGTTTGAATAACGGGTTAAAAATACTGTTAGTTCCCTTTGCCTTTTTATACGGTGTTATTACCTTATTCCGCAATTTATTATACGACTGGCGCATCCTCAAAGAAAAACGTTTCGACGTACACACCATTGGGGTGGGCAATCTGGCGGTTGGCGGTGCCGGCAAAACGCCCCTGGTGGAATATCTTTTACGTTTATTAATTCCCGAAGATCCCAACATTGCCACCTTGAGCCGGGGTTATAAACGCAAGACCCGCGGTTATGTATTGGCCGATGATAACAGCACAGCCGAAGATATAGGTGATGAACCGCTTATTTATAAATCCAAATACAAGGTGCAAGTGGCGGTAGATGCCAGTCGCGTAAACGGCATTAAACAACTCATTGCTTTAGGAAGAACGGCTCCGAAAATGATTTTACTGGACGATGTGTTTCAACACCGTTCATTGCGTTGCGGACTGAATATTTTAGTGAGTGATTATCATAATTTATTTTTTAACGACCGCATGTTGCCGGCCGGTACCCTCCGCGAATTTAAAAGTGGGATGATAAGGGCCGATATTATCATCATCAGCAAAACCCCTGATAACACCTCGGCTGTTGAGATCCGCAATATTTTAAAAGATGTGAACCCAAGAGCGCATCAACGCGTGTTTTTCTCTTATCTCAAATACGGTGAATTGTATTCCATTCACAACCCAAACGATAAGCTTGATACTTTAAACGAATTGTTTCGTTACCGCATTATTTCTTTTGCCGGAATTGCTAATGCCGAGCCCATGGTAAATTATCTGAAAGAATACGCGGCCGACCTCAAACACCTGCCCTTTGCCGATCACCACGATTATATGCCCAAAGATCTGGAAGACATTGAACGCTATTACAACAGTTTTGAAGGCGGCAATAAAATATTAGTGACCACCGAAAAAGATCTGATGCGTTTAAAGAATAAAGACATCTGGCCTCTGGCCAAAAGCATGAACATTTATGTGTTGCCGGTGGAAGTGAGCTTTAAAGACAAAGAAGAAGAGTTGAATGAACTTATATTAAAATATGCTAGATCAAATAGAATTTACCACCAAAAGTATACGTGAGCGCACCGCTGATTTTAAACCCTCCATTGGCATTATACTGGGCACGGGCCTTGGCGGCTTAGTGAAAGAAATAAAAATAGCCTACACTTTACCCTATAACGAAATACCACACTTTGCCCTGAGCACCGTAGAAGGACATTCAGGGAAATTAATTTTCGGGGAACTGAGTGGAAAACAAGTAGTGGTGATGCAGGGACGCTTTCATTTTTATGAAGGTTATGATATGAAGCAGATCACCTTTCCGGTGCGTGTGATGAAAGCCCTGGGCATAAGCACCCTCTGTGTGAGCAATGCCTGCGGTGGCATGAACCCCGCTTTTCAAGTGGGTGAACTCATGATCATTAACGATCACATTAATTTATTTCCAACCAACCCGCTCATCGGTAAAAATTATCCGGAGCTGGGCCCGCGTTTTCCCGATATGGGCGAAACCTATAAAAAAGAATTGCGCGAACTGGCCAAACAAATTGCCAAAGAAAATAATATTAAAGTTGATGAAGGGGTATATGCCGGCTTAACCGGTCCTTGTTTTGAAACCCCCGCCGAATTCCGCTACCTGCGCCGCATAGGAGCCGATGTGGTGGGCATGAGCACCGTGCCCGAAGTAATTGTGGCTAAACATGCGGGACTGGATGTATTCGGGATCAGCATAGTAACTGATTTGGGTGTTGAAGGTCATGTGGAAAAAGTAACGCATGAAGAAGTGCAGCACATTGCCAATTTACAGGAACCTAAACTCACGCTTATTATTAAAGAGCTGGTGAAGCGGATCTAACATATCAATCGGGACTTTTGGTATAAAAACTATTCTCCAGTAAAATTTCTTTGAGACGTTTGTTGATGATGCTGATGTTTATTTTGTTGGCAGGTAATTCGCTGACCCCATTGACAAAGGTTTTTAATTCATAAGCCGGCTGGACTTTATCGCCGGGGTAACGTTCTTCCTTCAAAATAAAAAGCGATTCGTATTTATAACCTTTAATGTAAACCAGTTTAACCAGACTATCATTGGGACCGGCCTGAATCTGCGCATTTTCTACTTGCAGCGAGAGCAGGGCTTTTAAAGAATCGGGAACGATGAGAAAAAACAGATCACCTTTATTTTTGAGAATACTATCGCTTTTAAAGCCTTTTTGAAAAAAGTAAATGGCGTTTTTATCTTTTTTTAGTTTAATGGTTTCTACCTTTTGCGCTTCGGAAACAGAAGCAGTAAAAAAAACAAACAACAACAGATATGTAATAACAGGGCTTTTCACAAGAATTGACAAGATAAACATTTTTTGGAAGAGCCTTGGATGATGAGGCTGAATGTTGGATTTCTAATGCAATTTTTTATCCTTAACTTAGATTGAGCAAATATCTAAACAATTGTGAAGCCCCAAACCAGCATACGCATTTTTCCTTTCAAACTGCTTTGTTGCTTTTTCTTTTTGATTTGCTCTTCTGTTTTTGATGCTCAAGTAAATTTAGTGCCTAATCCGAGTTTTGAGATTTATAAGGCATGTCCATCCTTTCCAAATACCGTTGACTCCGTGCCTCCATGGCGTGGGACAAACTTCGATTCCGATTATTACAATGCCTGTGGCCTTGGAGGTGCAAATGTTCCGAATACAACTGGTGGATACCAAATGGCAAGAACTGGAAGTGGGTTTGCGGGGCAGTACTTTTATAATGGAATAAACATTAATTACAGGGAATATATTCAAGTTTTGCTAAAAGGCCAATTACAAGCGAATTCATGTTATTTAGTAAAATGGTTCGTGAATAGTCCTAATTTATTTGCGAAGTATAGTTGCAATAATATTGGAGCGTACCTTTCCCAAAATAGTTTTACTAATGTTGCCCCTCCCTTGACAGCTAATGTTGTTAGTGTTAATCCGCAGATATTAGCGTATGGGAATCCTATTATTTTTGACACACTAAATTGGAAAGAGATTGGAGGAGTCTTTATGGCTAATGGAGGAGAAAAGTACTTGACTATTGGGAATTTTAGAAATGATGCTAGTACTGATACGCTTGATAAAAATCTTGGGATTTACGCAGGCGCATACTACTTCATCGACGATGTTTCTGTTGAGCAAATTTCTTCTCCCACTTGGTTGCGCGATACCATGATAAATGCGGGTGACAGCGTGTTTATTGGTTCCAATTACGGTGGCTTAGCTTGCTCATGGTATAATTTAACTGCGCAGTTAATTTCAACTAAACCCGGCTTCTTTGTAAAACCAAGTACCAATACAAAATATGTGGTGCATCAAAGTTTTTGCGGGGGAACTTTTGTAGATACAATTGAAGTGAAAGTCAATCATAATTTGGTGGGTTTAAAAAACTATTCAGCTCTGCTTAGTAAATTACTACTCTACCCGCAACCGGCAGCTGCTGAGCTTAGTGTTAGTGGGCTGGATGGGGCTTTCAAAACAATTCGGGTTTATGATGCCTTTGGAAATCTGCTCAGGGAAATTTATCCGGAGCCGAAAGAAAAATTGATCATACTAAATACCACTGAATTTAGTTCAGGTATTTATTCTTTGCTTTTTGAAGATGCGCAACAAAACAGAATGAGTCGGTGCTTTATTATTGAAAGGTGATGGGGCTTGTCATGGTTCGACAAGCTCACCATGACACACTCACAATTACAAGCTCACCATGACATGTTAGTTAAATGCACTTAGGATGCCCAAGGATGTCATCCTGAGCCTGTCGAAGGATGGCTCTGCCTGTCATGGTTCGATGCTTCGACGGGCTCAGCACAAACAGCTCACCATGACACACTCACAATTACAAGCTCACCATGACATGTTAGTTAAATGCACTTAGGATGCCCAAGGATGTCATCCTGAGCCTGTCGAAGGATGGCACTGGCTGTCATGGTTCTATGCTTCCTTATCATGGTTCGACAAGCTCACCATGACTTAGTAGTGGTCATCCTGAGCCTGTCGAAGGATGGTCTTCCGAAGAAGGAAACCTTACCTTATAGTTTTTTGATAGTTCAACCAAAGCCTCATAATTCCCTAAAATCAAAGCCTCCTTTTTTTTACGAGACCAACCTTTCAATTGTTTTTCCCTGGCAATAGCTGCTAAATTATTTTCAATTATTTCGAAGTATACCAACTCTAAAGGCCTTCGTGAATAAGTATAACAGGTTGGATTCAAACCCTCTTCATGTTGGGATAGCCTAGAATTAACATCATTGCTAACACCAATATAATAGCTATCGTCTGAACATTTAAGTATATAAACATAAAGCATGATTAAAATTAAATAAAATCATGTATTGCTTTTTTTGTTGTGATTTTTATTCGCGTAGATTTTTTTCACGTAACATTATTGAGTCATGGTTCTATGGTTCGATGGTAGATGCTTCCCTTGTCATGGTTCGACAGGCTCACCATGACCTATTAGTCGTCATCCTGAGCCTGTCGAAGGATGGCTCTGCCTGTCATGGTTCGACAAGCTCACCATGACAAGCTCACCATGACCTATTAGTCGTCATCCTGAGTAAGTTTAAGCTGAGCTTGGCCGATAGCTATCGGCCGAAGCATCGAAGGATGGTGAAAGACAGCGAAGAAAGAATTACTCCTTCTCGATTTCCTTTTTAATTTCCTGAATGTGTTCGTTTACCTGTTCGGTAAGACCACCGGTACTTTCGCGGATATCTTTTTGAATGCCACTGGTGGCATCTTTAAATTCACGGATTCCTTTTCCTAAAGTTTTGGCAATAGTTGGAATACCTTTGCCACCAAATAAAAGCAGGATCACAAAAACCACGAGGATCACCTCGCCGCCACCTAAGTTTAAAAATAAAATGAATTGATTAATTGCCATTACTTTTTGCCTCCTCGCATAAATTTAAAAACCACCACACAGCCGGTAATAAAGATCAGCGCCACAAAAGCAATGATAAAATAATGACCAAAATCAAGCGTGTTATTCATGTCGCAAGTTACTAAAAATTATGTTTCCATCATGCCAATGTGTATGAGCGCATCACCCTGATTCACCACCGGTTGGTTGTTTATGCCCACAATGTAGCCGTTTTCGGGACTAAACACCTTGTCTTCGGTTTGACCAAAAGGATTAAAAATAATACCCAGCAGATCACCTTTTGAAACCGGGGCGCCGTTATCTACACTCATGTGAAACAAGCCGCTGCTATTGGCCCGCACCCAGGTATCGTTCTTTATTTTTACCGATGCATTGTCAGGCACTTCAAAATTGATCATGCCGTAGGAGTTCATTAAACGCAAACAACCGTTCACACCCTCATTAATGGCATGGTAATCAAAACGCATGCTTTCCCCGCCTTCAAATACTAAAATGGGTTTGTTTTTTTTGGCGGCTTCTTTTCTAAAAGTGCCATCGCGGTAAGTACTGTCGATAATTAAAGGCGCCGAAAACCTTTCGGCCAAAGCTACATTATCTGGAAAATCAAACACACAGCGCAATTGCGGAAAATTATTCAGCTTGGCTCCACCGGTATGAAAATCCACACCAAAATCGATAATGGGTAAAATATGTTTCATTAAATCGTAAGCAATTCGGCTTCCAAAAGACCCTTTTTTAGAACCGGGAAAACAACGGTTCAGGTCGCGGCCATCGGGCAAATCGCGACTGCCATACAAAAAAGAAATTACATTAATAACCGGTATGGCAATGAGGGTACCGCATTTGAGATCTTTCACCTCATCGCGGGAAATAACTTTGCGTAAAATTTCTATGCCATTGGTTTCTTCGCCATGCATGCCGGCGCTTAATAATAAAGTGGGGCCCTTTTCTTTAGAGCGCATCACAATAACCGGAATTTCGAGTTTGGTTTTGGTGTGTAATTCGTAAGAATTTAAAATCACCGTTCTGTTTTGGCCGGACTCAATGGTTTGCCCGTTAATGACTAAGCTGGACTGCACTGTTTATTTTTTAAGATTAAAAATTATTCGCCGGGTTTATTAAACTCATTACGCTCTACGTATTCAATAATTTTTCCGGCAATGTCGATGCCTGTAGCGCCTTCAATGCCTTCAAGGCCAGGCGATGAATTCACTTCCATAACCAAAGGTCCGCGACTCGATTGCAGCAGATCAACCCCGGCAATACCAAGTCCCAGTTTTTTTGCCGATTTAATGGCCGTGGCTCTTTCTTCGGCAGTAAGTTGAATCACAGAAGCTGAACCCCCGCGATGCAGGTTCGAGCGGAATTCCCCGTCCTTAGCCTGACGTTTCATGGCCCCAACAATTTGTCCGTCTACCACAAACACACGCAGATCGGCACCTCCGGCTTCTTTAATAAATTCCTGCACCAGCATGTTGGCTTCTAATTTTAAAAAAGCTTCAATAACACTTTTAGCCGCCTTTTGATTTTCGGCTAAAATAACACCAATGCCTTGTGTCCCTTCTAAAAGCTTGATCACACAGGGTGCGCCGCCAATATTCTCAATCACGTTATCAATATCTTTATCTTTAGGTGAAGAGGCAAAAGCAGTTTTTGGAATACCAATACCGGCGCGGGCTAAAATTTGCAGACTGCGTAATTTATCACGCGAGCGCACCAGAGCCTGTGATTCAACGGCAGTGAAAATCTTCATCATTTCAAACTGACGCACCACGGCCGAGCCGTAAAAAGTTGCCGAAGCCCCAATGCGGGGAATAACCGCGTTGACATCGGTAACTTCTTTTCCGTTAAAATAAATATGCGGACGACCCTGTTCGATGACCAGCACACATTTCATGTGATCGAGCAGCAACATTTCGTGACCGCGTTGTTCGCCGGCTTCCAGGAGTCGTTTGGTAGAGTATAGGTTTTTATTACGGGATAATAAGGCGATCTTCATCTTTTTCTGGTTTTAATGTGAAATTAAAAATTGAAAATTAATAACCGTTACGAATTAAATGGGTTTTGTATTCAGTAAATAAATGGCTTTGTTTAGGTCGATGCCTCCGGTATGGATCTGGTTCACATCGATGAGAAATTTTCCTTTTAATAAACGACGGCCTATAAGCACCGGATAACGCAGGTTGTCGCGGTTCGACAAAGAAATGGTAGACATAACTTTTTTTCTACCAACTTTTATGAGCGTTTTTATCACGTAACGTTCTTCCATTTCACCAAATGAATTTTTGATTTTCTTTTGTGTAAACTCTTCAAAGCGCAGCACCTTGCTTTCTTTTTGAGTTAAAGTAAAATAAAGGATTGCTTTTGTATTTTCATAATTTATTATGATGTTTTCGCAATGCAACGAAGAGGTATAAGCCCCGGTGTCGATCTTAGCTTCCATGCCATGCATACCCAGCAATGGAAAATCAACAAATTCCCTTCGTCCGATCAATTTCATCTTATGAGCTTTGTGTTGCGGCATAGTTCTTATAAAAGCGTTTAACATTCGCCTCTTCATGAATGCTTTCCTTTTCTAAGTAGAAATTTACGAAATTTTTTGCGAAGTAAGGTGCCAGCATAACGCCTTTGGTGCCTAGTCCGTTAAAAATAAATAAATTTTTATATTGGGGATGCGCTCCTATAATGGGGCGACGATCGATGCTGGAAGGACGAATACCGGCCGCGTGTTTAATTAAGGTATAGTCGCAGCTGATGAGTTGTTTCAGTTTGTTGTGCAATTCGCTAGCGCCGGCTTCGGTAGGCTCTTCCGTGAGATCATCCCAGGCATAAGTAGCACCTACTTTGTAGCGCTTATTACCCAGATCCATTAAAAAACCATTTTTATTAAAGATGCAGTTGTTGAGTTTCAGATCATTACTTTCAATGGTAAACACCTCGCCTTTGGCCGGTTTTAATGGAATCCAATTAAAATAGGGATTGTTTTTTACCAGATACCCTTCACAAAATAAAATGTTTTTGGCTTTTAGTCCTTTATAAGAAACATGATCTTCTTCGATGGTTAACAAGCTATGGTCAACTAATTCGTTGTGATACGAAGACTTAAAAAATTCGGCACTTCCGTTAATAAAGGCGGCCATGTTGATGTTCCCGCTTTGTTTAACGGCCCCATAGGCATTGGAAATTTTACAATTTACAAATTGCTCCGAGGTTTCAGTATAAATTTTTGGATCCAAAAAATCGCTTAATTCCCCGGTAGCTTTTTTTGTCCATAATGCTTTTTCCTGTTCTTCCACAAAAGGCTTAACCAGACTGCGTTGGCAGAGGAGCGTTTGACCCAGATCTTTTTCGCAGGCCGAATAAAAACGATTGAGTTCAGGCACCAAATCATTGGCCAGCCAGCTTTTAGTGAGGCGTTTAAATACAATGGGATTCCAGATGCCACCGGCTACTAAAGAAGAGTTGGTTTCAGCATGGGGACCAATGAGTTTGAAACTTAAATGCTGTTGGTGCAAACTATGTGCCATCACTGTGGCGGCCAGGCCTCGACCAACTATAATAAAATCAACCATTATTTGCGTTCTGAGTGAACATTGGAATTAAAATTTTTCTTTGGTCCGCGATAAGCACCCGAGAAAAAAAGTACAATTTTAAAACCGAACAGTTTTTGTTTGTAATTCATTTCGCCAAAAACCTCAGCGCCTAAACCCATATCATACGAAAATTTGGTGACCGCCTGAAGGCAGCCGTATAAACCAAAACCATCGTAAAAAATGGCCTTTGTGCTTGAATCGCCTTCTACTCCCGTAAAATAGGTAGGCCCTACAAATGCTGCGAGATTTGTTGTTTTCGTCTCACGGCGGTAACCGTAACCCAAGTGAAACTGAATGTTGTTATTGGATTGAAATTCATTGCCACTCATCATAATCCCACCTTGAAAATGTTGGGCTTTGATGTGAAACTGAAAATCGATGGCAATACATTTTTGCGATTGATTACGCATACTTGAGCCTAAAAAACCCGGACCTAAGGTAAGGTAATTATTATGAATGCGATAACGTTTTGATTCGTAAATAATTTCTTGTTTACGGTCGTAGGGCGGCTTTTCGCCTTGTTGTAAAGGTTTTTCCTGAGCAGTAATTTGCAGAACAGCGAGAAGAACGAGTATGCTGAGTTTTAATTTGATAAGGCTAAGTTAAAAAGAAAATTTGCTATTTAATGCTAAGAAATTAAAAAGGGATTATTTTGGCGTTCACGTCCAATAGTGGTTGAAGGACCATGTCCCGAATACACTTTTACCGCATCGTCCAATACCAGCAAACGCTCGTGAATGGAGCTCATTAAGGTGTCATGACTAGCCAATGGAAGATCAGTACGACCTATACTGCCCTGAAAAAGCACATCGCCGGCAATGAGCAATTTATTTTCACTATTATAAAATGAAATACTTCCCGGTGAATGGCCCGGTGTAAAAATACATTCAAAAGCATAAGTTCCCAGCAAAATGGTATCACCATCGTTTAAATACTTTTGCGGAAAAGGAGAGGCCTCTGCCTTTACGCCATACATAGCAGCCGATTCGGGCATGCGTTGAATAAAAAACAGATCAGCTTCATGCATTTCAGGTAGTAACCCATAGGTATCAAAAATAAAACGATTGCCCAACACATGATCGATGTGCGCATGCGTTAAAAGCAAACGACTTAAAGTCAGTTTTTTTTCTTCAACAAAATTTTTGAGGATCTGATTTTCGCTAGCATTTGAATTGCCCGGATCGATGATAAAGGCCATGCCTTCGTCGTTATAGACTAGGTAAGTATTTTGCTGGAAAGGATTAAAACAAAAAGATTTGAGGTGCAACATGGTATTAGCTTGTTTTTTTTATAAAACGAAGGGTTGAATTTTTTTCTTCCAGCAAATTTAAGCCGGTATTTTTTCCGGGGATTAATTTCCCGAAATGGTCTGAAAGTGCCAAAGCCCTAGCTCCGTTGGAAGTGATGGCGCGGAGCAGATCGGCAAGCTCAAAACAGTTAGTGGCTTGGCGGATCAGATTTAATTCGGCGAGTACATCTAAAGTGACATTACTAGCAAGACTATCAGTTCCAAGGCAGATCTGATTTTTGTAATTAGAAAAAAGTGAATAATCGGGTAAGGCGTTTTCGATGTACTGATTAGCAGCCGGACAAAAACACCAAAAAACGCCTTTATCGCCGGCCATTTTTATTTCTTCCGATTGGCTGAAGGTATTATGTACCAAGAGGCTTGGACTCTCTGGTAAAAAAGGCAGATAGTTTTTTAAACTCGTTTGTTTGGGTGCTTTAAACCAGGAAAGATCGAGTTTGAGAAAATCATAAAGCTC
Organism: Sphingobacteriaceae bacterium; assembly: GCA_947480015.1. GTDB lineage: Bacteria > Bacteroidota > Bacteroidia > B-17B0 > Aurantibacillaceae > Aurantibacillus. Next base: position 48,338 of record CANKBS010000012.1, read on the forward strand.
ATTAAAGCCGTTTTTTTCGCCCGCAAAAAATTTCGTTTCTTCTAAACTCTCCTGATTGTGAATACTAAAAGGTAAGTGATGTGAAGCATCGTAATCACTGATGCGTTGAATGAGTTCGTTGGAAGTACTGTAGGGGGCGTGAGGGGCCAGACTACCTTTTAAATTATAGTTTTTTAGCGTTTGTATCAATTGCAATCCACGTTCGTAAGCCGCTCCGACACTGGCAGGATGCAGTCCGATGAGCTCAATAAAGGTATGATAACTAAGTTTGCTGTCGGCCTTAATTTTAAAACTCTCTTCGGTATTGCTAATGTCGCCAACTAGCACCATGCCTTTGTTCCACATGTTTTTGTCAGCTTCCCGGGCATGTTCGGCCCTTTCTTCGGCCGGCATGGCATTTCGAATGCTGACAATTTGTTTCGCAAAACCTGGCAGGCCAGTATGTTCAGGGATTTGACCTTTCAGGTGACTGAGTTCCAAATGACAGTGGGCATTCACAAAACCCGGTGTGAGAAGACCTTCCAGCCTTTCGATGCGGTTTGAATCAAGAGCGTTTTCAGAAATGATTTCCACTAACTGATCCTTTTCATCGAGCACTAAAACGGAATCCTCCGCCAAAAATTTCTCCCCCGAAAACAGTCTATTTGCTTTTAAAAAACGCACGGGCCAAAGTTAGTTATTTATCGCTTGGAATGGTATCTTTACGCCCTATTTTGGTACCAAAAAAAGACATACGCGCACTTAGTTTAGAGCAGCTCACACAGGTGTTTGAAGAAATTAATGAACCGGGCTTCAGGGCCAAACAGGTTTACGACTGGCTTTGGGCAAAAGGTCTGACTGATTTTAATCAAATGTCGAACCTCTCCAAAAAATTACGCGATTTTTTAGAGACCCATTATACCATTAACGCCGTTCAGATTCATGAATTACAAGTGAGTTCAGACCGTACCGTAAAATGTGCCATGCGTTTGCATGATAATTTTGTGGTGGAGAGTGTGCTTATACCCCACTCTGCGCGCATGACCGCCTGCATCTCCTCGCAAGTAGGTTGTAGTTTAACCTGTAAGTTTTGTGCAACCGGTAAATTAAAACGCATGCGTAATTTAAATGCCGACGAAATTTTTGATCAGGTGGTATTGGTGAAAAACACTGCCTTTGAGCGTTATCAGGCCCCATTAACCAATATTGTTTACATGGGCATGGGCGAACCCTTATTAAATTATGCCGAAGTTTTAAAATCGATAGAAAAAATTACCAGTCCAACGGGTTTGGGCATGTCGCCAAAACGCATCACGGTTTCAACCGCCGGCGTGGCTAAAATGATCATGAAACTGGGCGATGATAAGGTAAAATTTAATCTGGCTCTTTCTCTGCATGCCCCTAGCGATGCTAAACGCGATCAGTTGATGCCTATTAACGAAACCAATTCGCTCGATAATTTGGCCGATGCCTTAAATTATTTTTCCGATAAAACCGGTAGCCGTCCAACATTCGAATACATAGCCTTTAAAGACTTTAACGATTCGTTGCAGGATGCGCAGGAACTGGTGAATTACTGCAAGCGCGTAAAAAGCAAGGTCAACATTATTGAATACAATGCCATTGATGGCGGGCAGTTTCAGCAAACCACCAAAGAGCGTCTGCTGGCCTTTACCAATCACCTCGAGAGCAACGGGGTTATTTGTAATGTGCGTCATAGCCGGGGCAAGGATATTGATGCGGCTTGTGGTCAACTGGCCAATAAAAACAAACTCATTTCTCCCGAATTAAAATAAAGTTTAAATTAGCCGGCTGTGTCAAGAACCGTTGATGAAATAAAAAAGCCAGTAGAGCAACACATGGAACTCTTTGAAGAAAAATTCAAAGATGCCATGAAAAGTTCTGTGCCCCTACTTGACAAAATAACGGGCTACATTGTTAAACGCAAGGGCAAACAAATCCGGCCCATGTTCGTTTTTTTATCGGCTCAAATTAACGGCGAAATTAACGACAGTACTCACCGTGCCGCTGCTCTTATAGAACTCTTACACACGGCCACTTTGGTGCACGATGATGTGGTGGATGACAGTAACGAGCGTCGTGGTTTTTTCAGCGTAAATGCTTTATGGAAAAACAAGATCGCTGTTTTGATCGGCGATTTTTTACTTTCCAAAGGTTTGTTGCTCTCATTGGACAACAACGATTTCCATTTACTTAAAATTGTAAGCACCGCGGTTCGCGAAATGAGCGAAGGTGAATTATTGCAGATTGAAAAAGCCAGAAGACTGGATATTTCGGAAGAAATTTATTTTGAGATCATCACCAAAAAAACAGCCACACTTATAGCAGCCTGTTGTGCTGCGGGTACAGCCTCGGTTACCAGCGATGCAAAGACCATTGAACTGGCCCGTGAGTTTGGTACCTTAACCGGTATTGCTTTTCAAATTAAAGACGATTTGTTTGATTTTGGGAACGATGAAGACATTGGAAAACCAACCGGCATCGACATCAAAGAAAAGAAAATGACCCTGCCTTTGATTTATGCTTTAAATAATTGTACCTGGTTAGAGAAAAGAAAGATCATTAACCTCATTAAAAATCATAACGAGGAAAGTGAAGAAGTAAAAAAAGTAATTGATTTTGTGATTGAAAAAGGTGGCATTGCTTATGCCAATAAGATCATGCACGATTACAAAGAAAAAGCCTTGAGCATTTTAAATCAATTGCCCGATAACCCGGCCCGTCGCAGTTTAGAGCGCTTACTCATTTACGCCATTGAAAGAAAAAAATAATATGCAAAAACTTATTTATACCCTCAGCACTTTTTTGTTTCTGTTTTTGTATGCTTGTACAAATACGCCGGCTGAAAAAGAATTAAGTGCCGATGAAAAAAGAATTCAGGATTCGGTATCGCGTCTTGAGCAAAAACTTACCGTTGATTCGTTGAAGAAAAAAAATCCCTTATTGATCATGCCTCCCGATAGCATATACACCGGCGATTATACCGATAAGTACCCAACAGGCATCACCAAGTTTAAAGGCTTTTTCAGATTCGGGAAACGTCACGGACAGTGGATGTCGTTTTACCCAAGCGGCTTGGCCTGGAGTGAAATGCATTATGATAAAGGCTTACGTCAGGGTCCCAACATTACCTATTTTGAAAACGGTAAAGTACGTTATAATGGATTTTACAAATTAGACAAGCAGGACAGTGTATGGTGTTATTACGATACCCTGGGCAAACTCGCCGAAAAAGTGCTGTTTAAAAACGATCGCATTATTAAAAAACTACCCTTACAATAAATTACCTCTTTTATTTTTTTCTGAAAGGAATCCTGAAATAGATTACCTTTATGTATATCAATCCCAAAAATTGTGTGCATGAAAAAAATCTACTTTACTTTTCTTCTCAGCCTCTTCTTCATTTCTCAAAAAGCTCAGGTTGTATTTTGTCCGCCGCATGCAGGCTGGTCAAATGTATTTACCCGGAGTTGGCCAGATCAAACCCTTGAATACGAAAATGTTATTTACACGGGTAAGCAGGTAATTGGCAATGACACCGTAAAAGTTCTATCGCACAGGCGTTTTTTTATGATGACTAATTTAGGTTACACGGGCCCAACTTACATAAAACAAAAAGGTGACACCATTTTTATGAAGAATGTGCGGACTCAAAATAACTGGCAGATCCTTTACAATTTTGCCGCAACAGTTGGGTCAAGTTGGAATAACACTATTATAGGAGGGACTCCACTTTCGACCACAAAAATTGTTTCCTATACAACTATGGTGGTTTCAACTCAAACAGTAAACGTCAATGGTTATAATTTAAAACAACTTACTGTTTTACAAAATCAAACAGGTCTGATGTCACCGAATGCAGCTTATTTTAATATTACCGAGCGTCTTGGAAGCTCTTCGTATTTATTTCATTTCTTAGGAAGCGCGGCGACTGATGGCGACACGTTCGTTGAAAACGTATGCTACAGCGATTCCGTTTTTGGCACATATCAAATTGGAGCACATGCCTGTAATTACCTGACACTTTTGGGTGTGAATGAAGCGGGAGCACATAATAATGCCTTGAGTATTTATCCCAATCCCGGTGCCGGAGATTTAAACCTAAGCTCCGATTATTTTAGCGATGAAAAATATACTTACACAATTAGTAATGCTCAAGGCCAGGTTATTTTAAAAGGCGAATTTGAAGTAAACCAACAAAGTGCCTCTATCCCTACAGCGCTTATGGCACAAGGTTTGTACAACCTCAGTATCAGTAAAACAGGTAATGAAAACAACATTGTTTTCACTAAACGTTTTGTGAAGACGGAGTAGATCCGTTTAGAATTCCATAAACTATTTTTGGGCGCCCGGGCGGGCCATTTCGGGCTCGGCTGTTGCCTCGGTTTCCGCCGAAGGGGCGGAGAACCACGTGCCTGCGCAAAAGCTGGCTCATCAAGCCACAGGCTTGCTGCCCTATGTCCCTGGCGCAACATTCGTAATTTTCAAATCGTCTTTTTTAGTGCATATTAAGCCTTTTCATTGGACCAATTATTGTGAAGCAAAAAAACGTCAGCTTATTCAGCTGACGTTTTTATTTTCTTTGAAAGAAAAATTAAGCTTTTAAGAAGCCTAGAATTTTTTCAACGCTGTCTTTAGCATCACCGTATAACATATCGGTATTTGATTTGTAGAACAAAGGATTTTCAACACCGGCGTAACCTACCGACATAGAACGTTTCATCACAATTACTTTTTCAGCTTTCCAGGCTTCAATAACCGGCATGCCATAAATAGGACTGGAAGGATCATCCTGAGCACCCGGATTAACCACGTCGTTAGCACCGATTACCATTACCACATCGGTAGCAGGAAGGTCTTCGTTGATCTCATCCATTTCTAAAACGATATCATAAGGCACATTGGCTTCTGCCAATAACACATTCATATGTCCCGGTAAACGTCCTGCTACCGGATGAATAGCGAATCTCACTTTTTTACCGGCTTTGCGCAAGGTTTGTACCATGTCGTAAATTGGATACTGTGCTTTTGCAACAGCCATACCATAACCCGGAACAATAACTACTGATTTGGCCTCTTTTAATAGGTCAGATACTTCTTCGTGATTCATCGCCGTAACTTCACCCACCATGGCAGTGGCTGGTCCGCTTGAAGCAACCTCACCAAAACCGCCAAGAATAACCGAAATAAAAGAACGGTTCATAGCTTCACACATAATAATGGAAAGAATGGCACCTGAACTTCCTACTAAAGCACCGGTAATGATGAGGAGATTATTCCCTAACATAAAACCAGCTGCCGAAGCTGCCCATCCTGAATACGAGTTGAGCATAGAAACGACTACCGGCATATCGGCACCGCCAATAGCCATTACCAGCATCACACCAATAAAACAAGCAAATGCCGTCATAATGTATAAATACATCATGCCTTCAATACCCGGAGCCATGGTAAACATTACACCCAAAACAATACTGGCTAAAAGTAAAATACCATTTACTAAATGACGACCCGGATATAATAAAGGTTTGCTTCTAACCTTACCTTCTAATTTGCCCCAGGCAATAATAGAACCGGTAAAAGTAACTGCACCAATAAACACCCCAATAAATACTTCCACCAAATGAATGGTATGTTCGGTAGAAGCTAATAAATGTGTTTTAGGATCGAGGTAGGAACCAAAACCAACCAACACAGCTGCTAATCCCACAAAACTATGTAAGATGGCCACCAACTGCGGCATGGAAGTCATTTCTACTTTACGAGCTAAGAGCACACCAATAACAGAAGCAATGGCAACAGCCGTAATAATGTATACATGGCCGTGTACGTCTTGTCCGAGTAGTGTAGCCAATACCGCAATGATCATACCGATGATACCATAAAAAACACCCCGTTTGGCGCCTTCTTGAGAGGATAAACCTCCTAAACTTAATATAAATAAAATACCTGCGAATAAATAAGCGGCAATTTGAATTTCCTTAGCGATCATAGTTCTTATTTCTTAAACATTTTCAACATGCGGTGAGTAACAACGAATCCGCCAACAATATTAATGCTGGCAACCAGTATGGCGATGAAGGCCAGTATGGTCATAGGACTTGAGAGGTCGTCGGTAGTGAGTAATAAACCACCAACTATAATAATTCCACTAATAGCATTGGTAACGGCCATTAAAGGCGTGTGCAGCGAGTGTGATACATTCCAGATCACTTGCCAGCCAACAAACACGGCCAATACAAACACGGTGAAGTGTTGCATAAAATCGCTTGGTGCAAACTGACCCAGTACCAATAAAAACAAACCAATCACCCCTAATTTAATGATCATTGATTTTGTTTCTTGTTTGTTTTTTCTTTCTGCAATAACTTTTGGATCTTCTGCTTCAACCGTAGCGGCTACTTTAGGCTTAGCCGGACTAACCGGAAGCGGCGCAGGAGGCCAGTTAATTTTTCCGTTATGTGTAACCATGGCTCTTGAAACCACAGCGTCTTCCATATCAATTTTAAACTTATCGGCTTTGCCCATGTCATCTAATAAGTGACAAAGGTTATTACCATATAATTGTGAAGCCTGTGCAGGTAACTGACTTAATTTACCAATGATGGTAACACCATTTGGTGTGGTATAAACTTCTCCGTTTTTAGTTAATTCACAATTTCCACCCGATGATGCAGCTAGATCTACAATTACTGAGCCCGGTTTCATCACGGCTACATGCTCCGTTAAAATTAATTTAGGAGCCGGTCTGCCGGGAATTTGAGCAGTGGTAATAATAATATCCACTTCAGCTGCTTGTGCTTTAAACAAAGCCATTTCAGCTGCAATAAATGCCGGACTCATTTCTTTTGAGTAACCGGATGCTGTTGCGCCATCTTCCTCAATTTCTACAGTCAAAAACTCAGCGCCCATAGATTCAATTTGTTCAGCAACTTCTTTACGTGTATCAAAAGCTCTAACAATCGCACCTAATGAATTTGCTGCACCTAAGGCCGCCAATCCGGCAACACCGGCACCAATAACCAGAACCTTGGCAGGCTCTACTTTTCCGGCAGCGGTGATCTGACCATTTAAAAATCTTCCAAAGTAAAAAGCGCCTTCAACTACTGATCTGTATCCGGCTATGTTAGCCATAGAGGATAACACATCCATTTTTTGAGCACGTGAAATACGTGGTATGGCATCCATGGCCACTGCGTTCACTTTTTGATCGGCTAATTTTTGAAGCAGTGGCTGATTTTGCGCCGGCCATAAATAGCTTAACAAAACCAAACCTTCTTTCATTAAAGCAACCTCTTCCAAAGCGGGCTCTTTCACTTTTAATACAATGTCCGATTGGCCGTATATTTCAGCGGCCGTGTTTACAATTTTGGCGCCTGCTTCTTCAAATTCTTTATCCGAGAAGTTTGCTTTTTGTCCAGCGTTGTGCTGTATATAAACTTCAAAGCCTTGCTTTTGTAAACGTTTCACCGTTTTGGGCGTAGCAGCGACCCTTAGTTCATTAGGAGATGTTTCTGCCGGAATTCCAACTTTCATAATGGATATGTTTGTTTTTAAATGCTCAAATAATGTACGCCTGTATCTTTATTCGCTTTCACAAGAGGAACCAAATGGTTTAGTCCAAAAATCGCCCTAATCAGAAGAAACATGGCTATTTCATCCTTCAAATTTTGTGAGGCCAAAGGAAGTAATTTTATTGGGAATATAAAAGCCTGATTTTAGACTAATTTTGTCTATTTAAGAAGGTCGGGACGCCTTGATTTTGTGCGTTCTAGGCTTTGTTCGTGTCGCCATTTATCAATGTTGGCGCTATGTCCGCTTAGTAATATAGGTGGAATGCCCCAGTTTTGGTACTCTGCAGGGCGAGTGTATACCGGCGGGGCAAGTAAATTATCCTGAAAGGAATCACTTAAAGCCGAGGTTTCGTCATTAAGAACCCCGGGCAAAAGACGAATAACGGCATCGCTTAATACAGCGGCTGCAATTTCACCCCCGCTTAATACATAATCGCCAATACTAATCTCGCGGGTAATGAGGTGTTCGCGCACCCTTTCATCTATGCCTTTATAGTGCCCACAAAGAATAACTATGTTTTTTTGCATGGATAATTGATTGCAGATCTTTTGGTTTAACAGTTCCCCGTCGGGCGACATATAAATGATCTCGTCGTAAGTTCTTTGCGATTTGAGGTCTTTAAGGCAAGCATCAATGGGTTCAATCATGAGCACCATACCGGCACCGCCGCCAAAGGCATAATCGTCTATTTGTTTTTGTTTGTTGCTGGCATAATCCCTTAAATTAATAAGATTTACCTCCACCAGTTGATTGGCAATGGCACGCTTTAAAATGGAGTGGCCGAATGAACTGCTCATCAGTTCCGGAACCGCGCTAATGATGTCGATACGCATGGGGCAAAGATAGATTTATTTGGGGAATTTGAGGTTTAACAATTTGGTAATATTAGCTTAAAGATAAAAGGAAGTGCTTGCTCTAATTTTGAATCAGTGAAAAAATTACTTTACATATTTTTAATTCTGGGTTTGAATCAGGCACTAGTGGCCGGTAATTCGGACAAAGAAAAAACTAACACCAAAGTAGTGGTTGGTAAGATAACCGACACTATGGGCGAATCAATAGCCGGAGCGAAGATTGTAATTCCTGAAACCGGTGAAACGTTTTTTGCAGATATGGATGGTAATTTTAAACTTTCTTTAAAAACCGATCGCGAGTATTCTATTACCATAAACAGTATCGGTTACGAATTACTTCAGGTAAAATCGAGTCATTTGAGCTCCTTTACCGACCTGTCACTTAAGTCACTTTAGTCATTAGCCTTCAAAGCCTTTATTAATAAGGCTTATAGACCTTTTAGTGCTTTATTAGTAAAGTTAAGGTTATCTTTTCATTACCCTATTGTTTCTAAAACATTAACTTAATACCTTTGGTTAAAGAAATTGATTGTTTTTATTCTTAAAAAACTTCCCTATGAAAAAGATCCTCTTATTAGTTTTTAGCTTACTTGGTTTAGGAGTTATAAACGCACAAAGCTTAAATGAAAAAGGTTTATATATTGACAGTGATGGCGAGTTATTTAACGGCACCATTACACAAACACAAAATAACACCAAGTCCGAATTTATTGTAAAAGACGGCCAGATTGATGGGACTGCAAATTATTACTATGCTTCAGGCAAATTAATGGAAAGCGGCACCTTTACTAAAGGATTAAAAGATCAGCGTTGGATCCGTTATAATGAGAATGGCAGCACTTCGGCATTGGCTTTTTATAATATGGGTAAAAAAACAGGTACTTGGTTGGTATACGATGATAACGGTCACAAACGTTTTGAAATGAATTATAAAGATGGCGAAAAAACCGGCTTATGGACCAATTGGGATGAAAGCGGCGCTGTAGCCAGTACTAAAGATTACAGTCAAGTTAACTAATTTTTTTGTTTTTTAATTTTGAGCCCTGCCATTTGGTGGGGCTTTTTTTACGTACGCTTTTGAACCACATAAGAAACAGAATAAGACACAACACTTATAGTTACTCTGTCATTCTGAGCCTGTCGAAGAATGGAAAGGAAAGTTCAAATGTTCAAGGAGGTTAGAGGGTTAAAACTAGTTCAAAACATTTCCTTCTCATTTACTCCCATGAAAGTCCTGAGTGCCGCCCTGAGCTTAGTCTTAGGGTGCCTTATGCATACCCTGAGCTTGTCGAAGGGTGGTTCAATTTGTGGGTTTGTTATTACATTCATAACGAATGACTACCTTTGCGGCCATGAATTTACTCTCTGTCAACAATATTTCTAAAGCATACGGTGCCAAGGTCCTTTTTAATAAAATAAGTTTCGGTATTAATTATGGTGAAAAAGTAGCGCTGGTAGCCAAAAACGGCTCGGGCAAGACCACGTTATTTAAAATTTTAAAGGGCATTGAAATTGCCGATGAGGGTGAAGTTGTTTTTAGAAAAGACATCAGCATTGGTTTTTTGGAACAGAATTTTGCCTTTGATGAAAAACTGACCATTCAACAATTAATTGATACGGCCGATAATAAATTTGTGGCTTGTATTCGTAATTACGATGCCATTATTAAACTCAGCGAAACCGATTCAAGCGATCAAACGGCCGATAAGCTGGAGATGGCTTTAAACGAAATGAATCTGATCGAAGCCTGGGATTATGAAAAAAACATTCATGAGATTTTATCGAAACTCGAGATCAGAGATACAAGTCGGGTGATCAGTACTTTGTCTGGTGGACAAAAAAAACGGGTGGCTTTGGCTTTAACCTTGATCAATAAACCCAATCTCATCATTATGGATGAGCCCACCAATCATCTGGATATTGAAATGATTGAGTGGCTCGAGAATTATTTACAGGATGCTTCCATCAGTATTTTACTGGTAACCCACGATCGTTATTTTTTAGATGAGGTTTGTGATAAAATCATTGAAATTGATAATCACGAATTGTATGAATACAAAGGAAATTTTGATTATTACCTGGAGAAAAAAGCCGAACGCGAACAAATAACCGATGCCGAAATTGATAAGGCCAGAAACCTGTATCGTAAAGAAGTGGTTTGGGTGCGCAAGATGCCAAAAGCCCGTGGCACTAAGTCAAAATCGCGGGTAGATGCTTTTTACGAAATTGAAAAAAAGGCCAAACAAAAACGCGTTGAGAAAAAAATTGAATTAACGGTGAAGATGGAACGCATGGGTTCTAAAATAGTGGAGTTGCATAACATCGCCAAAAATTATCCCAATAAAGTTATTTTATCGGAACCCTTTTCTTATACGTTTATTCCCGGTGAAAAAATTGGTGTGGTTGGAAAAAACGGAGTTGGTAAAACCACACTCTTAAATATCATTCAAGGCAAAGAAGAAGTTGACAAAGGTAAAGTGCAATTAGGCGATACGATTGTGTTTGGTTATTATTCGCAAGGCGGCATGATCATTAATGTGGATAAGCGGATCATTGAAATTATTCAGGATATTGCCGAACATATTCCCTTAGCCAATGGTGCCAGTTTATCGGCCTCGCAATTACTCACCCGCTTTAACTTCCCTCCCAATGTGCAATACAGTTATGCGCATACTTTAAGTGGTGGCGAAAAAAGAAGATTGTTTTTACTTACGGTATTAATGAAAAATCCTAACTTCTTAATATTAGATGAGCCCACAAACGATTTGGACATTGTGACCCTTCAAACACTGGAAGATTTTCTCGAAGAATTTAAAGGCTGTGTTTTAATTGTATCGCATGACCGTTATTTTATTGACCGTTTAGTAGACCATACCTTTGTTTTGGAAGGCAATGGCACCATTAAAGATTATCCGGGCAATTACACCGAGTACCGCAACTGGATCAGCGAACAAAAAGAGAAAGAAAAAGAACAGCTTAAAATAAATGCAGCTAAACAAAATGAGGCGCCGGTTAAAGTGGAAGTAATTCAGGAAGTTAAAACTGCGCCCGCAAAAAAATTATCCTACAAAACACAACGCGAATTAGAAGAACTGGAATTAGAAATTCCACAACTGGAAGAAAAGAAACTCGATCTTGAAACGCAATTAGCAGCAGGCATTAGCGACTATAACGAAATTCAAAAACTTACCGAAGAAATTAAAGTAGTGGCCGATTCGTTGGAATCTAAATCGATGCGCTGGCTTGAGATACAGGAAGAGTTGTTGTAATGGGCGGGGATTTATTTCCCGCTTCCTTTAAATACGGTTTTCATAAAAGAACTTGCAAATACAAAATCAAAAAGTTCTTTGTTGCTGGTATTTAATATGTCACTTTTGTTGCCGGTCCACCAGTTTTCGCCTTTGTGCACAAACATGATGTTATCGCCAATCTCAATCACCGAGTTCATATCATGGGTCACAATAATGGTGGTAATCTTAAATTCCTGCGTAATATCCTTGATGAGCTCATCAATCACAATAGACGTTTTTGGATCCAAACCCGAATTGGGTTCGTCACAAAATAAATATTTGGGGTTATTGGCAATGGCTCTGGCCAGCGAGGCCCGTTTCTTCATCCCACCACTTAATTCGGCGGGATAGAGTGCATTCTTCCCTTCAAGTTTTACACGTTGCAGACAAAAATTAACGCGGTCGTTTTTTTCTTCTTTACTTAAATCGGTAAACATGTCCAGTGGAAAACGCACATTCTCCTCAAGTGTTTGTGAATCGAATAAAGCACCACCCTGAAATAACATCCCGATTTCTTTTCTAATCTCCTGTTGTGCTTTCCGGTCGCGTTTAAGAAAATCGACACCGTTGTATAAGATCTCGCCTGAATCAACAGCATGCAGGCCCACCATGAGTTTGAGGATGGTTGTTTTCCCGCAACCACTTTCACCAATAATTAAATTTGTTTTGGAAGGATAGAAGGAAAAGGAAACGTCTTTTACCACTTGCCTCTCTCCAAAACTTTTATTGATATTTTTAATTTCGATCAACGGATCAAGAATAAATAAGTTAGGATTAGGCTGAATAATAAAATCAAAATGCTGCTGTAAACCACTGCGTTGGTGCTGCTTTTACCTACTTCCAAAGCGCCACCGGAGGTATGGTAGCCATAATAAGAAGAAACAGATGTAATGATAAATGCAAAAACTAACACTTTTGTGAAAGAGTAATATAACTTCCCGGGGTCGAAAAAAGCCTGGATGCCGAAAACATAATCATACGTTGAGAACGCTGCAGACGGTAGACAGGCCATTAAGTATCCACCGGAGATGCCAAGAAACATACTTAAGGCAATAAGCACAGGAAAAATAAGGATAGCCGCTGCAATCTTTGGAAAAATTAAATAACCCGCCGAATTAATTCCCATGATCTCTAAGGCATCAATTTGCTCTGTGATGCGCATGGCGCCAATTTCAGAAGCAATGTTAGAACCGATTTTTCCTGCCAAAATTAAACACACCACGGTTGGACTAAATTCCAACATAATACTTTCGCGGACCGTAAATCCAATGGTATAACGAGGAATTAATGGATTATCGATATTACTGGCAGTTTGAATGGCAATAATTCCGCCCATAAAAACAGAAATAATGGCTACAATGGGTAAGGATGAAATACCCATGGCATCGATCTCAAAAATTATCTGACGACCATACACTCTGAATTTCTGTGGGCGCTGGAACACCCTGCTCATAAGCATGAAATAACGGCCTATGTGAAAAAATAACTTCATGGATGTTTGACGGTTTTATTTTGTCTCCTTACAATTGCTTTGTTTATACCCTGTATTCAGGCTTTTTAAGCCCATTAACAAAAAATAAAAGTACTAAAATAATCGCTTATATTTGTGTTATACTATGATCAAACGTTATCTCCTCATATTTTCAATTTTCGCCATTCTCGTGTCAACCATGGAAGGCTGTTTTCTGCAAAAAAACCGCTGCGACTCCTGTCCGGGTGTTTCTAAACATAAAAAAGTACGCAAACACAATAAGGGCTCTTTATAATTCTGTTTTCATTAATACTTCGAAGCGCCCATCCCTGAAGTCTCAACCGGCTGCCAGGTGGTTTTAATTTCCTGAAGATCCATAATGAGATAAGGATGTTGATTTTCATCTTTTGTCCAATCCTTATTCCAATGAAAAAAACGTTTTACATTAAGTGATGCGTTTTGTTGCATGGTTTTTAGTTCTTCTTTGTTGGAGCGAGCATACACCAAAGCATTCGCATCCATGTGCGAAGAAAAATGAGTATGCAGTTCCTTACTTGAACCTGTTAAAACATTTACCACGCCGGCTGGAAGATCGGATGTGGCAAGCACTTCAGTAAAGCTCACGGCACATAAAGGCAATGATTCGGAAGCTAATAGCACGCAGGTATTTCCTCCACAAATAACTGGGGCCATTACCGAAATTAAACCAAGCAATGAACTTTTTTCGGGCGCAATGATGTTTACTACGCCCATGGGTTCAGGTGCCGAGAAATTATGAAAGGGTCCGCTTACAGGATTGACCGCACTAAACAGAGCCTGGTATTTATCGCACCAGCCGGCATAGTGTACCAAACGATCGATGCTTTGAAACACTTCCTGTTCGGCGGCTTTTGCAGTGAGTCCTTGTAATACCAGTTCTTCTATAAACTGGGCCTTTCTGCCTTCCAGTAGTTCGGCAATGCGGTATAAGATCTGTCCCCGGTTAAAAGCAGACCTTGCTGCCCAGCCTTCAAAGGCCGTGCGGGCCGCTACCACCGCGTTACGTAAATCTTTGCGCGATGCTAAACACACATTGGCGAGGAGTTCTTTTTTCTTGTTTTTTAAAGCATAAAAGCGACCGCTTTCGGTACGGGGAAATTGGCCTCCAATAAAGATCTTATAGGTTTTCAGGACATTTAAACGGCTCATAAACAGAATAAAGACTAAAGATACTTATTAGAATTAAAAAAAGAATGAAAACTTTTTAAGAAAAACTTGCCGGCCAAGATTAGTCCTAAAGAAACATCTAATAAAGTGATTCAAAAAAATAATGCTGTTTAATTTGCCGGTAAATTATTCTTTAATCGAAATAAACGGCAGATTGTTTTTTATAAAAATAAAAAATTACGCATGAGTTTAAAATTCCGTGAGCGCCAGGATTGAGCGTCTGTTTGAGCTCCTTTTTGCTTCCGGAAATTATCAGGCAAAAAGAGCGAGTCGCGAAAGCCCGCCCGGGCGCCCAAATAAAGAGATTACTCTTTTATGGTTGACTAATTAAAATGGCACAAAACTTAAGCCGATCATGAAATTAAAACGTTGACTCGGGTAGCGGTCCCAGCGATAATACCGTGAATTGGCAATGTTATTAAACCTACCAAAGAAACTCAGCATTTTGCTGAAACGGTATTCGCCTTCAAAATTTAAATCGGCCCAGCCGTTAATTTGTTTTGGTTTATAAACCACATCGCCGTTGTCGTTGCTTTGTGAAAGTGACCATTGATTTCCCATAAAAAACAAATCGGCTTTAAGAATGATTTTGCTGCTCAGATTATAAATACCCGACATCGTTAAATCAAAATCGGGTTTGTGATAGGCTCTGGTTAGTGTTTTTGTTTTGTAGATATAGTAATTGCCTTTGCCGATGAGATTGAGTTTTTCTCCGGCCTGGTATTTTAATTGGCCGTTCACTGTTAAAATACTAGCATTATCATAAACAACTGCAAACTGATTGTAAATGGAATTGATTCCCGAATAATCGGTCACAAAAAAATGCAGGTTATCGTATTGAGCATAACTTAAACTGGCATCGTATGACATGCGGCTACTTAGATTACCACGGAGACCTCCAAAAAGATTATATTTATTGTTGGTGTTTTTATAATTCAGTGTTGTATCAACAAAGGGATTTTCTTTACTCAGGCTTCTGAAACTATTTTTAATCAAACCTCCTTTTACACCGGCATAAGGTATGATCATGCTTTCATAAATATCGTAGTGAATATTTAACTGTGGGAAAAAATAAAATTTCGTAGCGCCCTTAAAGTTATCGAGTGTTCCGGTTAAGCCCATATCGGCATGCCATTTTTTACCGTTGGCCTCAAAAGAAGGATTAATACTCATGATGAGGTCGTTCACTGTATCATTGGCCTGTTTATGATTATAATAATCCGTCAGAAAATTAATGTTGAATTTTTCTTTGTTCAGGTACATATGTCCCTGAGCATTTAACTTAATATTGTTTTCCGACTCACGGTACAAATTGGTGAGATTATAAAAACTTAATTGAATGTCGTGATTAATATGTGTACTGTCGGTATAATGGCTAAGCAAACGGACCTTTGGTTCTAACAATTGATAGCGTTGTTTGGTATAATTATTGTCTAGTTTGTTTAAGTTGGGATCGTAACCATAATAATGAATCGCATTTCGCTCATAATTTAAATCGCCACTCAGCGTGTGTTTTTTATAAAAGTGTTTTCCGAACACATTCACTTCGTTATCACTAAAACCACCGTATCCAACATTATCCAAGTGCGTTGTGCTCGAAAAATGTTTTAAATGTGCGCCATAATTGTTTTCTCGCGAACGGGTGTTACCATACCAGAATTCACCATAAGGCATGTTGTAAAGTGGACCATAACCAACTTTCAACAAGCCGTGATATAATTTTGGCAGGGGTTCATTTTGTAATTTGGCGGCTTCAATCGATTTGGCATTGTATTTGGCAAAGATGGGTTTGCTCGAAATACCATATTTGATATTTTCAATACGCTTAACACTGTCTTTAATTTCAGGTAGATCAGAAAACTTAATAGCGTCTTTAATCGTAGGCTGAAACTCACTTGGAACCTGGTAATTTAGGTCGTTTAAGCCGGTTTGAGCCATGCTGGCCAGGGTGTAGAACAGTGTGAGGAAACAAATCAAAAGCCATTCAATCTGTCTCTTTTTACGCTTGTTAAGTAGCGGAGGCGTTTTCGTTTTTTTCTCCATATAGGTTTTACCTGAGCTCATGTTATTTATTTTGGTAATTCAACGCTGCTGCTTGGGGCGGCTTTTAAACCTTCGTTCTCTTCTTTAATTTGTTTAAACAAAGCGCTATCCTTTTTAGTTTGATTAAATTCTATTTGTAGGTCCTTAACAGGTGCCGCATTGTTTGTCGGATCTTGTTTCTTTTCCAGGGCTTCTTTGACATCCAACTCAAGCATGCGTTTTTTAGCCTCATCACTGTATTCCTGTTTTGGTTTACTGTCAATAATGGTTTCTAATATCACGCGGGCATCGGCATCTTCTTTCGTGGCCAGATACGTATCGGCCAATAACAACATGGCCTTGTTACGCCAGTCATCATCGCTATACTCATAGCTAATGAGTTTGGTAAGTGTTTTAACAGCCTCTTTATAATCTTGCTTGGTGTGCTGAATTTTGGCAATATAATAATAGGCCTCGGCTCCACTCACATTTTTAGCGGCCTTGGTCATGGCTTTAAATTCTAACAATGCATCATCATACCGTTTGGTTTCGTATAACGATTTTGCTTTAATGTACTTGGCTTCGCTCAATTGTTGAGGGGTTAGTTTCTCGGTGTTTAAAACCTTTCCGCATTCGGTAAGCGACAGTTCAAACTCATTGAGATAAAAAGAACAGCGCATGGAGCCAAACATACCGGCGCTTTTATTGGAAGGTGTTTCAGCAAAATCTTGTAATTGTAAAAACAATGGAAGCGCTTCGTCGTACTTTTTATCTTTATAAAGTAAATAACTCGTTTTGGCCAGAGCTACTTCACTATAAACCCCCCGTGGTCTTCCTATAATAAACCGGTAGCCTGCCATGGCTTTATCCATGATGTTTTTGCTGTAGGCGCATTCGGCATAATTAAATTGAGCTTCGGCAATGTGTTTGCCGCTAGGAAACTTACTCATATACGTTTCCCATTTAGGCATGGCCAGATCACAATTCTTTTCAGTGTAAAAAGCATCATAAGCGGTTTTGAAAGTGGCTTTTTCTAACTGATCGTCGCTGAGCGGATTTCCAACCGATGCAAAGTATTTTTGCATCTCATCCACATTGCCTTTGGCCTCAAATATTTTTTTAATAGCCTCTAACACATCTTTAGCGGCTTCGCTTTTAGTGTCCTTCTGAACAAATTTATCGTAGTATTCAAAGGCTTTGTCGTCCTGTTTCCGCCCGTAATAAATATTTCCTAACTGCGCATAACAATTAGAGGCAAAAGATGAATTAGGATAATTTTTTAAAATGCGCTCATAATAAATAATGGCATTTTCTTCGTCCTTCACATTATTATAATAGGTCTCTGCAATTTCATTCAACGACGCACTTAAATAGGGAGAAGCCGGGTAGCGCGATTCAATCTTTTTTAATTCGGCAATTTTATCGGTATAATTTTTATTCAAACCGTCGCATAAAGCTTTTTGGTAAAGACTGTAATCCATGTCCTGCTTGTTCATGCCTATGGCCACCTTATAAAGGTCAGAAGCCTGCGCAAAATCGCGGTTCATAAAATAACAATCGGCAGCACGAATATTCGCGTCTACAATTTTAGCGTCCTCATATTTAATTTTCGATAATAAAAATTTACGGAAAGAAATATTGGCATTGGTATAATCCTCCTTTTCTTTGCGTTGAAAATAAGCATAACCAATGGCGTAATTACTCAGGTCATATTCCTGTAACATAGTAGCACCTTGAATGACCTGAAACTTTTTCCAGCCTTCAATGGCCGTTGTATAGTCTTTTCTTAAATAGGAGATCTCACTCAGCCAGTATTGGTTGAGAGAATTTAAGCGCATATCGGTATTTTGTGCCAGCGATTTTTTAAATTGTTTTTCGGCATTAAGCAAATCGTTATTGTTAAAGTACTCAACGCCTTTAAAATAAATGAGTTTTTGATAGGTCACTTTTAAAATCGGATCAATGCTTTCTAAAGTCTCGATACTTTTTATAGCTTGATCATAATTTTTAGTGGTTGAATACACATTAACCAAAAAAGTATACACCTCATCTTTCCGTGGTGAATTGGGGTATTCTTTCAAATACTTGGTAAAGCCTTTCACCGCTTCGTTATAGGGATTAAAATCCAATTCATAACTCAGTTTCGCAAAACTGAACAAGGCGTCTTCTGTAATTTTTTTATCACCAATGGTTTGATACGCGCTATAAAAATCATTTTTGGCTTTTAGTTTATCGCCAATTTTAATATGACAGTCGGCCATGTGATACCAGGCGCTTTGAGCCAATGAATCTTTGCCTTCGGTAGCCTTTTCAAAATTGGCACTGGCCCTTACACAATCGTTTGTTTTATAATAACAATAACCCAACACATAATTACCTTCCGCATTTAAGCCCGAACCCAATTCGGTTTTTTTCAAATACACCAAGGCTTTGGCATAATCTTTTAAGTTAAAATAACTCTCACCAATCATGCGATTGATTTCGCCTTCATTCTGAATGTTGGCGCTGTCGTTTAATAATTTGGGCGCGTCTTTTACTACCTTATCAAATTTGCCCTGAATAAAAGAGATCTGCGTAATATAATAAGGCACCACTGAGCCAAAGGTTTCGGTGCCAACCAAACGGGTAAATCCTTTTAAAGCACTTTCGTAATTTTTTTCCTTGTAATCCAAATGCGCGTAATAATAAACTGCCGGAAACTGGTATTTATTGGCCACATCTTTTATCTCAAAAAAATCGGCGCGGGCCTTAAGGTCATTTACCAATTGCAAATAACTGTAACCACGTTTAAAATAAAGTTCGGCCAGATCTTCTTTACCCAAACGGTAAATGTCAACCTTTTCAAGGTTTTCAAGGGTTTCAGGGTATTTCTTTTTGCGGAAATTTGAACGGCCTAAATAAAGATAGGCATTGTTTATTTTTGTGCTGGATGGATTTTTTTCAATAAAATCGCGCATCAACCATTCCGAATCCTTGTTAAATAACTCAATACCACAGGCCGCTGCATAATACTTAGCGTCCATACGAAGTAAAGCCGACTTACTTATTCTTGCGCATTCTACAAAATCTTTCTGAGCATTGGCATACTGTTGTTTATCAAACAGCTCAACACCTTGCTTGTACAGAACATCGGGATCGGCATAAAAAGCAGAGCGTTGCGCTGATGAAAACAAACAAGAAAAAGTAAGCAACAGCGTGCTGCCGGTTTTTAGTAGGAACTTCATTAATTAAAAAATCAGGTATTATTTATCTCAATAAATTTACTTTTCTTAGTCGTGTTGAATGGTCGTAAGCCCATGCAGTTATTAACCCGACAATGTTGATATTGGTATAAGTAAAATGCCAGAGAAAGTAACAAACATTTTAACTTAGAAGTTTATTATGGACAACTTGATCAGGTTCGAACATGTTACCATTTTTCAGGACGAGCGTCCTGTAGTGGGTGACTTGAGCGTTGAAGTTAAAAAAGGTGAATTTGTGTATCTGCTTGGTAAAACCGGCAGCGGCAAAAGTAGTTTTTTAAAAACGCTTTATGGCGATCTGGCTCTTACAACAGGCAGCGCGACGGTTTGCGGTTATGATCTGATCAATTTAAAACAACGTGAAATTCCTTTTCTGCGTCGTAAACTGGGTATTGTGTTTCAGGATTTTCAATTGCTGGGCGACCGCAGTATTTATAACAACCTCAAATTTGTAATGAAAGCTACGGGCTGGAAAGACGAGGCAAAAATAAAAGAACGCATTAGCGAAGTACTCAAAAAAGTAAATCTCGACGGCAAAGAAAATAAAATGCCTCACGAATTGTCGGGCGGTGAGCAACAAAGGGTGAGTATTGGTCGCGCTTTGGTAAACGATCCCGAGCTTATTTTAGCCGATGAGCCCACCGGAAATTTAGATCCTGCTACTTCTGAAGAAATTCTGATCCTTCTTAAAAACCTTTGCGATAGCGGACATGCTGTGCTATTTGCCACACACGATATGTTGGTTTATAATAAATTCCGTTCGCGCACCTTAACCTTTGATAATGCAAAGGTGACGGAGAATAACTAATCAACTTTCAAAAAGCGATCTAATTATTTGGGCGCCCGGGCGGGCTGCGCCGGCCCCATAACTATCGCATTCAATCTAATGGCTGGCTCATCAAGTCACTGGAATTATTTCTCATTGTTATCAGGATTAATTGAAATTAAAAAAGGATAAAAAAAGCGATAAAAACTAGTTTTTACCAAAGGGTTTTACTTTCCTGAATATGTTGCTACTGTTTTATTAGGAAAGCAAAACGAAAATTAAGAATTTTCAAAACAAATCAACGTCTGTTAATTACAACACCATTCAAAAGAATATTTAAGATTATTACCTGTTTAAGGTTACTTGTCCGGTCAAGACCTTCTGTTCCCCAGAATTACTAGACACAGTGATCTTCCACACATACACATCCTGCTTAGCTTCTTCTCCTTTGTAGCTTCCATCCCATCCTGTTTCTGTGTTGTTAGTTTCGAAGAGTTTCGCCCCCCAACGATCAAAGATTGAAAGTGTATAGAATTTAGTCCCTCTTAAAATTGGCAGGAAAACATCGTTGAGTTCATCACCGTTTGGTGTGAAAGCATTTGGGATATAAATATTAAAATAAGATTCTACTTTAATTGTTTTTACAATGGTATCGGAGCAACCGTATTTGTTTTGCACTATGAAGGCCACAGGGTAAAGACCCGCATCCTGAAAGAAGTAAGACGCGTTTTCGTTGTTGGATTTAAATCCATTGTTGGCTATAAAAAACCAATTCCATTTATTTTGGAAATCGCCTTTTGAATTATTAGTGAAGATTACTGTCTCTAAACTTTCCACCGGTTTTTCAGGAAGGAATTTAAAGTCTGCTTTCGGAACAGGATAAGCATTTACTAAAATCGTAACTGTGTTTATACAATTGCTGTTGGTGTCCTGCAAACGTCCTGTAATGAGGTACTCGCTAGGCACAGTGAATAAATGAGAAAATTTATTTCCGGTGTAAGAATTATTTTCTAAAGTCCAATATGTTGTTGGTTTAGTATGCGAATCAAAAACAAATTCAGAAGTAAATGGCACGCAATTGTATTTGCTACTCGGTATTAAACTACCGTAAGGCAGATCATCCACAATTAAATCTGCCGTGGTTTTGTTTTTACAATTGTTTCCATCAGTCACGTTTAAAATATAAGTTCCTCCGTATGTGAGGCTATGCGCTACAAAGCTCACGGTTTGACCGGCATACAATAAATTATCCGGGCCAGTCCAGTTATACGTATCGCCGCCTTTACCAATCAAGGTAATTACATCGTTTAAACAGATTCTTGTTTTAGGTAAAGTTATTTCAGGGATTGGAAGCGGTATGATGGAAACCGTTACCCTGGCAATTTGAGTACAAGAATTTAAACTGGCCATGACCTGATAGGTTTGTTGGCTGACAGGGCTGGCGCTGACAACCGCTCCGGTAGTGGTGTTTAGAGCTAAGTTCGGTGACCAATCAAAGGATGTGCTATTGCCCAAGGCTGTTAAATTTATTTTATCACCCAGACAGATACTTGGATTGTTAGGCGTGATGCTTACTGTTGGTAAAGGATTAACTGTAATGCTAGTTGTTTGTAATGCGGAATTGCAGCCCAAACTTGAACCAAAGACACTAAACACCGCATTAATACTAGGATGCGCTACTGCCACACCCCCATTGGAATAGGTAGTGTAATTAGGGCTTGAAGATGACCAGGTATAAGAATTAGCCCCATTAGAAGTATAAGTAAAATGCTGGCCTGCACAAATTACCGGCGTGAATGAATTAACGCCAACAGTTGGATTAGGCACCACCGTAAAAACCATGGTGGCACTGGAAGTACAAACACCATTGGAACCTTGCAGAGTTGCTATACCAACAGCTAATGATGATGAGAAAGGTGGGTTGGCAAACAGAGAAGTACTTGGTGCAACTGGGGTACTGCTGGCAATGATATTAGGGGTATACAAAGTATAAGAAGCAGCGCCGAAGGATGTAAGGGTGATAGTATTTGGTGAACCATTAAAAGCCTGAGAACACAAACTGTGACTGCTTAAAACTACTGTTAATGAAGGTGGACTAATAACAGATATGGAAGCAAAAGCAGAATTAGTACAGGAACTAGGTGCAGTAACCTTTACCGTATAAGTACCACTTTGATTAAGCGATGGAGAAGAGAGTGTTGGATTTTGAAAAGAAGAAATAAAATTAAATGGTCCCGACCAATTGTAAATAGCACCGGCTACTGAGTTTGCAAATAAAAGCATGTTTTGACTGGTGCATACAGTGCTACCCAATGCGGATACTGTTGGCGAAGGATTTACTGTGAGTGTCTTACTGGTACTGGCTGTACAGCCATTTACCGAGGTGACCGTTAAATTATAAACGCCCGAGTATAATGGTGTGGCAGCTGTAATAACCGGACTCTGTAAGCTAGAAACAAAACTTTGTGGCCCATCAAAACTGTAGCCCACTCCCCCACTTGCATTCAATTGTAAATTTTGTCCGTTACAGCGTGGTGAGTTACTTGTAAAAACTGGCATTGGAATCGGATACAAAATAATAGTTGGATAAGCCACCGAAGTACAACCCAAGGCAGAACCAATTACGGTATATTGTGTATTTACAAGTGGTGAAGCCGTAAAACTCGCACCGGTAAGGCTAAGCGTAGTCGAAGCCCAGGTGTATGAACTCGCTCCCAAAGCGGTCATAGTGCCAACCGTTAGCGGACAAATAGAAGCATTGCTTACAGTTAAAATTGGATTGGGAATAAAATCAACCGAAATCGTATTGCTTGTTAAACAGTTATTGGCATCGCTGCTGTTAATCGTGTAAACATAAGTACCCGCAATAAACTCCGTTACTGTATTTGTATTTATCGGTGGACCGTTTGTCCAGGTATAAGTATAACCCGGCGTGCCCCCACTGTTGGTGCCAGTTAAAACAATGCCGCTGCCGGCGCAAGTTGTTGGAGTATTAGCTGACAGTGATAAATTTAATGCAGGTGGCTGTGTAATAAAAAAACTCTGGTTGATCTGACAACCCGTTAATGCATCGGTTACATTCACGCTCCAAATACCGGCACTTAAAGAGTTAGTAAATGCTGTAGTGTAGGTGCTAATGCCGTTTGTCCACAAATAACTTTGGTTGCCCGAACCACCTGCTAAGCCAGTTACAGAGCCTGTGCCGCTGTTAGCGCCAAAGCAGCTAATACTATTGCTTGTGGATACATTACCTGTTAAAGGGATGAGTGAAGTAAAAACGGTTGTAATGGAAGAAGTAACATTGTTGCCAACATCAAACACCAATAATGTATAAGTGCCCGGACTTAAACCACTAGCCACTGAACCATTTTGTGCTGTTGGAAGCCAGGTATAAGTATATGGTCCAATGCCTCCGCTGGTGCTTACAGTTGCCGAACCAAGGCTGGCACAGGTTATAGAACTGCTCGTTACTGAAATACATGGCTGTGTAATATTTATAACTTGTTTTACGGTATCAATTCTACAATTATAATATAAAATAAGAGCGGCGGTGTAATTACCAACCGCAGAGTAATTGTGTGAAGGGTTAACTAATGTTGAAACATTGGATGGCCCGGAACCAGGGTCACCAAAATTCCAGGCAAAACTATTAGGGGCATTATTTGTGGCCGAACATCCTGTTTGGAAACCAGGACAAGTGAAACTCGCAGAGGGACAGCTAAGACTGCTCCCAATAGTATATGTAAACAAAGGTAAAGGTGGATCAAAATAACTGGAACAAAAATTTGGCAGGCCGTACCTACTTAACCCAGAAGAAATCGATTGGCTCAAGTAGGAAAAATTGCAACCTGTACCTCCAATATTTGGGTTATTTATTACACACAAGGATGTTTGGTTTACAACTGATCCGTATATTTTTCCATTTGGAGCCAATTGTAGATTATTGATAGGCTGTAAGGGTATAGAAGGCATGACGGTGTATATAGACGCTATGATTGCGGCAGACGTACCTGCACATAAATTCCATTGATAGAGTAGTGGCGGCCCTGCCACATTTGAAACAGTCTTAACGGTATATAACTTAGAGCCATCAGATGAGAATTCACAACCTAACAATTGAAGAAAACTGCCGGAAATTAATGATAAAGAATTAGTAACAATTCCAGTACTATTGTCAAAATCATAGAGCGCTATTCCTTCTGCTGTTATTACTGATCCATTAAATATTGAATATGATCTTGCGATTTTTTTTCCATTTGGACTTATTCGTAATCCATTATAAGAAGAGTTAATTGTTGGGCCATAGCCTCCTGGCGAAATCACAGGAATACTATTGACACCTGTGGGAGAAATAAGAAATGAAATAAAATTAGTGTTGTAGTCTGAAACTACTAGCCAAAAGTCATTACCATTACAGTGTTTCACCGCGCTGAGATGCATACCAATTGGGCCAGTGTACAAGGGCAGATTTTTAATTGTGACAGATCCTGTACCAAGTGCCAAGCTCATATCAACGATTGAGTAATTCAAACCAACTGTACCTGTGTAATTACCCAAAGTAAATATGTACCATAAACTGTTATTTCCTGGCTTTTTAATAATTAATGGGGAACCATAATTTAAATTATAACCTGAAAGGCCAGTGCCATTGGCCATAATTTGATGCAAATTATTCCAAACTGTATCGCCCTGTGTGTAAAATAATAAATTCCCTAGGTTATTTGAAATACAAGCAGAAGCACCTGTATTGTGTGTTCTTCCATTGGTTAAAATACTCGGGGGGTTAGTATTAAAATCTAAACCTGCTTGATAAGCAAAATACCATTTATTAGCCTCATTTTGGCTATTGCAAATAGAACAAAGTACAACTAGTAAAAATGAGGTTATATGAATGGAGGTTCTTCTCAAATTTCTTTTTATTAAACACAAGTAAATTTAGCGAAAAAAGGAAAATTAAACAAGCTAAATTCAAATTGGTAAACAATAAAAAAGCCAGCTCGCACTGGCTTTAGGAAGAAGTTTATTGTTGGTTTTTTATTGTTGATGAATATCAGTAACGCTGCCTTGCCAATTCATATCGCACAGGCCATTAGGGGTGCATCCTCCCGCTGTAACGCTGGTTACGGTTTGGTTGTTAATATCCATAACAGGTCCAATAAATGGAGCGGTTACCTGCACGCTAACGTTACATAAGCCTGAACATCCACTACAGGTGACCGTCACAAAACTGTTAGTTGGGACGGTAACTCCTGTTAAACTGTAGCATGGGGGGCAACTCGGCGCACTGTTATCGTACCAGATAATGGTGCAAGTTAATGCGCAACTTGTAGTATTGTCAATGTCATAACTACAAGATTGACTTAAAGCCATTTTAGGAATTATAAAAAAGCTAAAGAAGGCAGTTAACAGAAGTAAGGATTTAATTTTTGTTTTCATGTTTTTTTGGTTTTAAAGATTAATTAATAAAAAATTGTAACCGGTTTACGCTACAAATTTAGATTGAATTTTACCTGAAAAAACAGGGCATCGCCTATAGAGGTGAGGCATCTCACCTCCAGAGGTGAGATATTTTATCACCTATACAGGTGAGTGGTATAAGCTCTAGAGGTGATAAAAATGAAGCAATAAATTTGCTTCGTCGCTTTTAAATCCATTTTGGTATGTTAGGAAAGCAACGCGGTCTAATTTTCAAAAAAATACATTAAAAGCATGTTAAAAATCAGGCCTTCCAACGTATAAAAGGTATAAGAATGCCCAAAAAAATGGATAAAAAAATTAAAATCATTATCGCCGATGATCATGAAATGATACGAGAGGGTATTAAAAGTACATTAAAGGATTACCTAAGTTATGAATTTGTTGCGGAAGTAGCTAGCGGCAGAGATTTGCTTAAAGTTTTAAAACGATTTCGCAAAACTGATATTTTACTTTTGAATTATGACATGCCTCCTAAAAATGGTTTTGAAATTTTGTATAAAGTGACACTTAATTTCCCTGACATCAAAGTGGTCATGTTGAGTATGTCCGATGATATGGAGCTTCAGGTGCAAAGTATTAAACTGGGCGCAAAAGCATTTCTCTTAAAAACATTCAGCACTGAGGAGTTGATAGAAACGCTGGTAGAAGTGCATAAAAATGGGCTTTATGTAAAAGATCAAATAAGTTCAAAACTCGATCACAAAGCTTACCCGCTAAAATTAACTTTTAACGCAATAACAGAGCGCGAACAAGAAATATTAAAAGAATTAGATAAAGGTAAAACAGAAGCAGAGATCGCTTTAACTTTTGGCATATCAAAAGCAACTGTACATACTCATAAAAATAGTTTACTAAAAAAGACCAATACACACAATACTGCACAATTGCTTAAAGAGGCAATGAAAAGAGGATTGATTTAGTGTTTTTAGGGGAGTTATGTAATCATAAATCCACAGGCTTGCTGCCCTGCCGCGGTTTTTTTAATTAAAGAAATGATTTTCCTGCAAATTAAAACACACTTTATTTTTTGCAAGTCTTTGTCCATCTATCTTTTAGATTCTTTGAGGTTTGACTAAAAAATATTCTCGTACTCAGTTTCTTTCAAATTCTATCTGATCAAGATCAGGTTCCGGATCTAATTATTTTCATACCTTTAATTGACCCGATTAAATTGCCATGAAACATTTCCTATTTATCGTTTTAATTGTTTTCCAGAGCAAAGTAATAAAATCACAAATTGTCTTTTGTCCCCCTGGTGCGGAGTGGCATTATTTATTCGGCGGTGCGTTTTCTCCCAATAATACCTTTAATGAAATGATTCTTCATAACGCCGATTCAATTTCCGGTATTGATACTATTAAGCAATTGATGCATTACCGATTTTTTTTACAATGCAGTCCAACCGTCAGAAAAACGCTTGTTAAACAAAAAGGCGACACGGTTTTTTTTCTTAACAGCCGAACACAAAACACCTGGCAGATTTTATACAATTTCGCTGCGCAGCCCGGCCAAAGCTGGCAAACTACGGTTGTTCAGAGTAATAATGTTCCTATAACATTTACTTATACGGTTGATTCAGTTAAAACGGTTTTAATGAATGGTTTCAATTTACGCCAACTCAAACTTAAGGCCCCAAGCGGTTATCAAGGACTAACAGTTATCGAAAGAATTGGCGCCATGTTTCTATTTCCCTACGACAACAGCGGCCTTGGGTTTTGCGATGGTAATGAATTTATAGAACCTTTATGTTATAAAGATGCTTCCTTTGGAACCAAACAATTTAGTGAAAAGTCATGCAACTATTTTACAATTAATTATGTTGGCATTCCAAACCAAAATAATGAAATCATCCCTTTAGAAATTTATCCTAACCCGGCCCAGAACTTACTAAGCATTAAATCAATTGAATTACTTTCTGACAACTGGAAAATCCGTGTGACTAATGCTATAGGAGCTATGGTAAAAACTAATCAACCACAAAACCGCAACAATACCATTTCACAGATAGATATAAGCGACCTAGGCGCAGGCTTATATTTTTTGCAGATTTATAAATCCGGTAAATTAATTTTTACAGAAAAATTTGTGAAAGAGTAAAGGCTTTAAATCTTCTCGTACTCTGCTTTTACAAAATCCATTAGTTCTTTTATGTAAGCGGGACTAAAATCAAACTTAATGCCGGCTGCTTCATAAATTTGCGGAATAGATTTCGTGTAACCCAGAGCCAAAGCTTTTTTATAAGCTTCTACGCCTTTTTTAGGGTCCCTTTTGTAATTACGCCAAACAGCAATGGCACCAAGCTGCGCAAAGCCATACTCAATATAATAAAAAGGCACTTCGTACAAATGCAATTGCACCTGCCAGCGGCGTTTTAAATTACTTTCCAAGCCTTTGTAATTAATTACCGAGCTTCCAAAATCGGCCATGATTTTTTGCCACTCCTCGTAACGCTCTGTTACCGTGTGTTTCGGGTTCAAGTAGATCCAGTGCTGAAATTTATCAATGGCTGCGATCCAGGGCAAAGCATCCAACACACTTTCGAGTTGCTGACGTTTGGCGCGTTTTAATTCTTCATCGGTTTTAAAAAACACATCCCAGTGTTCCATGCTCATCAGCTCCATACTCATACTGGCCAATTCAGCTACTTCACTTGGCGGCGATTTAAAATCAACCAGATCGAGATCAAAATCTAAAAAAGAATGAATGGCATGTCCGCCTTCGTGCACCATGGTTACCAAATCGCGGTGTAAACCCACCGAGTTCATAAAAATAAAAGGCACATCGGTTTCATACAAGGGATACTGATACCCGCCCGGCGCCTTGCCCAATCGGCTATCCAGATCGAGGCGTTTCATTTTTTGCATGGTGTTAATGCATTCCCCAAAAAAAGGATCGAGTTTATTAAAACAGGCAATCGTGCGGTCGATCAATTCCTGTGCATTGGCAAATGGTTTTAAAGGAGGTAATGCTTCTTCATCTACTGAGGTATCCCAGGGACGGTAATCATCGAGTTTTAATTTTTGTTTGCGTTGTTTATCGTGTTCGTTGATCAATGGCACGGCGTGTAATTTAACAGCCTCATGAAAATTTAAACAATCCTGCACTGAATAATCAAAACGAGCTAAGGACTGATGTTTGTAATCGCGGAAGTTTTTAAAACCCGCATTTAAAGCTACCTGATTTCTTAAATCAATTAATTGCGTAAATAGTTCGTTCAAAGCCGTTTCATCTTGTGAGCGACGGTCCTGAACCTTTGTATACACTTCTTCACGCACCTTACGATCGAGGTCTTTTAAAAAC
Source organism: Sphingobacteriaceae bacterium (assembly GCA_947480015.1). Lineage (GTDB taxonomy): Bacteria > Bacteroidota > Bacteroidia > B-17B0 > Aurantibacillaceae > Aurantibacillus. The sequence continues at coordinate 77,542 of CANKBS010000012.1, forward strand.
ACACCGGCTTTTTGCAGGGTCATTTTTTCGCCTTTGTAATCGATGCTTTGTGCGCCGTTAATTTCTCCAAACTGTTGTTCTAATTCCTGCAACTTGGTGTTGAGTGGAATATTCTCTTCACGAAAAAGATCGATGCTGTTTTTTATGCCGCGCAAATATATGTCGTAACCCGTTTTGGTAAGACTGCCTTTAAAGGCCGAGTCCATTATTTTTTTATTCAGATCGTTTGATAAAGGCGCCATGTGCGGTTCAATGTTCTGCACAAAATCATTGTAACTGTCGCGCAACTGGGTGTTAGCGGTATCACAAGTCATTTTTATATAGCGCCAGGCCATGTCCTCACTTACCACCGCACTTAGTTCGCTGTAATCTTTTAACCAGGCTTCCAATTCGGCAGCAGAGTTAATAACACGATTTTGTAATCCTTCAAAATAGGGTTTAAGTAAGTCCCAGTTGGTAACAGTGAAATCGGGTTTAACAAAATGTCTTTTCATAGTATGATTTGTTTTTTAATATCTTTTAGGTTTTCTTTTCAAATGTAATCAGGCGTTTTTATGCAATCTCCATTAATTAGACGCTCTCAAAAAGGCGTAAATTTATTTGGGCGCCCGGGCGGGCCACTCCGGGCTTCGCTATCGCTTCGGTTTCCGCCGAAAAGGCGGAGAACCAAGCGCTAAGCGCAATCTGGCTCATCAAGCCGCCGGCTTGCTGCCCTATCCCTGGCGCTCAATGGATTTTAAACTCATGGTTAATCTTTTATTCATTTAAATGATGGAAAATTTGAAGCTCTACTAATTAAAATAAATTCTCTGCTCTTTAGTTAAAACATCTGAAACCAGCAAGATCAATTTTAGTTTTTTTAATTGAATGTGACGCGTTTGTTCTAAATACTTTTTAGCGCTGTATTCAACAATTGTAAAATTAATATCATCCTGTATGGGTCCGTTTATTTTGTTTTGTTTTTTACTGCATTTTTCAAAATAATAAATGCTGTTCGAAAAGGCCAAGAGGAAAGGTCCGTAACCCTTCAGCCGGTTGTTTTGATGTTGAAAAAGTAATTCCTGAACCAGTTCTGTTTTTTTTAGCCCCTTATCTTCGTACTCTGCATATAAATTATAATTACAACTGGGAGGCGGCACAAACAAATTCCAGTTTTGCTGAAAAAAAGGATAGGCATAGGCTTCGGCCCAATAGTCGATGCGGGTTTTGGATTGTTTTAAGGGATTGGCATAAATAAATAACATAATAAAATGCAGGCTCAGCACAAACAAAGCCAGACAAACAAAAAGTATTTTTAGAGAATTGCGGATAGACTAAGGTAAAATTTTTTAAATGATAATTAAACTTCTAAGATGGACAAATTCTCAATAAAAATTAGCAAAACTGAAGTTGAAATTTAAATTCTGTTCAATTATAATTTCAAATTTAAATTCCGAATATCGCGCCACTGACTGCAGCGGCATCCCCGTGCAGACGTGGCTTAGAGCGGGTTTTGGGCAGGGCAAAAGTTCAGTGAACTTTTGAGCCAGATTGTGCGCTAGTTTTGACCCTTAGGGCAAAGACCCCGCAGCAAATTACCCGCTCTTAGGCATGGCAAGCGGGATATAGCAGGGCAAAAGGCTTGTAGCCTTTTGAGCCGGATTGTGTGTTAGCAGGGCCCCCGGAAGCAAAAGGCTTACCTAAATTCAACAAAGCCTTTTGCTTCCGGGGGAGGCGCCCAAATTCTACCTATTGATACCTTAATGATATAACAACAAAAAAACCGCTTAGTTTCGGAAGCGGTTTTAAACTTATTTAATTTCTAATTACAGAATAGCTCTGAACAATAGGAACAGGCCACCAGATAAAATAATAGTTACCGGTAAAGTTAACAACCAGGTTAAGGCTATGGTTTTAATGGTGCCTTTTTGAAGATTTTTTAATCCTTTTTTAGCCACCATCGAACCGGCAATACCCGAGGAGAGCATGTGTGTAGTGCTCACTGGAACACCTTTCCAGCTGGCTAAACCAATACCGATTGAAGCAACAATTTCGGCACTGGCACCCTGAGCATAACTCATGTGTTGTTTACCAATTTTTTCACCCACTGTTTTCACAATACGTTTCCAGCCTACCATGGTACCTAAACCTAAGCAAACCGAAATGATGATGATCACCCATGATGGTGCGTATTCCACTAATTTTTTAGTCGCTTTAATTTCTTTTTCCAATGAACCAATTTCATTTTTACTTAGGGTAAGATTGCCACCTTTAATCATTTTATCGGCACCTTTGGTAATTTTAAACACATCGGTTCTTAAACTGAAACGATTGGCCACCGGCACGTCGTTAGAGCTGAATTTGCCGGTTGTTTCAATTTTAAAGTGTTCGGAGTGTTTGATCAGATCGCTGTACAGTTTTTTCTCCTTAGCTGCTAACACCGTTGTATCGGCTTTCATCATCAGAGCTTCAATACGTTCAACATTACCATTAATACTTTGTAAGTTCACACTCGAATCGACTGAAAAATGAGTAGGAAGCACAGAGATTAAGATCAACATAATTAAACCCACCCCTTTTTGACCATCATTTTGTCCGTGGAAAAAACTAACCATGCCACAGGTTAACCATAACAACATGCGTATCCAGAGTGGTGGTTTTTTACCCGGAATTGGTTCTTTGTAAATGGCTTCGTTTTTAATTAAACGTTTAAAAATATACATGACAATAATGGCAACCGAAAACCCTATTAAAGGCGATAACAATAAGGCTAAACCGGTGTCTTTGGCTTTATCCCAGTTAACGGCAGTTAAACCAAATTCGCCTGGTAAAAAATAAAAGGCTAAACCAATTCCTAAAATGGATCCAATTAAAGTGTGAGAACTCGAAGAAGGGATTCCAAAATACCAGGTTCCGAAATTCCAAATAATAGCACTTAGCAACAAAGCTAAAACTAGGGCAATGCCGTGGTAGGGATTGGCATCAATTAAGGCATCCATTGGTAATAAATTTACAATACCCATGGCAACGGCAATGCCACCCAGCATAACCCCGGTAAAATTGAGTAGCCCACTGTAAACAACGGCTACAGTTGGCTTCATGGAGTTGGTGTAAATTACAGTAGCCACTGCATTGGCCGTATCGTGAAAGCCGTTAATAAATTCGAAAAAACATGCCATTACAAGGCAAACTATTAATAATACGGTTAAGGTGGTGTCTAATCCAAACATAGATGTTGTTTTTAAATCTGCGGTAAAACTATCTTTTTAAATCTTTTGAAATGTTAAGTTAAGGTTAAGAAACCAATATCTCACTAAAACTTATACTGCATTCTAACAGTCAGAATGTTATCGGCAATATCTTTTGTAAATCCTGCTAAACCAGTGCTTTCGTTGGTAATAATATCGTAATACAGCATAAATTTAACATTATCGTACATGTAATAATTGTAACCAAAGCCTAACTGAGTAAATTTAATGTCGGCCGAGGTCAGATTGTTCTTTCCGCCACCTAAAATGTCTTTTCCGCTTACTTTGGTATTTGGATCATACCACTCGTATTTTACTGCGATTTCGTGTTTGCTAGTACCAATGCGCTGAATAAAATAGGTATAACATCCCGTAAAGTTTCTTACATAAGTGTCGGTTGAACTCGGGAGAAAAAACGGACTGCTGCTGCTGCCCGACTGTCCTGACTGGGTGCCGGTAACATATTCACCACGAAGGGTAGTGGTACCCAACTTACTTTTTATACTAAAAAACAACTCCACACCATAATAAATACGTGGCGCCGTTTTGTTTTTGTAAACGGTCTTACTGGTGTCAGAAGCTTTCCAGTTCTTGGCTCCGGTGCTATCGGTCACAATTTGGCTATAAGAACGGTTGTTTTGATACATGTTTCCGCCTCTATAATGTGAGGTCCCAATACCAAAACGGATTTTATGGTCATTAAAGCTTTTATAATAAGCGAATCTTCCGATAAAATCTTTTTGAAAATCAAATTCATTCACGCCTAGCAAGGGAGTAGTGCCGGCCGCATAGCCGGCCGGTGTAGCGGTACCCGGTACGTAAATACCCTGACCGTTATAAAAACCGGCGTCTAAACGTAAGCCATGTAATTTGCTTTTTCTGCCCGGCGCATACACAATTTTAGCACCCATATCACGTTCGTTAGGCATTAAAATTTGTGTGTAACGTGAACGTTCGGGTGTTTCACGCACAGACGAAGACTGATCGATCTCAAAACCAAAAGGACGATTCATAACACCGCCAACAATGGAAAATGATTTTGTCCAAGGATCGGTTGCTACGGCAAATAACTCCACCAGGTTAAACCCTCTTTCTGTGCCGTTTAATTGCATTACATACTGACTGTTTTTGCCATCGTAAGTAAACTTGATACGGCCACGACGAATCATAAATCGTTTATCGGAATTAGCCGCAAAATTACCACCGTCAAAATTGGCAACGCCACGGCTTTGTGCATACTGAAATTGAGTTTGTACCCAACCTGTAATTTTTAAGTTTTTTAAAGTGGCTACCTCGCTTTTAACCTGTTCAAGGCTTTTGTTAAGGCTGTCAACGCTAATGGCTTCAGTCTTTTCCTGAGCTTGAGCCAAAGTTCCTATGAATAAAAAAATAAATGCCAGTGGTTTTAAAATAGCCTTCATGTAAATTAATTATTAATTACCGGCAAAATAAAGGCGACAATATTAAGGGAACAACTATTTAATGTTAAGGAATTGTTAAGGAGTTAAACGAATTCAAAATACAGGTTAAGAGAAAAATTTGAAGTTTTTTGCATTTAATCGCAAAAAGCTGATTAAAAGCGTTTTATGATTAGTCGTGTTTAAGGCACAAGGTCTGTTTTATGTCAAGAAAAAGCCTTTGGACACTAAAAAACCTTCTCGCCATTGACATATCGTTCAGAAATGAGAAGGTTCTATTTTAGTGATAACAGGTAAACGGGTATTAGTTACTGCCCAATACCTTTAATAATTCGTCCAACTTAGGCGTTAAGATAATTTCGGTACGGCGGTTTTTCTTTCTGGCTTCAGGCGTTTTGGCGTTTTCTAAAGGAAAGTACTCGCCTCTACCGGCTGAAGTAATGCGTTTGCCATCAATTTTAGCAGAGCCCAATAATATTTTTGTAACGGAAGTGGCGCGCATCACGCTTAGATCCCAGTTGTCTTTAATGTCACCGGTCCCTTTCATCGCCACATCGTCGGTATGCCCTTCCACCATCACATTAATGTCGGCGTTTTGTTCCAATACTTTTGCCACATGTTTTAAAGCTTCCACGCCTTTGGCCTCTACATTGGTTTTGCCGCTGGCAAATAATAAACTCTCATCTAAACTCACATAAACTTTTCCGTTTTTTTGTGTGATGGTGAGTCCTTTATTTTCAAAGCCTATTAAAGCATCACTTAATTTTTTACGCAAATCGGCAGCGGCTTGATCTTTCTTTTTCAAAATATCTTCCAGCTCATTCACACGGGCTTCGCGTTTTTGTAATTCGGTATTTAAATTATCGAGGTCGGCTTTTTGTTTGTTGAGTCGAAGTTCCAAACTTTTTAAGGTATCTTGTTTACGTAACAATTGCTCCTGTGTGAGTTGTAAAGCGCTGCTTAATTTCGCATTATCCTTTTCTGCACCATTAACCAGTTTATTTAAACGATCGAGTAATTGTTCGTTGAGGGTATTTAATTTATCGTACTTAGAGGTTAAATTTCTGAGGTTGCCACCATTTAAGGTGGTGTCGCGTTTTAAGGTTTCTACCAGTTTTTGGTCTTTGGCAAACTGTTCTTTTAAATCGGCCAGTTTGGCGTCATTATCCTGATAAGATTTTTTAATGGAGGCCAGTTCCGTTTCGCATGTGCTTAATTTTGCTTTGGTTTCATCCATAATACGGTGTGGCACGCAGGATGCAATACTTGCAATAACGATAATTGAAAGTCCTTTTACTAATTTCATCATGCATTAAAATTATAAAATAGAGCTGCTTCAGAACCTTGCCTAAAAATTGTTTATCAACACAGAAATTAACTTTAAAATGGCCTTTATGGTCTGAAAACAAATAACAATTTTTGATGCTCGTCTTTTTTAAATAGCCTTATTTTTGCAGCGTTGGCTGCAATCCTAGTAAACGCAATCGGCTTTAATTATGCAAATATCCCTTGATCTTGCAGGCGCCATGACTTATGTAGCCTATAAATCGCTTCTCGAAAAATTAATGGTTGAAGGAAAAACGACGGGCAAAAATCAAAGTGTTGAATTTCTTAATTATGCAAAAATAAATTTGCAGCGCATGCATCGTCTCGAAAAGACAAGCCTCCTGATTCCTGATTTAACAATGGTTCTCGGCAATCTTAAGCAATCGTACACCTGGCTAATAATTACCGAAGGCTGGTGTGGTGATGCCGCACAAAATCTTCCGGTGTTTGAGTTGATAGAAAAAGTTTGTCCGAACATTCATTTAAAATTAATACTGCGCGATGAACATCCTGAATTAATAGATCGGTATCTAAGCCATGGTTCGCGCTCCATTCCGAAAGTTATTTGTTTTAAGAAGGATGAACAAAGTGGCGGTGAAAATAACGAACAGTTCGTGTGGGGACCCCGTCCGCATGGCCTGCAGCAGCTGGTTTTGCAGTGGTTAAAAGAAGGGGTCTCAAAAGAAGAAAAAGGGATACTGGTGCAAAAATGGTATAACGAAGACAAAACCCTTAGCTTACAAAAAGAACTTCTGAATTTAGTAAACAAGTTGGTGTAAAAAATTCCAACCTGAAACATGTTAGTACGTACGGTCTCTCTTTATAAAACATCCTTTTCGGGTTTATCGAAAGAAACTTGGTTACTTTCTTTTGTGATGTTTATAAACCGAAGCGGTACCATGGTGGTACCCTTTATGACCTTATATTTAACCCGGCCGGAAATGGGTTACAGTTTAAGTGAAGCCGGCATTGTTATGGGGCTATTTGGATTGGGTGCGGTTATTGGAGCTTACTTTGGTGGAAGATTTACCGACATTATTGGTTTTTATAAGGTGCAAATCATCACTTTAGTTTCGGGGGGAATTATGTTTATTGTTTTGGGTCAGATAAAAACCTATGCATTTATTTGTGTGTTTACTTTTTTACTGAGTTTATTAAATGAAGCCTTTCGACCGGCCAACTCATCGGCCATAGCCTTTTACAGCAAAGCCCAAAACCGTACACGCTCTTATTCTTTAAATCGTTTGGCTGTTAATTTGGGTTGGGCCTTTGGCACATCTGTTGGTGGCTTTATAGCATCCATTAATTATGAATTATTGTTTTGGGTAGATGGAATCACCAATATATTTGCGGCTCTACTCATGCTTGGTTTTTTAAAAACAAAAGCGCCTACACGTAAAGATCATGATGCCGAGGAGTTGAGAGGAAATGGCGGAATCTCTGCCTATAAGGATAAAGCTTACCTCTGGTTTATTTTTTATGTGACACTTTTTGCGAGTTGTTTTTTTCAACTCTTCACCACTATTCCAAAATACTTTCGCGATAATTTACATTTAAGCGAACGTTATATAGGTTTGTTAATGGCACTTAACGGTTTGCTGATTGTTGCTTTGGAAATGGTTTTTGTTTTTAAACTGGAAGGTCGAAAAAACAACCTACATTTTATCACCATAGGCGTTATCGTTGCCGGGCTGGCCTTCGTTTCACTTTTATTTCCCTTTAGTCCGGCCGTGGTTACACTTTTAATGATATTGCTCATTACCTTAGGCGAAATACTTTCGATGCCTTTTATGAGTAGTTATTGGAGTAAGCGCACAACGGATTTTAACCGCGGGCAATACGCTGCCTTATACAGTATTTCATGGGGTTTAGCACAAACACTCGGACCTGTTTTGTGTTCGTTTTTAGTTGACCACAGCAGTTTTCCGTTCTTGTTTAGTATTCTTGCTTTGGTTTGTGGTATTTCAGCCTTTGGTTTTTACCGACTCAAAAAAAACGAAATATTATTAGTTTGACTTTGTTAAACTGGCAAATACACTTTACATGTTAAGTTAAATAGCTTATTTTAGCCTAAGTTTTAAGTCCTTTTGATTAACTATTAACCATTTGTGTATTATGAAAATGAAACTCTATTTACCCTTCCTTCTAATCGTAGCTCATGTAAATTTTTCTTTTGCACAGGAATGGGCCAAAAAAATGCAAGACCCTCAAGCAAACTTTTTTGAGATTAAAGCTGATTTTGAGCAATACTGGTTAACACACGACAAAACCGAGAAGGGCGTAGGATACAAAGCGTTTAAACGCTGGGAAAATTTTGTAGAACGCCGCGTTTATCCAAGCGGTGATTTGGCGCAATTAAACCTCACTTCAAAAAACTTTGAAACCTTTTTAAAACAACAAAACACCCATAGCTCTTCAAATAAAATTATTGGTGGCAATTCTAATTTAATTGCTTCATCTACCTTTACCCCCATGGGGCCTTTTGGCGCCATTAACGGTAATGCCGGCGGTCAGCTTTTAAAATCGGGACGTATTGGTTTTATAACAGTTAATCCTACCAACACCTTAAACCTATGGGTTGGCACACCGGCCGGTGGATTATGGAAAACCACCAATGGTGGCACCAATTGGACAACCAACACCGATAATTTAGGCGTATTAGGCTGTTCTGATTTGGCTATTGACCCTAGTAATAACAATAATTTATATTTAGCCACGGGTGATGGCGACGCCGGCGATACCCGCAGCATTGGGGTGCTTAAATCAACCGATGGGGGTTTAACATGGGCTGTTACCGGATTAACCAGTCCGGTTACAAATAACTTTCTCATTCGTCGTTTGATCATTAATCCGGTAAATCCACAAATAGTATTAGCAGCAACCAACGTGGGTGTTTATCGTACCATAAATGCAGGAGCCAATTGGACTCAGGTAACAACATTTAGTTGTTATGATCTTGAATTTATGCCCGGAAATCCAAACACTGTTTATGCTGCCGGAACCAGTTTTTATATTTCAACCAATGCCGGGCTAGGTTTTACACAGGTTACAACAGGTATCTCTACTGCAGCACAGCGCATGTCCATTGCGGTTACACCGGCCGATGTTAATTATGTGTATGTGTTAGCTTCCAATTCCTCCAGCGGATTTTTAGGCTTGTATCAATCGACCAATGCAGGCACAAGTTTTAGTGTTATGTCTACCACCCCTAACATCTTAGATGGTAGCACAACCGGCAGTGGCACGGGCGGTCAGGGTTGGTACGACTTGTGCATTGCAGCCTCTCCACTTAATAAGAACGAAATAGTTACCGGGGGAGTAAATGTATGGCAAAGTTTAAATGGTGGTTCGAGCTGGGCTTTATATGGTCACTGGACAGGTTCCGGTGGTGCACCTTTTACACATGCCGATCAGCATGATTTGGAATATGCTCCCAATGGTGTTTTATTTAATACCAACGATGGAACAGTTTATCAACGCTCGGTAGGCGCCACCACCTGGACAGAAATCTCGGGTGCTATAAATATTTCTCAAATGTACCGCATTGGTTTATCGTCCTTAACACCTAATAAATGGATAACCGGTCATCAGGATAATGGCTCTAGTATTTGGAATGGCACCTCTTACAATGCTTGTTTAGGTGGCGATGGCATGGATTGTTTTTTTGATCGCAGCAACGATAATAATGTTTTTGGCGAATACCAAAATGGTTCCTTACAAAGGTCGGTTAACGGTGGGCTGTCGTGGACAGGCGCTACCAGCGGATTAAGCGGGGCGCCACCTTGGGTAACGGTTTGGAAACAAGACCCGCAAAATCCTAATAATTTGTATGTGGGTTATACTGATCTTTTTAAGTCGACCAATCAAGCGGTTTCTTGGACGTCATTAGCGGCTATTCCCGGAACCGGTACCATCCGTGAATTTGCGATTTCGCCAAATAACAATTTGGTTATTTATGTTTTAAAAAGTTCGGGTATTTACAAAACCATTGATGGTGGCCTAAACTGGACAAATGTAACCGGAACTGTTCCTGTTGCTTCTGCCTTACCTGAATTCGTCTGCATAGATCCCACAGACGCTAACAATGCCTGGGTGGTTTGTAGTGGTTACTCAAACGGCAACAAAGTATTTATGACGACAAATGGCGGAAGCACTTGGACCAATTATTCGGGCAATCTTCCAAATCTTCCTGCTAATTGCTGTATCTATCAAGCTTCGACGAACGACCGTATTTATATTGGCATGGATGTTGGAATTTATTACCGTGATAACCTATCTGCCTCATGGACCATGTATAATACCGGGCTTCCAAATGTTCCCATTTCTGACTTTGAAATTTCGCCTGCAACACCCAGTTTGTTGCACGTGGCTACTTATGGTCGTGGTGTTTGGGTTGCAAGTTTAGCGGCCGGCGCAACCATTCCAACCTCTAGTTTTAGTATTAATCCTGGTATTTTATGCGCCAATAGCGCCATTACTTTTTCCGATCAATCTATTAATACACCAACCAGTTGGAACTGGTCAGTTAGTCCTGCTACAGCATCTATAAGTTCAACTGGCTCTCAAAATCCGGCCATTACTTTTTTAAGCAGCGGAACTTACACGGTGAGTTTTGTGGCTAGTAATAGTAACGGTTCGGGGAATACCTACATACAAATTCTTACGGTGAATACCGCCCCTAATTTATCCCTTTCTGCCTTAACACAAACAGTTTGTGGTGGATCGGCGGTGTCCTTTACCGCTAGCGGTGCAAACTCCTATGCCTGGAGTAACGGCGGCGGTTCGGCATCAACAGCTACATTTGCGCCAAGTGTCAGTACAATTTATACTGTGGTTGGGATTTCGAATGGTTGTACCGTTTCTAAAAGCTTCACGGTTACAGCTTCTCCTGTCCCTACCATTACCGTAAACGGTGTTAATAATATTTGTATCGGAAATTCAGCGGTTCTGCTTGCTAATGGCGCGCTTTCTTACACCTGGAATAATGGTTCGTTAAGTCCGTTTATTTCGGTGAGTCCAAGCGTTACCACATCCTATACGGTAAATGCCATTGCTCCAAATTTTTGCAAATCATCGTTTGTAAAAACGATTACCGTTGATCCGCTACCTGTCATCACAATATCTCAAAGCGATTCGGTATTATGTATTGATCAAGCAGTTTTACTCAATGCGGGTGGTGCGAGTTCTTATACTTGGTTGCCCGGCGGCCAAAATAACAATCCACTTTTGCTCAACCTCAGTGCAAGCAGCACTTTTACGTGTTTAGGAATTGATGTCAATGGCTGTTCGAATTCATCCGTAGCCACCATTAGCATTTCACTTTGTACAAGCCTTCATAAATCGCTCTCCTTAAACCAAGATCAATTTATGGTTTTCCCTAATCCAACCAAAGGGAAGTTAAGCCTCAAATCCGAATCGGCGCTACAAAAACAAGTGTTGGTTTCGGTTTTAGACGTTTCGGGCAAAGTTGTTTTTAATCAGCAATTAAATTTTACATCCGGCGATCTTGCACAAGAACTTAATATCAGTCAGCTTGCAGCCGGCATGTATTTTCTGAAACTTTCGAATAAAGAAAGTAGTTCAGGGCTCGTACGAATTATTAAAGAATAAACCGTTTCAATTCTTTTAGTTGTATAACCGGGCTCCCAATCGGAACCTTGTTAAACAACTATTTCCTTACAATTAGTTGCCTTAAATACCTTATTTTAGCCTTCTCATTTATTGTACAATTTAAAAGATTAATTCGTCGTCATGAAAATCAAAACCATTCTGCCTCTGCTCCTTTTGATGCTAAACTCACGTGTATCCATTGCTCAAGATTGGGCAACTAAAATGCAGGACCCTCATGCTAATTATTATGAAATCAAATCTGATTTTGAAACCTATTGGTCGACTCGTGATGTGAGTGAAAAAGGCAAGGGTTATAAAGCCTTTAAACGCTGGGAAAATTTTGTGGCTCCGCGTGTTTATCCGAGTGGTGAACTTTCTTTATTAAATCAAACAGCAGTTAATTTTCAAGAATTTTTAAAACAACAAAAAACGCCTGTGACTTCGGGAAAACTCATTGGTAGCACTACCAACCTTATTGCTTCGGCTACCTTTACGCCTATGGGGCCTTTTGGCGCCATTAGTGGTTCGGCAGGTGGGCAGTTTTTAAAAGCAGGTCGTTTGTGTTTTATCACCATCGACCCTACCAATACCCTTAACATTTGGGTGGGTGCTCCGGCTGGCGGACTGTGGAAATCGACGAATGGCGGCACATCCTGGACCACCAACACCGATAATTTACCTGTCATAGGTTGCACCGATTTGGCCATTGATCCGAATAACACCAATGTGATGTACTTAGCAACCGGCGACGGTGATGCCGGTGATACAAAAAGTATTGGTGTGTTAAAAAGTATTGATGGTGGCTTAACTTGGAACACAACCGGTTTAACCAATCCTGTAACTGTAAGTTTTTTAATTCGTCGCCTATTAATCAATCCCAACAACCCCTTAATAATTTTGGCGGGAACCAACACGGGTATTTACCGCACAAGTAATGGCGGAACCAGCTGGACACAGGTTTCTACGGCGAATACGTATGACATGGAATTTAAACCTGGTGATCCGAATACGGTTTACTCGGCAGGAACTAATTTTAAAATTTCAACGGATGGCGGTCAAACCTTTACCAACGTGATAACTGGAATTACCAGCGCAGCGGGACGTATGTCGATTGCCGTAACCACTGCAGATGCTAACTATGTTTATGTACTTGCTTCAAACGGAACTACCAACGGATTTTTGGGCTTATACCAATCAACCAATGCCGGCACCAGTTTTAATGTGATGTCGACGACTCCAAATATTTTAGATGGCACTACCAGTGGAAGTAGCACCGGCGGACAAGGCTGGTACGATTTGGCAATTGCTTCCTCACCGCTTAACCGTGATGAATTGGTTATTGGTGGTGTAAATGTTTGGCGCAGTTTTAATGGCGGTGCCACATGGGCCCTTTACGGTCATTGGACCGGTTCGGGCGGTGCACCATTTACACATGCCGATCAGCATGATTTGGAATATGCTAATAATGGCGTACTTTTTAATGTAAATGATGGTACAGTATATAAACGTGCCGTTGGCGCCCTTAACTGGACAGAGATTTCAGGCACGATGAATATTTCTCAAATTTATCGCATGGGCTTATCATCACTCACGCCTAACAAATGGATCAGCGGACATCAGGATAATGGTACCAGCATATGGAATGGCAGCACTTACAGTGCTAAAATAGGCGGTGATGGCATGGATTGTTTTTACGACCGTACGAATGATAACAATGTGTTTGGTGAATACCAAAACGGTGCCTTACAGCGCTCAACCAATGGTGGCACGAGTTGGGCTGGCGCAACCTCGGGCTTAACGGGCACGGCGCCATGGTTGACTGTATGGAGACAAGATCCGGTGGTGGCGAATACCTTGTATTGCGGCTATGCGAATTTATTCAAGTCAACTAATTTGGGTGGCAGCTGGAGCCAACTAACAGCTTTACCTTCAGGTGGTGATGTTACTGAATTTGCCATTGCACCGTCTAATAATCAAATTATTTATTTGGTGAAAGCCGGTGGTATATTCAAAACCATTGATGGGGGCGCAACTTGGACAACCGTAACCGGAACAGTGCCGGTAGGTTTGGGCAACCCAACTTATTTAGCTATTGATCCGAATGATCCAAATAATGTTTGGGTGGTTTTAAGTGGTTTTTCGGCCGGTAATAAGGTTTATGTGACCAGCAACGGCGGTACAAGTTGGACGAACTACAGCGCTAATTTGCCAAACCTTCCGGCTAATACCATAGTTTATCAGCCCGGCACGAATGATCGTGTTTACATTGGTATGGATATTGGGATTTATTACCGCGATAATCAATCGCCAAGTTGGACCTTATACAATGCTGGTTTACCAAATGTACCGGTATCTGAATTAGAAATCACCCCAGCCTCGCCTACGACATTATATGCTGCCACTTATGGGCGTGGTGTTTGGGCTGTTGATGTGATTGCTACTAATGCGGTTCCAATAAGTAATTTTAGTATCCCTGCACTGGGTAAATGTGTGGGTTCGGTGGTAACCTTTTCAGATCAATCAGCGAATGGTTCAACTTCCTGGTCTTGGTCTGTTAGCCCAATTACAGGTGTTACCCTAAACACAACAACGTCACAAAATTGTGGTATGAGTTTTTCGTCAAGTGGTAGTTATACCGTAAGTTTTCAATCAAGTAATGCAAATGGTCCGGGTACGATTCAAATTCAAACAGTAACCATCAATAACCCACCAATCATTTCCATTTCCGGCAATACGCAAACCGTTTGTGCAGGAGCAGCATTAAATTTAACGGCTTCGGGTGCCACAACTTATACTTGGAGTAATGTTGGAGGCACCGCTTCTACGGCTACCTTTTATCCCTTATCAGCAATCGTTTATTCGGTTACCGGAACTGCCAATGGTTGTAATGTAACCCAAAGTGTTGCAGCTTCCACAATTCCATCACCCACGCTACTCATTAGCGGCTCAAGCACACTTTGTTCAGGCAGCACTTTAACCTTAAATGCGAATGGGGCACTCAGTTACACCTGGAGTACCGGTAGTAATGCGACTTCAATAAATGCGAATCCGAGCACCTCAACCACCTACTCCTTGTCAGGTATAGGGCCAAATGGTTGTAAAAAAACGATAGCGAAAGTCATAACGGTTTACGCTTTGCAGCCTATTTCATTTAGTGCAATCGACAGTGTTATCTGTAAAGGCGAAGTGTTTAATATCAATGCAGCGGGGGCAAATTCGTTTACTTGGTCGCCGGGAAGTCAAACCGGTGTATCGGCCACCTTTATTGCCGATCCAACTGCTTCCTATGTTTGCACCGGAACCGATTTTAATGGCTGTGATAATGCTGTTGCTCTTAGACTAACGGTTTCCTTATGCACAGATATTAGCAAATCAATGGCGCTTGACAATGACTTGTTTACGGTCTTCCCAAATCCGACGAAAGGAAAACTCAGCATTAAAGCTGAAAATAACAGCAGCACTCATTTAAACGTAACCGTGTTGGATGTATCAGGCAAGGTTGTGTACACGCAGCAATTATCCTTTCATGGCTCAGATAAAACCATGGAAATTAATGTGTCGCAGTTAGCTGCCGGATTGTATTTCTTAAAGCTAAGTAACCACCAAAGTAATTCTGAATTACTTCGTATTATAAAAGAATAAGGTGTGTAGGTCAGGAAACGCTTATTAATTTAGCGTTTCTTGATCACCATGCCATGGCAGGTACGGTGTGGATCACGGAGTTTAATATTTAAACTTAGCCCATAAAAGAAATACCAATCTTTAGTGCTTGGATTACCACGCATGCTGCCTGGTTTGGCTGAGCCATTAACCGTTCTGTCGGTAAAGCCTCCATTGCTTCCGTCATTCACAATCGGATAGGCGCCCTTTATATCGTCTAGGTAATCGGTAAATGTACGTCGTGGACCCCATTCGATACCAATGCCGCAGCGCTCACCCACATTCCATTTAAGACCAACACCAAAAGGCACACTCACTTGATATTTAGGGTAAGATTTGCTTTGACTTTCGGTGTGATAATTGCGCAAAGATTCAAAACTGCCATTATTACTAGCTTTGGGATCGAAATAGTAACCAGCTAAACCAGCAAACACATACATGGTAAATTTGTATTTATCGTGTCCAATACGGTATTCCACAAAATTAAATTCAGCCGTGGTATTGAGTTCGTAAACCTGTGATTTGAAACTTAGATTTCTTTCTTTTTGATCAGCTTCGCTACTGCTGGCGTCATTACCACTAATTTCTCCATAATTAAATCCAAAACGAAAGGCATAACGGTAATTGGTGCTGTATCTGAAAAAAATACCGGCTGCTGGAAGACTACCTGTAAAGTGACTTCGTGGGTTAATATCCCCAATGTAATAGCTTCCGCCACCAAAAAAACCTAATTCGCGCTGACGAAAATTACGTTTTCTGGTTTGCGCCATTCCCGAAACTGCTAGGAAGCAACAAAAATATAAAAAGACTTTCTTTAACAAATCTAGGTATGAAACGTAAAATTAAGCCTTTTATTGTGTTTATTTTCGTCTGTATTATTAATAAAAGCGGGGCAATTTTGACTCTTTAGTAGCCTTTTCTTCCGGTTTCTTAGGTTTTTTGCCTCAATTCCGGTTTTGCTAAATGTGTTATCGCGTTAGCGGAATTAACCAAAGCAAACGCACCCATAAGGCAAGTTTTTCAGCGTTAAAGCCTGTTGTTGTGATTGGAAACAAGGTGTCCGATTTTCCAAAAGTCACAGGCCATCAAGGTATTATGACTGTAAAGCGACACCTTGTTATCGCTTGCCCGAGCTTGATCAGAATTATCTAATCGTTCACCGAGGAAATAATAGCACGAATCGACAAAATGATTTATTGTTTGTTTAGATTTGTGCCTTCAAATGGCGGACGAAAAAAAAGCATATCAGCCCATTGGGGTTTTCGACAGCGGCTTCGGCGGATTAACCGTTTTAAAAGAACTGGTGAAAGAATTACCCGAGCACGATTTTATTTATTTAGGTGATAATGCCCGTGCTCCTTACGGTTCGCGGAGTTACGAAACCGTTTATGAATACACGCTGGAATGTGTCAAACATTTATTCGACATGGGTTGCCACCTAGTGGTATTAGCTTGTAACACCGCATCAGCAAAGGCCTTACGAACCATTCAGCAAAAAGATCTCCCAAAAATTGCTCCAACTAAACGGGTTCTTGGCGTCATTCGCCCTACCACCGAACTAATTGGCAACTACAGCAAAAGCAAACACGTTGGTGTTCTCGGCACTTCAGGTACCGTTAGTTCCGGTTCTTATTTGGTAGAAATTGAAAAGTTTTTTCCTGATTTAAAAGTCTATCAAGAAGCTTGTCCCATGTGGGTGCCGCTCATTGAGAACAATGAAATGGATAATGAAGGGGCCGACTTTTTTATTAAAAAACATGTTGATCATCTCATGCAACAACAATCTAAAATTGATGCCGTTATTCTTGGATGCACCCATTATCCACTCATTTTAAATAAAATAAAAGACTATTTACCGGCTCAGGTGGCTGTGCTTTCGCAAGGAAGTATTGTAGCTCAAGGGTTGAAAAACTATTTAAACCGTCACCCCGAAATGGAAATGAATTGCAGTAAAGGTGGCGCTGTAACATTTTTCACCACCGACCTCAGTGAAACCTTTGATAATGCCGCCAGCCTATTTTATGGCTCAGCAGTAAAATCAAATCATTTGGCTTTGTAGCTTATTTTTTGTTGGCCGCTGCTTTAGCATCAGCTCTCACTTTAGCCTCATCTAAAATCTTTTTGCCACTCATATCAGCTTGATCTAAAATAGCCTGCGCTTTTTTATCCACTTCTTTTTTAGCTAACTCTGCTGCTTTTTTAGCGGCTATTTTTGATAAAGGATTGTTTGCCTGCTCAACTAATTTGTCGGCATTGGCATAGCCTTCTTGCCTGGCTTTATCTGAAAGCACTTGGGCTTCGGCTTTTAGTTTTTCAACCTGAATTTTTGCGTCCTCTAATATTTTTTGAGCCTCTTCGTTAGCCTTATCAATTCCGGCGTTTAGCGCTTGCGTGGTAACTGTTGTCACCGAACTCTTCGCCTCATCTTTCATGCTGGTTTTAATAGTAGGTTTTGTAACTGTTCCGCCCATTAACACAATTACATTAATTTTTTCACCCATGGCCACATTGGTACCGGCTGCTGAGTTAGCCTGATTTAATAATCCGGTTAAAGCCGAATTAGCGGCACCGCCAAATAGCGCGCGCGGAATGTCCATTTTGTATTTGTAATCGATGGTTTGGTCGAGTCCTGCACTACCACTAATGTTGGTGTTGATGGCATTTACTTTCACATCAAAGGGATCAAGAATTAAACGACCGTTCGTTAAATGATACACGGCAGTTACATTACTCACCTCCATGTTTTTTAACTGCTCAATTTTTAAGGCTTCTCCTAATTTTACAAATGGCGGAAAACCACCCACATTTACTTTACTGGTTTTAAATACACCTTTAGCCGCAACCGCATTCAAATCAGGTTCCATGTTGGCGTTAAGTGAGGTTTTAAAATTCTCGAGCGTGGCAGTAAACATCCCTTTGGCATACTCACCAATGGGCGCAATTTTTTGAACGGTATTAAACGTTTTAAACGTGGTTTGAATGTCGAAGTTCTCCATTTTTAAATTCATGGCCACCGTTGGTTTTTTAATGTTGGTGGTTTCATAATAACCATTAACGGTTAATGCGCCGCCAATCACATTCATTTTTAAATTGGTCATGTCAACTTTTTGATCCCGCACCACAATGTTGCCTACCATGTTTTCAAGCACCATATTCGTATACAAGACTTTGGTAATAGTTGCATTTAAATTAAAATCCAAATTAGCCGGCACCGGATAAACACCGGTGCTAGCCGTTGAAGCGGCCGTGCCGGTTGTAGCCGCAGTGGTGGTAGCAACTGCGGTTGAAGTAGAGCTGCCCATCATTTCATTCAGATCCATTAAATTACTGGTCATATTAAAGGACCCTTTAATGAGTTCATCTTTAAACAGGTATTGCAATAAATTTTCAATCTTACCCTGAGCCTTTACATCGCTTTTACCCAACATGGCGTCAAAACTAGTGAGCTCAACATATTGCGTGGTGAAGTTTAATTTCATTTGATTCAGTTTAACCGGAAATGGTAAACTGTCACTCTTGTAATTCATCTGATCTATTTCAAATGCACCACTGGCCTTAAATTTATCGTATTCTTTTTTATCAATGGCGCTCATATGTCCGTCGGCACTAATGTCGGCTTTAATAGTACCACTCAAATCATCTCCTTTATCGAGCGGAATAAATTCTTTTACGGAAGCTAAATTAATAAGTCCTTTAATGGTGGCTTTAATGCCGGGATCGGAGATCGGCGTTTTAACATGCGCCGACATATCGATGGGATTACCGGCCATTTCGAGGTGAAATTTATTTACATCAACGGTGGTTGCATCTAAAATGCCATTCGGATTAAACACTTTCACTTCCACATTGATGTTGTTAACCGACTTAGGCAGACTCGGGTATTTAAACATGGCATCTATAATAGAAAGATTTACGGCAAATGCGGGTAGCTGCGAAGCGTTATACCTTCCTTTGGCATTACCATCAAGAGCAAGCTTACCGTCAGTTTTTACCGAAGCGAAATCTTTGCTGTAAACACTTGGGATGAGTGAAAGGATGGCCTTAAACTCGGTTTGTTTGGCTATAAATTTCAGGTCCATATCAATATTGGTATCGGGCATGGCCACATAGCCATCGAAGCCTATGCTAAGGTCATTCAGACTTAATTCGTTTTCTTTGAAGGTAAATTTCATGTTGGGCATATCCATGTCCAGATCTGCTTTCAACTTCGTATGCACGTCATTAAGATAAGCCACGCCGCCCATTTTATAAGTGGTTTTGGCAATGTCCATGATATTATTTAGCACAAAATTATCCTGCGTGAAATCGCCGTTTAAACTGTAATTTAAATTTTCGAGTTTAGCATACATGTCGCCCTGTTGATCATCGTAAACAATATAAGCTTCATTAATTTTAAATTCTTTTAGTTTCATGGCAAACTTACTTGGCGCCGAGGTGTCGGCAGCGGCTGGTGCGGCGCTATCGGGCTTGGCAATGTCCCAATTGGCTTTTCCGCTTTTTAATACTTTTCCTAAAATGCGGGCCTTATCAATGATGATGGAATTAATTTTATAAGGGCCCCCACTGAGCACACTTTTTAAATTGATATCGGTACTTAATTGCCCGATATAGGCCAGGGTATCATCTTTAAATTCATCCATACCAATCACACTTACTGCATTAATTTTAAAACGAAAATCGGGAAAGGAGGATATTAAACTCAGATCAAAATCGCCAAAATCTACTTTTGCATTTAAGTTGGCATTGGCCTGTTCTTTCACTAGGGCAACAATTTTACCCTTAAACATAAAAGGTGCTGCAATTAAAAGAATAAGCAGGATAAGGAAAGAAATTCCCGTCCATTTTAAAATACGTTTTAAGATGCTTTTTTTAGGTTTTGCCGTAGTCATAGCTGTGTAAATTTTGAATGATAAAAATAAGAAGAATTAAATGAACTAAAGGTCTATTAAAGATGCGTTTGCGTCAAAAATTAAAGTTTTTGTTAAAATTATTAAATCCGCCCAACCCTTTTGGCAAATCTTTTGTAAGAGTGTAAAAAGAGTGTGATTGTTAAAAGTAATACCGTGGTAAGCTTCTACGATTTTTAGTACTATTTTTCTTAGCCTGGGCTTAAATTTAATTGTACGGCCCTTTTTGTGTGAATGCTAAGTAAAAAGAGGCCACCACTTACAGGCAGAATTTGTCAGATTATCCGATAAACTGCCTGTTTTTTTTGCGCCTAATTCAACTAATTTAATTCGAATTGCATTTTGCTTAACTTGTGGTATAAGCCGCTTTCGTTTAAGATCAATTGCTGATGTGTGCCCGATTCTTGCACGGCGCCATTTTGAAGCACAATAATTTTATCGGCATTTTTCACCGTTGCTAAACGGTGAGCAATGACAACACTGGTACGGCCAATCATCAACTTATCAAGGGCTTCCTGAACCAAGCGTTCGCTTTCGCTATCCAAACTGCTTGTTGCCTCGTCTAAAATTAAAATGCTCGGGTTTTTTAATACCGCACGGGCAATGGCAATACGCTGACGTTGGCCACCCGATAATTGAATGCCTCGTTCGCCAACCAAAGTTTTAAACTGATCGGGAAAAGACACAATAAAGTCGTAAGCATTTGCTTTTTTAGCAGCTTCCTCAATTTCGGCATCGCTGGCGTTGGTTTTACCATATGCAATATTATCACGAATGGTGCCGGCAAATAAAATTACATCCTGAGGCACCAGGGCAATTTGTTTACGCAATTCGGTGAGTGAAATAGACCGGTTATCGATACCGTCAATTAACACCGCCCCGTTGGTAGGATCATAAAAACGAAGTATCAAGGAAGCAATGGTGGTTTTTCCTGAACCGCTTGAGCCCACCAGGGCAACGGTTTGACCGGCTTCCACTTTAAAGCTGATGTTTTTTAAGACGGTAAAATCGGAACGAGAAGGATAGTTAAAGGAGATGTTATTAAATTCAATTTCACCTTTGGTGCTTTTAAGGGCTACATTGTCTTTCAATAATTCAATGTGTTCAACATCACCATCTATGAGTTCAAACACGCGGTCGGTAGCGCCCAAGGCTCGTTGAATAGAAGCAATTTGCTCAGGTAAGCCGCCCAATGAGCCTGCTACAAATAACGAGAGCATCATAAAGGTGCCAAAAGCGTTAGGCGTGATAGAATGTTCGATTTTTAAAGCAAAAAGCATTTGCCATAAAATAAAAAAGATGGAACCAAAAATAAATACCATCACAAAGGAGAAAAAGGCGCCTCTGAAAATGCCGTATTTTAAACCAAACTCTTTAATGACATTGATTACTTTATCGTATTTGGCAATTTCATAAAATTCGTTGGTAAAGGTTTTTACATTGGTAATGCCGGTGAGGGCTTCTCCCACCACCACATTCGATTCGGCAATTTTTTCCTGATACACTTTTGAAAATTTACGGATCTTACGCGAAAACAAAATAGCCACAATGGTAAGTGGTGGAATGATGATCAAAAACCATTTGGCAATGGTCCATTCGGTGGTGGACACCAGTAAAATTAAGCCTCCCACGCCTACTATAAACTGTCTGATAAATTCGGCAATGTTTACTGTAAATGCCTCTGAAATCACATTAATATCGGTTGCCATGCGGCTACTTAATTCGGCCACCTGATTTTTTGAGAAAAAACTCATGGGCATTTGAATGAGGCGCTTAAAGGTATCTTGACGAACAGATTTTAAGATGTTTTCGGTTACCTGTGCAAATAAGTAAACGCGACCAAAGGAAAATAATGCCTGAGCAACCAATATAATCAGTAAGACCAAGCCCACACTTACCAGTTCGGTCTTAATTTGTTCTACCGGCTTGGTAGTTTCGCCCAAAAAGCCAAATAACTCGCCTGATTTTAAGGGGAAAATTAGTCCGACTCCCGCACTAGCAGCTAAAAAAAACATCCCGAGTATAAACTTCCATTTATGACTTCCTAAATAGCCAAATAGGCGCATGGAGCGTTTCAGGTTCTTAATTGTGAGCTTTGCTTTAGGTAGTTCGTCTTTTTTGAGACCGCTTGACTTAGTTTCTTCTTGCTTTGCCATAGAATACACAAAATTAGGGGAATAATTCCGTAACTTGTCATTAAATTATGGGCTAAACCAACAAAATTGTGGCGTTTTTAAGAATAAAATTTGCCGGAACAAAAATTAGCTCTATATTTGCACTCCATTTTTAAGAATATTAAGAAATTTAATTAGATAAGAACATGAAAAGGACCTTCCAACCATCGCAACGCAAGAGAAAGAACAAACATGGTTTCAAAGAGCGTATGGCATCAGCAAATGGTCGCCGTGTATTGGCTTCACGCCGTTCAAAAGGCCGTAAAAAACTTACTGTAAGCAGCGAAAAAACGCATAAATAATATTTCTTTTATCAGGAATTTTAAAAGCCGTTCGGGAATACCCGGACGGCTTTTGTAGTATATAGCCTTCAGTAAGCTGAGTTTGAAAGGTCAGTTTATGAGTAAGTGGGAGCTAAAGAATTGTGAATGCGATATCATGGTTCTTTAATTTTTGGGCGCCTCCCCCTAAAGCAAAAAGGCTTCGTTTCATTTGGATTGCCTTTTGCTTGAGGGGGCCCTGCTAACACACAATCCGGCTCAAAAGGCTACAAGCCTTTTGCCCTGCTGTATCGCGCTTGCCTTGTCCAAGAGCGGTTAATTTGGTGCGGGGTCTTTGCCCTAAGGGTCAAAGCTAGCGCACAATCTGGCTCAAAAGTTCACCGAACTTTTGCCCTACCCAAAAACCGCTCTAGACCAAGTCTGCACGGGGATGTCGCTGCGGTCAGTGGCGCAGTTTTCTGAATTTACATTTTAATCTATTATTGAACTGAATCTTAATTTCTACCACAAAGTTTTTCCTATCGGTCCGGATAACACGCATCTTTACCTCGGCCATGCTATCTAACTCGCTCAACATATACTTGCTAAAAATTACATTCGAAGGTTTCAGAAAAGTTAAATGTCTTCAAGGTTATTTAATGAATTCAAAAGGATTAATAAGTTTAAAAAATATCAGGTGCATCCTTATATGTCCTTATGCATGCCCTGAGCGTAGCCGAAGGGTGCCTTATGCTCGCCCTGAGCCTATTGCACTGAGCGGAGTCGAAGCGTTGTCGAAGCGTTGTCGAAGGGTGGTTCAAAGGGGATTAACCAATCATCACCTCTTTTAGTACTTCCAGGCTTTTTAAATCGTTAAAGCCCGGTACATGTAACTTATAATAGCAAATGAGTAGTTCTAATAAGAGGGCGCGTTGGGTATTGCTTAGTTTTGTTTTAAGTAAATTACATTTTAAACTTTCAGAAAAAAGAATCGACTCTTCGGCATTTAAACCCAATGGCAAGGTAAGGTGAAGTGAAGAAAAACGGCCTTCGCGGCAATCGAAATAGGGAGCATTCGGACCATGGTTGTTTTGTGGTTCGAAGCCCAAGTATTTAGTGAACTCACTTAAAAAATACAGATGCAAATTCACGAAATCTTCCTGTGCATCGTTTAAAAATTTTAAACAGGTTTCTACAAATTCGTACAAGTGTTCGTTGGCGCCTTGCTCTTTTAAACACTTAATAAGTATTTCATTTAAAAACTGAGCGATACTGAGTTTAGATAAAGAATCGGAAATGTGATTGTTTATACAATAACAAGAAGCTTCGCTGAGTTGATGAATTTCTTTGTTTTGTTTTAATACCAACTCTACATCCAACAAAGTTAAAGGCATGATGCTGGTTGATTTTATTTTGGAAGAAGCAGATTTGCCAATGCTGGTGGCCACAGTAAGGGTACCATGCTGACGGGTAAATAATTTTAAAATGAATTTTTTATCGCCATGTTTAATGGCTTGCAAAACAATGGCTTTATCTGAAACACGCATTAGTTGACAACCAAAACTTTTGTTAGTGCTTTAAATTCACCGGTGGTAGTGCTCGCATAAACAATATAAACACCTGTGGTGACACGGTTTCCCGATAAAGTCGTTACCGGCCATTCAATTTGTCCACCATTAGATTTTGTTTCCCAAACCAGGTTGCCACTTTCATCGGTAATTTTCACAACCGAATTATCCATCAAGCCACGAACAAATACCGAACCCTGATAATTTGGTTTCACGGGATTTGGATAAGCGTACACATTGCTATACTGTTCCTCGCCGGCCACGATGGTTCCTCTGAATGATTGTAAGCCAATGTCGGTGCCAATAAATACGTCGCCGGTTGATTCATCATAGGCCATATCAATTATGCCGTTTGAATAAAGCGGACTGTTTTCTTTCGTGAAGTGATAAATTTGTTTTAATCCATCGGGACTAAAACAATACACGCCACCTTGTGAGGTGCCTATCCATTTGTTGTTAGCGCCATCAACCACAATAGATGTCACGGCTTCTTTACTTAATAATAATTCAACGTTTCCATCTTGCACAATTTTAATAGGCTGTGAATCAAAATCGCTTGAACTAAAAATAGCCGATGGGTTATAAAAAACACTGATGCCTTGCGCAGTGCCAATCCAAATCTTACCGTCTTTATCTTCTGCAATGGCATATACCGCATTGTCCTGTAAGTTGCCACTTCCCACTTCATTTAAAAGTAAACGGGCATTAAAGGCTTTGGCATTATCAACAAACATAACGGGATTAGAAAAATTGCCCGGTTTAAAAACAGTTACGCCTCCGCCCCGTTCGTGTAAAATCCAAACGTTGTTGTTTTTATCAACAAAGGTTTTACGGGCGAAACGACCGGCATCAAAACCAAAATTTTGAAAGTTTCCGTTTTTTTTAATGACACTCAAAAAGTTTTTCTGATCTGAATTAGTAACCCATATGTTTCCATCCTTATCGGTACTTAATCCCGAACAACGCGGCTCTCCGTTAATAGTGGCCATAGTGGTTGTGCTGGGTGAGTATACTTTAACCGGTTTGTTATTCTTGTATTTCATCACGCCTAAATACCAAGAGGCGCTCCAAGTTACAGAAGTGTCTTTACGATCAATTAAAACCGAGGTAACATCAACAATGGCTTTGCCGTTTTCGTCTTTGCAGGGCAGGTAAGACCAATTTTTATTTACATAATAATTCAAACCTTCTGTTGAATAATTTCCTTGGCCTGCGTTATCAACAAATGAAGGCGATACCGCAACTTTTCCGTTAAATACATCAATGTTGCTGATGGTATTTGCGTTCGTACCATTTCGTGTAATTTTATTTTGAGGGAAATAAAAACCATAGGTTTGAAAAAGTCCAAATTGCCAATCGGCTAACCAATAAGAGATGTTGTTGGTGTGATCCAATCCAATGTAAGAATCGCGATGAGTGCCATAGCCCACCTGACCATTAAAGTTATTGATAATGGTGGCCAACTGTCCGGTATTTACATTAAAGACCGATAAACCGGTTACATTAGAGGTTGAAAACAAGTCTTTATAAGTTGCTTCCATACGTTTGATTGTACTTCCGGCATTTGCCATAGGTGGGTATTTTATCCAAACGTTGGCAGGATTTAATAAATACAAGGTGTCTTTGCCGGTTATGGTATCACTGCGTTTGCTGGGGGCATAGGCTGCTAATAATTTACCGTCAACTTTTACAATACCTGAATAAGGACCCTTTGGTAAATTGATTGTATCAAGCTTCCAGTTTTTATAATTATTTAAAATACGTGTTTTGTAATTCGACCTGTAAACCCCAATTGGCGTGGCTGCAAAAATAAGTGAATCATTCAGTGCAATTTGATACACTTCCAATTGTGAGGC
Organism: Sphingobacteriaceae bacterium; assembly: GCA_947480015.1. GTDB lineage: Bacteria > Bacteroidota > Bacteroidia > B-17B0 > Aurantibacillaceae > Aurantibacillus. The sequence continues at coordinate 103,548 of CANKBS010000012.1, forward strand.
ATTAGCACCAATCAAATAAGTATCTTTCACCTCCAGTTTCTCCATGTCAAACACCACAATGCCAAAGCCGCAAGCCAGGTAAGCATATTGTTTGTCGAAGCTTACTTCATTTATTATTTTCTTTCCACTAAATGATTTTAATTTAAAATCGGGATAATTAACGATGTTGCCGTTTTGATCAATGACATCGATATTACAATTATCGTAAATTACTAGAAGCTTGTTATTGTATGAATTTGTGCGCAGCCAGCGAATACCAATATCACTTAAACCATTTATTTTATTTACAGTTTTCGGACTCCATTCGCTTTGATCGAATTTGATTAGGCCATTTCTGTAAGAGGCGTAAATGGTCGTTCCGCATTTGGTTACTGAATTGCAGGAATTAATACTGAGGTGATCATACCAAGTATAGGGCCCAATTTGAGAAAAGCCCAAAAACGACAAGGAACAAAAAACTAGTAAAAGTACCGAACGCATAAATTACTGTGGATAGACAATTATAACGCTAAAAATACGACAATATTATACTTATACGATAAAATATGATGCTATATTTGTTCTCCTTTTTGGCTCCGTAGTTCAATTGGATAGAATGGCAGATTCCGGTTCTGTTGGTTGGGGGTTCGAATCCCTTCGGAGTCACTTTTAGAAACCTCAGTAAATACTGGGGTTTTTTGTTTTTTGGATATCGGAGGTACAACATAGGTACAACAATGCGCAATCTGATATGTCTTATACGAGACTTATAAGACAACTAATAATTGTTCTTGTTCAGGTAATATTAGAACTGTATGGATAGTTTTATTATAGTTAAAGATAAACTAGCAAGTTATACATCTTATTTAGCTTAGTTAATTGATAATAGAATACAAAGGTTATTTTGTTTTTTTATTAATATTAAAAGGAGTTCCAACCGAACTCCTTTTAATTTTGATAATCTGTTTTCTGAAATTTTATTCCGTTTTCACAATCCTACTGTTCCATGTTCCTGAAACGCCTATTGCTTTAACAAAATAAACACCAGCTTTTAATTGGACTGTATTAATTTCATTGGTGCCTACATTTAATTCACTTTTATTTATTGTAGCACCGTTAATGTCTGAAATAATTAAAGTACAAGCCTCGCTCGTTTCAATCTTTAAGGCATCATTAAAAGGGTTTGGAAACACTTGTAAACTTAAACCATCAGGACTATGCGCTGCAATGCCTGTACAAGGGCTTACTGTAACCGAAAATGTTTTTGATAATGTACAGCCATTGCTTGTGGCAGACACCGAGTACACTGTGTTTGTAACAGGTGAAAGTGCAATTGTACTTGCGGTCGTATTATTAAACCAATTATAAGTACTGCCACCTGTTATTGTGTAAGTGAATTTATCACCTTTACAAATAGTTGTTGGACCAGTTACTAAAGGGTTAGGACCAACTATACTAATTGTGATGACTTTTTTTAGCGTGTCGTTACTGCAAGGGTTCAATAAAATTAAAGATGCAGTATAATTTCCGGTTGCAGAATAAATATGCGTTGGATTGCTGAGTGTGGAACTATTTGCTGAGCCAGTTGATGGATCACCAAAAGACCAGATATAACCATTAGGCCCGTAAGGTGTAGAAGTACAACCTGGAATTCATTATAATAATTTTAGCACTTTATATTGTGGTAAGGTTAAATAAGTAAAAAGCGTTCAACGAATTTTTTAACAGTAAATAATGGCGGGTTTCTGTCTCGTCCTAAAATAGGTTGACACTGAAAAGTCAACTAAAATGATAACAGAAAGCTTAAAAGAGAGTATTATTGCAGAAAAGCTAACAACAAGAATCAGCTACCGTGCATTAGGGTCGAAGTATAATTTAAAATTCCAAACAGTGC